>JAZLHV010000045.1:0-103147 GCA_045617045.1 Lachnospiraceae bacterium
AGGATCAAACTCTCGTATTAAAGTTTGAAAACTGTCAGAATCAACTTCTAGCTAATTCATCACGTTTTACTGTGTTTGGGTCGTATTTTTTTATAGTGTGTTCGCTTTCACACTTCTGAAATCCTCAGAATTATTCTCAAAGATTTTCAGGGTTGCATTGTTGTTTGATTGTCAAGGTTCTTGGGTGTTCCGAATCGGAACATTGACAAATATAGCACCCATTTATGATAATGTCAACAGGAATTTTTACTTTTTTTAAAAAAATTTTTAAAGCATTAAAAAATGGCGTATTTATGGGATTTCTGCCCCTAAGTACGCCATTGAATTATCTTTGAACTTAAGTAATTTAGCCAAATTGTGCGAATTGTGTTGTCAATACAAACATTTTTATTTAAGTGGTTTTGTAATTGAGTCACCTGCATATGAGACGCGCAAATTCATCGACGAAACCGTAGTACCTTCATCCACTTCAGCAATCAAAACAAGTCTTTTGCTTTCCCCTGAAGTAAAGTTACCTACATACTCTGATAAATCGTCCTCCAGGAATGTCTTAAACGCACTCATATATGAACCGCCGTTTACGGATAGCTTAAATACAGGACTCAATTCCAATATATTAAGCTTAGAGGGATTATTCGTTCTATTAACCACATTGAAGTACACAATCAAAAGATCGTGGCCTTTTGAGGCATCACAGGCAACATAGAACTCACTCGGTTCCTCGGGATAAAGTTTGCACGTATCAAATCCCGCGTATGTAATTCCAAAATCCTTAAGATTCAAAAACGAATCTATGGATTCATTATTTACAACCGTAGCACCACCTGTACCGTCATTGCTTTCCGCAGAATGTCTGCCGGTCTGTTGTGAATAACCGGCATTTCCGTTTTCCTGCTCTAAAGCCTCGTTGCGACGTAGTTGTTCTTCTTTTTCAATTGCCGCATAATACTGTGCTTTACCCTCATCATAAATTCTCTTCGCCGTAAGATAAGAATTTTTAAATTCTCCGGTGTCCACAAGCCTGGAATGATTCTGCGCATCATACTTAAGCATAAGCGCTGCCGCATATTCGGTAATCATCTCACTTTGCTGCGGATTCAAATCCGGAACAGAAGCACATGCGGTAAGTGTTAAGCTTGCCGCAATTATAACAGATGTAAAAAGAATGCGTCGCTTCATAAACCTAAATTAACCCTTCCCTCTCATCGGAATCAAGTGTGAACCAAAAGCATACACCGTCTTCTGTATTGTATACGCCGTACTGCTGGTTGTGCAATTCAACAATTGCCTTAACTATGGATAAGCCGACTCCGCTTCCGCCATATTCACGTGTACGCGCCTTATCGACTTTATAAAACTTTTCAAACAAGTGTGACATAGCTTCCTGCGGTATATTATCCCCCGTATTTGTTACAGAAACCTTAACACTATTTAACCCTTTTTCAACGTTAACGTCAATGCGTTTAAGGTTTTCAGACTTGCAATGGTTACAGGCGTTCGAAAAATAATTCATAAACACTTCTTCTATTTTAAACTCATCTCCCCACACATAACACGATACAGGTCCCGTAATGGTAACTTTTATATCCTGCTGGCGGGTAATGATATCTGCGGAAGAAATGTAATTTTTGATAAGCGACACAATGTCAAAACGTTCTATTGTAAGCGTATCGCCACCGGATTCAATCTGGTTAAGCATCAAAAGCTTCTTAACCATGGAATTCATTTTTGAAGCTTCATCTATAATGACATCACAATAATAGTCTCGCTCATCAGCCTCGTTAATACCTTCCTTAAGGCCTTCTGCGTACCCTTGAATAAGAGCAATGGGCGTTTTTAACTCATGCGAAACGTTCGATATAAATTCTTTTCGCATGCGGTCTGTCTTCTCTTTTTCCTCATTATCTTTTAAAAGCTCAAGGTTTTTGGACTTAAGCTCTGTTATTGCGCGCTCCAGATTTGCATTCATAAGGTTAATATTTGCACCCAGCAATGCAATCTCGTTTTTATCATGACCTTCATACTTGGCTTCGAAGTCCATTTCGGACATACGCTTTGAAATGTCCGAAAGAGCCAATATCGGCTTTGAAAAGCGCTTTGTAAAGAAATAAATCACTACGGCGCTTATAAGCATACCGGCAAAACCCGTATACAAAAAGAACCTGTTTGCAATATCTGCACTGTTTCGAATACTTTCAACGGCAGTTCTCATCAGAAAGAATCCCGAATCCGGTAATATACCCCACATTTCGATATAATCGGTGTTCATACGCGAATCTTTGCTCATAATAAGAACATATTCATCGTTCTCCACAAAGATTCTGTCCGCTGTGATTTTGCCGAAAAGATTTGTGCGAATGCGATTTATAAGAACGTCTTGCGGCTCCGTTGAATAAATTTTCACCGGTTCAAGAAGTGAACTTATAATAACAATACTTACATTATGCATGCCCGAATAACGTTCGAGCTCAAGATTAAACTTTTCACTCGACGGATTACCGCTTGAATATTCGGTTTTAATTTCATCGTATAAATTATAAAGAACGCTTTGTTTATTCTTAAGGTAATACTTTTCAAGTAAAAGCGAGTTTGCCAAAAATCCCGCACCTATCGTAAGTGCCATAATTGCCACAAAAATGCAGGTTATCTGCCACTTAATCGAATGTTTGATTTTACCGGTATTGTGACTTTTGTTTTTCTTATCGGGCATTAACCCGTCAGTCTTCTTTTTGCCCTTCATATTTGTAGCCCATGCCCCAGATAGTTTTAATGCAGTCGCCCTTACTGCCCATTTTGCTGCGAAGTTTCTTCACATGCGTGTCAATAGTGCGGGCGTCTCCGAAATAATCGTAATTCCAGACACTGTTTAAAATGCGTTCTCTTGAAAGTGCAATTCCTTTGTTTTCAACAAAGTACAAAAGAAGCTCAAACTCCTTAAACGACAGTTCAACATCCCTTCCGTCAATCTTAACACTGTGTGCTGCTTTATCTATGACAATACCGTCACTCTCTACCGTTACGGTTTCACTGTCAGGATGTGTACGTTTCAAAACAGCTTCAACGCGTGCCGTCAATATCTTAGGACTGAAAGGTTTTGTGATATATTCATCAACCCCAAGCTCAAACCCCAAAAGCTCATCCTGTTCCTCGCTTTTGGCAGTAAGCATCACAATAGGGACATTCGAATGTTCTCTAAGCTCACGCGCAGCCTGCCAGCCATCCATTACAGGCATCATCACGTCAAGTATCACCAGCGCAATATCCGGATTGGCATAAAATGTATCGCATGCCATTTCGCCGTTCTCGGCTTCAAGTACCGCGTAGCCTTTCTTTACCAAAAAGTCACGCACAAGTTTCCGCATTCGCGCCTCATCATCTACTACAAGAATTTTCAGATTATCCATACTAATCCGCCCTTCATTTTGCTAAAATGACTATAGCAAAAGAATGTGTTCAAACTGTGAATAACATATACCTTTTATCGGCTGATGTTAAGTTCACGTTCTTTTTCACGAATAACACTCTCCCGCGCCGAAAGATCCTGTTCCCAGGCAGCATATTCATTCGTAATGGCATTCTTATAGTTTATTGCATTGGGTGTGGAACCGTTTAAAGTAATTATCAGCATGGCAAACGCCAAAAAAGCAAATATTGCGGCAACCAAACACGCATTACGATATTTCATCTTTAATGTAAGTTCTTCGCGCTGCTTTTTGGTCATTCTCGACTTAACAGGCTTCTCATCATCTTTATTAAGCGATATGCGCCTGAAAGTTGTATATAAAGGAATCGGCTTAATGCTGCTGTCCGGAATACCCGCAGCATGCATAATATCCTGAAGCGAATGCATGTAATCAAGTCCCAGCGGAGTTTGAAAAGTACGGTTTTCAAGCGCCTTTTCATAAACCGACATAACAATTGAAATATTCGTCATATCTGTGTGTGACTCGATATAAGCAATCTTTTTTTCTTCATTTTTGGCAAGTTCAAGGTCCTCACCGTTTGCGAAAATATACCCTGCAAAAGTTAATTCTTCTCTGTTTAGCATACTCCCCTACTTTCTAAATAGCGTCTTAGCCATATAGGAAATTCGAAAACTTACTTATAGAGCAAAAGTCCCCGGTAGCAAAATCGGGGACTTTCCAAACATAACTTTCAGTAAAAATCGGCACCTAGTTTTCAATATACAATACGCCCAAAGTACCGGGACCGCAATGGCTGGAAATAACTCCGCCGGCATCTGTCTGAATAATCTCATCGAAGTAATTCAGGCTTTCAAGGAATTCCCTGACTTTATTAACGGTTTCGCCGGGTGTAATCGAATATGTAATGAACACGCGCGATTTATCGGCGGTTAATATCTTTTCTTTCAAATCGGCCGCATAATGATTAATAACATGATCGGAGCTGCCGCGATACTTAGTACCCGCACCCATCTTACCGTTTTCAACAACAATCATGGGCTTAAGCTTCAAAACATTACCGACAAGCGCCGCTGTCGAAGAACATCTGCCGCCTCGATGTAAAAATGTAAGCGTATCAACCACAAAGCTTGCACGTACCTTGTCACGAACCGCAAGAACCTTCTCGTAAACTTCCGAAGCGGATAAACCTTCACGAGCCCATTCGGCTGCCTTAATGGCCTGCAATGCAATACCGGTTGACAAGCTCTTTGAATCTACCACGAAAACATGATCTTCGTAGTCAAGCTCGCCCGCCGCAAGCCTTGCAACATTGGCTGAGGTCGACATATCTTCCGAAATTGCGAAGTAGAAAATATCATCACCCTTCTCGGCGTAAGGTTTAAAAGCATTAACAACATCCTCAATTGAAGGAGCCGCTGTTTTAGGCGTAAGTCCCGTTTTGTCAGACCACGCAAAAATGTCTTCGTTCTTAATATCGATACCGTCTCTGTAATAAGTATCATCTATATTTATAAAAAGCGGAATAATCGATATATCGTAGCGCTCTGCCAATTCCTTGGAAAAGTCGCTTGTGCTGTCAGCAAAAATTTTAATCATAATCTTTGACCTCATTGCAAATTTTTCTTTATTTTAGCACAATTCAAACTGTTTTTCAAACATAGCGCAAACATCGGCTTTAGTGAGGCTCACGGACCCCTGAAAGCTTCCGTTTCTGCCTCCGCCTTTAGCGTTAAACTTTTCCGCAAGCGCCTTAACATATGTTTCCGCATCGCTCCCGTTATTACCCGATTCCACTATATATTTGTACCCTTCCGAGTCATTCCCGCAAAAGAAAGCGCACACCCCCGGATATAACTTATGAAGCTTAAGCATTGCAAAGCTTTTTAGTTTAATGCAATCCGCTTCGGCCACGAAAACTCCGGTTTCGGAATTGTCAAAAGAAGCCTCGATTTCTTTTTCAAGAACCGTTTCCCTTAACTTTACGACTTCAAAGCGAAGACTTGAAAGCTCATCTAAAGCTTTTTCGACTGCCGGGACTTCTTCGCCCTGCTTTACCGACATAAGCCTTGATACACTTAGCGAGTCATTAAGCGTTTTTGACAGATACTCATATGCTCTGTAGCCCGCCAAATAATTAAGACGCACTCCGCCCTTATAGTTTTCGCAAGAAATTATCTTAAAAATACCGATTTCGCGTATGTCTTCCACATGCGGTGCGCAGCAGGCGCACACATCAATGCCCTCTATGGTAACTATTCGTATCGGCCCCGAAAGTTCTTTCTTGGATCGATAATTAAGCGTTGCAAGCTCATCTTTTGAGGGATATCCCGCAACGATTTTGCGCCCTTTGTATATTAACTCGTTTACTTCTCTTTCGAGTGCGCAGATTTCATCATTTGCAAGAACGCCATCATAATCCATTGTTGCGGAATTATCGCTTAAATGAAATCCGACGTTGTTAAAGTGATACCTTTCAAAAATAAGCCCCGACAAAATATGCTCGGCGGAATGCATCTGCATATTGTGAAACCGATGTGTGAAATCGATTTTTCCATGAACGTTTTCGCCAATCGAAAAAGGCTTTTCAACATAATGGAAAATAGCGTCGCCGCAAATTTTAACGCATAAAACATTTACATTGTTAATGGTACCTTTGTCGCAGCTCTGACCGCCTTCTTCAGGGAAAAACAAAGTCCTGTCAAGCACAATATAGCTTCCGTTTTTGTCGTTTCCGATTTCGATAACCTTAGCATCAAACTCCGATTCATACGGAAATCCGTCGTACAATTTAATCGTCATATCAGTATTCCCAAATCCTTTTATTAATACAAATCAATACTTATTGCGCACAACTTCCAATGCACATATAAAATCTTTAAACTCAATCTTCTCGCCATCCTCCGGCACCGCACAGCCTGTCATTTTGCCGAAAACCGGATGCTGATTTGAGACAATCAATATAGTCCATATTGGCGCTTCGATTCAAAAAGAGATGCTTTCGCATCTCTTTTTTAGTGGACCAGGCGGGAGTCGAACCCGCGTCCGAAAGACAATCCCTTTCCCTTCTACGAGTGTAGCCTGCTTTTTAACATTCCCTTAGTTGCACGGGAGCATGCGCCCTTACAACCTTAGTAGCTTCATAATACGCCCGCAGACTCAAAGCTTTGCCTGCGTCGTTTCTCACTTAGTCGAAGCCCTTATTCGCGCGAGTGAGTGCGCCCGAGAGGACTGCCGCCCTTAGGCAGCGATTGCTAAATTATCTTCAGCGTTTAATTTTAATTTGGCCATTTAACGCATTACCATGCGGCTCGCTTCTTAAAGTTCAAATCCCCCGTCGAAACCTTGACTGGCCCGGGATTTTCGGACTTACGCATTCGCAAGAATGCTGCCGATATTTAAAGATTTTTTATCTTAAACTCTCTTTCCGTTTCGCGCTTTATATCCTTCTTCTGAAGGTCCTCGCGCTTATCGTATAATTTCTTACCTTTGGCAAGGCCGATTTCTATCTTGGCCCGCCCGTCTTTAAAGTATACCTCAAGGGGCACCAATGTGTAACCCTTCTCCGTTATTTTCCCCAAAAGTTTACGAATCTCTTCTTTATGAAGCAATAATTTTTTGGGGCGTAACGGATCCTTATTAAAAATATTACCCATTTCATAAGGAGTAACGTGCATGCCGTAGGCGTAAACCTCGCCCTTGTCAATGCGTATAAAAGCTTCTTTTACACTGCATTTTCCAAGGCGTAAAGACTTTACCTCGGTGCCGTACAGCTCAAGGCCGGCCTCGTACTTTTCCTCTATGAAATAGTCATGATATGCTTTTTTGTTGTTGCATACAAGTTTACGCGGCTCTTCATGTGCCATACGCTCACCTCCTTACCTGCCCTTAAATATTCATGCCATAATAATATCACAATTTAAAACTCATGACGTCCTTTTTTGTAGAAATCATGTATTGGCGAATCTTCCTCGAAGTCTGCCAAAATAAAATCTACCGCGCGGGTAGTCATATCGACCCCCTTAACCATAATGCTTACCTTTTCGCCGAGTTTGAAGACTTTACCGGTGTCCTCACCTATAAGCTCATATTTAGCCTCGTCAAACCGATAATAACCGTTCAGGCTTGAAACATGCACAAGACCTTCAACCGTATTCTCAAGCTCTACATAAAGCCCCCAGTTTGTGACACCGCTTATTACGCCCTCATATATTTCATTGATATGAGCTTCCATATACTGAGCCTTCTTAAGCTTTACGGTTTCACGCTCCGTTTCATCGGCGCGGCGCTCACATTTGCTGGTCGAATTGGCGACTGCATCAAGTATCTCATTATAATGTTTGATACGATTTTCCCCGAGTCTGCCACGTAAATCATCTTTGATTATCCTGTGAATCTGTAAATCGGGATAACGTCTTATAGGCGATGTAAAGTGTGTATAGTAATCCGTTGCAAGCCCAAAGTGACCGGCACACTCTGTAGAATATTTAGCCTGTTGCATGCTTCTGAGTGTAAGCCTGCTTATCAGGGCTTCTTCTTTGGTGCCCTCAATCTGCGTAAGCAGTTTCTGAACTTCCTTGGGGTGAACCTCGTCGGTTGAAGCTTTCAATGTATAACCGAAATTACGTATAAAAGTCTTAAGCTTAGCAAGCTTTTCGTCTTCGGGCTCCTCGTGAATACGATACACAAAAGGCAGCTTAAGCCAGTAATAATGCTCTGCCACCGTTTCATTGGCAGCAAGCATAAAGCTCTCAATAAGCTTGGTAGCTTCATTTCTCTCATAAGGCTTAATGTCAATCGGCACACCCTTTTCGTTAAGCACGAGTTTGGTTTCGGGAAAATCAAAATCAATTGCTCCACGTTTATGGCGCATGGCGCGTAAAATAAGTGACAGTTCCTGCATCCTGTTAAGCATATCGGCTACATCACTGTATTTTTCAATCATCTCGGCATCTTTATCCTCGATAATCTTTTTGACCTCGGTATATGACATCCTGTGGTTAATGTTAACTGCGGATTCACATATTTTATAGTCAACCGTACGGCCTTTATCATCAATTTTCATGATGCAAGACATCGCCAGGCGATCCTCACCTTGGTTAAGCGAGCAGATACCGTTTGACAAAGCATGCGGAAGCATCGGTATAACCCTGTCTGCAAGATACACGCTCGTACCACGTTTTAAAGCTTCCCGGTCAAGAGCGGAATTTTCCTGAACATAGTTGGAAACATCGGCTATGTGTACTCCAAGCACATACAAATCGCCCTCCATTGACAGGCTGACCGCGTCATCAAGATCCTTAGCGTCTTCACCGTCAATCGTAACCATAACCGTATCACGCAAATCCGTGCGACCGTCAAAATCAGCTTCAATAATGGGCCTATTAAGCCCTTCAGCCTGATTCAAAACTTTTTCGGGGAACTCTGTATTTATGCCAAAAGCATATGCGAGCGACAAAATATCCACTCCCGGATCGTTCACGTGACCAATGATTTCGGTAATTTTACCCTCAGGCTTATGCTTATCATCACCGTAATCCGTAATTTCCACAATTACCTTGTGACCGCTTACCGCGCCCTTGGAATTTTCTTTTGCAATAAAAATATCATTCGCAAACTTCGCGTTATCAACAACCACAAACCCGAAATTTTTGCTGGCGGAATATGTTCCGACAATAATGTCAGTACTACGTTCGACAATACGAATCACACGCGCTTCGGAGCGATGTTCCCTGTTATGCGACTTTAACGTAACCAGAATTTCGACGGTGTCTTTGTGGCAGGCATTAAGGCTGCAGCCTTCGGGTATAAAGAAATCCTCCTGCATGCCATCAACTTCCACAAATCCGAAACCCTTGGGGTTCCCGATATATGTCCCCACATAAGTAATATTTCCGGACACACCTTTCCCTATATGTGTATTTATATGTGTATTTTTAGCGCCCGGCTCTTTAGGACTCTCCGAAGCCTCGGAATTGTTGCCCTGTCCTTTAAGCACCAGTTTGCCGCGCTTTGTCTGTACAATTGAGCCCTCGTTAATAAGCTCATCAATTACGGAGTCAAATTCAGGGCGCATCTCATCGGACACCTGCATAAATATAGCAAGTTCCTTACGCTTCATGGGAACATACAAATCCGAGTTAAAAAGCTCCAATATTAATTTTTTTCTTTTGTCTTTAATCTTCTCTGCCATAAAAAAAATAGCCACCCGATATCGAGTGGCTCTAAGTAAATAACTTTAGAATGCTGAAATATTCAAAACTGCAGCAAGTACCATAAATGCAACAGCAAGAATCTTTGTGATCTTTACAAGCATACCCTCGATGCTACGGCCCTTAGCCTTGCCCCAGTATGTCTCGGCAGCACCTGAAATAGCGCCAAGGCCGGCTGACTTACCTTCCTGCAATAAAACTACCACCAATAAAGCTAAGGAAACAAGTATAAAAATGATTGTTAATACAATTCTTAATGCAGCCATTTTAAAAACCTCCTAATGTCAAGCACTGACTATGTTATCATACATAACCGTACATTTCAAGCACAAATTTTCAAGTTGTCAAAAAATGTTACCCAATATAAAAAGGGGGGGCTGAATCAACAGCCCCCTGCAAAAATTACTCTCTTTCAGCTTCCATTAAAGCATACTTAATTGCAGCCTGTTCTTCGGAGAACTTTACACAATCCTGATAGCCGTAACGGTCGGCATCCTTAATCATTGTGTTTACAAGGAAATTAAATTCACCGTCGTTCTTAGCATACATTGCTTTCCAGGTATAATCTTTAATGCATTTAATTACATTATTCCAGGTAAGTTCCAATTCGTCGGAACGGGTAGCATCCGAATAGGTTACTTCGGGAGCTACCACATATTTGCCACGGTTTTCCATGTACTGGGTAATTGAGTTACAGCCTGCCCATGTACGCCAGTCTGTTTCGGCCTGATTCTTAGGCTCTGCCTGGTTTGAAGCCCACTCAGCCGAGTTAAAGGTTTCACCGTTTGAATCGGGATTCTTGGCATCAATAGCCCATGTAATGTTGTTGATAGCCTGGCGGCCGTCATTCCATGTACCCGAATAGTCGGAGCCTGCTGACATATCAATTGTGGAATCGCCGCGAACAAGGTTGCCGTACTCGGTAAAGTATGTCTTGCCGTTTTCATCGTAATCCCAGATAAGACCTTGAGGACCATATTCCGATACCATACGTCCTTCGGGAGTAGCAAGCCAGTTAATGATTTCCATGCAGAGCTCGGGATATTCTGTCTTGGCACCGATTGACCATATTCTGTTACCGCCGAGAGTGCTGAGACCGTATACAATAGGGTTAGCATCTTCAGGTGCCACCGGAAGCATAATCTTGTTCTGAGCATAGTGTTCATCACTGTTAAAGCCCGTGATTGCATAGTCAAAGATTGAGCAGAATACACCGCCTGCAGTCATCTTTTCGGACATTTCGGTAAATGTACATGTCATAGAGTCAGGTGCAAGTAAGCCTGCTCTGTAGCATTTATTGAAATACTTAAGCATTTCAATGTACGGTCCGTCGGGATCGAGGCAGTCATAAAACTTACCTGTTGCAGGGTCAAGGTTACCGATATTAAACTCATCATAACCGTAATAAGCACTTACCATAGACTTTACATACATTACCATATTGCCATCCCAATCGGGCCACAAATAGTAAGCATATGTTTCATTACCGTTATCGTCTGTAGGGCATAACTTCTTCATCTCTACAAGCATATCAAAATAGTCATCAAGGGTTTTAACCTGCGGGCATCCTAACTGCTGGTAAAGATCCCATCTTAAATCCCACTGATACATAAATGACTGATGGTCCTTGTTGGTAGCTGCAACCGCATGACCAAATCCGTATACTTTACCGGTTCCGGAAATGCTTCTGTTCTTCTCAAGCGCGTTTGACATGTTTTCAAGGATGTAAGGGCCGTAATCTTTCAAAAGATCATCATCTTCCCAATCCAAAAGCAAGCCTGCCTGAACCGCATTCTTATACTGAGATCCGTCACTACCGAATACTACGATATCTCCGAGGTTACCGGCTTCCATACGTGTATCGTATACACCGTCGCCATCGGGAACAATAATTAACTTAACGCCAAAACGATCTTCCATAACCTTGGCAAACCAGCCTGTCTGCTCACCGGAAGTATTCGCGAGCTGTGAAAAAACGGTAAGAGTGATTAATTCATTCTTTTTACCGCCTGATGAACCGGAAGTACCGGAATTACCGGAATCTCCGGAGCCACATCCTGCAAACATGCCAAGAGTCATAATTGCAGCAAGTGTCATTGCAAGAAACTTGTTAAACTTCTTCATTTTTATCCTCCTTTATCATTTAAGTCACACGACTAAAACAATCCGATACATATCAACCCTTAACAGCACCGAGCATAATGCCCTTCTCAAAATAGCGCTGCATGAAAGGATATACACATAAAATAGGAATAACCGAAACCATCGAAATGGTGTACTTAATAACCTTCATGTTTAACTGATTCTGAAGCACACCATCCATACCTACCACACCGCCCTGAGCCATCAGCATCTGAAGGTTCGAAGAAGCATTTAAATAGTTATAAAGTCTGTGTTGAAGCGTAAAATACTGAGGCGCGCTCTGCATAAGAATCAAAGAATCCGTAAATGAATTCCAGTGACCTACCGCACCGAATATTGCTATTGTCGAAAGAATCGGCTTTGAAAGCGGCCATATAAGCTTGGTGAATATCTGCATATACGTTGCACCATCCATAAAGGCGCTTTCTTCAAGCTCACTGGGAATTGATTCAATATATGTCTTAACAAGTATTATATTGTAAGGAGCAACTATTCCCGGAATAATATATGCCCAGAAGTTATTGGTAAGACCGAGCATTGACATATTTAAATACCAGGGAATAATACCTGCATTAAAATACATCGTAATAATTATAAATCTGTAGAAAAACTTTCTGCCCCACATTTCTTTTTTGGTGACAAGGTATCCCACAAATCCCGATGCCACAACCATAAGGGCCGTGCCGAGTACCGTGCGGGCTACCGTAACCAGAAACGACTGTCCAAGGTCCGAAACGTTCCTCAGCGCCATATAGTTTTGCAACGTAAGACCCTTAGGTAAAAAATTTATGAGTCCCTTGCGCACAAGGTCATTATCGGAAATGGTATTTATAAAAATGTAATAAAACGGAAACAGACAAAGTATTGTAAAAATTCCGAAAAAAGCATAGTTGAAAATGTTAAATACCACATCTCCCGGGGTTGCCTTAAAAGAGCTCTTATGCTTTTTATAATATTCTTTTTCGCGCTTTGCGTCTATTTTTTCCTGAGAATTCATCCTGTACATGTCACTAACCTCCCCTTAAATAATGCTCTCACCGCGGATCCACTTGGACACCTTATTGGCGCCAAAAAGAAGGATTACGGAGATTAATGATTTAGACATACCGATAACCGTTGACATAGGTATCAGGCCCGAGCCAATACCCAGCTGATATACATAAAGGTCCAACACCGTTATCGTCTTTGTGTTCATGGCGTTTTCAAATACCAGATACTGGTCCATACCGTTATTTAAAATACCTGCAATTGCCATAAGAAGCATTACAAAATATGTAGGCAGCAATCCCGGAACCGTTATGTGCCACATACGCTGGAATCTTCCGGCTCCGTCTACGGTTGCGGCTTCATAGAGCTGCTGGTCGATACCGGATATACCCGCAATATAGATAATTGCGCTCCAACCTATGCCCTTCCACATACCCCATAATAGCATCTTAAGCCATATATGTGCATCGCTCATAAGATAATTAGTGGTATGCGAAGTATCGGTTAATATTGTTAAGAAACTGTTTAAGAAACCGTCGGTTGAAAAAATGGCAAGTGCTATTGCGTATACCAAAACCCAGCTTATGAAGTTAGGAATTGTTGTAAACAGCTGGACAATTTTTCTGAACCAATGAACCTTTATTTCCGAAAGGAAAATAGCAAAGGCCATTGCACACCAGCTTGTTAACAGTCCCAAACCGCTCATGGCAAGTGTGTTCTTTAACACCCTGAAAAGATCTTCACGCGTAGCGGCGTTCTGGAACAAGTACTTAAACCACTTAAAGCCCACAAAATTATCCATTGAAAGGCCCAATCCCGACTTGTAATCAAAAAATGCGTATCTCCAGCCCCACAGAGGCATGTAGCTGAACACAAATGCAAGAAGCAGGAAAGGTACAAACATAAGGAATAATTTGTACTTTGACTCCATATCATATGTATCGTTCTCGGACGGATGCGGAAGCTTCATCAAAAGAAGGCACGATACAAGCAGTACAATAACCGCAACTATAAAGAAAAAGTAAAAGCCGGTGGGGAAAGAAGGAAGAACCTTATCAACCTTTTTGGTCTGTGAAACAAGAATATATGAGCCAACAATTCCGGCAAGACCGATAAACTGTGTAACCGCACCGATCAATGCAAAAATATTTGCCTTGCTTTTAAGCTTTAAAGAACCTAATGATAATGCTGCCCCGCTTACCGTTGCCACAATGCCGAGAATAATAATCAGCGACGAAACAAACAATAATACCAGACTACCTGAAGAAATCCATCCTTTCGTGATGGCACGTCCGCACTCTGCCGTTAAACTCGAATAAGAAAATCCGCAGGAGAAAAGAGATAAATTCTTATTAATCAATCCGCAAATCTTTGCCGGATTGATGGCGGGTATAAACATAATAAATAGGGAAAGTAACGCCACTACCCTGTAAACGTAATAATATTTATCACATTTCTTTTCTTCTAAAGATCTTTCAATAACTTTCATGGCAATCTCCATCCAATTACACAATTCATTATATTGGGGCGAAGCGCAAAACTTCGCCCCGCAATAAATTACTTAATCAATAAGGATCAATCCTTCTTGGTTTCTTTCTTTTTGGAAACAACTACTGCAACTGCGATTGCTGCCACTAAAACTACAGCAACTGCAATCCATACCCATACGGAAACGCCTGCTGTTTCAGCAGCGGGAGCTTCGGTAGGAGCTACTGTAGGAGCTTCGGTAGGAGCCGCGGTAGCTACTGTTGTAGGCTCTGCTGTAGGCTCTACTGCAGGAGTTGATGTGCCTGCTGAAGCATAGCCCAAACCGCTTAATGTGAAAGTAACCTCGATATCGGTTACAGGGAACTGAATCGGGAACAAATCAGTTACGTTGCTGTCCCAAATGTTCTGTAAAGAAAGACCTGCAAATTTGCCTGCTTTCTTGCTGTCAGCACTCTGATAACCCTCTTCAACGGTATACTTTGTGCTGCCGTTAATCTTAACGGAAACATCAGAGAATACGATTGAGCTTGAATAAGGAATGCTTGTTGAAACAAATAACTGTGACATGGTTGTTTCGTTCTGGAAATCAGCACCTGTCAACTTAACCGTATATGTGCCATCACCATCAATAACCGCATCAACAAATTCACCTGCATAGTGCTGTTCGCTTGTTGTTGACCATAATCCCGAGAAAATGTCGGGAGCAGCGTCTGCACCATAGGTAGCATCATCCCATGCATTTCTGAAAATCCAAAGATCGTTATTTGTCTGGCAGCCTAAGTATGCGCCGTATTCACCTGAATACTCAACCACGATATCTTCGGCAACTGCAGCCTTGGGAACCGGCTTAGCGCCCCAAACTGCGTCAAATGTAACTTCAACCTTTGTGGCACCTGCAAAAGCTTCTTTTGCAACGGGCTGAGGTGTAGCGCCTTCTAAGTCACCGTCTGCACGGCGAGCATCTTCGGGAGCTTCGGTAACCCACTCGTTAAAGAGGTTTACACGGGTAACGATACCATCATCAGATGATGTATAGTACTTTCCAAGTGCAACTTCTGCGCCGTTAACCTTAACGGACTTAATCTCATAGAACCAACCGGGGAATAAGTTTTCGCCGGCATCAATACCAAGTGCTGCAAAAGCCATACCCTCAATTGCGGGGAACTCAGCTGATACAGTGTATTCGCCTTCGCCTGTGATAACAGCGTTGGAAACCTTAACACCTTCTGCAGGTGTAGCTTCGCCCCAATACTGGTTAGCCCATGCTGCATCGGCAAACATAAAGTAAGCTGTAGGTGTAGCGCCTGCTACGGTAAATGTTACGTAGTAAGACTTAACCTGTGCAAATAAATCCTTGGAAACGGGTGTAGGTGTAGCATCTGCCAAATCACCATCTGCACGACGAGCATCTGCGGGAACTTCCGAAACCCATTCATTATAAAGGTTTACACGAGTCTGAACGCCATCATCGGAAGAAGTATAGAACTTGCCAACCTCAACAGCGGCACCATTGATTTCAACCGAATCAATTGTAAGTGTTGCGCCGGGAGCAAGAACTTCGAAATTATCAACCATAAGACCTGTGAAAGCTGTGCCGTCAACAGGTGTAGCAAAATCAAGACCTACTTTATACTGACCATTGCCGGTAACATAAGCATCTGTAACTGTAACGCCTTCCTGAGGTGTAGCTTCGCCCCAGTACTGTACTGCCCAGTTAGGATCTGCAAAAGCAATGTATGCGTGTGCATCACAATTTGACAATGTGAATGTAACTTCAACAGTCTTAACATCAGCAAAATCAGCTGCGCTGACAGGTGTAGGTGTAGCATCTGTCAAATCGCCGTCTGCTCTCTTTGCATCAGCGGGCAACTCAGAAACCCATTCATTGAAAATGTTTGAGCGAAGTTCCTTGCCGTCATCAGAGCTTGAATAGCCCTTGCCGTAAGCAATTGCGG
Source organism: Lachnospiraceae bacterium (assembly GCA_045617045.1). Taxonomy (GTDB): domain Bacteria; phylum Bacillota; class Clostridia; order Lachnospirales; family Lachnospiraceae; genus UBA1258. The sequence continues at coordinate 16,207 of JAZLHV010000045.1, forward strand.
CACCATTAACCTTTACTTCATCAACAGTAATGATTGCACCGGGGAATAATCCCAAACCGTTTTCAATCTGTACTGCGGCAAAAGCAATACCTAATGAAGAACCTGTTGCTGTACCGGTAAAATCAAGACCTACCGTATAAGTACCTTCACCGGTAACTGTAGCATTGTTAGCAACTACGCCACCTTCAGGTGCGCCGCCCCAATACTGTGCTGACCAGTCTGCGTTAGCATAAACGAGACGGGCTTCTGTTGCTCTTCCCTCTAAGGATGCTGCCCTAGACGGAAGCTTAATTGTTGAGAAAATCATTGCAAAAGCCATTACTGCAACTAAAATTCTCTTGAAACTTCTTTTCATGTTTTCATCCTCCCATGAATAATGTAGCTTACGCTGTTTGCGAGCATTATACTGCTCATGGTCAAATTATAACTACTTGCCGCAGAACACAAAATTGTAACAATTTTACTTTTTTCACATTAAAAAATGCACACTTGTTAATTCTCCATTAATCCATTTTCCTCCCCATCAGAAGGCTTTCATTATTGTCCGGGTACTTTTCACTTTTTTTAAAGATTTCCGGGGTCTACGGAAGCACTCTCCCTCTATAGACCGACAAGCTCAAACTTTTTAAAGGTTTGCGGGGTCTACGGAAGCACTCTCCCTCTATAGACCGACGCCTGCAAACTTTTTAAAGGTTTGCGGGGTCTATGAAAGCACTCTCCCTCTATAGACCGACAAACTCAAACTTTTTAAAGGTTTGCGGGGTCTATGAAAGCACTCTCCCTCTATAGACCGACAAACTCGAACTTTTTAAAGATTTGCGGGGTCTACGGAAGCACTTATCCTCTATAGACCGACGCCTGCAAGCTTTTTAATTGTTTCCGGGGTCTACTGCAGCACTCTCCCTCTATAGACCGACAAACTCTAACTTTTTAAAGGTTTGCGGGGTCTACGGAAGCACTTATCCTCTATAGACCGACAAACTCAAACTTTTTAAAGGTTTGCGGGGTCTACGGAAGCACTTATCCTCTATAGACCGACGCCTGCAAGCTTTTTAATTGTTTCCGGGGTCTACGGAAGCACTTATCCTCTATAGACCGACAGCCACGGCAAAAAACAAGCGGAAAGAGTTCGTGCTTTGAATTCCTTCCGCTTGCTTTGATTACTTTTATTGATTACTTTTGTTGATTACATTTTATTCGGGTTTTTTCTTCTTTGTAAAAAATACCGTTGTTCCCGCGATGGCTCCGACTCCCACAAAGGCAATACTGCCCCACAGGAATATGCGGTTTTTATTACCGGTCTTTGCATCTGTTGTACCGGTCACAATAGGCGTTGCCGTAGGCTGTGCCTGCTCCGTAGTCTTTGCAGCTTCCGTAGGCTTTGCGGCTTCCGTGGGCTTTGCGGCTTCCGTGGGCTTTGCGGATTCCGTAGGCTTTGCGGATTCCGTAGGCTTCGCGGATTCCGTAGGCTTCGCGGCTTCCGTGGGCTTTGCAGTTTCCGTAGGCTTTGCTGTACCCGTAGGCTTTGCGGATTCCGTAGGCTTTGCTGTGCTGTCTTTCTTAGCTTCCGTCCACTTCGCATAGATTGTAGTGTTTGCGTTAATGACGGTATTGTCAAAATCAAATTCCTGTTTAAACTGCGCATCCGCATACCAGCCGGCAAACGCCATATCCTTTGCCGTGGGTTCCTTTTCAGGCTTTACTGCCTTGGCACCTTTCTTAACCGTCTGGTCAGCAATAGCCGTTCCGTAACCGCCCATATTGAAAGTTACCTTGTAATCGGTGGTTTTGGCCGCGGCGCACACAAAGTTCATAAACACACGGTGCTCTGTTGAACCATCGGCGATATTGACGATTGCTGTTTCTCCATTAATCGTTGCCGCAGTCGCAGCAAAATTTTCCAACCACTGATAACCCTTCTGTACTTCTACAGGTGCAAAGAACTGGTACTCTTTTCCCTCCTCGAACGGCTTGTTGTCCTGCCAGCCGTCGTCTGTCATGTTATACCAGTAGCCGTCAGATAACTTGCTGACACCCTCGGTATTAACGGTAAAGTCTTTGCCGGGTGTCGCGCCCGCAACAGGTGCCGTTACACCGGTAATTGCGATGGATGTAACGGTCGTTGCTTTGTTTTCGGGACAAGTGAAGGTATAATACCATAAATTAGAGCTATTCTTAACTGCCGGATTACCGTTTGCGGTTACGGTAAAGCCATCCGCCAATGTATATCCCGACTTTGCGGAAATCACAAACGCTGCCGTATACTTCTGACCTGCCTCGAATGTCTCGTTTTCACCCATTTCGCTTCCATTCAAATCTGTTCCATTGAGCCACATTCCACCTGTAATCGTATACCTATCCGGCGCGTCCGTATTCCAATTCTTATATGATGACACCTTCTGCCCTGCTGCAGGTGCAGGAATCGTCACGTCTGCCGCGGTAACGGAAATAGCATCAACTTTTTTAAGCGTTGCTACATTACTGCAAGCGTTGCCGTTTTCGTTGCTTACAATGCAGCGTAAAAGTCTTCCGTCATAGCTTTCGTCCATTCCCGATATATTAAGTGTTGCGGAATTTGCACCCGGAATGTCGTTATATGTGGCATATTTCTTACCGGAGTTTCCCAACTGCCACTGATAAGAAAGATTGCTGCCGGTAGTACTTACCGTTGCCGTAAAGTTTCCGCCGACCGTGAATTGCATCGTATCCCAAAGATTGCTCGAAAATTCAATTTCAGGATTATACGTAATCGTTACTCCGTTTTCATACACAACCTCATATATTCCGCCCGAAGGAGCAATTCTTAACGTATTCTCGCCGTTGATTGTCGCCGAATAATTTGAGGCAAGTTCATAGCCGTCAAGCACCTCAAAGTAGATGCCAAACGTAACAAAATCTTTCACAGATGCCGTACCGTTGATTCGCTTTCTGAACGACACGGTTTCAACATCAACTACTTTTACACCCTCAGGACATGAAGTGACTCTGTATGTATCACCATCAGGATATTCTTCGCCATCATTGGGAACGTCAAAAGAAAAGTTAAGCTTGTCAATGGTTTTTCCGGAAATCTTAAATTCAGCCAAATAAATCCTATAGTCTTTCGCACTGTCGCGCAGCTCTGCTCTGCTTCCATTAACAAATGCCGGAAGATTTTCATTAAACTCACAATTCTCTGTGGCATAAAACACTAACATCACTGCATATCTTTTGCCGGCTTCGAAAACTGTAGGATCAGTATCACTTATTACAAGTCCACCTGCGTCCAGGTCGAACCAATCTTGTACTACTACATTGTAAGCAGCGTTCCCTGCCGTTGCAGTGTACACAGGGATCGCTCCGGCCGTCGGTGCGGTAATCGTTGCAGTCAGTTCCGTAAGCGGTGCAAACGGAACTGTAAATTCAACCAAGTACGCCGACTGTTTACCACCGACCTCATCAAAGTAACGAAACTCGCTTTTGTTTCCATTAATGGATGCTGTAGCATCTTCTTTCAGCCGATAACCGTCCGCAGGAAAAAAATATAACATTGCGGCATATTTTTTCCCCGCCACAAAAGCCGTGGTATCACTTATTACACGTCCACCTGCATCCAGGTCATACCAGTCTTCCACTTCCGCGGTATATAAGCTGCTGCCGGTTGTTGCGGTATAAACAGGTAACGCCCCTGCCGTCGGTGCGGTAATGGTCGCAACCAGCGCAGAAAACGGATCTTGCACGACAAGGTTGTTCCCGTCCATTTTCCAGGTGCAATTCGCTCCTAAATAGTTATCGATACTTTTCCCGGGTTCGCACGAAACTCCGCCTTCATATGTACCGCCCGTAATAACGGTTGCTGAGTCGGGACCTCGGCTGATATCAATGCCGTAAGCTGTCGCATAATAGGAAGATGATACGAACCGACCGCCGGAAATTGTGGTAAGTCCTGCTTCCATTCCGGCATGTACCGCACAACTATCGTTAAGTTTGTCAACCGATTGATGAAGCGCACTGTATCCTTTATATGTGCCGGACGAGATATCAAGTTCCCCTGTATAATTATAAAATGCACATGCCTTGGCATTTGTATATACGGTTCCTTCCACAATTAAATTCTTTGAAATCACCTTACCCGGGCTTGCAATGAATACAACTGCCCCGGGGTAATTTTGCGGATTCATACCAATTGATATTTTACCCCTGCCATCCAGATATAAAGTACCATAGCAGCCAATAAAGCTATACAACATCTCATTAAGGGACGTAGTACGACAATCAATAGTCGTGTTAACCGTAAGATGCTTTGTATATCCTGAGTGAATTTCTATTGCGAATGAATCGTCTTCATACTCGCCTTCCAGTGAATAGTAATCCAGACCTATTGTACTTTCAAACGAATTTACTACAATCCATACATCTTCGTATGATTCAAGTGCAGCCTTCAATTCCGCATACGTTGTTACAGACAGTGGATCGTTTTCTGTACCCGTCCCGCTTTGCGCAAACGCCTTGCCCGGCATCACTAAAAAGCAGAACATCATTCCTAAAATTAAACTCCAAATTCCCCTTTTCATTCTTTTCTCCTACTTTAAATGTATTCTGAAATCGTTTAGAAAAAGGGCATAAAAATCCCTTTCCAAACATATCATAAACATTATAAACACAAGCTTTATTGCTACACATCCCCAAAACCAATTAGTCAAAAGAATTATTCATATAAAAAAGGTGGGGCATCTTGCACAAGCAAAACGGCCGGGAAAATCCCGGCCGAAAGTGTTTAATATTCAGATTACTGAGCGTCTTTGTAAGACACAGCTTTGTCGAAGAGATCGCAAACTTCTTTGGACGGAGCCTTTGTGAGCAATGAAACCACAACGGTAACGATTAAGCCTGCGGCAAAGCCCGGAATAATCTCGTAAATACCTGTGCCCGATAAAAATGCAAGCCACAAAGCATCTACACAAGCACCGGTAATGATACCGGTTAAAGCGCCCTTGAAGTTTAAGCGCTTCCAGAAAAGGCTTAAAAGGATAACGGGGCTGAATGCAGCACCGAAAAGACCCCATGCATTTTCAACAAGATCCATGATTGAACCGCAATTGGGATTGGAGGCAATCAAAAGTGCAACCGCAGAAATCAATATAACAACGATTCTGCCGGCCCACAGCATTTCTTTGTCGCCTGCTTTTCCCTTTCTGATTACGGGCTTGTAAACATCGCTTGCGAAAGCCGATGCGCTTGTAAGCAGCTGTGAATCAGCGGTAGACATGGAAGCTGCAAGAATTGCCGATAACAGTATACCGGAAATAACTGCAGGGAAAATCTTTCTGACCATCTGGATAAATACGGTTGAGCTGTCCGAAATGTTGCCAAGAAGCATATGCCCTATGCAGCCTGCTGCAACGGAAAACAGAACAATCAAAACATTCCAGGTAATACCGATCTTGGCGCTCTTCTTTAAATCCTTGTCGGATTTTACCGACATAAAACGTACGATAATGTGCGGCATGCCAAAGTAGCCAAGACCCCAGCCCAAACCGGATGCAACCTGCTTCCAGTCAGCGAAAAGATTCCAATAACCCTCGGAAACGCTTTCCATACCACCGGCAACACCACCACCGTTATTTACAATACCGAGTGCGAAAATAGGTGCAATAAGTAATGCGGCAAGCATCAAAAGTCCCTGGAAGAAATCCGTCCAGCATACAGCGGAGAAACCGCCCAGAAACGTGTAGACAATAATGATTGCAGCGGCAACATACATTGCGGTATTTGCGTCAACACCCATTACAGTATGAAAAAGTGTACCGCATGCCTTCATGGACGATGCTGCGTAAACCGTATATGCAACCAGGAAGATTACTGCGCATACAATCTGTAACGCTTTGTTGGCACTTAAAAATCTGTTTGTAAGATACTGAGGAAGTGTGATTGAATCGTTGGAAACAATTGTAAATTTACGAAGTCTTCCGGCCTCGAAAATCCATGCAAGAGCGTAACCGACCGCAAGACCGATTGCCACCCAGGCTTCACCGATACCTACTGCATATACCGAAGCGGGAAGTCCCATTAATACCCATGCGCTCATATCGGAAGCACCGGCACTTAAAGCGGATACCCAGGCGCCCATCTTTCGGCCGCCCAAAAAGTAGTCTTTCTCGCCCGCATTCTTGCTCTTTAAGAAAAAGAAAACACCGATTGCAAGCATAAAGACCAAATAGAAGCAAAAAACAATACTCTCTGCGTTAAACATAACATATCTCCTTTTTTATCATTATGTGAACTTTAGCATTACGGAAAGAAGACGTAAATATGGAACGCAGTATATACTCTTTTTAGACTATTATTGTGCGCAACATCCATTTTTGCCGTATTATCAATACATTCTTTACTGTACGCTTACAAGAATGCATATTATACTTTTTAAAAAATTCGGCCTAAAAGCATAAACTTTTAGGCCAAACAGTGTTTTTATTGTATAAAATTACAATACCTTTAACTCAATTATTTTCTGATAAGAAGGCTCTCACCTGTCATCTCGGCAGGCTTAGCCATTCCCATGCACTCGATTAATGTAGGAACGATATCCGCAAGACATCCGCCCTCTCTTAATGTATATGCTTCATCGTAATTCACAAGGATGAAGGGAACCGGATTTGTGGTGTGAGCAGTAAAAGGCTCGCCTGTCTCGTAATCAACAAGCTGTTCGCAGTTACCGTGATCGGCACATATAAACATTACACCGTTGTGCTCCTTAACAAGCTCAACAACCTCGCCTACGCACTTGTCAATTACTTCAACCGCTTCCTTGGCAGCCTCCAGCACGCCTGTGTGGCCTACCATATCGGGATTGGCAAAGTTGCAGATGATTACATCGTAATATGCCGAGCCGTCCTCGTTCTTTTTGGCGATAGCTTCCGACAGCTTATCTGCAACAGTGTATGCGCTCATACGAGGCTTCTTGTCGTATGTAGGCACATACTTCGGAGAGTTAACAAGGATACGCTCCTCGTCTTTATTGGGAGCCTCAATACCACCGTTAAAAAAGAAAGTAACGTGTGCATACTTTTCGGTCTCGGCAATACGAGCCTGCTTTAAACCGTTTGCCGCAAGCCACTCACCGAATGTATTTGTAACCAGAATTTTCTTAAATGCAACTTCCTTGTTGGGAATGGTAGGGTCATAATCCGAGAAGCATACATACTTAACGTCTAAACGCTTACCACGCTCAAAGCCTGTAAAGTCATCGCAGCAGAAAGCACGGGAAATCTCACGTGCACGGTCGGGACGGAAGTTATAGAAAATAATCGAATCGCCGTCCTTAATGGTAGCCATGGGAGCACCGTTAACCTTTACCACCGTAGGCTTCACAAATTCATCGGTCTCACCACGGTCATATGAAGCCTGAATGCCGTTTACGGCACTGTCTGCTTCCAAGCCTTCGCCCTTAGTGAGTGCCTTGTAGGCAAGCTCAACACGGTCGTAGTTATTGTCACGATCCATTGCATAGTAACGGCCGCACACCGTAGCGATTGCACCTACACCAAGCTCATCCATCTTGGCCTGCAGCTGTTCTGCATAGCCCTTGCCGCTTGCGGGGGGCGTATCACGTCCGTCCAAAAATGCATGTACATATACTTTGCTTAAGCCGTTACGCTTTGCAAGCTCCAAAAGTCCGTATAAATGTGTGATGTGTGAATGAACACCGCCATCGGAAAGCAGACCGTAAATATGAAGAGCGGAATCGTTCTTTTTGCAATTGTTTACAGCATCCATCAAAGCTTCGTTGGTGAAAAAAGTTCCATCCTGAATTTCCTTGGTGATACGTGTCAATTCCTGATAAACAATTCTGCCGGCACCCATATTAAGATGTCCAACCTCGGAATTGCCCATCTGACCATCGGGAAGGCCTACTGCCATGCCACTTGCATTACCCTTTACAAAAGGGTATTCCTGCATAAGTCGGTCCATAACGGGAGTAGCTGCCTGCTTAACAGCATTCCCCTCGACCTTGTCGTTTAAGCCGTAGCCGTCAAGGATTAATAAAACTGCGGGTTTGTTAGCCATATATATCTCCTTTATGATTAATATACGTTAAAAAAACATTATTAAAAGCATTATTGCTTTTTGCCAAAGGCATTATATCCCAGATGCAATTTAAAGTAAATAATAAAAACCAAATGACTAAAATTACTCAAGATCAAAAAGCTCAACCCTTAACAGACTAAGGAAATTTTCGCCCCAGCCCGACTCAACAACCGTACCGTTTTGGTTGTAACTGGTCTGTGCGCTTATAACAAGCGATACATACGGCATACAGTCTGTTCCCGTCATGTTTAAATCATCGGTTGAAAACTTTATGGCATAGGTTTTGTCAAATTCAAGGCGCGCCGTTTGGCTGCTTCCCAAGCTTGCCCCCAGCGTCTTGTCCCGATTATACACGAAAATTTCGTTATCAATCGGATGACGTGTTTCCCTAAGGGCAGTGCCTTCGTAGCTGTAGGTTACCAACTCGACCTTGTAGTCCATACTGCGGGTTCCCTGCACAAACGACGAATCCGTAATTTCAAAATAAAGCGTTGTCTCATCGTCAAGATACCTGTTAAGCACCCTGTCGTAAGGCAAATAGACCGTCTTAAGGCTGTCGGTTGCATCAGCATTATGATAAACGACCTTCGGCGGGTGCAGCCCGGCCTGATAAGCCGCCACCATTGTGTTAATGAACAAGCGTAACTCGTTTATATTTGTGATGGAGCTGTGACCTACTCCCGAGTACGTAACATTACCTTTATTGTAAATATAATAATTATTGCGCACATCCGAAGGAGCCATCTGGTAAACATCATCAAAATATGCGCCCGAGGATGTTTCGGAACCGCCTATATCCGAAATACAGTACCACACAACGATATCATCATTGGCGTTTGAATCGTAGCTTAACGTATCAAGATTTAACTGGTAATACTGATAGTGCGTTTTGGCAACCGAAAGTCTGTCGGGAATCACAAAAGGATAAGTTGTAATCTGTCCCTTGTTTGTGATTGTTACAACATTGGTTTCGTTGTACTGACCATCGCGCTGCCCTCTCGAGGTAGGCCTGCACGTTGAAAAATATCTATTGCCGGAAATATATCTTAACAGGCTCAAATCCGAGTAACCCTGTGTAAGCAGACTTACCGTCGTGTCAAACATGGTATTGTTTGCGCTGTTAAATACATTAAAACGGTCCATACCTACGGCACTTCTGATGTTTTGGTTAAAATAGTAACCCCATTCCGGAGTATAGCCCTGTCCGTCTATGTTGACGTACGTATAGTTAAAGAACGATGTCGTGTCATGTGTAAAAAGAACACTTCTGCCACTGTTTATATATTCTTTTACACCATTCGCGGCATTCTGGTTTTTGGTTGCATCGCCGGTCGAGAACTGATACATATCGGTAAAACCGAATATCAGCATATCGTAATCGGTAAGGTATCTGTAACAGTCTTCAACACTTGTACCGTAATTGGTTATGAGACTGTCCGATGAAATAACGGTAACATTTATGTTAAAGTCCTGTACAAGCGCCATCTGATCCTTAACCGTCTGCGAGGTAAGGTCAAGGTTTGTGTAGCCGGCACCGCTTGTAATCTGTAAAACGTTAATGGTTTCTTTCTGACTTGAACTGATGGGAAGCGCTGTGTAGCCCGAAAGCGCTCTTCTTACCAGGGCGTTTTCATTTTGTGTAAAAATAAGCTTCCACGGTAACATTCCGACATAGCCGGTCGGAATAGTACGCTCAATGATGTACGTCTTGCCCGCCACAAGCTTATATCCGGTTTTGCCGTCTCCCAAATCGGTCTGGTACACTCTGTTGGCATCCGAAACCGAATCTTCGTAAATTGTAAGATTCGGTATTTCTTCGAGCTCCGTAAATCTGCCGTCAACGGATGTGTCTATGTAAAGTTTTACATCGTAAGTGGTCGATGCAAGACCGATTGCGGCGTCATTTTTAAGCTCTACCGTGTAGGAAAGTCTGTCAGACTGTAAATACACAGGTGATATGCCCCCCGAATTTGAATATTCAACCGGAAGGTCCTTGGCAATAACGGTAAGCTTTGAAACATTAAGCCAGGTTTTGAAATTTTCAAGAACCGTAGCATTTGAAGCAGACTTATACTCCAAATCAGAGCGCACAAAAACATTTTTGTTGATGAAATCTGCCGCAAACACTCCAAGCTTATACATATTCGAGTTAATATCTATGCGGTCTGTATTTACCGTAGCGTTGCGGGTGCCGTCGTAGTTTATGCTTACCCTGAAGAAATCATCCGCAAAAACCACGGCGTAGCCGGCTTCTATAAATTCCTTTAAGTTATTTAATTTTTCAACGGTAATGTCATTGCCTGCCAGACGATACTTGTGCGCAACCGAATAATCGCCGTACTTATCCGGCCAGAAAAATTTAGCTTTATTGTCGCTGTTGTTAGCAGAATAATCCACCAGATCGCCGATATGACTGTAAACCTTACCATTCATGGACGTATCATTATAAACGGTGCGATTTGTTTTGACCCCCGTATAATCCAACGGATTACCGTCGCCATACTCATTGACATTCACTACGTCCGTATTCATGGTGGTAGTGTCAAGGCCAATGTAAATAAGGTCGTAATTTTCGTTTAAATCTTCAACCTTCCCCACAAATTCCTTGGTATATGTCTGCGTAAGGTTGACATTTGTGGACGAGTTAACCCCTTCCTGGTTAATCCACGACTTAACAATGTCGGCGGTAAGCGTTTCGTTGGTAAGTTCGCCCACGATCATGCATTTATCGTCCCGTTTATTGGCATGGTATTGACCATATGCATTGTAATAGTACGGCACATATATATGCTTTAAATCGTTGTCCGGGGAATATCCGTAACTGCCCGTTACATAATATTCACCAAAGCTGTAGCAGGGCTCTATCTCCAGCACCTTGACCTCGGTCTTTGTGGTAATACGCTGCTTTGAAAAGTTAATGATATAGCGTAAAGCCGTTGCCTTGGATAAATTTGCCGTCACCAAAGGCTGCCCCTGGGATGATCTGTACTGGTTTTCAACCAATATTTCATCGGCCACGGGTGCAAAGCCCGAAGTATCCGAAAACGCTTCTTTAAAATCGCCGCTTATAAACGGAACGGCTCCATCGTCGTACACGAAAATATTCGTGTTAACATACGAAGGCTTATCATAAACCGTCCCGAACAGACCATTTGAACTGTTGTTCCATATATCGTTTTCGCCCCAGAAACCGTTAAGTACATTGCTGATGGAATCGTTCTCGATATTTACCTGTCTTAATACGCACGAAACCTTATCAAGATTATTCATGCCGCCAAAAGAACGATCCATCACAATCGGAAGCTTGTTGACAATGGCCTCACGTAATAGCCCAACCGCCACACTGTCGGTAAAATCTTCCGTATAGCTGCCACCCGATAAGTATAAAAGGCTTGCCCGGGGCAAAATGTCGGTTGAGTTTAACTCATCAACCGTAAGCGTAACAACATTTACATTAAACAAATCTTTGACATTTGCCGACACTTCGCTTGCATACGACTCCGTCAAATCAAAAACATATTCTTTAAACCAGTCGGCATTTTCAATACCGTTTTCACTGTGAACCGTTGCAAAATTTGCATACGAAGAATCTGATATGAATGCAAAAGGACCATAATATTCATAGTTTTCGGTGTCATAAACATACGGCGAAAAAGCCGGCATGTATTCGTATGTGGGCTTTCCGACAGATGTATTTACATATTCACCGTTATCGGCAACCTCATAATGACGATACGGGAAAAAGCCGCCGTACGAAACCTCGGCAATATTTGCAAAGGCATAGTCACCGCCTAAATTATTTGTTTCAAACTCAACTACAGCGTAACGGGTTGTCGACAGGGTATCCGGTTCAACCGTCTCGGCGTCAGTGTTTTTGATATTACCGTCAGCATCAATGATTCCGTAAAAATTGTAGGTATTCTGCCCACCCGCATCGGTAGTCACGTAATATACATACTTACCGCTCAAATCTTTAAAAAGAACATCGTCATCGTTTTCTTTTACGACTTTTATATCACTGAAATATTTAACAGACTTAAGACTGTACGCCTCTACCATAGGGTAAAGTTCGCCCTCAAAGGTTGTTTTGCGGTCTGCTGCCGAGTGGATATATTTTAAGCTTGCGGAGTATGTACCTCCGGCTGTAAAGTCAACGTCGACGTAAAGATTGTACCTTGCAACATCACCCGTGTGCACCGAAGGGTCGTACGGCGCGTAGCCCGCAAGCGGGGTCTTTAATGTGTAATCACCTGCGGGATTGATGTGAAAATAACCTCTTACATCGTAGTTAACCGAAGTTTCGGTTGCCGCATCGTACTCGGTATAGCCGTCTTTTACGGAAATTGCGCCGGCTGTTGCAAGCGACGAAAGTCGGGAATTGCCCGCATAATTTGCCGCAAAACTATCCATTGCAAGCATACGCTCTGCGCCTGTGGGCATGTCCGAAAGAGCCTTTCCGTTTAAAACAGGCTCTTCGCCCTTTATAAGAAGGCCCATACTCGCATCCGCTTTATCGGCAACCACCTCCACAATCACAAAAGGATTTCCCGCGTTATTGTTAAGCACAATACTCTCAATCCCCGGAAGGGTCACAAGCCCGCCGGCGGTCGCCGTCATCTTATTTAAATAAAGTGATATCAGGACAATTACAGCCACACCCACAAGCGAAACCGCTGCGATTATCCCTTTCGTTCTTTTGCGCAAAATTTATCCTCCGACTACTTAACCGTCCACGTCAATGTATTTGAATACGTTGACTGCTGATAGAAGTAGTATATATAGTACCAGTCTTCAACTCTGTGGTATCCGTCAAACTTATCGGTAGTCTGGATATCGGGGCTTGAAATAACAACGTTCATGGTAACGTATCCGTCTTTATGACTGGGATTATAGTTTCCGTCATTAATGCCCCAGTCACCCGAGAAAGTAACGCTGCCTTTTTTGCCGGCGGTATCTATATTGTTAACATAAACCAGCCACTCGTTTGCATTAGACTGATAATTTCCGTTTATAAGTTCCTTGTACGTATAATTCTTGGAAACCGATACGGTAATATCGTTGTTTAATACGATATTTTCAATACTGTAAGTAAAGCTCTTGGATTCACTCGTCCTTGAAATCGTGTCGCTTCTGTCGCTTTTTACAGCCGTAACCTTAACGGGAATAATTGAAATATTAAGGGGTGCCGACTCAATCCTGACAGCTTCGCCGTTAGCATCTTCACCTGTTACAACAGCCATTACCGAGACTGAGAAGGTATCGTTCCACGAAAGGTTATAGTCAACCGCAACATTTGCATAAGAAGCCTTTGACTCATTACGCGTATTATTTAAAGTAACGTACTTTTCCTGTTTGTAGTAGTGTTTATTGTTAAAGCCGCCGGTATACGTCAAACTCCACGAAACGTTTGAAACAACCGAGAAATCATTGATTGCGGCCGTTATATTCATAGATGAATTTCTGGCAACGGATGTACCCGGTGCCGTAAGTGTCACGCTCGGGAATACAAGTGCTTTTTCCCTAAGATCCGAAACCTTGAAATCACAATATGCCTCGGCTTTACTGCCATCCGTACATTTTGCCCTGGCGGTGGCTGTGATGCGGTATGTGGCATCGGCATTTGTGTAGTCGAAATCGACGGTATATTCATCGCTTCCGACACCCTTTGAAAGACTTACCGCGCCGGCTTCGGCCGTGCCGCCCGTAAGCTTTTCGATTTTTATGTCATAGCCCTTGTCGGCATCGGTAAGCTTATCACCGTTTTCGTAGGAAAGTGACACCTTAAAGGTTGCTTTTTCTTTTGTTTTACCCTTATCAACCTCGCTTGAAAGATTCACAACGGATATTGAGTCCGCATAACCTTTGGACATATCGTATGCAGGCAAATCAAGCGTTACCATAGCGCTTTTGGTAGGGTCCGCAACACTTGTAACGCTAAGCACAAGCATGGAACTTTTTTCATCACATGAAATATAAACGGAACCGTTTTCTACACGGCTCTTCACTCCGCCTTCCGCTGTTGTCGAGCCTTCAAGCTTCCACTCTACCTCATCACTCATTTCATAGGCATCAATGTCAACCGAAAATACATATGCATATTCGCCGGCATTTGGCTTATTTATACCGTTAGCGCTGTAGTTAAGCGTCTTGCCGTTTACCGAAACGCCCTTGAATAGGATGTCAATATTCCTGATTTTTCCCTTATCGCGTATGCGTCTGACGCCGTCAAATATCTCGGCGACATTTTCGCTTGCAATGACTTTGTTGCGCATTACGATTGTGGGGTTTAGGGAATATGTACGGTCACTGTACTTAAAGGAAATATTAAGCTTTACGGTACCGTTTTCCTCGGAATATGTATCATCTGCCAAGAAGCTTTCAACGTGCTCGGAAAGCACGGCGCCGTCAGCCTTGGTCATCCTTTCGCCGAGAGTCTTCATGTCGACTTCTTTTCTGCCGGAATCTGTATATAACTCCTTCAAATCGTCATGCGAAAATGTCGTTACGGCATAGTAAAGAATGCCATCGGTATCAAGCCATATTTTGACTGCGGGATATTCGTAGGTTTTGACACCGCTTTCCGTAATTTCTTTTTCGTTGAGCACCAAAAACTTTTTGCCGCTTTCGTAGGCACATACGGCGCGGTTGCTGTCAATTATCAATTCCTTGATCTGATTGGCGACCTGCTGGGCTTCATACTGAAGGTTAACCTCGTTGGCCGTAGTTTTATAGGAGCTTGTGGATATTGATATAAACCCGAACACCGAAAGACCCACAATGGCTAAAATTGCGACAGCGCAAACAAGCTCTACTATCGTAAAGCCTTTGTTTTTCGTTTTAAAGTTTTTGCTTAAAAAACTACGCTCCATCGCATTCTCCGTATTAATTGTTAAAAACCTGTCCCGTCAACTGCTCACAGGTAACCGTTTTGCTGACCGTCCCTTGCGTTACCGTCACTTTATATAAATAATAACGATCGGTTGACGAGAAGTAATCGACCGTCCCATCTATCTCTGCCGGCAGAAAAGACCCCGTTGAACGTTCAAAGCCTATCGTGACGCCCGATACATCTTCAAGATTGATTGTTCTTTCGGTTGCAGAAGATTCCCTGCCGAATTCGTTCTTTTTGCGAAAAGAAAGCTCTATCGATATTGCACTCGTTTCACCTAACTTCGAGGGCGTATCCGCAGCTACCGTATTGACCTCATCTTTTTTGAGCTCATCACCGACCACTTTATAGGCATAGCTTACTTTTGTGGCAATGTAAGCATCAGAATCGGCCTTCAGCAACAGCTTTACGCTGTCGCGCCCCATCTGCTCGGTCTTAACTTCACGCAAAGCATACGTTAACATCTCGCAGCATTTCGACGCCTTTAAACCTTTAAGCATACTGAGGCCTATAATGGAGCCGGTTGTAATTATTGCCGTAATCGCAATCACGACCACGATTTCCACAAGGCTGAAGCCTTTGTTGTTTTTATTCATTAACATCATTCTTTGTCCAGTTTTCGTAAATAACGAGATCCTTTAAAATAAGTGACATTGAAGCGGCATCGGAAGTATCGGTCATGATAATATCCGTGCCGTCAACCATATATGAAAGCGGCATCACCGGCTCAGGGTTTATCGTTGACTCCTCGGGCTTTTTTAATTTAAAAGCATTCTTCACAAGCACATCATCTTTGTAAATATTCACTCCCGGAGCAACGGTAATTGTGCCGTCGCATAAAATCAGTCCGGTAAAGTCTGCGTTTACGGTAACATCGCCCTTAGCAATAATCAGGTTAATGTTACGCTTTTCTTCTTCGTTGTTATATGTATAATCAAAGTTTGTAAGCACTGCCCGCACGGTTCCGTCTATATCCGTAAATTCCATAGTGCCGCCGTTTGCGTTTACAGCATTTGTAAACTTATTGTCTTTATCGTTTACAAGATTATCAAACACCACATCCTCGGTAAGGCATTTTTCGAGTTCACTGCTTTCAAAGTCCATATAATTGGTGGTAAGCTTCGTGCACAGAGCCTTAAACTGCCTGGTGTAAAGGTCTGTGGTCGTTGAAAAATACGACGAATTTTTAACGGAATTGGGGATTAACTCCGTTGTTACGGTTCCGTCACCGTTTTGAACTTCCGTAAGGAGGTTACCCGCCGTCTGGAATCTTGTAATTACGCCCTTGGGGACTTTTATCATATCCGTATAGAAGCTTAAATACTTCTTTATGGTATCCGGGCTTTCGCTGTAGCTTAACTGAAAAAACTTATTGGCAAGCTCATCATTTCTAAAAGAAATATAGTAATAAACCATCGTGGTCGACCCGGACGGTATAAATACTTTAACGACTTCATCGGCAAAGTCCGAATATTTGTATTCACGTACCGCACCATTCTCGGAAACCTTAAAGAACACATAATCTTTGTTAACGTCTGTGTATGTATTTCCGTCAATCGGAAGCTTAAGTGCCTTGTATTCTTCCTGCGTCATCGGATTCTTGGCAAAACGGCTTTCATGCGTGACCTCATTTACCCCCACACATGCCCCCGGTAACAGGTAAAGAAGCTGATTGGACTTAACCGCAATAGATTCACCGGTTAAAACATTTTGCTGTTCGGCTGTAAACTTTGAGTCACCGACAGATATATTATCAACGGACGCTTTCCCAGTTCCCACAAAAGCATGCCCGGCGATTTCAATAATGTCCGTTCCCGAAAGGTCTAAGGAGGCACCGGTTCCGTTAATGATTATCGAGGAACTTTCCTCGGACTTATCGGTTGAGTTGCCGTAGCCTGCAAATTTTCCCGAGATCACCGCTGTTGAATTGGCACCATTTAACACTAAATCGTTGGAAAGTGCGGTCGTTCCCGCCATCACTGCCGTTGCCGAGTCAAGCTTTATGCTCTTTGCCCACAAAACAGCCGTATCGGGAGTTGTTAAAGTAGCGTTCCTGAGGGAAATGTCGCCCTTTGAAACAAGTGTAAAAGCACTTTCGGTATCCTTTGAATCAATAATATTTATCTTTAAAAGCCCCGCATTTGACTCTGCCGTAATCTTACCCGCATATACCTGCCCGGTAACGGTAGTCTCTGCCAGTGAATGGTCTTCTTTAAAAACAAGCTCCTCGTCGGCTACAATTGCGTAATTCATGACATTCGGGATATCGGTTGCCGCGCCAAACTGCAGCTTGGGGCACGCAAGACGGATATCTGTCTTTATCATGGTGGAAAAATTTTTGCCGTCTCTAAAATATATTTCGATGTCTTTAAGGACAATTCCCGTGTCCTCATAAGTAATCATTTTGGACGTTGTCGACGAAACAAGCGCACCCGTATTGTCGGTATCGTCCCACTTTACGTCTTCGGGCAGGAAACCGCGCAGCACTTCAATCTTATACGAGTTATGACTTGCGTCCGTTGCAAGCACGCGCCAAAGATTTTCGTAGTAAAGATGCTCCATTTCCTCGTTCTTTTCGTCGGGAGTATACGCATTGTACTTTGCAAGGATTGTTAAATACGCATCGCTTAACGCATCGGACACTACTCCCTGAAGGCCTACATTAATTGCGTCAAGTACCTCTTCGGCCGAGTAGAAATTTTTGGTGGTGTTAAGGTTAGCCTGCTTAATCTTAAAATTAGTGTAAGTCATTGACAACACTAAACCCACCAAAATTGACACCAGGGCAATGGCAACTATAGCCGACACAATTCCGGCACCCTTGTTATTAAGTTTTCCCGATGCAAATTTCTTAACCATCCTGCAAAACCCTTTATCGCAAAAGCTTTTTACTGAATTTTGGAACCGGTTACCTCAACGTACGGTTCGCCCGATTTATAAATCGTTACAGTCATTTCGTAAATTCTGTTTCTTGAAGCGGAATCCTTAAAAATCGCTCTTCCGTCAGCGCTGTATACCTTCAAAATTTTATTTAAAAGCGCCTGATTGTTAACCGTCGTGCGCTCTGTTGCCGAAGCCTTATAGGAAAGCTTATAGTGAAGCTTGCCCACACCGTCCGTAACGGTTCCGTCATAATTAAACTTACCGATTGACGATACATCAAAAAGCGTTGTCATAAGTGAAATCGAAGGGGTAAAGCTCTCATCAACGGTCGCATTCTTGTGACCTTCCGTAATTTCAACATTTACCTTGTAAGCACCATATCCGTTGCCGTTTCCGCCCAATGTATCGTAATTGGCATCCGCGGAATTTTCTTTTATCAGGAAAACATTAACCGGAATGTTGTCATCGTTTCTGATATAAATGTTGTCATATGTATTATCGGTTCCGCCCGCATTATATATAGGCGTGTAAAGAATATATATGTTTTCAAGCGGATAAGCCGTCTTTGAGTCGTCCACCGTATTGTCAAAAATAAAACTTTGCATGGTAGTTTTGTATTCATCGGACCCATACTCATGTGTAACCGTTACCAAAACCTTTGCAAATCTCACACCCGAAGCATGCACGCCGTTATCGAGAATCTCGACGGTTATCGTACGTTTGACATTCGCATACACAAAATCTTTTGAATAGTTTTCATTCGTTGCGGATTTTTTGGCAATCGTATCGCATGCATCTATGTCAAAAGAAGCCGGCATGCTGTATATAGCGGTCTTCTTTCCGCCAAGCTCAGCAATGTTTACTGTGTTCATGGTGTTAACGGCTTTATAGGTTTCATTGCCCGAATCCTCCGCCGTGCAGGGGTCAAAAACAATATTTGCCGAGTACTCGTCCCCCACAAAGCTTTCACCGGTAATTGTTGCAAGAAGCGCAGCATCGATGTCTATCGTATACACCCCGTTACTGTCGGGCGTTACCGGTGCGCCGAGGCTTTGCATATACGCTTCAATGTTTACATCCTCGAAAATTTCCATCAAATCTTCGGAAAGCGCGGTTGCATTTAAAGTTTCCCTGGATTTGCGACCCACAACGGCTCCTGTCACAAAACAGTGCACAAATACAGGCACCACAATTGCAAGGATAACAACCGCTATGATTATTTCCACCAGCGAAAAGCCCGCATTATTCAATTTTTTCATGTTTTTGGCGCAATTTTTCATAAGGGGGAATAACCAACGGTAGCTGCCACTAATTAGTGGCAGCTTCCTTCATAGAGTCCTCTGTTAATTTTTTCTGTGCTTCGATATAATCAAGCAAATCCTGCTCGGTAAACTCAATCGTACCGAAAATGTTTTCAAGCGAAGTGTCCACCACCGGGATTGTCAACGGATTGTATGCACGGTTTGTGCCTTCCAGTGCAAAGAAATCCGTAGCGATATTTACTGTCAGCAATCCGTTTTTGCGGTTGAACGACAGCACCACGCTTGTAATGTTCTTTTTGCCGCCGACCGCATTTATATAGGCAATCATATCCTTAAATGCTTTGTAGGAAGCTGAGCCGGTATAATTGACGGTGTATGTCTTCATAACAATGCCGTCATCTCCCACAGTCGGAACCGGTATAAGCCCCGACGAAAAAGCCGGATCCTGTGTGACGGTGGGCGTATAATCAACGCTGCCCGCATCACTCATATTCATATAATTTATCTTTAAAGCTCCGTTACTGACTTCCTCGGGAATTTCAATCGTCTTTGTGAGCGTTTCACCGTTTTCATCGGTTGTAAGCTTTTCAAGTTCTTCGGGCGTGGGTGTCGGTATCACATAGTCAACAACCTCTGCTACAGGCTTTACAAGGTCATTTCGTATTAAACCGGCGACTTCGCTTCCGTCCTTGTTTTTAAATGATATCACATACCACTTAACCTTTTTGGCAGTATACGTATATGCTAAAATATCGACTTCCGTGTTCTTTTGCAGAACTGTAATTACATTGTCTTTCTTGGAGGTATCCGTTGTGGAACGTACCCTTGCACTTGTGGTTATCTTACCTTTAACAGTTTCAACCGGATAAATATCCAGTTCTTTAAAAGCTTCCTTTATAGCTTCAATCGCAAGGTCGTAAGTACTTTCCACCACAGCCTCGGTAATCGGAACTTCAACGGTTATTACATAATCTTCGCCGTTCTGGGAATCCTCGAGGTTTGTTAAATACATAATCTCGTCCTCGCGGCTGACACCATACACGAAGTTATCCATTATCCGGTCGGAGTCTTTCCGGAAATCGTCGGCAGCGGTTTCAAACTCCTCTTTGCGGACATACACAAGCTCATAAGCATCCGCCGTAGCCTTGAGGCGGCGGTTTTCGCTCTTTAAGCTGTTTGTTTTGTCCGTATACTTTAAAAAGCCAAAGTAGTAAGTCGCGCCCAGCAGCATAAGCCCCAAAAGAATGAATATTGCAAGTAAGTTTTTGTTTTTCATGCCGGCACCTCCTTACTGCGAGTCAGCGGTGTAAATACCGCTGTACTCAATTGTAACTGTGAAGGCGCAGGTTTCCCGCCCGGTTTCATCATTGGAAATGGTTATTGAGTTAACATCAACGCTTCCGACACTGTCAAACGTTCTGAAAGCCTTAATGAGGCTTGCTGCCTCTTCCGTTGTGTTAACCGTAACCGTAAGAGTTACACCCGTATCCGAGGATACCATCGAAGAAACCACCAGATTCGAGGGCATCTTCTTTTCCATCTCCTCGATAAAGCTTACGATGTGGTTGTTGTTGGCATCCGCATACGACTTATAGTAGTTAAGCTTATCGTTGGTGTATTTGGCCTTCAAATAGTCCTCGTATACCGGCAACACACTCTCGTATTGCGAAATGCGAGCTTTCTGGCGGGTATTTTCGACACGGGCCGCATTGTATTCGCTTAACACGGTAAGCATTAAGTACGCACTTAAACCCACGCACAGCAAAAAGAAAGCCACCGCAATGACCGTATAATCGTGAGTCTTCTTTTCCTTGACCTTAACATTTGCGGTATTGCTGTCCTTCAAAAGGTTAAGCGGTGCCATCGAGGCGCCTATGCAGGCAATAAACTCACCTGAAGCCGACCTTGAATCTCTGTCCTTTTTGATGGCATCGGCATTGGAAATAACCTTACAGGGAATGCCGGTTTCAAGCGCAATCAGTTTGTTTAAACCGATAACGTCGGCACCGATACCCGTAAGTAATATCATATCTATGGGATCGTCCGAATTTTTGGACTTGTAGAAATCAATAACACGTGCTATTCCACCTGTTAAGTAGGAAAGCGCCTCCGTAACCTTTACCTTTTCGGCGATAACTGCCGCATCGCGCTCAGGGTCGCCTGCGGAGGGTACATATCTGCCCGTTGCGTCAAGCGTATGGTAAATGCAGGGCTTTACACATACTAAGTCAAGTGCATCAAGATATGTGTTGATGCCGGCAAATACATTGCTTGAAATAATTGTCTCAATTGCATCGTCTATACCATATGTTATGGTACGCGAGAAAACTATGTCATCGCCCTTTATTACCATGCAAAGGGCGTTCTTTTCATCTGCTTTTACAAACATTCTGGTGTCTTCGTTGAGGCACAACGGCTTAACTGCCTGATACAAAGAGTTACCGTTATAGTCAAGGGCCTCGGTCTCAAGCCCCAGTGTCCGACCGAACCGTACATAAGAATCCAACAGCTTTTTGGGCGCTGCAAGTACCAGAAGGTTCATCTTCTGCTCTACGCCGTCGGTAACGTTCTTCTGGAGAATTGTGTACGTTAACTGATATTCACTTAAATCAATCGGGAAATAATCCTTAGCGTTAAGATTTACAAGTCCTTCGATACGATTTTCCTTAATGTTTGCGGGAATCGAAACTTCACGACTTGCAATTTTAGTACTGGAAATAGTGAAAACAACACTTTTTGAGCGAATGCCCAAATCTGAAATACGATTACGAATGGTTTCGGAGAATCTTGGATGGTCAACAATTAAGTCATCCTGAAAAAGATTTGCAGGAGTTTCGAGCACGAAACTGTTGTAAATCTTGGGTGACTTGGCCTTATAGTCAATTTCCATGACTTTGGTAAGAGAATATCCAATTTCAATACTTAAAACCTTTTTGGAAGCCATCAAAACTCTCCTTGGATATTTTCAAGGGCATAATGTGTTTGAAAAAGCAAACGCTTTCGCATACATTAAAGCCCGCAAATTCCTAAATACCAGCCGATAAGCCGCTCTCCCCACAGTACGGAAATAAATATACCCGCTGCAAGATACGGACCCATCGCCAAAACATGATCCTTACCGGATAATTTCATGCGCAATACATGAATGAGTGCGCCCAATACGCACCCAAGGGCCAGGCTGAGTAATGTTAACTTCCACCCCATGAACAATCCCGCTGCACCCATTAATTTGACATCGCCGCCACCTATAGCGCGGCCTTTTGAGAACTGATAAATCAGCCACAAAAATACACTTACTGAAAAGAGGCCAATTACGTGGTCCAGCCAATTCGAATAATCCAACGCCATGCGAATCAGCCCCAATACCAGTATTGTAATGTTAATCCCAAGAGGGATTTCAAATGTTCTGAAATCGATAACGCTAAGCGTCACCAACATCGAAGACAGCAAACATATGAGTAGGGAGTCAATGTTTACGCCTCTAACCGCAAAAACAAGTACATATAAGACCCCGTTCAGTGCCTCAATAAGGGGGTACTGAACGGAAATCTTTTCTTTACATTTTCGGCATCTTCCCTTAAGCCCCAGCCACGAGAATACGGGAATCAAATCGTACCACGCCAATTGGTACCCGCAATTCATGCAATGTGACCGCTTTACTACGATGTTCTCATGCTTCGGAATTCTGTAAATCAGTACATTTAAGAATGAACCGATTACAAGACCGAATAAGAAAGCGGTTATGTAGATAGGGAGAAGAATAAAAAATGTCATAATTCAGATATTAGTTATTGAGAGCCTCAAGGCCATCAGCTGTATCCTTATCAGCACATGTCGTATTTCTTACAGAGGTATTAGGCCATGCTTCATAGTATTTTGAATCAACAATAAGATAAATCTTGGTAACACCATCATCGTCATTACCAACAACTTCCCATGTTCCGCCCAACTTTGAAAGAGGTGCTTTACCCTGTAAACCTTCTACCTTTGATGCATAAACAGATGTCATAACAGCAGTTTCACTTACGCCAGTCGGTGCAGTAAAAGGTGCCTTATTCATTGCAACAGCTACGTTAATTGCGGTTGCTGCTTCGCCTGCTGTCTGAATATCTGTTGAAACTCTTGCCTGCTTAACGAACTTTGTGTACTGAGGAGCGATTACTACTACCAATACTGCCATGATGGCGATTACGATTACGAGCTCTACTAATGAGAAGCCCTTGTTGTTTGTTTCTTTCATATGAAAGTCTCCTTAAATGTGTATTATTGTTTCCAAACGCTTTCCCTACAAAAGCATTCACTATAACTCAATCAGTCTAATTAAGTTCAGTTAACGTTTCGTTAATAAATTGTCGCAAATATTCTAATTTTTTAACTAACTTACAAAGAACTTTCATTAGCAAAATTTAGTTACTGCATGCTTTCGCATAAATTGCGCATAAAACTTATAAATTATCCAAAGCACCGTACATCTTAACCATCGGGGCGATACAGGCAGCTATCAAGGTACCTACCACAACTGCCAGCATAATAATTATCATAGGCTCCAGTGCCGCCATTACCGACTGGGTAGCCATCTCAACTTCCTCATCGTAATAATCGGCAAGTTTGTTAAGCATATCCTCGGTGTTTCCGGATTCCTCACCGATACGTATCATGTGATAAACCATCGGAGGGAACAACCCGCACTCTTCAATCGGTACCGAAAGATTAATACCCTGTAACACACGATTTCGGGCCTCGAGCAATGCATTTTTGTAGTGAATGTTTGTCATACAGCGGGCGGTAATCTCTATTGCCTCCTCAAGCGGCACGCCCGAAGAAATAAGTGTCGAAAGCGTACGTGCAAACAAAGACGATGCATTCTTGACCGTAAGCTTACCGAATATAGGCATCTTACGGGTTACATTGCCAAAGAACATTTTACCGGCGGTTGACTTGGCAAAAAGCTTAAGCGCAACAACAATTGCGATTATCAGCACCACCAATATCAGCCAGTTGTTAATCACAAAATCGGAAAGATTAATAACCGCAACAGTGATACCCGGAAGATCGACTCCAAGATCCCCGAACATATCCGTGTACTTGGGAATAACAAGCACCAGCATCAGAATCATTACTATAAGTGAAACCGACAATACTATTATCGGGTAAATCATTGCTTTTTTAACGAGTGCCTGAGTCTTGGCTGACTTTTCAAACTGAAGAGCCATTCTGTCAAAAGCAACATCCAGCTTACCTGAAGCTTCGCCGGCACCGATTGTGTTAACCATAAGGTCCGAAAACACCTTAGGGTATTTAGCCATTGCCTCGGACATGCTGCCGCCCTTTTCAACGTCAGACTGTACTCCGATAATTGCTTTTTGAAGTCTCGGATTCTCGGTCTGCTCGCCCAAAAGGCTTAACGCCTCGAGAATAGTAACGCCTGCGCGTGTCATGGACACGAACTGTCTGCAAAAAACCGATAAATCTCTTGAAGTAACTTTATTGCCTATATCGAGCTCAATATCTTTGGTGAGTACACTTTGCTTGTTGACCTCTAAAAGAGCAAGGTCTTTCGCTTTTATAAGGTTTTGTACCTGGGTTTCGTTCTCGGCTTCAAGCTGCCCTTTTACTTCCTTACCCTGGCGGTTTATGGCTACATAGCTGTAGGTTGCCATATAAAATGCACCTTTCTGTATTTATATATCAAATGATACTTTCATCATCTCGGAAACCGTAGTGATACCTTCATAAACATAGCGTGTGGCACTCATGCGAAGGGTCGACATACCTTCTTTAACAGCCTGCTCCTTGATGACGTCGGCATCGGCTCTGTGCGCTATAAGTTTCTTGACCGCGGGTGAAATCGGCATTATCTCATATACACCGATACGCCCTTTAAAACCTGTATTGTCACACTTAGGGCAACCGCAGGCTTTATAAATTTTCAAAGGCTTATAGGGATCTGCATTTAATATTTCTTTTTCCTCATCCGTAGCCTCTGTTTCAATCTTACAGTTAGGGCACAGGCGACGCACCAGACGCTGGGCGATTATACCGACGGTAGCATCTGCAATAAGGTAAGGCTCGATACCCATGTCAATAAGACGCGTAACCGACGATGCCGCAGAGTTTGTGTGCAGCGTGGAAACTACAAGGTGACCTGTGATGGATGCCTGAACCGCAATTTCAGCCGTTTCAGAGTCACGAATCTCACCGATCATAATAATATCCGGGTCCTGACGCAGTATCGAGCGAAGGGCCGAGGCAAAAGTCAAATCTGCCTTGGGGTTTACATGCACCTGGTTGATGCCGTCGATATTGGCTTCGACAGGGTCTTCTACCGTGATAATGTTAACGTCTTCCCTGTTAAGCTCTGAAAGCGCCGTGTACAGGGTTGTTGATTTACCGGAACCGGTAGGACCGGTTACCAGCAAAATTCCGTGAGGATTTTTAAGTATATTGTCAAACACCTTCATCTCATCGGGGGCTAAGCCAAGCTTTGACTTTTCACGGGTCAGTGAAGTCTTTGAAGTAAGTCGCATAACGACCTTTTCGCCGTAAACCGTCGGAAGAATGGAAACACGGATATCGTACTCCATATGGTCGACTACCTGAGTGATACGACCGTCCTGAGGTTTACGCTTTTCGGATATATCCATGCCACCGATGATCTTGATGCGCGCCACGATGGCAGCCAAGGCCTTGGGGGTATAGAGGCCGCGTTCAAAAAGAGCACCGTCTATACGGTAACGTACACGCACCTGCTTCTCCATAGGCTCAATGTGAATATCGGACGCTCTCTGGCGCACGGCTTTCTCAATCAAATCTTTAACAAGCTGTACTATCGGGGAATTCTCGATATCCTTGCTGTAAAGGTCCTCTTCTTCGGTTTTGGCGTCATCAACATCCGTGTAGAGCTCATCGATGGCAGCGGCATCCTGAGAACCGTACAAGCGGTCAATTTTATTAAGAATGGCACGAGGTGTCGCAACAAACTGCTCCACTCTCATGTTTGTAATCATTTCAACATCTTCGATGGCCCTTACATCAAGAGGGTCAGCCATGGCAACCATTAAAACGCCTGCGCGCACATCCGAATAACCGATGGGAATCAGTCGGTTACGGCGCAGAAATTCTGCTTTAAACAGATTCAAAACTTCCTGGGAAATTTCAACGCCTGCCAAATCCAGAATATCAATCTCCAACTGATTGGAAAGAGCCTGTGCGATAGCGTCTTCGGAGGTAAATCCCTGTTCAACAAGAATCTCGCCCAGACGCTTACCGGTACCCTTCTGCATCTGAAGCGCCTTCATAAGTTGTTCTTCTGAAATTGCCTTGCCTGCCACAAGCAGGTCACCCAAACGAACTTTAACTCGGTCCATATATCTCCCTTTGGCCTAACTTAACTTAATTTCCATGCCCTCAACGTCCTGTGCGAACTCAATCGCGCTGTCACGGGTAATACGCCCGGTAAAATAAAGCTGAGTAATTGCTTCATCCATTGTAATCATGCCCAGGCGACGGTTTGTCTGAATAACGGACATTAACTGATGCGACTTACCTTCACGGATAAGGTTTCTGACTGCGTGGTTGGCATGCATTACCTCAAATGCCGCAACACGGCCCCGTCCGTCAGCGGTCGGAATAAGCTGTTGCGAAATAACAGCCTCCAAAACATTAGCAAGCTGGATACGTATCTGTTGCTGCTGATGAGGCGGAAATACATCAATTACACGGTCAACCGTGCTGGCCGCACCGATTGTATGCAAGGTGGAAAGAACAAGGTGCCCGGTCTCCGCTGCCGTAATGGCTACCGAAATTGTCTCGAAGTCACGCATCTCACCTACTAAAATAACATCGGGATCTTCACGAAGAGCCGCCCTTAAAGCATTTGCATAAGAGCCCGAATCGATACCGATTTCGCGCTGGTTAACCATTGACATCTGGTGCTGGTGCAAATATTCGATGGGGTCCTCAAGCGTAATAACATGCGCATCCCGGGTTTTGTTAATCTTATCTATAATAGCCGCAAGTGTGGTTGACTTACCCGAACCGGTGGGGCCTGTCACCAACACCAGACCACGCTTACGCTGTGCAAGCTCAATAATTGAATCGGGGATACCTAACTCTTCGGGCGAGGGAACAACCGTACCTACAAGTCTGAAGGCCATCGCTACCGAACCGCGCTGATGGAATACATTGACACGGTAACGTCCCAGGTCTCTTATCGAAAAAGACATATCGTACTCACCGCGTTCCTCGAATATTGCACGCTGTTTCTCGTTCATGACCATATGCGCAAGCTCTTCGGTATCCGGCGGCAGCAGTTTGGGATAATCCATATTTAACAAATCACCGTTCACACGCATTTTAGGCGGAATACCAACCGTAAAGTGGACATCCGATGCACCGGCGTATTTGGCAGTTTTTAAAATTTCCTCTATTGAAAGCATCCGTTTCTCCAGTCTGCCTGCGGGCTTCACAGGCACAATATATAGGATTTATATCCATAAGAATGTAAACACAAGATATATGTATTATATATGCATTTTTACACAATATATGATAGTACTAATTGCCTATTACGTCAACAAAAAAAGACTCGAAACCCATCGAATCTTTTTAAGCAAAACACAATATATTGTAGTACAAATAGCCTCAATTAAGTGTACATTCTGTCAATATTTATTACACAAAAATGCATAGGCTCAAGTTCCAAAACTTTCTTTTTAATTTGTGAAACAATTTCGCTGTCGGACAACTTAACATCGTAAGGCACAACCGTATCAAATATAATATTTGTGTGGCTGGGACCGATTACAACTCTGAAATCGTGAATGCTCATGCGCTCATCAATGTCGTTGACAACACTTTTCACAACAGCTTTGAGCCTGTCGGTTTCGGGGTTTCCGATTTCCACGGGATCCATATGTATTGTTGCATGACAGTTAAGCTTAAGCATCAGTTCAGCCTCAGCATTATCGATAATATCATGAAGTTCATTAATGTTACCGGTCGAGGGCACCTCTGCGTGAAGAGTAATCATCACGCGCCCGGGGCCATAGTTATGCACTATCAAATCATGAATTCCCACAATGCCCGTATGGCTCATTACAATTTTTTCGACTTCAGCCACAAACTCGGGATCGGGCATCTCGCCAAGGAGCGGCGAAACCGTTTCTTTTGCAGCCTTTAAACCTGCAATTACAATCAGCACGCCGACCGCAAGACCGCAGAAACCGTCCAAGTGAATGTCAAAGAAAAAGTGCACCAGGGTTGCCACCAGCACGACAGCCGTTGAAATTGTATCCGACAAAGAATCCGTAGACGTTGCAAGTAAAACCTCTGAATTGATCTTCTTGCCGATTCGCTTTGAATAAAAGGCCATATAAAACTTTACAAGTATGGATGCTACTAAAATAACAACCGATATCCATGAAAAAGAAAGCTCTTCGGGATGCAAAATCTTTCCGACAGATTCCTTTCCGAGTTCATAGCCCATTACGACGATAACCGCCGAAACCGCCAGCGCCGACAAATATTCAATACGCCCGTGCCCGAACGGATGCTTGACATCCGGCTTCTGGCCCGCAAGCTTAAACCCTATAACGGATATAAGTGACGAGCCTGCATCCGAAAGGTTATTGAAAGCATCGGCCGTCATGGCTATAGACTGTGACAATATACCGGCAAAAAACTTTCCCGCAAACAGTAAAACATTTAAGAAAATACCATATGCTCCGCACAAAACACCATACTTTTCGCGTACCTTTACATCCGTAACATTATCGCTGTCTTTAATAAAAATTTTAATAAGTGCCTTTAACATGCTGCCACACTCCGCATCATTTCAGTATCCTTCAATCCGAACCGTATATTTAAAATCATTTTAACATTTTAGCACTAACAATCCCAAAAGAAAACACAAAAGGGCACAGACTTTTATATAAGTATGTCCGCACTGCAAACACAAATTATCAAAAATGTATTGACAATTATTCTCATCAGGTTTATGGTGGATAAGTCTTATGAAAATAAAAATGAAAGGAGGACGTATTGAAAATGATTAAGACAGTTAATAACACATTAAAATACACCGCTATCCTAAATGCATCCTCCGCCGGGTTAACTGCCTGATTGTCCACAATCACACAGTTTTTTATCTTACGCGCTGACGCGGTTGCATTTATATGCAGCCGCTTTTTTTGTTATCAAATTGCGCCTTCGGCGAATATGTGCCCGACGGATATTTTGTTTACTTACAAGGGAGGAGATTTTCATAAATACCAAAGATAAAGAAAAAAAAGAAAAAGAGCCGAAGCTTAAAACAAGCCCGAAGTTTAAGCTAAAGCAATATATAAGACACTACTTACCCAAATATTTTATTGCAATCGCCGTATTACTGGCATCTGTAATACTTGATATGCTTTCCCCCAAAATCAGTCAGTATATGGTTGACGACGTTATTTTGGGGCACGACATGGAGATATTTAAGAAGTGCCTTATTGCTCTTGGCGTTATCGGCGTCGGAAGATTTATTTTCCAATATGTAAAAGAATATACTTTCGACTGGGTTTCGGTAAATATCGTGCAGAGACTTCGCCATGATTTGTTTGTGCACGTAAACAGCCTTGACACCGAGTATTTTGACAAAAACAACACCGGTGAAATCATGGCCCGCATCAAAGACGATATCGATACAATATGGGACGCTCTCTCCTATGTTACGATGCTTCTTATCGAAGTATTTGTGCATACAGGCATTATCATGTATTTCATGCTGAAGCTGTCGGTAAAGCTTACAATCATTCCTACAATTGCAATGATTATTTGCGCGGTGCTTGCAGTATTTTTGGAGCATCACCTCGACAAGATTTACGACTTGATATCCGATGAGCGTGCCACCTTAAACACTACGTGCGAAGAAAATATCGGCGGTGTCAGAACCGTTAAAGCCTTTGCGCGTGAAAAGTTCGAAATTGAAAAGTTTGATAAGCACAACGACAAATTCTGCGAATATTCAATTGCCGAGACAAAAACTTTCGTAAAGTACTACCCGTACTTCCAGTTCATCACAAGGGTACTTCCCTTTATGGTGTTGGCCTTCGGCGGTCTTGAGTACATAAACGGCAGCTTAACCTTAGGTGAGGTTACCGCATTCGTGGCCTACTCGCAAAACATCGTGTGGCCCATGGAAATGTTGGGCTGGCTTACAAACAGTTTTTCAAGCGCCTTTGCAAGCTTCAAGAAGGTAAACAAAATTTACCACGAAGCTTCAAAAATCAACGAATCCGAAACACCCATTCTTTTGCCCGAGGTTAAAGGACACATTACCTTTAACGATGTAAGCTTCCACAAAGCCGACGAATTTGAAATTTTGAAGCATATTTCATTCGATCTTCCCGCAGGCAAAACTTTAGGAATCATGGGTGCCACCGGTTCGGGCAAAACATCCGTAGTATCGCTGCTAACGCGGCTTTACGACACAACCGACGGTGAAGTATTGCTTGACGGCGTAAACATTAAAGATATGTCGTTAAAGCAACTGCGCGGCAACATTGCGCTTATCATGCAGGACGTTTTCTTATTCTCGGATACTATTTCCGAAAACATAAAAATGGGTAACAAAGACGACGTTTCCGATGATAAGGTAAGAACGTCCGCAAAGCTTGCAATGGCCTCCGAATTTGTAGAAAAAATGGATAAATCCTATGACACCGTTATCGGCGAACGCGGTGTAGGTTTGTCGGGCGGTCAAAAGCAACGTATTTCCATTGCGCGTGCTTTTTCCAAGGATTTACCGATTCTTATTATGGATGACTCAACCTCAGCTCTCGATATGGAAACCGAGCGTGACATTCAACATACTCTCGAGGGCTTTAAAGATGTCACAAAAATTATTATCGCCCACCGCATAAGCGCCGTCAAAAAGGCCGATGAAATCATCGTGTTAAACG
This sequence comes from Lachnospiraceae bacterium, assembly GCA_045617045.1. GTDB lineage: Bacteria > Bacillota > Clostridia > Lachnospirales > Lachnospiraceae > UBA1258. Next base: position 47,250 of record JAZLHV010000045.1, read on the forward strand.
AAGGCGCCGTTGCCGAGCGCGGCACACATACCGAACTTCTTAAAAAGAAAGGTCTTTACTATGAAACCTACGTATCCCAGCACGGGGAGCCTGATTGGGATGCTCTTTGTGAAGTCAGAAAGGAGGCCTGATTATGGGTGCTAATTCCTTTAAAGAAGATGAATGGCAATCGGATGTCAAAAAATCCGTTACCATTAAACGCTTACTTAAATATCTTTTGGATTACAAAAAAGAAGTAATCTTTGTGCTGTTGATAATGGCTTATTGTGTAACCGTCCAGATTATAAACCCTCTGTTTATCGAGTCGGCAATAGACGACTATATCGTGCCCAAGGATTTTGCCGGGCTTATAAAGCTTTTGGTGATTGCACTTGCCATTAATATTATATGGATTGTTTTGGTGCGTATCCGCATGTATGTGCTCGCCAAGATTTCCAACAAAACCATCAGCAAAATCAGACGTCAGACATTTATACATTTGCAGACACTTGATTTTCACTTCTACGACTCTCTTCCCTCCGGAAAGATTTTGTCGCGTGTTATGAGTGACACAAACTCCTTAAAGAACATTCTTGAAAGCTGCGTGTTAACCCTTATACCCGATGCGCTCATGCTTATAGCCGTTGTGGTAATCATGTTTGTAAAGAACCCTCTTTTGGCACTTTCCGCCATGGCCGGCATGCCGATACTGGTTACAATGATTACATACATCGAATTTAAATGTCACCGCTACTGGCAGTCGGTGCGCAAGAAGAGTTCCAACTTAAATGCCTTTATACACGAGGAAGTAGCCGGCATCCGCGTAGTTAAATCCTACGCCGCCGAAGACGAAATGTTTGAAACCTTTAACGAGCTTATGGACGAGCACAAAGAAAGCTTTATAAAAGCCGTAAAGCTTAACGATCTGTTTGGCCCCGTAACTGATATTTCCTGGGCAATAAGCGCCATTGTAATGTACATCGTGGGCATAAAAGTAATCGGTATCGATAATATTTCGGTCGGCATGCTTTTTGCATTTTTAACTTACATAGGGTTGTTCTGGGAGCCTATCAGTAACCTCGGAAGCTTTTATAACTCACTTATCACAAACATTGCGGCAGCGGAACGTATTTTCGACGTACTGGACACCACGTCAGGTATTCAAAACGCTGAAGATGCCTATGAGCTTCCCGATATTACCGGTCGTGTAACTTTCGACAACGTTTCTTTTGCCTACGAGGATGCTGTGGATGTATTGAAAAATGTATCCTTCACCATTACTCCCGGCGAAACAATTGCACTCGTGGGGCCGACCGGCGCCGGCAAAACCACAATTGTCAACTTAATAAGCCGCTTCTATGATGTTAAAAGCGGCCGTGTACTAATTGACGGTAATAATGTTAAGGACGTAACCATTGAATCGTTGCGCTCACAGATGGGTATCATGACTCAGGACAATTTCCTGTTCACCGGTACCATCCGCGAAAATATACGCTATGGCAAACTCGACGCTACAGACGCAGAAATCGAAGCCGCCTGCAAGGTTGTAAATGCCCACGATTTCATTATAAAACTTGAAAAGGGATATGATACAGAGCTTCACGAACGCGGAAGCGGCTTATCTGTCGGGCAGCGCCAGCTTATCGCCTTTGCCCGCACCATCCTGTCCGATCCTAAGATTCTTATTCTCGACGAAGCAACGTCTTCCATCGACACCAAGAATGAATTGATGATTCAGGCAGGCATCGCCGCAATTTTAAAGGGGCGTACGTCGTTTGTGGTGGCGCACCGTCTTTCAACGATCAGAAATGCAGACCGCATTTTTGTAATTGATGATGGTTGCATCAAAGAGGCCGGCAACCACGACGAGCTCATGGCCAAAAAGGGTGCCTACTACGCACTTGTAACCGCACAGCAATAACCAATATCAGGATATTTGTCGGTCTGTGGGAACATGAATCTTGTATAGACCGACGTAGCGAGAAATTATAAAGGAAATGTCGGTCTATACTGAAATGTTTACCTCACAGACCCCGCAAGCCCTGAATATCAGGATATTTGTCGGTCTGTGGGAACATGAATCTTGTATAGACCGACGTAGCGAGAAATTATAAAGAAAATGTCGGTCTATACTGAAATGTTTACCGCACAGACCCCGCAAGGCCATTTATAGCTTTTTTTGAAGGTAACATTTCTATTTTATTTCTATCAATATTTTCTTCTACGTTTTTAATGAAATTTTCCTTCAATTATACTTAAAAATAAAATAGGGAGAACCATAAATGTTCTCCCTATAACATGTATTATTCACTGTAAGTACCATCAGAATCAATCCATCTAGTTCCTTCAGGAGCCCAATCAATTTCAAGCATTCCATTTTCAAGGCACTGTCTAATAACCATAACTCTATATGGAGCTGTGTAAGATGTATCAACCTGCGTTTTGTCCATATCGTAATATAATGTTTTACCAGATGTTCCCCAAAGGCCATGCTCTAAGCCAGACCAATCTGTCCAATGTAAACCATCAGCTTCATAATGTCTGATAAACTGCTGTCCGCCGGTATACTCTTCATCCGGTATGATATGAGCATTGGGGTCAGAACAAGGAACATCCTTCCAAGATGCTGCTCCGGATGCTGTAGGAACATTTATAGGAGCATCCCCGGGAGTATCGTCTGTCTTTTGGGAATCTCCATTATCACCGGCTTCTTCCTTAGGAGTATTTCCATTAGGTTTATCTACGTCAGTGTCTTCGCATTTTTCCAAATTATCCCACATTGTAAAAAATAACATTTCGGGGTATTTAATTGTATCGGGATATGGATTTTCAATTTGAGCTGCATTCTCAAAAGACAGGTGTAGTATCCGTACACATAAACTCTTTGCCCGGCACCAAGGAATGCAAGTCCGTTTTCATCTTCAAAACCGGGCGAACAAAACAAACCGTTACCATCTATGGTCTGATACCAGTCATTTACCTCTACGAACATCGGAACCCCCTCGGGTTCTTTAGGAGTTTCTTCGGGTTTAACTTCGGATTCCTGTGTAGGCTCCGCATCAAGTCCATCATCAGGCATCCCGGTCGGCTCCGCATCGAGCCTTGTTTCAGGTCCCTGCTTAGGCTCTGCTGATGAGTATTGCTCCTTCGGCCGCAAAAAGCCTGCGTCAATCATACCGGGGTGTTATCGAGGCATGACATAATTTTTAGATTTATCAGGAACTATTCTATCACACGATGGCTGACTAAAATATATAAGCATTATGCTATAGGATATTTTGCAATAACGCAAACCTACTGATGACATGGTGGTGTAGGCTTATTTTGCCCGATATCTTTCGATAATTTCTGTTATCTCCTCTCTGGCATCAAAAAATCTCGCAGGAAGTTCCTGATCGGTTGAAAAATTTAAGCTGTTATCGTCAAATATGAATTTGTAGGTGGTAACCGGTGCATCAGAAATCTTTGCCTTACGATTTGGAAGACTTCCCCAATCCTTCATGTCATATTTGTCGTAAATTGCCTTGAGCTCGCCAAATATCTCCGAGCTTACAAGGTATTCTTTTTCAATGGGATCGTCTTGATATGTAGGCGCAAGCGAATCACATATAAGCGCATTACTGTACTTATCCGCTGCAATAATTTCAATTCGGTGAGTGCCCCCCTGCATCCCGCCGCTTCGCATAGTCTCAAACCCGATTACCGGCGCATCGTATTCAATCTTAGGTTCCTCGATGGCCTTCTTTACCCAAAACCTGCCAAACAGACCCATAAGCACCTCCAATGGCGTGTCAGATGAAACGAGCGATATCCTCTATCGAACGTTTCGGAACAAATGTGTCACCATTTGCATCGACGTAATACTTTATGTTGCCGTCTTCACTCATTGCAACCGGAGTTGACGCTTTCTTGGGATAGCCTAAAGCTATTACCGAGTGAAGTTCCATAGCGTCCTCAATGCTAAGAAGCTCCTTGATAGCCGGACGATCGATTGCACCCATAATGCAACTGCCCACACCGTGGTACCATGCGGCCGTCTGTATATCGGCAATTGCTATGCCGGCATCGGTATCCGAAACGCCTATATTGGTATCTTTAAGAACTGCAATAAATGCCATCGGCGTTTCATTTGCGTTAGGTTGACCTAACTCGCGCGGAAGATATGCCGCCCACTTCACAAAATCATTTACGGCCTTTACCATAGGGCCGTTCTCAATCACAATGTATTTAAGTCCCTGACGGTTTCCGCCCGAACTTGCCATCTGAGCCGCAAGCATGCAGTCATTTAACACGTTTCCCGGAATCTGAATCTGCTCAAACTTTCTGTATGTTCGCTTTGTTAAAAAGAAATCTCGTATTTCCATAAGCTCCCCCCTACAATGTAACCATCTGTCCGCCGGGAACCTCTACATATCTTCCGTTTACCTCTAAGCATATCGTAATAAAAGAAGGATTGTAGCACCATGTATTTTCAGCGTTAAACTGCAGTCTCTTCGCTGCATCCATATAATCGATTATCTCAATGTTTGTGGCATACCAGATATCGTCCTTCTTGCCGGTATACTCGCAGAACTCTTCTATAATGTGCCACTTATCGGGGGCAAATTCATAACTGTGACCCCATACATACATAAGCTTTAAGTACTGCTTCTTTTTAAAGTTTACAAAGAACTCTGCCTTCTTCATAAGCTCAGGATCGGTGTGATGACACGTGGGACGCCATTCAAGCGGATCTTTCGGAAGTGCATACGACGCATCGGAACCGACCGTACGTGCATAAGCAATGCCAAGCTGTCTGAATAAAGTTTTAATCTCCTCGCTGTAGGAACCGTTGGGATAAGCATTTCCGCGCACCATTTTGCCGGTAAGCGCTTCGAGGCCTTTACGATCCTCAAGTATTTCCCACGCTACTTCCGACAACGGACATCTTTCAATTGTGGGATGTGTCATTGTATGTGTGGCAACTTCGTGACCTTCATATAAGGTTTTAACCTCGGATACATCAATGCGGTTCGCGTTCGGATATCCTTCGGGATCGGTCATGATACCGTAGTTAATGTTAAAGGTACCCTTAATGCCGTTAGCGTTAAATATCTCTACTAATCTTCTGTCCTCGACACGACCGTCGTCGTAACTCATTGTAAGACATTTTGCCTTGCCCTCGGGAAAACATACATATACTTTATTCACTTTAAACTAACCTCCCATAATAATATAGGCGCAGTGATAAATATCACCGTGCCTATATATTATACCATATTTTATGCCTGTAATGAATTAAATAACTTTTCAAAGCTCATATCGGAGCCGTAGTAGAAAGAAGGATAACAAGGCTGATTGTAGCAGTTATTCTGCCAAGCTACGCCGCAACGATACATTGAGTCGTGCATGAGTGTAAACAGCTTGTGCTCCGAAAGGTCTGTATTCATGTAAATTCTGATGGCACTTGAATCGGTTGTTCTAAGTAACAGTTCTTCACGATAATCTCCGAAAATATCTGCTACAAGTGCGGGATTTCCCTTTGTGCCGTTGTTGGTAAGTGTATCCTCGGGCATAAGAACAATTCCGTGAATGTTATCGTTTACAACACCTGTATGCTTGGGACCTACATATTCAACACCGTCGGTAATCTGTGTGGTCAAATCGGGCAGGAATCTTATTGACATATTAGTGCCAAGCATCTTGTCACTAAGCTTGTTACCCTTTAAGTCATACATTTCTTTTACCCAGAACTGATATCCGCGTACGTTGTTGTTAACCTTTCCGACCATACATCTTCCAAGGTCGCCCGTTGCTCGCTCGCCAAACAAAGCCTTACCTGTACGTGCATCGCGAAGTGCCCAACCGTAGGGAACCCACTCGCCGCCTTCGTAAACATTAAATGCCAGGAAATCGTCTGAATCGGGATCGAATTTACCGATATGAGCAGCATCACCATGGCACAGTTTCTGCATCCTGCCATCGGGCATCTTGTCAGCAGCCGAATACATAAGTGAGCCATCATGATCGATTGCCACGCCGCCGAACATTATTTCCATGCAACCATCGTGGTCGATATCGGCCACTGCGAGGTTGTGGTCACCCTGGTCCGTAATTGAACCGTAAACAGGATCGGAACCGTTCTCTGAATGAGGCCATCTGTCGTTAAACGGATTTGAGTAAGTAATGTAGCCCGAGTCAAGACTCCAGGTCTCGTTAAACTTGTTGTCAAAGAAATCGTACGCTACTATTGTGGTACGTGTATAATAACCACGGCACATAAGAAGGTATGGACGCTTTCCGTCAAGGTACGCAACACCTGATAAGAATCTGTCGTTACGGTTGCAAGGCTCGATACGATTCCATGCATAATCTCCCCACATAAGACCGTCATCGTCACGTACATATTTCCACTTAATGGTGTCAAGTTCCGTGCCGTCACCTGCAAACATTGTTAAATATTCGGGGCCTTCGTATATAAAGCCTTCAACTTCATCAAGTTTGTTTTTATCGCTTCTCTTGGGAGCATATTCATTAAAGAAATATTCCGTAACAGCCTCGGCATCGGCATCCGATAACGGATATGAATATTTAGGCTCAATTTCAAAACATTTCTCTACTTCATAAGGCCAATGACCATTCTTTACTTCAGGATGGTCGCACCAGTTTTTAAACAGATCAAAAATGTGCTTTCTGTAAGACTCTCTTGAGCATACATAATTGTCCTGATGCGTAATTCCACGAGCCTCTTCGCCTTCGGGAAGGGTAATGTATTTCTCGCTCTTTACGCTTCCGTCGGCATTATATATTGTCATCTTTGTGCCGGGAGCAGACTTAACTGCCATTTCAGCCTTACCGTCACCGTTAAAGTCATAGACCATAAACTGTGTGTAGTGAGCGCCTGCACGGATATTTACACCCATATCCAGTCTCCACAAAAGCTGACCGTCTAACTTGTAACAGTCAATTATCTGGTTGCCGGTATAGCCTCTGTGTGAGTTATCGTGAGCGTTTGAAGGATCCCACTTAACGTAAAATTCATATTCACCGTCACCGTCAACGTCGCCTACAGACATATCATTTGCCGAATATGTATACTCCTGACCGGCAGGTGTCACACCATCAGCGGGTTTCTGCATGGGAATGTCAAAGTATTCGCGGTCCCATACCTTAACCTCCTCGCAAGGCTTTGCGGCACAACCGTCCGACACGGCGGCAACACTGTATGTGCATTGCTTACTGCCTTCTTTGTCGATATAGTTTGTGCTGTCCGTAACTTTAGCTATCTCAACACCATTTCTGTAAACGATGAAATCCGTACCGGTAAGTCCCGTTTCGCTAAAGCCCTTTACCTCATCCTTAAACATTCTCCATGCCAGGAAAATTCCTGTCTTTGCGGGAATTGCAACAAGTCCGCGCGATAATTTTTCAAGTTGTTCTGTCATAATTGTCCTTTCCCGGGTCCTACGAAACGTGTAACACGCCCGGATTTGTATCTTTTACAAGCTCCCTCACACCGTCAAGTGTTTCCGGAAGATTGTCTCTTATAAACTCCAAAGACATAATGGCGTTTAAACACCATTGAGCCGTAAAGTTCGTGGTTATCCACTTAATCTCGCTAAGGCTCGAAACTCCCGCGGTATTCTTTATAACCGTAGGCACAAAGCCCTTTGATTCATCGCCCTGAACCATCGTGGCCAGCAAAATCTTCCACGTTGTATCCGCAAGCCATTTATCTTTAAGGTACTTAGCTCCGTAAGCGCCCATGGCACAGCTTAACATTGGAAGCGATGACTGACGTTTTCCTATTATGCCGCCCGATTCTTTAAGCTGTTGCTCTTTTGGCAGGAAATAAAACCGTCCGTGATCGGCTATCATTTTTTTGAACTCTTCGCATTCAAGCAAATCAGCCGTTTCCATCCATATTGACGGAGCACCCATACACACCTGAAGATGACACCCGCCTGTGGTACGCTCACCGATATATCGTAAATGTACCGTCTCAGGTTCAAATTCAAAGTCAGGACCCGAGCTTAACTTAAGCGGGGCGGCTGCTATATCCTTAATGCCCACCATTATCTTGTCACGGTATGCAACATCCTTGTGACGTTCCCACTCGGTCATCCAATTCGATACAAGACTCGACCAGTCGGGGCCTGAGCGCGCATGCGAAGGATACACCATATCTTTTTTGTCAAAGAAATCTCCTAAAGGATCTTTATTCAAAAAGCTTAACTCATTGTCCTTAAGCTCATCAAATATATCTTCCAGACGCCTGTCGCCGGTTAAATAATAAAGATATCTATGGTGCCCGGCCATTGCAATTCTGGCTTCCTTGCAGGGGCAACCCCAGTGGCGCACATTATGCCGTGAGCCAAGTCCTTTATATTTTCCAAAGTGATATACATCGACCTCGGATGCGTGCCTTGAAAGCTTCTCGGCAAGAGTAAACACCTCTTCCCTGCCGGTTCTTAAGAAGTAAAGCCACAGCCACAGTGTCGGCACTAACTCCGTATTATCCCATGCATATCCGCCGACATCGTATTTCCAAACGTGACGCTTTGCATCATATGTATGCATAAAGTCGCCATAGTTAAACATTCCGTACCAGTTACGCTGCGAAACCTCATCCTTGTAAAAAGAAAATGCTTTTGAAAGCTGGCTCTCAATCCATCTTTCGGTTTCTGTTTTTTTACCCGGAAGCGACCAATACCCGAACGCCTTAAGCTCATGGTAAACTTCGGGCTTGGCAACATACAGCGCCGGTGCATTGAGTGCCTCCGAAAATGCAGTAATCTCGCTATCGCTTACACATACGTTACGCTTAAACGAAATTGCACATTCCGATGTGCAGGCTATACCGACGGGGTCTGCACCTTTGTAATCATAGCCCTCGTAGCATATCTGATTGTAGCCGCGCTTTGCGTAGTGTCTGAAATCCATTGAAGCAGCTTCGGGCGACCAAAACCACATTGTGGCAGTGGTGAAATCACCGTCCATATTTTTGAAGCTGTAGCCGGTAGGATATTTTTCCCAAAAATCTCTTATTGCAAAAAGCGTGGACCCTACGGTTGACGCTATTGCCGCACCGCCTTGGGTCTTTAAACCGTGACGTGCCTCTATATATGTCAAATCGTCGCCGGACAATTTCTTTTTAATAACATAATGGCTGACGCTGTCCTGGCAAAGATTGTACTCACTCCATATCGGTGCGTTGGCAATAACATTCTCAATGTCTGCGGCATAGGCTTCAGGCGGCTCCACAAAACAACCTTTTACCTGCTCGTCCATAAGTTTCGGGTCAAGATGCGGTCTCCAACTTTGAAGATGCAACAATGCTTCATGGAACATACCGTACTGTTCCATAAATTTCACATGCCGGTTATATACGCATCCCTCATTCTTAATGTCCAGTGAAATACCGATTCCCTTCAAAAAATCAACGTTTTCATCGCCATCATACATAAATGTATGCGTAAACTTAATGCTTGCCCCCAGGCTTATATACATTCTGATTACAAATGGAATTTTGCACAATCCTTCAGAATCTGCATGGATACCTTCGTATTTGATAACAGTTTCTACACTGCCCTTTGCTTCGCAGGTTACTTTTTCAATTTTTCCATCGAAGGATTTATAGCATAAAGAATATTCCTCACCTGCCCCGGAATGCTCCTCCAATTTAAGCACCGGACGTGCATTCTGCCATACAATCTTTTCGTTAAAAGAAACGCTTTCGAAGAGATTGTCCGTGAATTTCCCCTTCGCAGGCTTGCAAATACAGATGTCCGCTGAACCGGACTTTACGTGAATACTATCATCAAACTCCTCTACAGTAAGCTTCTGCTGTCGACTGCGTTTGGAATTTGCTTTTCGCACTTTTACTTCTATCTTATCGCCGAGTTTATCGGCCCAGGCCGTATGTGCAGTCCACTTAACAGATCCGTTCGGCCAATATGCAGTAATTCTTGACTGCATCAATACATCTTCGCCTTTAGAATTTGTGCACTGTAATACATCATCAAGCTTCCCGCCGTTACAATCCGGCAGTTCATTTTCTGCCCACATAACGCCGAACGTAGTTACACCCGTATGCGTGTTACGAATATTCCGAAGCTTCATAGATTATGCCTTTCCGAAATTTGCTTTTATATGTTCCGATGTTTTATCCTGCAAAGAACCGTCCCAGAAAGGTTCTTTGTAGTATAAAACACCGGTAACCGCAAAGATTACCGGTGTTTAGTTAAACTAACTCTAAGAAATAAACTACTTCTTAGTTGCCAGCTGCGTGGTAAGCTGCATTCATTTCTGCAACAACCTGATCGCCGCCTGCTGAACGCCATGTAGCGATAACTTCATCAAGACCTGCATCATCGATAACACCCATGATGTAATCGTTAACTGCCTGGTTGATGATAGCGTCAAGATCGCCGGCCTTCTCAAGATATGTAGCTGATGTGTAACCTGAACCGTAGTTAGGTACGCAGTAAGGAATATCTTCTTCGTAAAGCTGATTCTCAAGCAATGTGATAACAGTGTTTGCAGGAGCTACAACCTGCTCACGAGCATTCTCTTCAGCGGTATAGTAACCAAGAATCTGGTTAAATCCGTTATGGAATGTTGAGCTAACGCCTTCAGGCATTGTCTCTGCTGTGTAGAGTTCGATGTAACCATCATCGTTAATGAAGTAAGAAACGCCTTCAAAACCATAGTCGATAAGTGTAAGCATAGGACCATCGTTAAGATCGTTCATGAACTGAAGAACCTGTCTTAACTGCTCTTCTGTCTTGATGTTCTTCTTGGAGATTGCAAGCATGCCGTTGAAACCTGTTGTAGGTAAGCACTTAGGTCCAAAACCTGCATCAACATAACCACCAAGTAAGTAGATGGGCTCTTCGGGATCTGCTAAAGCAACATCAGCGCCTTCGAAGTATGTCTCAACTTTACGCTGGTCATCAAGTACCTGTAAGCCAACACCTGCTAAAGAGTTGTTAAGAATCTGGGTACGAGCCTTACCTGCGCCGTAATCTAAGAAGCCGGGAATGAAAAGACCTTCGGAATACCACTTTCTGTAGTTAGCCATAGCTGTCTTCCACTCATCTGTTAAGATGTAGTATACAAGGTCACCATTCTTGTCAACGCCCCATGTGTTGGGAACACCAAACCAAAGGTTGGAAATCTGCCATACACCACTCCAAGAGTCAATACCGAGACCGTATGTATCATCTACACCGTTTCCATCGGGATCGCCGTAAGTGAACTTGTAAAGCATGTCATAGAACTCATCAAGTGTGAAGTACTCGCCATTGCTGTAGTCGGGAACCTTAATACCAAGGTTGTCGCACCAGTCAGCACGGAAACCAAAACCGTTACGAGCAAGTGTTCTTGAACGAGGAAGTGCATAAATTCTACCGTTAACGGAGATGTTAGCACGTGTTGCTGCAGGAATTGTAGCAAGGTTATCGTAGTCATCAAGATAGTCGGTAAGATCCCAGAAATATCCGGCCTGAGCAGCCTCAAGGAATGTTGCATCATAACCAACGTTCATGATGTCACGGAAATCACCTGCGATAATAGCTTCGTTGGTAATGTTACCAATGTTAGCATAGTCAACCCATTCCCAAGTAACATCCATATTGGTGTACTCGTTAATAGCATCAACGGTTTTCTGGTAATTGCCCATAGCATCATCTTCTTCATGAAGATTGTTTACAGAACCTAATAAAGCGGTAATCTTTAAAGGTTCAGGTGTGGGCTCGGGTGTAGGCTCAGCTGTAGGTGCAGCTGTAGGCTCAACCTTTGATGTGCTTGCAGAAGTAGGAGTAGAATCTGATGTAGCGGGCTCATCACCACATGCTGCAACAGAAACTACCATAAGACCTGCAAGAACAAGTGCAAGAATCTTTTTTACTGCATTGTTTTTCATTGTTTTTCCTCCCTAGAAAAATATGATTATATGTAATTAAGGGAAAGTCTCTGGGAAAACCTTCCCTACAACTACCGCAAGTTAACCGGGTCTATTCACCCGTAATACCGGATCTTTCAATACCTTCCATGAACTGTCTCTGTGCAAAAGCAAAGAAAATAAGTATGGGAGATGTAATAATTGTGGCACCGGCCATTACCACTGCGTTGTTAAGTGTATCCTCACCATCCTGAAGACCAAGCGAAGCCATAAGCTCGGCCTGCTGTTCGGGAAGCGCATTTGCCGCTGCAATAATATTCTGAAGCTTAGGCGGCAGGAATGCAAGCTTGGGACTTAAAATATAAATACTGGGCTCGTAAACATCGTTCCAGTGCCATACAACCGACAGCACAACCGCAACAACAATTGTTGCCTTGGCAAGAGGGAACACGATTTTTAAGTATGTTCTTAAGAAACCGCAACCATCGATACGTGCTGCTTCCTCAAGCGACCTTGGAACCGTTAGGAAGAATTGCCTGAACAAAAATATGTACAAGGCTCCCTTCAATCCGAAGCCAAAGAACGTCGGCACCAGCATCGGAAGATACGTGTTAAGCCAGTTAAGTCTTGAAAAAGTAAGGTACAACGGAACAATAAGTGTCTGAATCGGAACGATGAAAGCAAGGATTACACACACGAACAGAAGCTTCTTACCGGGGAAGTTAAATCTTGCAAATCCGTATCCGATAAAAGAACACGAAATTACGTGACCAACCGTTGCTACTATTGTAACAAAAAAAGAGTTTTTCGCATACTGTTTACCGTTAATTAGATCAAGCGCAATTGCATAATTTTCAAACTTGAACTCTGTGGGAATCCAGTGTACTGAGGTAGACTCAATATCTGAATTGGACATAACGGATGTAAGCATCATATAAAGGAACGGGTAAAGGAACACGAAAGCAAGTCCTATAAGCAGGATGTACATAAGCAGACGTACTACGTTCTGCTTAAAGCCTGTAGCTGTAGCGTTCTTTCTGCACCAAAGATGCCAGCGAAGCTTTAAATTACTAATAAGTGCGCTTTGCTTTTTCGATTGTGAAGACGCGGCGTTTGTGCTCATGCTTTTTCTTTACCTCCTCTACTTCATTAGTGTGCATGTACTTTTTCATGATACCGAATACAATTGCAACCAAAAGACCGATTACTATAAAGTAAATCCATCCAAGTGTTGCCGCATATTCGAACTCGGCATTCTGGAAGCCGTACTTCTGAATATACGCAAGCATCGGGTTATTAACGTTCGTGAACGACGAAACTATTGTATATACCATGTTAAGTAACATGATAGGGGAAATCATGGGAATAGTAACCTTCCAGAAGATTTCCCATTCGGTTGCACCGTCAATCTTGGCAGCTTCATACAATGATGAAGAAATTCCCTGCAAACCTGACAAGAATATCAGAATCTGTACACCGCTGTTCCACAATACCTCAATAAGTATTGAGAAAACCGACTGGAATGCTTCAACGATTGTATCACCGAAATACATAAGTACATTATAAGGAATAATTCGACCGTCCAATACATTAAGTACACTCTTTGCAACGCCCTGGTTTAAAAGCTGAGTCATAACCTCACCGGAGCCAAGCAGGAAAGGTATAAAGAATATTACACGGAAAAGGCCTCTGGCCTTAATGTCCTTATTAAGTAATATTGCAATTATCAGTGAAAGTAAGATTGACAACGGGAAATTCAAAAGTGCATTTCCGAACGCCTGCCACAAAGTAGGCAAAAACGTTGTGTCAATCATGAATGCCTTTACGTAGTTATCAAATCCTACGAAAACGGTCTTAAGTCCTACAATATCGACAATATCACCGAAGCTTAACTTGATAAGCAGTGATATCGGATATACAAAGAACAGGGCTAAGCCTACAATGAAAGGGAATACAAAGATATAACCCTTAAGCTGGTCTTTCTCGTGAAGACTCATTTTTTTACGTTTAACTTTAGGTTCTTTATCTTTCACGTTATTCACCTCCCCTTACGATTGCATAGTCTTTTGCGGGAATCATATACCCGTCTACGGGAAGAGAATTCTCACCATAATTAATGTAAATCGTCCATCCGTTTTCATATTTGATGCGCACAACATCATCGGTAAGATAATCATGTGCAACCATCTGCTTACCGTATACTTCTCCGAGATTAGCCTTAAACTCCGAATAGATGCTTACAAGCTCATCTTCCCAGTCGGTAAATGTCGAGCTAAACAACGTATCGTAGTTAGTTTCCCTAAGATTAAGTGCCGACTCGGCGGTCAGGAAGAAATAAGGTGTTGCACCATACTCAATCCACTTAAGCTTCTGGTAATCAAGATCGTATGAAAGGTTACCCGCTCCGTTTGTGGAATACGGTACACAACCCGACAAAATCATCTCTGTAAAAGGAACCGAATAGTCTGTAATTGCCAGACCGTAAGCATCTTCCTTAAGGTTATATATATAGTCGGAAGCCTGGAAAATATATTGGTTGGAACCTGCAACGGCAACCTTTCTGCCATCGTTACGGGTATCATTTAACATTTCAACCTGTTTTTCGGTCATTTCCTGCTTTGTAAAAGGTGCATTCTCATTATGGTCTGCATAAATGTAGTAACCTAACGAGGAATATGCAATGCCCAAATTCTTTGCTGTGTGCAGCTTGGAAAGTAAGTCATTGTTACGATTCTGCGCCGACTGAGCATTTAAAAGATAACAAATGTCACCGTTGAACATTTCCATTGAAACTTCAACATCAAGGCCGTTGTAAACAACGTCATTGGTCTTGTTAAGCTTCTTGGTAAGATCGTACACAAAGGTCGTATCCTGTGATAAGAAAACGTTTACGGCATTGTTATCTTCAACGTAATCGCTTACGTCGTTAAGGCCGCTCTTTCCGCCGATTTTTAACGCTGCCGGCCAGTAATTATTGCTGTAATTGGCATCTGACTGCCAAGCATCAAGTACTGTATTAACCGTTGTGATGCCCTGATTCTTAAGCTCATCAAGAATCTCTACCACCTGCTGTGACGACGTCATCGGAATATACTGTCTGAATACCATTCCGTCTTTCTCGGCACCGCACAGAATTTCAAGTGCAAGCGGCATTTCATCGCCATCTTTGATTACATCGTTAAGACGACCCTTTTCAATCAGGAAATCTCTGTAAAGATTAGCCATACCGCTGTAATTTGCATCATCACCGCTTAAGAAGAAATAGCGTAACTCACGGGTTTCTGTAATGAAGTTCTTGTCCACACGCTGAATAACACCGCCTGTTGCCCTGGTATCAGCACCGGTAGACATGCTGTAGTTATCAACGTTAAATACGTTACGAAGGTCAATCTGAAAACCAATATGGTTTACAAAAACGTTGTTACATCCCGAAGGATAAACAAGTACACCCGAAGCAGCCTCACCCTCAGTAATTGCCGCAAAAACTGCATTATCGTCACGCTTTACGCCATATACCGGCATGGAAGCCGTATATCTGTCATACTGGTCGTCATCGGCATAATTTGTATAATCAAGATATTTGCTTGAATAAGTGTAGTACGTTGCCATCTTGGCATTTTCAGGTCTTGTGGGAGCCTTTGCAAATGTTGTAACGGCACCGGATCCGTCGGGATAGAAAATATATCCGTCGTGATCGTTGTTGGATGCACCCAGGAAAGGAAGAACTTCCATTGATGTAATCGCATATCTGGAATACTCTTCTATCTTCTCATGAGGAACACGTACCACAAGCTCACCCTCTTCAAGGGTAATCTCAACGGTTATGTAAATACCGGGCTTAGTGAAGCCATATGTAATTGAAACACCGTTTTCAATGAGCTCGCTTGATCTCCACTTGGCATCTGTTGATGCATATACCTTCTGCGGAGCAGCGTCACGCTTCTTTAAATCGTTGTAAGTAATTGCAATTGTTGACTGCAGATAAGCCTTCCACTTCTTGCTTAACTTACTCATGCCCGGATACTCATCGTTATCACAATATCCGTTCCATACATAGCCGCTTTCGAGATCCTTAACCTGAATCAGACTTGTAACATCGTTATAGAACAATTCAAGTTTATCGCTCTTGGCAATTGATACAAACTCTCCGTCGCCTTCGGGAATATTACTCTCGGCAGCTTCGTAGTCGGTATTATAGGTTATTGCATTCTCTTTGGCTTTGTTGATGCTATGATAACCGATAAAGACTACTAAGATTGCTAATATCAAGAAAATAATCGTGCCGATTTTTTCTTTTAAAAACTTTTTCATCCGTTTCGTACCTTTCTGAAAATTATCATAGGAAGTTGACCCTAAATTCGGTCACTATTGCAACAAAGAATTGGATAACACGCGCTGTAAGTGCATATACCAAAATTGCCACAAATACAATAACAATAAGCATGAATGCTGAAATAAGCATCATCTTTATGGTCTCGCCGAATCGGTAGTTGTTCATTATCTGCATCGACTGGAACAGTATTAAGAACATTCCGATGTATGCTATTGTCTGGAATACACCAAACCAGCTGCTTTGTGCCTTCGACATAATGTGTGATAAGAAGGTCAGCGGGAACATTATCAATATATAAGGAACAAGGCTCATTGCCGAAGTAAAGATTATTTCCGGAATCTTACATTCACCGCCTGAAATAGATGTGGCTGCAAAAGAAGCCGGAATCCATACTATCGGGATAATCAAAAGCTTTACAGCTTCGAAACCGAGGTTAATGTTGTTAATCTCTATCGAAGCAAGCGGGAAGTGAACGTTAAACAGATAGAACATTCTGACCGCATAAGCTGTTATATATATTATCAACGGAACCCAAAGGTTAATACGTTTTTTGTTGTATCTTAAGCCTTCAAGGTTGTCATGAGGATGCAATACCTGGTAACCGCAGAACAAAAGTCCCTGTCCGATACCCATCTTCTTTCCTTTATTTTCAAGGAATGACCAGAAGGCTTTCTTTGTGTACTTGCAGAACATTTTAATAATGAATACCACTACAGCAATGATTGCGGCTGCCAGGAGAATTATCGGCAGGAAATATTCACGCAATACAACGTACTTATATTCATTAAATGCTGTTGTATAAACATCACGGTCATTGGCGATTTTTGCTTCTTCCATTGCAAGCTTGAAATTTTCCTGCTTGTAATAGGTCTTTGCCTTACCGACATGAGCCAGTGTGTAGTTTTCATCAATTGATAGAACTTTATCCCACAACTCTGCGGATTTAATGTAGTCACCATTGTTGTAAGATGTGGTAGCTTCCTGAATCAACTGTATGAATTCGGTAGGCTCAAAAATTTGAATGTTTGCATTAATCTTATCAACAATGAAGATAAGTCCCTTCGAGTTAACCGCGATTGATGAGGCGATTGTAAACGTACCTTTGCTTTCGCCCTTACCACCGAATGCTACCAGCATGTTACCATCCTGATCGTACTGGTAAACTTTACCGTTCTCACGCTCAATGATTGTAACGATACCGTTTTTGTCTACACAGATATCTGTGAAGAAAGGCTCTACATATAAGCCGTTGGCATCGAAATACTCACCAAACTTAAAGGACTTACCTGCTACAACCGACTTCAACAGTTTTGTGTTGATGAATGTTGTAATAGGGTTGTTGATTGAGTTACCGACTGTTTTATATTTTCTGTAAACGTTATTACCGATAGCGTTAAGCTTTTTGATTTCGCCTTCTTCACGCTCAAGGGAAGTTGCATAAATCATTCCGTCATCGGCTATGCAAATGTTTACATACGAAGAAGCAAGTCGCTTTACCACAAATTTCTTCTGCTCTTCGGAAGCAAATATTCTCATCAAAGCTTCCTTTAAGCTGTAACCAATGTTCGTCTGGCCGTAATAGCCTCTGAACTGACCGTTACCGTCAATAGCCATGATATTTTCACCACGTACTACATAAAGATAACCGGTCTGGCTGACAACGATCTTGGAAGGCACGAAAGCCGTACCTATATCAAGGTCTGTTGATTCGGGGTTTGTAAACTGTTCTACGAAGTTACCTTCCGAATCCATGTGAACGACACGTTTGTTACCTGTATCGGCAACATACATATCTCCGTCAGCATCTACATATATACCTTCAGGAAGGTTAAATGCCATATCAGGTCCGTAGAAAATACCGGTTGTCTGACAGTTGGGATCCATACGAATAATACGGTTGTTATTGGTATCTACCAAAAAGATATTGTCGTATGCATCAATGAAAATATCCTGAGGGTTATTAAAGTATGCTTTATCATCCTCGTAATTACCGATGTTGTTGATGACATTGACTACATTGTAGGCTCTCGGAACGGGCTGTCTGTACTTTGTGTCACCGGTTACGTAGTTATCATCGGCTTTAGCGTAAACTCCGGTAGAAAAGCTTCCGACAAGTACGAGGCAGGCAAGTAAACCGCTTAAGATTTTGCTAAACTTCTTCATTTCCTCTCTCCTTGTTTTATTCTTTAATACCTGAGTAAACCATTGTCTCCATAACCTTACCCTGCATGATTGTGAAAATAACAACTGTAGGAATGGTCATGATAAATGTAGCTGCTGCAACGGCACCTGCACGACCTGTTGTCATTGCACCTGCACCACCGGAAATTGTCTGGAGTGCGAGGGGAAGTGTCTTCATTGCCTGGCTGGTAACGTAAATAAGAGGTGAAAAGTAATCGTTCCAGTTACCTACAAAAGAGAACACAACCAATGTGGCTGTAGCAGGCTTAAGTGCGGGCATTACAAGCGACCAGAAAATCTTAAGCTCGCCTGCGCCGTCGATTCGGGCTGCTTCCAACAGTTCATCGGGGTATTGTTCCATAAACTGCTTTATCAGGAAAATGTTATACGCAACCGCTACACTCGGGAGAATCAACGCCCAATAGGTGTTAATAAGGTGAAGCTTGTTAACAACCATGTAGCTGGGAATCTTTGTAACGTGAGCTGAGAACATCAACGCTACCAGAATTAAATTAAACAATGCCTGACCGCCCGGAGGCTTAAACTTTACAAGTGAATAAGCACCGAGTGAAGATACCAAAACCGTACCGCACACTATAATTGCAGTGATTATTACACTGTTAAAGAAATATCTTGTAAAAGGAACCGTGCTGCTTCCCAAAGAAACAACCAGATCCGTAAAGTTCTTTGTGGTAGGCTTACGTACAAAGAACTGAGGCGGATAAACAAAAAGTTCATCCAAGGGCTTAAACGCCGTACATACCAGGTAAATCAACGGTAAAACAGTGAAGCAAACCAGTGCGATCATTACTACGTAAAGCAAGACGCGCGAAAAGGTTATATGAATCCACTGTCCACGAAACCATCTGATTTTTAACATTTTTTCATATTTCCTTTCGCTTTATTGATCCTTACTGGATAATGCTTTCATTACTACTTTACCTAACACGAACGTAATTACAAAAAGAACAACCGCTACGGCCGATGCATAACCCATCTGGAAACGTATGAATGCGTAATCGTAAAGGTGGGCAACAATCGTATGCGCCGAATAGTTCGGTGACGGCATACCCGCAACGGATACCGCTATATCGAATACACCGAATGACGATGTAATTGAGTTAATGGCACCGAACAAAAGCTGAGGCTTCATCATCGGAAGTGTTACATAGAAAAGTTCCTGGAACTTATTCTTTACACCATCGATTGCAGCTGCTTCGTAGTAGCTTCGCGGAACGTTCTGCAAACCTGCCAGGAATACCAGGAATCCTGTACCCATTGACATCCACAACGAAATAATCATTACGACCGTCATGATGTATTTAGGGTCGGTGTTCCAAAGAATCGGTTCGTCAATCAAACCAATCTGTAACAGCCAGTCATTTAAGTAACCACGTCTATCGGATGAGAACAAAACCATCCAGACTGTACTCATTGCGATACCGGATGTAATGGAAGGTGCATAGAAAGCAAGTGCAAATGCTCTCTTTGCCTTCAACTGGTTGATAACCCATGCTGCAAAGAATGAAAGCAGGTAACCGACCGGTCCGGTAATTATTGCAAACTTCACTGTGTTTGAAAGTGAAATTTTAAATACTTCATCGTCAAGGAACAAAAGCTTGTAGTTATTGGTGCCCACAAAATGCGGCGTCTGCATCATGTTGTAATCGGTAAAACTGAGGCCGATTGCGGTAAGCACGGGTGCAACGGTGAATATCGTAAAAAGAACAATGAACGGAAGCAGGAACGCATATCCTATCCAGTTCTTTTTCCAGAAACGCACGAAACGCTCCCTGGGGGTCATCTTTTTAAGCTTTTCTCTATAAAGTTGTTTGGCAAGATTATTTTTGTCAGCCTTTTTACTCATTACTGATTACCCCGTATTCTTCCTGCTTACTGCGCATCTCACGGTTAATGTCTTTAACGGCCTGCTCAAGAGCGTCTCGAACATCACCGCCGGAAATAACTACCGTTGTCCATGCATTTGTGATATGACGGGATGTCATATACGAACCAAGTAAGGTAGGAGTTTCTTTTGCCCACTTCCACTGCTCTTTAATCGTCTCAATGTCAGCGTCTTCCCATGCCAGACTTAAGAAGGCTTCTTTATTGGCTGTATTCCATCTTGACTCGGCACCCATGAGTGCTTCAACTTCCTTGGCGAAAGTTGTCTGAGTCTCTGTGGACGACCACCACTTTAAGAATTCCCAACTCTGTTCGGGCTTATCGGACTGTTTCATGATAACATCGCCCTTTTCGGTGATAGCCCCGGCCGAACGGTCAATCGTTCCATCCTCAAGCATTACACCGGGCAACGGGCAGATGCCCCATTTACCTGCGATTTCGGGAGCTGCAACCGAAAGCTGCATGTATGTATTAAAATCGCCTACGCCCAAAGGCATAATTCCCGATCTTAAGTTTTGGTAGAAGTTTGCGGTTTTTTCTACATTAAAGTTTGTAAAGAGTTCCGTGTACTCCTTGAATGCCAAATATGCTTCGGGAGTATCAAGTGCCGACTTCATGCCGTCCTCGGTATAGAACTCTCCTCCGTTCTGGAACAAAAACTGTGTGAAGTCACGTCCAAAATAGAACTTCAAGCTCTGCTGATAAAGTGCGGGAAGAACGTAATCGTACAAATCCCTTCTTGTCTCGGGTAAGTCAATACCGTACTCGCTCAAAATATCTTTACGATAGTACATAACGTTAAAGTTCATGGTCTCGGGAATTGCATACACACCACCCTGGTAGATATAAGGTGTCAATGTAGCCGGCACGAAACGGTCATATACTTCGCTAAAGCCGTCAAACTTCGAAAGATCGTAAACCTGGTCACGAATTGCGAACTCAACGGGTGATGTGATATCAACGCCAAGTGCAACGTCGGGAGCCTTGCCCGATGTAATCGAAAGCATCAGCGCGTTAACGTTACCTGCATTCAACTGTGAAGAAGGTAAAACATTAACCGTGATTGCAATACCGGTATTGGGTGTGAAACTCTCATCGGCCATTTCTTTAATAACCTCGGCCCATTCGGTACCACGTGCAATCCAAACGGTAATTGTATCGGTAATCTCAACATCTTCGGCCAATACGCTACCTACGTTATCGTAGTCTTTTGTGAAGGAAACGATGAACTGTTTCCAAGTAGCCGCAAGCTTTGTGAAAATGTTGGAGCAATAATCTTTCCAAGGCTTTTCATCGATGCTTCCTACATTGAAGCAGTCAATTACAAGCGGTGAGCTCTGAAGGTTTAAGTACCACTGGCTCAAACTTTCCTGATTGGTGGTAAGATCCGAAAGTTTCTTGGCGATACTGAAAGGATCGTCTAACATACTTTCAATCTGTGCTTTAACCGTCAAAAAGTTATTGGCCATAGCCGGTGTCTTCTGGGACATCTCGCAGGAAAGCTTATATTTGTAATCCATGCTTTCAACAAGATATTCCATGTTTTCTTTAAGACCGTCGATCTTATCAAAAAATCTGTAATCGTAGTTGGGGTCTACGTTGCTGCCGGTTAACTTGTTAATCTTAAGCAACATATCGGAAAGAAGTTCAATATCATCTCTTACCGACTCCATGATAGGTGTAATCGCACCCATCTTAACGGTCATTGTAATTGTATGTGTACCTTTTTCAAGGTAGAACCAGAAAGGATCTTTGTTGTCATCCGAGAATGTTTCAAAATGCCATCTGGTATCATAATCGAATTTGTATTCCAGAAGTTCTTCGAAAGGAACCTCTCCGTCAATCTGAATCGTTCTGTATGAAGGAAGACCATCGTTCCAGTTCTGCTTGTAGTAAAGACCGATCTTGTAAAGGCCATCCTCGGGAACGGCAAATTCCCATGTGATTGACTGGTTGCCGGCTCTCCATCTGTAACCGCCGATTACGTTAAGCTTACGGGTTGTTGATGAAGCAGGCTCAACCTTGGGATCGCCGTCGTTATCTCTTCTTAATGTAACGTCGTTCTTTTCGATTGCCGTAAGCTCGGCCTGGAAATGAACCGTATCTGCATGAACGGGAGCCTTATAGCCGTTTGCTGTATATGAAGCTTTAACTTCTTCATAAGGAAGAATCACATCGGGAGAAACAAAACGTAAACCCGAAAAATGAATATCTACTTTATTATAGATAATCTGTACTGTGTGCTTACCCTTTTCAAGATAGAACTTGAAAGGTTCCGCGGAAACGCCCGAAGTATCTTCAAACTTTGCGGTACGCCATCCGGGGATTGCTTCCTGTGCAGGTCTTGTTTCATCACCGAGGGAATTGATAACCGGCTCGGATGCATCTCTAAAGAATCTTGAAAGAGTGATGTCGGAGCATTCCTTAAAGGGAGCCGCACCATCTATATAGAGGATTCTCTTTCCCTCATCAGAGCTTATCGTATCAAGATAGTAATCAACTTCTATCTGATATAAACCGCTCTTGGGAATATCAACGGTGAATTCCATGTACTCTTCACCTTTTGCACTTTTGATCGTCTGACGTCCCTCAAACTCTTCAAGCGCATATACGGTTCCGTCTGCTCTCTTAACAGAAGAAAGTGAAACTTCCACATCTTCTCCCGAATAAGCCGCATCCTTATGTGCCTCGGCATACTGGGTATATGAAGCCTCATCGGCCGCACCGTATTTCCAATCAATCTTTACACCTTCAAAACCGGTATATTTATCTTTCAGCTGTTCACCGCTTGCGGCATAACTTTCAGATCCGTTACTTACAACAAGTACTGCAGCTGTCATAAAAAGCGCTACTGTTCTTTTTAACTTTCCGGTTGTGGCTTTTTTGTTCTTGCCAATCACGCGCTCTTCCTCCTTTGTGCAAAAGAATTTGTGCCTGCGCAAAAGCGCAATACACTTTGCACACATCTTCTAAGAATAATTTATTTAGTTTTGCAATCGGTTTCAATCAAAAGTATTTGAGATAATTTTAATATTTTGACAAAACACGAATATAACGATTGCATTTTTTTGCTTTTTATATTAATATTTTGATATTGCAAAGGAAAACTGACTAATATGAGTGAAAGAAAATCTATTTTCGATAGTATTTTTCGTAAGGAAAAGACAGTAAATACTTCTGAAAGTGTACAAACCTTACAAAACCCCGCTTCTTTGAATCCTGAAGACTATATATCCTATATGTCACAATGTACAGGCTCCAATTACAGCGGCATGATGATTGAAACCAAGTACATTAAGCCGGATAAGCACATTAAAACCTTCGAGGAACAGGTTCCGATTATCTACGATACGCTCGAGCAGACTTATAAAGTCAGCAACGTACATTACTTCATTCGAAGAGAGGGCACCAAATTTCTGTGCTACTTAAATTTTGAAGAGTACAACATCCGCGTACTTACCGAGTTTATCAAGCAGCTGTTGACTAACAATACCGAATACATTCTTTATAACGTTTACTACGCTTCGGTTTCCGATAACTCCGACGAGATATATGACGAGCTTGACTTTCTATATACAATGCCGGCTTACAGCATGATATTCGGTTACAACAAAAAGATTCGCGCCTTCTATTTTAAGGACTGCGAATCAGCTTCTTTCCAATTTAATATACAGCCTTTACAGACTGCACTCAAGGACAACGACTTAGAATGCGCAATAGGTTATCTTTTAGAACGTAAAGATGACTTTGTCGAGATTATACACACATCATACCGCTGCTCTTTTAAGCGCATGTATGACTTTTTGCTCGATACATACTTTTCACTGCTTGAATACTACAATAATCCCGATATGCCGGGTCCCAAGTATTCCGAAGACTTCGATGCATATCTTACGTCCTTCGAAGACGCAACATTCTTTTTAGACAAAATGTGTGAAGATTTGCAGGATTATGCCAACAAGTATCCCGCATACCGCAATCTTTCCATTGAAAACGACTTAATCAACGAAGCTCGCCTGTACATTTTAAATAACATTCGTGATGTAACCTTGCAGTCCGTTGCCACACACTTCAACGTATCCTATGCACACTTAAGCCGTCTGTTTAAAAAGAATACAAAACGCAACTTCACGGACTATGTATCCGAGTTAAAGCTGGATATGGCCGAAAAATATCTCGAAGAGGGCGTTTTGAGTATTCAGGACATCACCGATAAGTTAGGTTACAGCTCTCCGTCTTACTTCTTAACCAAGTTTAAAGAGCGAAACGGGGTAACTCCAAGCGTATACCGCAAGGAATATTTCATCAAAAACAGCAATAAATAATCATTGCATCAAAAAAGCGTTTCGCAAGCGAAACGCTTTTTTATTATACTACTCTGCTTTAGTAATGTATTGCGCATTTACTTCATCTATTATGGTATCGTAGCCACGGTGTCTTATTTCCTCAAGACCGTCTTTCAACTCTTCACGACTGATAACGCCCAGCACATATTGAGTTCGCAGTGAATTCACATCATCATCCAGAGTCTTTCCCAAAATCGCGTATGTTTCCGACCCTACAAGATACGACAGTGCCGGATTTGAAACAGCATGCGGTAATGCCGCAGCGTAAGCCGCATCCTGCGCCTCGTTAAACTTTGTGGACTGAACAGGCAGTACTGCAGCCTCTGACGACGGCAAATACGGAAGCATCTGGTTAAAGCCTTTGTAATCTCCCGCCAACGTACCGTCATCTATATCCAAATCCACAATCTTTCCGTCTTCATCATACTTAAAATGAATACCTTCCAAGCCATACTGAGTAATCAGTAGCATTTCGGGATCGTTAAGTCTGTCTAAAAGCGTAAGCGCCGCTTCGATTCTTTCGGGAGTATTAAGAGTTGCAGCCGAAAGTGTAAAGAAACCGTTATAGCCTGCCGTTGCAAGTGTATGACCGTTTATTGCACCGTACAGTATCATTGACGCGGGAATATCGGGGTTTACCACCGACGGTGTAAATGTCTCATCGGCTTCAAAATACTGCCATATTCTTTTGCCTGCATCCAAAACATCTATGAATACACCGTTTTCGCCGCTCTTACATCCCGAAGACCAGTTGTCGGTAGGTCGAAACGCCCAGTCAGCCGGCATAAGACCGTCTTCGTAAAGTCTTTTTATATATGCAACAGCCATAAAGAAATTGTCCGTAGTCCAAACAGGAACAAGTTCCCCGGTTTCGGGATTTTCCTGCCAGCCGTTACCGCAGCCGAACCACGTCTGTATAATATCAAAGACACCTGTGTACGATGCCATTTCAAGGCCGATCGTATCGTCAATACCGTTCCCGTCGGGATCCTGATAAGTAAATGCATAAAGCATTTTGTACACATCCTCGGGGGTTGCGTTTTCGGGAAGCGTAACACCCAGTTTCTCGGCCCAGTCGGCTCTGTACGACAAACCTTCCCGACCGATAACACGTGTACGCGGTATGCCGATAAGCTTACCGTCGATTGTAAGGTTTGCGGCAACATCCTTACTCATTGCCGAAAGATTCGGATACTTATCACTGTCCCACACATATTTGCTTAAGTCCACAAAGGCACCGTTTTTGGCTGCCGTAATTACATCACTTGTAACAGCGCCTCCCCAGGACATAATATCGGGCATATTGCGCGGAGACGACAAAAAAGAAATGTTCTTGGCCGAAAGGGAATCATTTGCAATCCACAAAATATCAAGCCGCACACCACAGTAATCTTCGATGCGGCTCTTTATTTCAGCGGCATGTGTGCCAACATTGTTATCTCCCGTCAAATCAATAACCGAAAAAGAAATCGTTTCACGATTATCAGCCGACGGCTTTACCTCCGTACTCGTTGTATCACGTTCGCAAGCGCTCAAGAAAATACAAATTGCAAGAAATGAAATTGTGAAGAAAATCCGTTTAAAATAATCCGACATATAAATCTCCATATCACTTGTGAAATCCGGAGCTCACTATGCAGTGCGCCCCTTGCGGGTGACACAAACAGTGCGGTGTAAAATAGTTTTCACACTACTTCTCTCCATATAAGGCACTGCGGTTACGCTAATAAAGCTTTCTGAATTTACCGGGCGAAACTCCCGTTTCCTGCGTAAATATACGCGAGAAATTCTGCGCATTTGTATACCCTAACCTTACGGCAATATTATCTATAGGCTCATCGGATTTAAGAAGCATTTCTTTTGCCACATTAATCTTGTAGTTTTCGGCAAATTCGTTAAATGACATGTTCTTTTCCATCTTAAGAAGCTTCCAGATATATGTAGGCTGTACATCGAGACTTTCGGCGCACTCGTTAAGTGTTATCCGGCCGCCCTTTTCAAGAATCTTTTCCTCAATACGCTCAATAAACGAAACGCTCGAGTTTTCAAGGTGTCTGCTACGTGCCAAAAGAACGGGGTCGATTAGCGCATATTTCAAATAACGTCTGATACGTGTAGGCTCTACAACTTCAAATGCATCCTGAAATAATTTTCTTAAGCCGTCGGGATATACCTTTGCAAGGTCAAGTCCCGTTAAAACCGCTGTTTCAAGAATAGAATTCATCATACGGTCAATGTAGTAAATCATATCGCTTTGAGAATTAAGCTCACGTAAGAAATTGTGGAAATCATCAATAATCGTATAGCACAAATCCTTATCGACAGCTTTTACGGCCTCCTGAATCGAAACATCAAAGTTCATCTTTACAGGCTCGACCTTCTCTGTCATTTTGGCAAGATAAAAATGACACTCCGGCTCATCCTTATCACCCTCACGCACCATTGTAAGTGCATTTACGCTCTCACGATACGCAGCATATATATGGCGGCGCTCGGTATGTGTGGCACTGACACCCATCAGTATTTTAAAGCCAAAACGCGTCTTGGCATAATTCTGCATACCCTCATGAAAACGCATTATGCGCTCCAACAGAGCATTTTCGTTATCCGCACCGAACATACAGAACATTGTACACGCATTATACACAAGCGGCATCCAGGTTAAGCTGTCCAGTTCATCGGGGAGTTCTTCAACGAGCCTTAAGCAGACAGAGTCTTCACTGATGTTATCTTCGGTATCAAATTCACCCTTAAGGTTCAGCACCATAACACAGGTTGCGAAGCACTTACACGGCTCTAAATGAAGTCCCTGCGAATATTCTATCCACTCATCTTCCGAGCGAACCTCGCCCCTTATAAGTCTTAATTCGAAAAGCTCCTGAAGCTTTCGGCGGTTCTCTGTCATCGCATTTTGAAGCAGCTGTCTGTCATGCTTAAACACTTCAAAGCGGTTCGAAAGATAATCAAACTCATTTCCCTTTACGCTGTTGCCGGATTCCGAAACATTTTTAACCAGTGAACGTATCGGTTCATAAACTATCCATGCAAAAATTGACAACGCAGCAATAATTGTTATCAAGAAGAAAACCATGAATAAAAATGTAAATCTGTTAAACGTAAACGCCGATGTTTTTACATTTTCGAATACGTAATATTTCCAACCCAAAATGTCAGATTCGGAACATCCTGCCATATATGTGGCAGAACTGTCCAAAGACTTAAGTCCTTCTTCAAGCGCAGAGCCTCCATTGGCACGAGCATCCGCAAGAGCCTTTGAAACATCGTCATTGGTTGCAAAAACAACATTTCCGTCAGCATCTGTTACTACAACTTCTTCATTATTGTTTATACCGGTCATAATCCAGTTTTTGAACATATCCATATCAATATTTACAAGAATAAGTCCATTAACCCTCGGCGAATACATCGGAAGCTTTACCACAATGTTAAGGCCCATTGTATCAACCGTTGTGCGATAATCCCTGTCATTTTCCGAAACATTTAAAGGCGTATCCCCGTAATACCAGTAGTTCTTGTCAATTTCATCGTTGTGGTGCGAAAAAATGCTGAAAATCGCATCGGAATTAGTCATTTCCTTGAAGGTGTACACGCCCTTGTCGGTAATTACTATACCGCTCGAAAAGACAATGAATGTATAGGAATTAATATAATCTCCGAAGAGCTTCTTGTTGGCTAAAATTTCCTGGGCACTGTGGATATGAATGTAATCGGATATATCTACATAGTTTTTCATTATCCATTCGATATTTGAATCGTCCGCAGCCGAAATATAATACTGCCACAAATTCGACAGGCGCTCATCAATTTGCTCGGTAAGACGATTTGCCGCAAATTCAGCTTCTTTCACGGTGTTCTGTCTGTTTTGCTTATTTAAGTCAAAATAGCTGTATCCGAAAAAGCCCACAATAAAAAGCATAAGAATTGCAAAAATACTTATACTGATAATCGTTCTGTATGAAATTCTGCGTATCTTTTTTTCTTTCAACCTGAAATGCCCCTCAACAAATTAAAGTTCATATACTTTCAAATTTGAATATTCACCCTTCATGGGTGCTAACTGTCTAAAGCCTATTTTACCACCGTCCAAAAGTTCTCCGTAAGTCTTCCCGTCATCTTCAAATCTAAACACTTCAAGATCGTTTACGCTAAATGTCACAACATTTTTGCATTTAACAAGCGAAAGATGATAATCCTCATGACAGTCGGCAACATCCGGTATTGGGTCGGCACCCTGCGTTACAAGGTAAAAGCCATAGCTTTTTCTGAGGTTACATGTATGAAAAGCTCTCTCATCGGGTTCCTTACGTCTGAAATACGAAACATGAAAGGCATTTATATCTCCATGATGATATAGAGGATACTCCCCCGTTCTTTTCTGAAGGCTGTCCGCAAAAATGTCTTCACCGTTACGACCTTTAGCCGCAAAAAACAATATTGCAAGCCCGGGCTCCGTTAGCGGTTTAAAATCCCATGTGATGCACACATCCGCCGGAAAATCCTGCGGACACCATAATACGTAATTTGCCTTCTGACCTTCGGACGCGGCAAGCTTGCTTTCAAGCTGCATCTTTCCGCCTTCAAATGTAATATTTGCGCTTCCCTCAAGCACGAAACCTTCAATATCCTTAGCTGATTTGAGCGGATTGTCGTATATAAGTTTCATAAGATACCTCTCCTAAGCGGTTTAATTGCAGTTTGAAACCGCACACTGACTATATTATATCAAATATATTTTTTTACGTGAATGACGTATTTTGCAAAAAAAAGGGTTTCTCGGCGGTAATGCCAAAGAAACCCTTTAATTAAGCCGTTTAAGCCTGCATTATGCGTTAACGATTGCGCCGAAATCGGGCTTTAATGAAGCGCCGCCGATTAAGCCGCCATCGATGTCGGGCTTGGAAAGAAGCTCAGCTGCATTTGATGCGTTCATGGAACCGCCATACTGAATGCGAACAGCTTCTGCTGTAGGAGCATCGTACATTTCAGCGATTGTCTCACGGATCATCTTGCAAACTTCTTCTGCCTGATCTGCTGTAGCTGTCTCACCTGTACCGATAGCCCAGATAGGCTCATAAGCGATAACAAGTTCCTTTACCTGATCGGCGGTAACGCCTGAAAGATCCCAGGTAATCTGACGCTTAATCCACTCTGTGTAAGTGCCTGCTTTTCTTAAAGCAAGTGACTCACCGCAGCAAAGGATAGGCTTTAAGCCTGCAGCAAATGCCTTCTTAACCTTTGCATTGATTAAGATATCGTTCTCGCCGAAAATATCACGTCTCTCTGAGTGACCGATAATGATATATTCAACGCCTGCATCCTTTAACATGGGAGCAGAAATTTCGCCTGTGAAAGCACCCTTATCTTCAATATAGAAGTTTTCAGCGCCTACATGTACGTTTGTGCCCTTAACTGCTTCAGCTACAGGCACGATGTCAATTGCAGGTACGCAATAAACAACGTCAACAGCATCATTCTTTACTAAATCTTTTAATGTTGCGCAAAGCTCAACTGCCTCGCTGGGAGTCTTGTTCATCTTCCAGTTACCGGCAATAATACGTCTTCTTGCCATAATTTTGTCTCCTTAAAAATATTCGTAGATACCGCAAATAGTCCGAAAAACTATTTGTCATCAGCAGCGTAAACGCCGGGTAATTCCTTACCCTCCAAGAACTCAAGTGAAGCACCGCCACCTGTTGAGATATGGCTCATCTTATCAGCTAAGCCCATCTGGTTAACAGCAGCTGCGGAATCGCCACCACCGATAATTGTTGTAGCATCTGCAGCAGCTAAAGCTTCAGCAACGGATAAAGTACCCTTTGCAAGAACGGGGTTCTCGAATACACCCATAGGTCCGTTCCAAACAACGGTCTTTGCTGCCTTAACAGCATCAGCATATAACTTAGCGGTCTTAGGACCGATATCAAGACCTTCCTTATCAGCGGGAATAGCGTTTGAATCAACTACCGAAACCTCGATATCAGGATTGTCGATAGGATCGGGGAAGCCTGCGGCAACAGTGGTATCAACGGGA
This sequence comes from Lachnospiraceae bacterium, assembly GCA_045617045.1. Taxonomy (GTDB): domain Bacteria; phylum Bacillota; class Clostridia; order Lachnospirales; family Lachnospiraceae; genus UBA1258. The sequence goes on from JAZLHV010000045.1 coordinate 77,930, forward strand.
AGAAGAAGCTTCTTGCCAAGCTTTTCTGCCTTAGCCATCATTTCCTTACAGTAATCAATCTTTTCCATATCAACTAATGAATTACCGATTTCATAGCCCTGAGCCTTTAAGAAAGTAAATGCCATACCACCACCGATGATAAGTGTATCGCACTTCTCAAGAAGGTTATTGATAACATTCAACTTGTCTGCAACCTTAGCGCCGCCAAGAATAGCAACGAAAGGACGAACAGGATTCTCAACTGCATTGCCTAAGAAATTGATTTCTTTCTGCATAAGGTAACCAACTGCGCAGTTACCACCCTTTGCGCGAACAATATCTGTAACAACAGATACCGAAGCGTGTGCTCTGTGTGAAGAACCGAAAGCATCGCATACATAGTCATCACATAAAGCTGCGAGCTCTTCTGCGAACTTCTTGCCGGCCTTCTCAGGCTTTGTTTCTTCTTCCATACGGAAACGGGTATTCTGTAAAAGAACAACGTCTCCTTCTTTCATAGCGTTAACTGCAGCTGTTGCAGCCTCGCCTGTTACGTTGTAATCTGCTACGAATACAACTTCCTTGCCGAGCTTTTCGGATAATGCCTTAGCAACGGGTGCTAAAGATTCCTTCTCGTTGGGGCCTTCTTTTACCTTACCAAGATGTGAGCAAAGGATAACCTTGCCGCCATCGTTCATTAACTTCTGAATGGTAGGAAGTGCTGCAACAATACGCGTATCGTCTGTAATTTCGCCGCTCTTTAAAGGAACATTAAAGTCGCAACGAACAAGCACTCTCTTGCCCTTAGCTGAAAAATCATCAACTGATTTCTTATTTAAAGCCATTTTTGTATCCTCCAATTATTTATAAAAAAAATTAAGGGTCCGGTCCATTCCGACCGGACCCTTTTAGGTCTTAATTAGGAACCTCTAACGAAAACTTTAATTACTTAAGCTCAGAGAAGTACTTAATTGTACGAACCATCTGTGAAGTATAGGAGTTCTCGTTGTCGTACCATGAAACAACCTGTACAAGGTTATCTGCGCCAACCATTGTCTGGGTAGCATCGAACATTGAACCATAGGTAGAACCGATGATATCGCTTGATACGATTTCGTCCTCATTGTAACCGAAGGATTCTGTAGCAGCAGCCTTCATTGCAGCATTGATTTCTTCCTTTGTAACGGACTTCTCAACTGTAGCAACTAAGATTGTGGTAGAACCTGTAGGGGTAGGAACACGCTGAGCGGAACCGATTAACTTACCGTTTAACTCAGGGATAACAAGGCCGATAGCCTTTGCAGCGCCTGTTGAGTTGGGAACGATGTTGATAGCGCCTGCGCGTGAACGACGAAGGTCGCCCTTACGCTGAGGTCCGTCAAGGATCATCTGATCACCTGTGTAAGCGTGAATTGTTGACATGATACCGGACTTAATGCCGGCTAAATCATTAAGAGCCTTAGCCATAGGTGCTAAGCAGTTTGTGGTGCAGCTTGCTGCGGAAATGATCTGATCTTCAGGCTTTAATGTCTTGTGATTTACATTGTATACGATGGTAGGAAGGTCGTTACCTGCGGGAGCGGAAATAACAACTTTACGAGCACCGGCGTTGATGTGAGCCATAGCCTTATCCTTGGATGTATAGAAACCTGTACACTCAAGAACAACGTCTACCTTAAGCTCGCCCCAAGGAAGGTTGTTAGCATCTGCCTCTTTATAAATTGTGATTGTCTTGCCATCAACTGTGATGCTGTCTTCGCCGGCTACTACTTCGTGATTCTTAGCGTAGTTACCCTGAGATGAGTCATACTTTAAAAGATGAGCAAGCATCTTGGGAGAAGTTAAGTCGTTGATTGCAACAACTTCGTAACCTTCAGCACCAAACATCTGTCTGAATGCAAGACGGCCGATACGGCCGAAACCATTAATTGCTACTCTTACTGCCATTTTAATTTCCTCCTAGAAATTTTGTTTATTATTATTTCGACACAAGCTTTTGCGCTGTAGCACACTAGTTTGTCAAAATTTTGTCAGCGCCATTATTTTATAGTATTATCAGGGAAAATACAATACTTTAGGGGAGTAAAAAATAAAGATGTACACTTTCACCACAAAGTATTGATTGTTCTTGCTTTTTTTGTAAAAATTGATATAGACATTTGGCGCAAAATGAGCCCATCATTTAATTTGATACCATTCAAACGTTAACGGAGGATAAACACATGGCAATATTATCGGATCAGCATATGCATTCTTCTTTCAGTTTTGACTCGGATGCTCCACTCGAAGACATGGTAAAAGCTGCTGTCGGCAAGGGTCTTAAACATATAAACGTTACCCAACACAATGACTTTAACTTTCCCGTAAGCGAAGAATTTCCCGAAGGCTGCTGGGACTTAAATATTGATTCGTATCTGTACGATCTTCTGTGCCTGCGCGAACAATACGGTGACAGGCTAAAGATCGGCTATGGCATAGAACTTGGTCTGCAGGAATCGGCACTTAAAAGAAATATCGCTCTGTCCGATTCCCAGCCGTTTGACTTTATTATTGCATCCATTCACCTTGTAAACGGTTATGATACGTACGATCCGCGCTTTTGGGAGGGTAAAACAATTCGTGAAGGCTTAGACACGTACTTTGATACATGCATAAATAACCTTAAGCAGTTTAAAAACTATGATATTTTCGGCCATATTGATTATTTTACACGTCTTATCGATGCTCCCGAAACCAACTACAATCCGCTTGATTACAAGTCCCGTATCGACGAAATTTTAAAGCTTGTACTCGACGGCGGACATGGTCTCGAATATAACACCAAGGTTCTTGCAAAAGGGCTGAAAGAAGGTAATCCTCACTCATACATTCTTAAACGATATCGCGAGCTCGGCGGTGAAATTATTACCGTAGGTTCCGATGCCCACAAGCCCGAAAATATTGCCTCGGACTTTGACCTTGCCGAGACAATTCTTAAAGACTGCGGCTTTAATTACTACGCCATCTTCGAGAAGCGCATACCTACTTTTGTTAAATTCTGATACATAAAAGCCGGGAGCGTGAAACAAAATTTCACGCTCCCGTTATTTTAAAAATTATTCAAAAAGTTCTGTTGAAAGATACCGCATTCCCGTATCCGGCAAAAGCACAACTATATTCTTACCCGCATTTTCGGGGCGTTGTGCAAGTTTTACCGCAGCAGCCACGGCTGCACCGGATGTGATTCCCGTTAAAACTCCCTCTTTACGTGCAAGCATACGTCCGTATTCATAGGCTTCTTCATCCTTTATTTTGACAATCTCGTCATAAATTGATGTGTTCAAAGCCTTCGGTATAAATCCCCCGCCGATTCCCTGAAGATTATGACTGCCGGCCGGTTCCCCCGACAAAACAGCGCTGTTAAAGGGTTCAACCGCAATCACCTGCACATTGGGATTTTGGGACTTTAAATATTCTCCGGTTCCTGTAATTGTACCTCCGGTACCTACTCCGGCCACGAAAAGGTCCACCTTGCCATCGAGATCGTTATAAATCTCGGGACCGGTTGTCTCAAAATGAGCCTTGGGATTTGCCGGATTTTCAAACTGCCCCGCAATAATACTGCCCGGAATCGAAGCCTTAAGCTCTTCGGCCTTGGCAATAGCCCCGGACATTCCTGATTTTCCGTCACTTAACACAAGCTCGGCGCCGTAAGCTGTCATAAGCTTGCAACGTTCAACAGACATCGTATCCGGCATTACAATGATTACGCGGTAACCGCGCCTTACACCTACCATTGCAAGACCGATACCCGTATTTCCGCTCGTAGGCTCAATAATCGTACCGCCGGGTTGCAAAACACCTCTTTTTACGGCATCGTCAAGCATAGACACAGCCACGCGATCCTTCGCTGAACCTGCCGGATTAAACATTTCGAGTTTTCCGTATATATTTGCCTTAAGCTTAAGTTCTTTTTCAATCGAGACAAGCTCCAAAAGCGGAGTTTTGCCAATCATCTCTTCTATCGATTTATATACCCTCATAACGTCCTCCTGTACATATATCAAACAATTCTTGCTCCCATAAAAACGAAATCGTCCTTATAAAAGCACGCGGTCTGTCCTTTGGTGATGGCACGAACCGGCTCTTCAAATACACACTGCAGCAAACCGTTATCTCCAATTGATACCCTGCATTTGCTGCCCTTGTGTGCATAACGGATTTTACACATAAGTTCAATCGGAAAACTATCTGCGGTTCCCCCCATATAATTTACCCGGTCACAGCAAAATTCCCGTGTAAAAAGTTCTTCGCTCTCTCCCAGCGTCACATTACCTGTCTGTGTATTAAGACCTGTCACGAAAACAGGATGACCTACAGCTACATTAAGCCCTTTTCGCTGCCCGATTGTATAATTGAAAACGCCTTTGTGGGGACCGTATACATTTCCGGCTTTATCAATGAAATTCCCCGGCTTTGAATCGGTAATATACTTTTTCAAAAAAGCCTGTGTGTCGCCATCGGGTATAAAGCAGATATCCTGACTGTCCTTTTTGTGAGCAACCTTAAGCCCTTCGGCTTCCGCCAGCTTTCTGACATCTTCTTTTTCATAATCGGCTAACGGCGTCAGTGTTCTTGAAAGCTGTTCCTGAGTAAGATTACAAAGCGCATAAGTCTGATCTTTGGTTGCGGATTTGGAATTTCTGATTGTGAAACGTCCATCGATGCAGGCTATATTTGCGTAATGCCCCGTTGCGACATAAAAAGCGCCCTTTTCGTCGGCACACTTTATCATCGATGCCCACTTTATAAGCGGATTACACAATAGGCACGGATTCGGCGTGTGACCATGCCGGTATTCATCCACGAAATCGCCTATTATGCATTCTTTAAAAGATTCAGACATATCGACAACATAATGCTCAATATTAAGTTTACGGGCAATATCGGTCGCATCCTGAGCAAAGTCCGCGTCCTTAAATGGGAGCATCGTAAGCCCTATGACCTCAAATCCCTTTCGTTTAAGCAGCATAGCCGCCACAGCCGAGTCAACTCCGCCGCTTAAACCGACGACAACTTTATTTTTGTCCACGATTTTCTCCTAAAAAAGCCCCGCAAGCCTTAACCTGCGGGGAAATTGATTATCCTCTGGGATGAGATTTTGAATAAACCTCGCGGAGTTTTGAATGATTGAGATTTACGTAAATCTGTGTGGTTGAAATGTCCGAATGTCCGAGCATTTCCTGTACCGAATGAAGATCTGCGCCATTCTCAACAAGGTGAGCCGCAAAAGAATGTCTTAACGTATGCGGTGTAATATCAGCTTCAATACCTGCTTTCTTGGCATAATACTTTATAAGCTTCCAGAAGCCCTGGCGTGACATTTCCTGACCCGAACAGTTTACAAACAAAATATCCGAAGCCTTATCCTCAAGCATCGTTGCCCTTGCATCCTCAAGATACCTTGTAACTGCCGTCTTAGCCTCATGACCGAAAGGAACGATACGCTCCTTATTGGCATCATGACATGTAATATAGTTGAGCGGAAGATTTACATCCGTAACCTTAAGCGATATAAGCTCCGATACTCTTATACCCGTAGCGTACAAAAGTTCAAGCATTGCCTTATCACGGATATCCTTTGGAGAATTACCCTTGGGCTGCTCCAACAACCTTACGACTTCTCTGGGAGTCATAATCTCAGGCATCTTCTTTTCAACCTTGGGAGCTTTCAAAGCATCCGAAGCATCCTCGCTTACAAGACCTTCTTTTAAAAGATAATGATAAAATGTCTTAATGCATGCGACATTACGGGAAATCGTTGCTTTGGAAAAATTGTCCTTTTCAAGCTTAAGGATATATGAATTAAGGTTTGTGCCGTTAACAGCCTTAACATCAGCAATACCCTGTTCATTAAGATACGTTTCAAGTTTGAGCAAATCTCTTCTGTATGAAAGTTCGGTGTTCAACGACATCTTTTTTACATTATGTAAATAAGAGATAAATGCCTCAATTTCTTTTTCCATAAAAAATTAACCCCTGCAAAAATAATTCTGTAAACCTGTTTACACTCGTGTAAACCACATTATAAAGGCTATTTTATGTAAAATCAAATGTTAAAATTGCTTAAATTTACGCCATTCCGAGCGGTTTACACTCCTTTACACCATTCATAGTGCTTTATGTGAACCGTTGCACTAAATCTTGGAAAAATTTTTTTCTAAAAAAATAAAAAACCAGCGATTATGGTTTACATAACGCTGGTTTCCGTAATTTTTTTATGACAACCTGCTTTTCAATGCTTTTGCTTTGTGCAAAAACACGATAGTTACTCAAGCTCTTTTAAGAAGGCTTCGATACGATTCAAGCCCTTTTCAATAGATTCCATGCTGATTGCATAAGAAAGTCTTATGTGAGTAGGGAATCCGAAATCTGCACAGGGGATAACCGCAACAGCATAATCGTTAAGCAGGCACCCTGCAAGCTTTGAAGCATTTTCCAACACTTCTCCCTTGTATTTCATCTTTAATGCCTCGCTCATATCGATAAACACATAGAAAGCCCCCTCAGGCTTCAGGCAGTCTACATGCGGCATCTTTGCGACACGCTCATACATATAAAGACGACGTCTGTCAAATTCTTTGCGCATTGCATCAACGGCATCCTGCGGACCCGTTAAAGCTTCGCATGCAGCATACTGAGCGATTGAATTGGGGTTACTGGTAGCATGTGACTGAACCGCAGACATAAGCTTTGCAATTTCAGCACTTGATCCGGTATAACCGATTCTCCAGCCGGTCATAGCGTATGATTTTGACAAACCGGAACATGTAATTGTGTGATTATATATATCCTCACCGAGCGAAGCAATACTTACATGCTTTTTACCCTCATAAATAAGGTTTTCGTACATTTCATCGGCAACACAGAAAATATCACGCTTTACAATTACCTTGGCAAGCGCCTTAAGTTCCTCTTTCGTATAGATCATTCCGGTAGGATTTGAAGGGGAGTTAAGCACAAAAGCCTTGGTTTTATCTGTAATTGCAGCATCCAACTGCTCTGCGGTAACTTTATATCCGTTTTCCTTGGAGCCTGTAATAAATACCGGAACACCATCGGAAAGCTTTACCATTTCAGGGTAACTCAACCAATACGGTGCAGGAATAATAACCTCATCACCCGGATTCAAAATAGCGTCAAAAACGTTGCTTAACGAATGCTTACCACCATTTGAAATAACAATCTGATTGGGGGCATAATCCAGTCCGTTAAAATCTCTGAACTTTTTGCTGATAGCTGCCTTTAATTCATTGGTACCTGATGCGGGCGTGTACTTTGTAAAGCCTGTCTCGATAGCCTTAACAGCTGCATCACATACGTTCCTGGGTGTATTAAAATCAGGCTCTCCTGCGCCAAAGCCGACAACATCGACACCGCTTTGCTTTAACTCCTTAGCCTTTGCCGTAATTGCAAGAGTTGATGATGGCTTAACCGCCATAGCCTTTTTAGATAATGTAAGTGCCATAAACGCCTCCGAAAATGGAATCTTTTTACTTTTTTACTTTTTATCATTCTATATAAGGATTTTTCGTCTGTCAACGGATAATTGAATTATTGTATACAATTATCCAAATATATTTCTCGGCTCTTCTTTTTTTGTTAATTTTTCACTTAAAAAGGAAGAGCCGGCGCGAATGGCTCTTCCTTTGCTTTAGTGTATTCAATGTTTTTAGTGTCTATCATAGCCGGTTTCCCACAGAACTCTTATTTTTGAAAAACTTGTGGGAAATACTGAACCACCAAGGAAGCTGCATTCCAACATAACCCGAATTGAAAATCTTTCAAAGGGATTCGGCATAGGCCGGGCTTTGATTTGGATGTACTTCACCGTAACTATATGTTGCGAAACAAACTTCACAAACATATACATTTCCTTCTTCTCGAAGATTTCCGCCACACTGACGGCAAATCATCGTTTCATTCGTTTTTTCGTGCATGCGGGTATCCAACAAAGGCATATCAATCACACATATACAATAAATAATCCAAAATTCAATCCATATTGATTAGAGTCGCTGCTCACGACAGGTTAAATACAGTATCTGATACTCTTTCGAAACTGCATCCAGTAATCTCCCGGCTCCCTCCATCTTGGAATCATCAAGATTCACAAAAGGATCGTCAAGCACCAGCATGGGCTTCACATCAGGGTACATGCTGTCTGCCATTGCCAGGCGCATGCAAAAGCCTACAAGATCCTTATATCCGTCACTGAAAGAATCAACTGTACGCTGAATGCCGTACTCTTCTTTAGTGATGTTGGTATTTACATCAATATTGAAATCAGAGGCGCTGTCACCGGTAATTAAACCGTAATATTTTGAAAAGCCGTTAAGAAGCGGTTCCATATAGCGCGCCGTAAGGTTTTCCTTGGCTTTAGTGATGTAGTCTCTGGTGATTTTGAGGGTTTCGGCAAGTTTAGTGCGCTCCGCAATATATGCTTCCATTTCCGAAAGAGTTTCGCGATCCTGCATCAGATCATCATACTGCTGCTCAAAGGCTGCAAGATTGTTGACGTCTGTGTCGTAATGTTGCTTAACCTCGGCAGTTTTCCTGTCGAGCGCTTCCTGAAGGCGGTTAAGCTCTTCCGGAGTGACACTGTCTTCTTCGGATACCGGTGCGAGAATTTCGTCCATGTTGTTTTCTTTTTCAAAGGCATCGATACGCGCTTTGACATCCTCTACCAGTGATAAGCGGTTATGGTAAATGGACAGATTGGCCTCGATGTAATCTACATAATCGGCCAGATCTGTTTCGTTGTCGGTGCTGAATCGATAATTGTCAAGCTCGGCTATAAGTTCCCCACGTATTGCTTTATAGGAGTTCGACAACTCAATATATGCGTCCACACGAGTCTTATAATTAATAAAGCGCTCCGTTGCCGCCCTTAACTCAATAAGCTTTTCGCTGAAATTATCCCAGTTTGCGTCAAAGTGGTATGTGCTTAAAAAAGAAACTATTCCGTCAACGGACGCTATCGTCACATCATCAACGCCGGCACCGGTCATTACGTTGCGGTCATAAAGATTTTTGAAATCATATGTTTCATTCAGCAGTTCGGTAAGAGCATTTTGGCAGAGACTTTCATCAAACGGAATACCCTTGGACTTTAAGAAATTCTTCGCCAAATCGTATATTTCGCTTTCACGCTCTCTTAACTTGTCAAGCCTGTCTTTCTTGGCGCACACATCAGCCGAATACATTGCATAATCACGCATTATCCGCGAACGTTTCGCAATACCTGTTATCAAAAGAACAAGACCGAGTGCCCCGGCCGCAATCACCCCGTACAGGAAGCCTGAAACTGCTGCAAAAGAGAATTTTTCGAAATAATATGCATAACCGCCGAAACCTGCCAGCATCAGCAATATAATGCCTGCCCAAAGCGGTATGCCGGACTTAACCTTCTGCGCCTTAACTTCGTAAAGCAACGATTCTCTGTCCGACAAATCACGGGCAAGGGCTGTCTCTTCAACAATGAGACGCGAACGCTCATTCCAGTCGTTTACATAGCCGTTTATGGCAATTCTGGCACGGTCCGGATTATCGTATTCGGTCAAATATCTGCCCAGTCTTTCGGTTTCCTTGTCGGAAAGCATGTTACGACGTACATCCATAAGACCATCGCTTAATGCCGATGCTTCTTTGATCATTGCGTCCAAAGCGTCCAAATCAGGCGTGCCGTCCACAAAATGCATATACAAACTCTCATATTGCGTACGTTCCGACTCCGTTAATGAATTAGCCTGTCGCCCGGCTTCAAATCCCGTAAGGGACTGTGCTTTACGTTCCCACTCATCAACGGTCTCAGCACTCGGTATATCGCCTTTAAAGAAAAGTGCCGCTTCGGAGAATGCTGCTTTCTTGTCGGAAAATTCCAAAATAAGCTTATTGTAATTATCCTTAAGCGAAAGCCTGCGCCCACTCTTTGTGGCATAGGCACGACGCTCGTTGATGCGCCTTTGCTCATCTTTAAATGCATCAAGGACGGTCCTTGACTCTTTAATACGTGAACGTAAATTTGCAATTGTGCCGTCAATCGTGCTACCCGCAAGAAGTCTTCTTTTTATCTCGGCAGCATCTGCCTTAACCTTGGAAAGTTCGCTGTTTTTGCGACTGCCGCACTTGGCAATGGCCTCGGAAAGTTCCTCGTCGGCAGCTGCGAATCTGTTTAAATCTATAGCATCGGAAATATTACCGATTTTGGCATTAATGTCATCTGTTGCACCGTAAGATGCCGTATCACTTTGACGGATAAACACTGTTTTCATAAAAGAATTCATGTCAATGTGAAACAGATCCTCGCCGAGATGGTCCGAATAATCATCTACAATAACATTCCTGGACAAATCGCGAAGTTCAAAAGTATCCGCATCCGCTTTGGCACCGAAGGTTTTAGTGGCGCGATACTTTACCCCGTTAACCTCAAAGTCAATATACCCGCCGTATGTTTCGGCCGCCCACGGTTTCAAACGTGCACGCTCCCTTAATGAGATTGTCTTGGCGGATTCATTCTCAAAGCCGTAAAACATTACACGTATAAACGTAGCAAGCGTAGACTTACCCCATCCGTTCTGTTGTAATGTAACGTTAAGCCCTTCTTCAAAATAAATGTCGCGGTTTACAAGCTTGCCGAAACCGCTTATGTGCAATGCAATCAGTCTCATAATGTAAGCTTACCTCCCGCAATAACATGTAACCCGTAACGGATAATCTCGCCTTTGCTTTCTTCGGGTATATCTTCCGCACTCTTTATAAGGCGCACAAACTCACCCTTAAGCGACTGATCGAGCATGAAGCTGTCATAGTCAACCTTAATGGCGGTCTCGTCGTATACTTTTATGAAATAGTAATTGTCACGAAGTGAATTAACTATATATTCGGTATCCTTCTCGCACTCAACCGAAACCTCGCCCTTTAAAATTACTTTAACAAGATCTTTGGACGAAATATCGGTTTCACTCAGCACGCTGCGGACACGGGACAATATTTCAGGGGTTTCACCGCATCCCGAAACATCTGCGCATACATCAAACAGTTTACGCGAAGCAAACGGCACAAACGTATCCTTAACCGTTTTGGACTCCTCGTCTATTTCCAAAAGAACAAATCCATGCTCTCCCGTCTCGTCGAAGCCTCTGCCCTCCAAAGCTCCCGAGTAGCAGTAAACACCGCCGTTTAAGTCAAGTTCGCAGCGCTTGTATTCATGAATGTGGCCAAGTGCCATGTAGTTAATGCCTTTATTGCGAAACTTACGTATGTCAATCAATTCAGCCTTGTCACGGCCCTCGGTCAGTGCTTCCTGACCATGTAACATCACAATATTCACCTTGGAAGGATCGGGGGCAAATTCATTCTGAACCCTTGCGCAATTACTGCCAAAAAGCTCAACGGCATAAAGCATAACATTTCCCGCATCGTCAAGCGCATATGACGACCACTCTTCACCAAACAACACCAGATTGTCGGGAATCGTCTCAAGTGAATTGAGAAAACTGTCCGAGTCATGATTGCCGCGAAGATAATAAAACGTAATATCCGGATTGGCAAAAATTGCTTCGCGTACAGTATTACGGCACAAGGCGGAAATAACCGAGGTATCAAACAAATCTCCGCATATTAAGATGGCTGAAACGCCCTCATTTACGGCATATTCAACCATACGCGAAAATGTATTCAATAATTCGTGCTTACGCTCTTTAGCCTTTTCTTTGTCAAGATTAGACTGCATTTTGGAATCTAAGTGCAGATCTGCACAATGGATCAGCTTCATACATCCCCCTTTGAACAGTTAGAACAAACGTTTGTAATAATGATACCTTTTTTGCCCCTCAAAATCAAGTCAAAAAAAAGAAAAACATCCGATTAAGGATGTTTTTCAAAATATATGCTCTCTCATACTAAAATGTAAAAGGTAAAAATGCCGCCGCAACCGCAAATACTACTGCCGGAAGTAAATTTGCGACCTTAATGCGCTTATCCCACACCAAATTTATACCCACACAAAATATCAGTATCGAACCTATCATCGAAAGGTTTCCCAGCGATGCATCCGTAAGCACAGGCTTTATTACCTTTGCCAAAAGCGTAACGCTACCCTGCAATATTGCAATCGGTATAAAAGAAAATACCGGACCTTTCCCCATCGAAGCAGTCATAACCATTACTATAATAAGGTCAAGAATTGACTTGGTAAGGAGAATTGAATAATCCCCCGTAAGCCCGTCCTCAATTGAACCGACAATGGCCATTGCACCGATGCATACGGTAAAACTTGCATTTAAAAAGCCTTCCACGAAGTTTTTATCCTTGGCATTGCCGGTTTTCTTTTTAAGCCATTCTCCGAAACGTTCAAAACCGCCCTCGATATTTATGATTTCACCGATAACAGCGCCCAGCAAAAGAATAACAACTATAAAAACACCGCGCCCGCTTGAAACAACACCGCCGTCAACTTTAAGCATTCCCTCAAGTGCACCGCCGATACCCACAAAAAGTACCGCAACACCGCAAGTACGCGTCAAAGTTTCCTGCATGGAAGTTTTTATGAGTTTTCCGAAAAAGTGTCCCAAAAGACCTCCGAAAAGCACAAATATCACATTTAAAATTGTCCCTAATCCTATCATAATCTCCACTCCCGACGTTTCGCGCAATTAAATAACGATATCGACCCATTTACCCTTTTGGAATCTGATTGACGCAAATATGAAACGTGAAAACTGATCGCCGAATACTCCTATCCATATTCCAACGATTCCCCAGCCGAATACATAACAACATACATAAGATACAACCGTACGTATGATTGTAACGCTTATCATCGACGCAATTGCCGTATACAATGTATCTCCCGCTCCGCGCAGGCATCCCATGTATATTACCTGCGTTATCTGCATAATAACCACAAAGATAATAACACGCATAATGGAAACACCCACATTTACGGTATATTCCTTGTCAAAGAACAAGCCCATCATTGCACGTGCGCCAAAGAAATATACCGCCGTCAGCACAACCGCAATGATCGCGCCGCACATACGGCATGTACGACCATATTCTTTTGCAAGGTCTTTGTTCTTTTCGCCGAGCGATCTGCCGATTAAAGCCACGGCCGTGGCCTGCAAACCGTCACCGAAAGAAAACGTAAGCCCCATAATATTCATGCCGACCTGATGTGCCGCCATCTCCGCAGTACCTTGTCCGGCCGCCATAATCGCCGTTGCCATAAAACCGATACGCATCAGCACCTGCTCAAAGAAAACGCTGTAGCCAACCTTTACCAGCAAAGCAAATGAATTCAGTGCCGGCTTGAGTTTGGACTTAACAATATAGGGAATACTTACAAAGCAGTCTTTCGTAAATAAAGACGCAATACTCATAATGCTGGCAACAACCGTGCCCAGAACAGTTGCGATTGCGGCACCGTGAATTCCAAGCTTGGGGAATCCCAAATTTCCACCTATCAGCAAATAGTTAAATAATATATTGATACCGTTGCTGGTAACATTTGTGCGCATGGTAATTTTAGTGTTCCCGGCACCTCGCTGCGCTGAATTAATACCCATTGAGATGCAGTTAAAAAACATGCCGCCCATAATGATTCTGAAATAGATTACAGCCATCTCATGAGTATCTTCATTGGACCCGCACAAACTGATAATAGGATTTGCATACAGGCACACCACCAAGCTTATAACAATCGACAAAGCCGTGATAAGCACTATGGCAGCATACAGTATCCTGTTTGCATCATCTTTGTTCTTTTCACCCCTTCGCCTTGCAACAAGTGCGGAAACCGATACATTCAAGGCAATAAATACCGCAAGCCCCATAAACTTGGGCTGTGTGGTAAGCCCTACGGCAGCAACGGCTGTTTCACCCATTGAACTTACCATAAGCGAGTCCACAAGTCCCGCAAATGCAGTAAAAAAGGCTTCAATGATAGCGGGCCACGCCATATTGATAACATTTGAAATTAATTTTTTATCATACTTTTTAAACATAGCAACCTGATTTCATTTCAAAACTACAAGAAATTATAGCAGAAAGCATCATTGTTGCAATATTCTTTTTTGCACATCTATGACCTAATTTGCAAATTGACATCGCGCAAAAAAAACGGCCGGGGAAAATCCCGGCCGTTTTTGTACTTTGTAATGAAATTATGCGGTTGCTTTTTTATCGCAAAGAGCTTTTATCAAAACAACCACACCGATAACTGCAAGTATCGGGAGCGCTACATAGATAAGCCCGAAGCATACAAGAGCAACTAATGCGACAGGAAGTATCACTAAAATTCCAACGACCTTAAGTACTGCCCATGTAGCTTTTATAGCAAAAAGTAAAATTTTTCCGAAAACCGCAATCATCAAAATACAAAAAAGAATTGTAAATAACATATGTACCCTCGCTTTCTGTATCACGAACCCCGTGTACATATATCACTATAAAGCACGTAATCTGCAAAAAACATAGCAGTATATGCAAGTTATCGCCTTCTTTTCCCACAGAAAAAGAAAAATAACCACTGAAACGATTCTATTTCAAAAAGCCGTTGATAATCTGCTGCTCGGCTTCTTCCTCGGTAAGTCCGAGTGTCATAAGTTTAATAAGCTGTTCACCGGCAATCTTTCCGATTGCGGCTTCATGAATAAGGCTTGCATCCACATTTGACGCCGTAAGGTTAGGTGTAGCGGAAACTACGGCCCTGTCCATAATAATTGCATCACACTCGGAGTGCCCGGAGCATTTTGCATTTCCGTTAATAACCGAGGTAAATGCCTGATAAGAATCATCCTTGGCAACAGAACGTGAAACAACATCACAATGACAGTCCTCGCCGTTTAAATCGACTTTAAAATCGGTCGTTGCCTTCTGATTGCCGTGAGTCATAATCTTTTCGTGCACAATAAGTGTGGCGCCGTCTGCAAGAACCCCCTCCGTCAGGCGATTTGTGGAATCAATTCCCTTTATCTGGGCTGTCTCCATCTCCATGTAAGCACCTTCGGCAAGATACACAACCGTTTTGGGGGTCATGACATTTCCGCCGGTACCGTCACCTACGCCTATATGTTTTTCAAAATATTTAACCCTCGCATTTTTGGCAAGGTAAAACGTATGTATACCGTCATGACCGGATTCCTGATCCCCGCAATTGTGAATGCCGCAACCTGCGACAATTGTGACATCAGCGTCCTCGCCTACGTAAAAATCGTTGTACACAAGGTCTTTAAGACCTGACTTACTGATAATTACCGGAATGTGAAGCGATTCCTTTTTGGTACCGGATTTAATGTAAATATCAATTCCCGGACGATCTTCTTTATTGACAATATCTATATTGGCAGTCGTATTGCGGCCCTGCGACTCACCGTTGGCGCGTATATTGTAAGCACCCTCAGGCATTTCATGCATATCCGCAACCTGCTCAATAAGTGACTTTTCAATTGCATCCATTAATTGTCACCCCCTTCAAGTGCTGCACATGTACCGCTTCCGATAGTTGCAAAAAGCCCCGGATAAATTTCTTCCTTAGTGCCCTCCTGCTTTATTTTACCGCCTTCAAGTACAATAATCCTGTCTGCGGTATTCAGGATGCGCTCCTGATGCGAAATAACAACAATTGTTCCATCGATTTTGTCGTGCATTTTTTCGAAAACCTTAATGAGCGAATTAAAACTCCAAAGATCGATGCCGGCTTCGGGTTCATCGAATATCGAAACCTTTGTGCCCCTCGCAATTATCATGGCAATTTCAATCCGCTTAAGCTCACCGCCCGAAAGTGACGCATTAACCTCGCGGTTGATATAATCTCTTGCACATAAGCCTACTTCGGAAAGAATTGAACACGCTTCATTAATATCGGTCTTACGGCCTGCGGCAAGCGTCAGTAAATCCTTAACCGTAAGCCCTTTAAAACGCACCGGCTGTTGAAAAGCAAAACTGATTCCCTTGTTTGCGCGTTCGGTAATGCCCAAATCGGTAATGTCTTCACCGTCCAAAAGAATGTGCCCCGACGTAGGCTTGATAATCCCGGCAATAATCTTGGCAAGCGTAGACTTACCCGAGCCGTTGGGGCCTGTTACAGCCACAAAGCCTTTATCTATTTTACACGACAGGTTTTTAATTATTTCGAGGTTACCGTCAACCTCATAGCATACATCCCTTAACTCTAACATTTACTGCTCCTTTTCAACGGTCAAATCATTAACCGATCTAAAGAAAGTGAAGCTTCCGTCATCCAAAAGCTTTCCCGAATCATTTTTAATCTTAACCTTCACAACAACAAGGTGACCGCCCGCGCGTACTCTTTTAGCCTCGCAATAAATGTATTCTTTTGAAACGGCAGGCTCAAGGTAATTCATGTTTCCGGTAACGGTAGTGCAAAACTTACCGGTCATACATGCTACCGTGCCTGCAAGTATATCGGCAAAAGAATACAAAGCGCCACCATGGAGTGACCCGTAATTATTAATAATTTCGGCCCTAAAAGGAATTCTGGCCTTAATATACTTTTCTTCAAACTCAATTATTTCAATGCCAAGATGACGTGAAAATGCATCATCCAAAAGTACCTTTGTCATTATGGCTTTATTTTTTTCAAAATCGCTCATATGGATATGTTTAAACGCTCTCCTTACTAAACTCAACTAATGTTATCACAAACACTTAAAAATCTCTATCGGTAACTGTCTAAAAAGATTCTAAAAAATGTTACTTATACTGTTAAGTTTTTGAAAATATTTTCGATATATAATATGCATAATCAAAAAAAATCGGCGCCAGGGAAGGTGTCGTAATTGTTTCAAGGAGGAAACGATGCAGATTCAGGCCAGTCAGATTGACTTTAATTCCAATCGCAATTACCTAAACTTTTCTCAAACCAAACAGACTTCCATTGATTTAAGACAGGACGAAGCTTCGAAACTGTCTGTTTCGGATAACTCCGAAAAGGACTATGTTGACCAGATAAACGAGCAACTTGAGTCAGATAATAAGCTTAGCATGGCCAACCGAAGCGAAGCGACACTTACAAGTCTTCAGACCATGGTCGAAAACATGCGCCAGGCACAGAAAACAGCCACCGCTTCTCCGCTAAAATTCGAAGACGATCCCATGATTGCCACTCTTCGAAAGATTCTTGATGCATTAAATGAAATGCGTGACGGCAAAAAGAAAAAGAACACCGCCGACATTTCATGCCGGATAAACCATTCAAGCTACAACATGGCTTCTTTTTCACTTAGCAGCTTAACCCGTTCAAGCAATGCCAATGTACTTGATTTAACTACCGGCGCCAAGTCGGCTTTTCCGGGCGTATCCTCAAGCCTGTTTACTAAAACCACTGCTACCGTTGTAAGCGTTACCGAGGCGGAAAGCACAAGCTTTACCGGTGTCGGAACTGTTTTAACATCAGACGGCAGGGAAATCAACTTTAATGTTGAGCTTAACATGTCACGGGCTTTCACCGCTAAATATCAGTCATTTGAACAGTCTGACTACATAAAAACCGATCCGCTTATTTTCAGTGCCTCGGAATCTTTATCGGAAGTATCCGACCAGAAATTCTATTTCGATCTCGATGCAGACGGCAAAACGGAAAAGATTTCTTTTGCAACCGGAAACAGCGGTTTCCTGGCACTCGACAAAAACGGTGACGGTCGCATAAACGACGGCTCTGAACTTTTCGGCACCAAGTCCGGTGACGGCTTTAAAGACTTATCCGCATACGATGAAGACAACAACGGTTGGATTGATGAAAACGATTCCGTATTTGATGATTTAAAAATATTCAGCAAAGATTCAGCGGGCAACGATAAGATTATATCAATAAAAGACTTCGGTGTAGGTGCCATATACCTTGGAAACGCAGACACTCAGTTTGATATAAAGGATAATAGCAACAATACCCTCGGCACAGTCCGGAAAACCGGTATCTATCTTAAAGAAAACGGTGGCGTCGGCACTGTGCAACACGTAGATTTAGTGCTCTGAATTATTACGGAAGATAAAAACTTCTTTTTCCCTCCCCAGATGTTATACATAAAAACAGCTTCCTTCATCCCGGGAAGCTGTTTTTATGTTGTACTTTCAGATATTGTATTTATCGCGCAGTTCTTGCATGCGTCTTTCATAATCCTCATAAAAATCCATCGAGGACATCAGATGACACCCTTCTCCCCTTATGATTACCTGCTCAACTCCGTCACTTGTAATGACTGTGATGTCATATTTTTTGGCATTCTGATGCGCATAGCGTTCAATGTAACGGTCGGCCGTTTCGGCAGTTTTTGTGTAAACAACTTTTATGTTGTTAAAATCCGTTTCCTCGGTATTGTGCCCCGAAACCTTATACGCATCAAACACCAGAATAAGATCGACTTCCAACATGCCCGCATAGTTGCTTGCAATATCAATAAGCCTTCCCGCGGCACCGTTTATATCGCGCTCTGCGATATCCGCAAGCTCACGCCACGCATGCACTACATTATATCCGTCCACCAGAATGTATCGCTTTTTGGCCTCCGTGCCGATATATTGCGAAGGCTTCGGCATCGGCTTTGCGACAGTGCGCGCACGTCTTTTCAGCGCAGCCGACATACCCTTATAGGCCACCGCTTCACCCTTTTTGTTGGAATACGCCGTGCGTTTAATGATAGCATCTATTTCCTCGGTTGTCACAAAAACTTCGGATTTAACGGGAGCATTCCGAATGCAGAAAATACTGCTGCCCTCGTCAACACTTACGTTGTTTTCATAAACCGTAAAGGGAAGATGCATGTAGTTCGGGACATCGTACCACGCAACCACGGTACCCACCCCGTGCGAACAAAATACCGAATCTGCGGTATTTTTGACATCGGTTTGCGGATTATACCCGATTTTTTCAACAACCTCTTCGGCATTATGGCACGGTTCATACCCTGCAAGGCTTAAGCTTAAATGACCGGTTCCCCTTGTATATGCCAAAACAGTCGCACCGTAGCCGTTAAGCGTAGCCACCGGAGCCGTTCCGGTAAGCGTGGTAAACCCATCGGATTTGTACACGACATTCGAGTTGCCGCTCATCCTGTCAATATCGCTCATTGCACGCCCGACCGCATTATCGGGCACTATCAGTTCGTAATTGTAAAACGGTTCCAAAAGAACGCTTTCGGCCTGCATAAGTCCCTGTCTTACCGCACGATACGTTGCCTGTCTGAAATCGCCGCCTTCGGTATGCTTTAAATGATCTTTACCCGCCACGAGCGTTATTTTAACATCCGTTAAAGGTGAGCCGGTAAGCACCCCCTTATGAATACGTTCTTTAAGATGTGTAAGTATCAGTCGCTGCCAATTAAGCTGTAAATCGTTTACCGATACCGCGCTTGCAAATTCAAGTCCGCTTCCCGCAGCCAACGGCTCAAGTTTTAGGTGAACTTCTGCATAATGTCTTAACGGTTCAAAATGTCCGACACCTTCCACAACGTCATTTATGGTTTCTTTGTAAAGGACCTTTCCGGTACTGAAAGAAATCTTTATGTTTGCCATTTCTTCGACCCGTCTTGCCAAAATTTCCGTCTGCACTTCCCCCATAAGGTGAACACTTATCTCTTTAACAGACTCATTGTATTCGGTCATGAGACCCGGATCTTCTTCCTCGATATTCTTAAGAATGTTAAGCATGGTAACCGAATCCACATCGTCAGGATACTTTACCGCATATTTAAGCACAGGTTCAAGCACACTTTCCGGAGGCGTTTTTTCATTGCCCACAGCCATTCCCGCTTTAACATCCTTAAGGCCGGTAACGGCGCAAATATCGCCTGCGAAAGCTTCCTGTGTAACTACATACTTATCCCCCGAGTAAAGTCTTATTTCGTTTACTTTTTCACCATTGATTATTTCTCTTGCCTTTAAACTTCCGCCCGTTATTTTTAAGAACGTTTCCCTGTTACCGGTTTTATCTTTGGATATCTTATAGCAAACGGCGGCAAAAGAATCTTTTCGCGCAGGATTATCAATATATTTTTCCAATCCCGCCATAAGTTCCTTAACACCCTCATTTTTTAAAGCAGCTCCGTAAAACACCGGGAAAATAAGTCTGTTACTTACAGCCGCTTTTATGCTTTTTGCCTCAATAAAGCCGTTTTCCAAAAATTCGCTCAGCAATGCCTCTGAGCCGGTTGCAATGTCTTCAAAAAAAGCTTCCGATTGAGTATCGGTAAAATCAACAGCCTCAGGGGTAAGCTCCCTTTTAATATCCTTTAACACTTTATCTTTATCGGTTCCGTTTATATCCATCTTATTTACAAAAATAAAAGTAGGTATATTACGTGCTTTCAAAAGCTTCCACAAAGTTTTTGTGTGACCTTGAACCGAATCCGAGGCATTGATTAAGAGCACTGAAACATCCGTAACATTAAGTGCTCTCTCCATTTCGCCCGAAAAATCCACATGCCCCGGAGTATCTACAAGCGTTACATCAAGCTCTCCTATTTTCAGTCCCGCAAGCTTCGAAAAAATAGTAATACCGCGTTCTCTTTCATAAACATTTGTATCCAAAAAAGTGTCGCCCGTATCAACACGGCCGACCTTTCTTATGGAGCCTGCGTTGTAAAGCAGGCTCTCCGATAATGTTGTTTTTCCTGCATCTACAGGAGCCACCAAAGCCAGGGAAATTTTACTGCCCATATATTTTTCTCTTTATGTTTTAACAAATTCTTGCCCTTTATATTTTACGTATCTCAATTGTTGCCGCATAACCAGCCACCACTGGCATCTGAATATTCATCGAAGTAAGTATTAAACATATTATCCATATACAGTACCCACCCGTATGCCCTGATAAACGACGCAAAAAGATAGTTTAATTATAGCACAAAGGCTTAACTGTGCGCTATAATGGTCTTTGATATCTGCTTTTGCTATATGTAAATTTACTGAAAATACAACGGAGCCGTAAATGAAAAGAGATATAACCTTTGAAGAAATTTCTGACGGTAAAAGATATCGTTCAAAAGACTTTGCAGAAATCTTTTGTAACGGATGTACCGGTTGCAGTGAATGCTGCAACTTTACCGATGATACCATTCTTTTGGATCCCTATGACATATATTGTCTTGAAAAAGCAAGCGGTGAAAGTTTTGAAACGATGTTAGGCCAAACCGTCAATCTGCGCGTAGTTGACGGAGTAATCACTCCGTACCTTACAAAAAACGATAAAGGTGCATGCACCTTTTTGGATGGGAACGGTCGTTGCAGCATCCATGACCTTCGCCCGGGTTTCTGCAGACTTTTCCCTTTAGGGCGTATATACAACGATGATGGTTCCTTTGACTACTTTATCCAGGTTCACGAGTGCCCTTATCCTTGCAAAACGCCCGTAAAAATAACAGACTGGCTGGGCATTGATAACCTCGATACCTATGAATCGTTCATCAGGTCCTGGCATGAGCTTACCGGCTTTATCTCTGATGCCGCACTCGAAAATGCCGACGCTGACACCTTAAAATACGCAAACATGAAAATGTTAAACACCTTCTTTGTAAAGCCCTATAACACCCACAACAGTTTCTACAATCAATACCGTGAAAGACTTGGCGAATACATGGCGTGTCACTAAGGGACGGGGACAAGGTGACATTCACGCCAATTCTTTTGGCACATATGCTTCCACCAATATTCCGTCTTCGGTATATTCTTCTTTTAACAGCTCGCCGCGAGTACGTATTGCATTTACTTTTCCGGCTTCCGAAAACGGTATCAGACGGTTTATATATACTTTCTCATTTCTCAATATATCTGTCAGAGCCTTGCAAAACTCATCGAGCCCCTTACCTGTAGCCGCCGAAATACAGATTGAACGGGTTGCGCGCAGGTCTTTACACCCGGTTATATCGCTCACCTTATCACACTTATTAAAAAGGGTAATGACAGGTTTCCCCTCTATACCCAGATTTTTAAGAGTATCGTACACTACCTCGATGTGCTTTTCATACGCTTCGTTGGAAGCATCAACAACATGCACACATATATCAGCATATTTTGCCTCCTCAAGCGTACTTTTAAAAGCATCTACAAGATGATGCGGCAGCTTATTAATAAATCCGACCGTATCCGTCATTAAAACCGTCTGTCCCTCGGGAAGTTTCAAGCTGCGCGTCGTAGGGTCAAGCGTTGCAAAAAGCTTGTCTTCCGCAAGAATATTTGCATTTGTAAGTTTATTTAAAAGCGTTGATTTACCGGCGTTTGTGTAGCCTACAACAGCCACCACCGGCATCCTGTTACGGTCGCGTCCCTTTCGCGTAACCTCTCTGTGCTTAACAACTTCTTTTAATTCACGGTTTAACTGTGCCACACGATTACGCACTACACGTCTGTCGGATTCAAGCTTGGATTCACCCGGACCTCTGGTACCGATTCCGCCGCCCAATCGCGACATTGACGTACCGAATCCTGTAAGACGCGTCAGCGAATATTTCAGCTGCGCAAGCTCAACCTGAATCTTTCCCTCGGCAGTATTTGCCCTTGAAGCAAAAATGTCGAGAATAAGAATCGTGCGGTCCATAACTTTAACATCAAGCAGTTTTTCAAGTTCATTCATCTGTGACGGTGAAAGTTCGTCGTCACAAATTACCCCGTTTGCACCGGTTTCGTCTATTAAAGCCTTAACTTCTTCTATCTTTCCATAGCCTATATAAGTATTCGGATGTACTACTCCTCGCGATTGAATAACCGTTGCCACAGTCACTGCACCCGCAGTCTTTGCAAGCTCCGCAAGCTCAAGACATGAAGCTTTGGCGTCTTCGCCATCGTCCTTATTTACACCGATTAAAATTACTTTCTCAACTATTTCGTTCATCCGTTAACTCCACAAATAACGTTGCACCCAATATAAGCACTGCTCCTATGCACCCGAAAATATCCATGTTTTCTCCAAGCACCGCCCAGGAAAGAATAATAGCAAGTGCAGGATCGATATAACTGTAAATCGATATGGTAGCCGCATCAAGCTTGTCCATCGAGCCGAAATACATTGCATACGCAAGCCCTGTGTGCACAACGCCGACAATGATAAGCATTATTATTACGGTAAAATTCAATGAAACCTGCGACAAATCTTCCGTAAAAAGAATGTACGGCACAATCACAATCGCAGCCGCCGATAACTGCATTATTGTCTTATCAAACGGTCCGATATCTTTAAGCTTTTTGTTTATCAAAATAACAATTGCGTACATAACGGCTGCAAGCAATCCAAAAACGATTCCCTTTACAGACCCGAAAAAGCCGCCGGAAGTGAAAATTCCCGAGACTAAAGACATACCTATAAATGCTACGGCAATTGCCAAAGTCTTCTTAAGCGTAAGCTTTTCGCCAAGCACAATCGGCGACACCAACAGCACAATTACAGGCGCCATATAGTAGCAAAGCGTCGCCGTTGCAACAGTTGTGTAATTATAAGCTTCAAAAAGCGCTATCCAGTTAAAGCCGATCAGCGCACCCGAAACAATGAGTTTTACAAGATTTTTCTTTATGGCATGGCCGTCTAATTTCTTTTTACTGAGTGCCACAAAAAGAAGAAGCACAAACGTACCCACAAAGCCGCGTACGCATGCCACTACCGCACTCGAAAGAGGTATAAACTTTCTAAAAATACCTATAGTCCCGAAAATCGCCATGGCAAATGCCATGACGATTTTAGATTTTCTGCTGCTCATTTACATATTCTCCATTATCCTGCCGGCAACATAAACACCGCTTGCCGAAGCATGTGACAGTGAGTGGGTTACCCCACTTCCGTCTCCGATTATATAAAGACCCTTATGCTGGGTTTCAAGATTGTCATCAAGCTTAACTTCCATATTGTAGAACTTAACTTCAACACCATAAAGAAGCGTATCGTCGTTAGCTGTTCCGGGTGCAATTTTATCGAGAGCATAAATCATTTCAACAATGCCGTCAAGAATACGCTTGGGAAGCACTAAGCTTAAGTCACCGGGTGTAGCATCGAGTGTAGGGCGAACCGTACCCTCTTCTATTCTTTTTGCATTGGAACGACGTCCCCTTTCAAGGTCGCCGAAACGTTGCACGATTACACCTCCGCCCAACATATTCGAAAGGCGCGCAATACTCTCACCATATCCGTTTGAATCTTTAAAGGGCTCCGAAAAATGCTTGGAAACAAGTAACGCAAAGTTCGTGTTCTCGGTCTTTTTGGACGCATCCTCAAAACTGTGACCGTTAACGGTTACTATTCCGTTCGTGTTTTCATTTACCACAATTCCGTTAGGATTCATGCAGAATGTTCTGACGGCATCTTCAAACTTTTCGGTACGATATACAATCTTTGACTCATAAAGAGCATCTGTAAGGTGTGAAAAGATTACCGCGGGAATCTCAACTCGTACACCTATATCAACTCTGTTTGAAAGAGTCGGAATCTCCAAATCTTTGCAAACCGTTTCCATCCACTTTGAGCCGCTGCGGCCTACAGATACCACACATTTACGGCAATCTGCGGATTCTTCACCGTAATGTACTCTGAAGTCACCGTTGTCAAGAGCCTCTATCGAGGTAACCGGGGTACGGAAAAAGAACGAAATTCGGTCTTTCATCTCATTGTAGAGATTTTCAAGCACTACATAATTGATGTCCGTTCCAAGATGACGCACGGAAGCATCAAGAAGCGTAAGCTTATTCTGCATACACAGTTTTTTAAACTCACTTCCGGCGGTCGAATACATTTTTGTGCCCTTTCCGCCGTGAGACATGTTTATATCGTCAACGTAATGCATAAGTTCCAATGCTTTTTCCTTACCGATATACTCATACAAAGTACCGCCGAAATCATTTGTGATGTTATATTTTCCATCCGAAAAAGCACCTGCACCGCCAAAACCGTTCATAATAGCGCAGGACTGACACTTTATACATGATTTAACTTTTTTACCGTCAATAGGGCAATGACGCTTATCCAGGGGATTGCCGGCTTCGAAGACCGCAACCGACAAGTCCGGACGCTTTATCATAAGCTCGTAAGCAGAAAATATTCCGCCCGGGCCTGCGCCTATAATTACTACATCATATTTCATAAAAACCTCCCCGCATGCTTATAGATACTAATAATAGCATAATCCACTAAATTTTACCACAGGGGACAGGTTATAGTGGTCAACCATAGGGGACAGGTTATAGTGGTCAACCACTATAACC
>JAZLHV010000046.1:0-66885 GCA_045617045.1 Lachnospiraceae bacterium
ATAACCTGTCCCCTGTGGTAAATTTAGGAGAATATATGGCTGAAAGAGAGTATAAGAAAAAGAAAATAGATATGACTACCGGACCTATAATGCAGAATGTCCTTCTTTTTGCATTGCCGATAGTTATCGGAAATATTTTGCAGGCACTGTATACAACGGTGGATTCACTTGTAATCGGTCACTATTGCGGAGATACGCAATTGGCGGCGGTAGGTACAAGCGCCCAGCCTGTGGAAATGTTTTTATGTATATTCTTGGGAATCGGAGCCGGCGTTTCGATTTTGGTATCACAAAGTGTCGGAGCCAAAAATTTTGAGCGCATTACAAGACTGTGCAACACATCGACTACATTTGTGTATTGCGCGGGTATAACACTGAGCATTTTGGGATGGCTGTGTACACCGTTTATTTTGAAGATAATGTCGGTGCCGGATGATGCCTACGGTTACGCGCTTACGTATACAAGAATGGTATTTCTGGGGAGCCTCGGGAACCTGGGCTACAACATGAACGCGGGAATTTTACGCGGCGTGGGGGACAGTAAGGCTTCGCTTTATATACTGATAGTGTCGTGTCTCACAAATATTGTTTTGGATATAACATTTGTGGCAATGTTAGGGTTCGGCGTTGAAGGTGTTGCGGCCGCGACAGCGGTTGCAATGTTCTTTTCGTGGTTCGCAAGCATCGTTTACATACGTAAAAAATACCCTGAATTTTTCTTTAAGGTGTTTATGAGCCACATGGATAAGTACGAGCTTAAGGCAATCCTGAAAATAGGTCTGCCTATAGGGCTTAACAATTCCCTGTACGCATTGGGGCATATGGCCCTTCAGAAGCTTAGCAATCTCCAGGGCTCAACCTTTATGGCAGGGCACACGGTCGCAGGGCGTATTACGGGTATTTCCAACATTGCAATTACCGGTATGTCATCTGCCGGCAGTGCTTTTTCGGGGCAAAATTTCGGCGCCAAAAATTACAAGCGCCTGCGTGACGGACATCTTCGCATTCCGCTTGCTTCGGGCGGCATAACGCTTACGCTCGGCATATTGTTTATACTTGTAAGAAAGCCGATTCTGGGGCTGTTTTCGGACAATCCGACCGTGCTTATGTATGCAAGCCGTAATGTCGTAATTATTCTTTTGTCGCAGTGGCTGTACGCTATATTCAACGGAATTGCAAATATCGTAAACGGAACCGGACGAGTACGCTACACAACAGTCATTAATCTTATGATGCTGTGGGTTGTGCGCATACCGGTAGCGTATCTTATTAATCAATATTTTGACGGAACATTTATAATGCTCTGTTTCCCGGCATCTTTTATGTTTGGCATGCTGTGTATGCTCGCGTACTACGCCTTCAACAAAAAGTGGCGGGAACTTCTGGCGAAGGGTGAAGCCTGAGCCCGGGAAAATGCAACATCGAATGTCTATATAAACGATAGATTGGGGGAAAAGCAATGGAAGTAAAAGAATATAATCAAATACTTGACATGGTGCACGCAGCCTTAAAATCGTCTGATGAAGATGAAAAGGAGCTGTCAATGGACCTTGTTAAGGCAGCGCTTGTTTACACTGAAGAACGCTTATCCTGGAACTGGATGACGCTTGAAGAAAGAGACGCAAACGACGGAGCGCGCACAAGAGAGCACAATTATATGATTGACTGCTTTAATATATTTTTAAGGTACGAAGCAAAATTTCATAACAAAGAGATGATTGACTTAAGCTCATATGACAGAAAAACAATCGGAGATATGGGCAACCGGCTTATAGCCGATCTGGCAATTGCGCAAAGATGATTGGAGAAATTATTGAATACGGCATTAACTGCTTACATTTATACTTGTGTGGAAAAAGAGAAGTGTCTTTAAAAACATGAAGTGAAACAAAAAAACACCGTGAAACCTTGATTTCACGGTGTTTTAATTACCAGGGGCAGTAGGAATCGAACCCACATCGATGGTTTTGGAGACCACTGTTCTACCTTTGAACTATGCCCCTATTTCCAGTCTGCTTTACCAAGCCGACTAGTGCATTATAGCATAGGAAAAAGTGCTGTGCAACAATTATTTTACGCAAAAAGAAAGAATTTTGCGGCAGTTGTTACAGCGTTCCGGGAATGTTCTTTTTGCCTTTAAAAACCGGTCCGATAGACGCTCTTTCCATAAATTTGGGACGTAAGAGGGTTTTGCTGACGGAAACCTTGTTCATGATTGAGTCAAGTGTAAAGAAAGCGCAGCGACCAAGCTCCAAACGTTCCTGACGGATGGTGGTAAGAGAAGGCTCCAGCGTAGTTGCAAGGGGAATGTCGTCGAAACCGACAACACTGATATCGTCGGGAATTTTCAGACCGCGACGCTTGCACTCATCCATAACACCGGAGGCGATAAGATCGTTACCGCACATGATGGCGGTAGCACCGCCCGCAAGCATACCGGGCACGTGGTAGGGGGCACTTTCCGCAACGTAGTAGCCGTGTGCGGTTAAGGATTCATCGTATTCGAGACCGTTTTCGAGAATGGCTGTTTTGAAAGCATCATCACGCTGCTTGGAAACCCATGAGTTGGGCGAACCGCTCAAAAAAGCGATGCGTCTGTGGCCAAGCTCGGCAAGGCGGGAAACCACAAGGGAAATGCCCTCTCCGGAATCGGTACCTACGTAACCGACATTGGGGTTTAACTTTACAAAGTTATCAAGTAATGCTGAGGGAATGGTAGTCTTTTCGAGCTGCTTCATCCATTCGTCGGAAAGCGTAAGCCCCATTAAAAAAGCACCCGAATAGCCATGCTTTAACATATATGTATCGTATTTGTCGCGAGCCTGAAACGCAGCATTGATGGGGACGATTTTCACATCCCATTTGTCGCGGTAGGCCATTTGCTGAAAGCCTAATATAAGCTCGTAGCCGAAGTCACCTTCGGATTCATATTCCATATTTTCCACAAAGACGGCAAGCTTTTTTAAGTCATCCTTGCGCATGCGCTTTGTTTTATAGCCCATTTCAACGGCTGTGTCCAAAACAAGCTGTCGTAATTCTTCACTGATGTCGGGCGCTCCGTTTAAGCCTTTTGATACTGTGCTGACGGCAATTCCGAGTCGGTTTGCAATTTCTTTAATGGTAGCCATATTTAAATTCTCCCTTTTTCTATCATAAAGTATATAAGTGATTTTTTCGAAAAGCAAGGGGAAAATTGTATTGTAAATACGGCAAAAAGTAGCCTTTCGGGTTGACTTTTACCCCTGAAAATGTTAGATTTATGGTGCACTACGAAAATTGACGAAAATTGTATCGGGGGATACATTTATGAAAGAGTTAAAGCGCGGAGCGGGCATTCTTTTGGCTGTTAGCAGTCTGCCTTCGAAATACGGTATCGGTACACTGGGCAGTGAAGCCTACCATTTTGTAGATTTGCTGGTCGATTTAAGGCAGCGTTACTGGCAGGTACTTCCTATCGGACCGACCGGATTATATGACAGCCCTTATCAGGCGTTTTCCGCGTTCGCGGGCAATCCCTACTTGATCGATCTTGAAGCTTTGGTACATGAAGGTTTGTTGACGGAAACCGAGATTTCGAATGTAAACTGGGGGAGCGAGAACACTAAAATCGACTACGCGGTTTTGTTTGAAAATCGTTATAAAGTTTTACACAAGGCTTTTATGCGTTTTGATGTGCGGAATGCTTCCTTTGTTTCTTTTAGCCGGGAAAACGCTTCGTGGCTTGATGACTATGCTGTGTTTATGGCTATTAAAGAAAAGAACGGTTACAAGGGTTGGCAGGAATGGCCGCAGGGGCTTCGCAATCATAAAGAGGACAGCATATGTGCTTTTGCAAGTATTAATGAGGCATCTGTTCTTTTTTGGAAATTTCTGCAGTATGAATTCTTTTTGCAGTGGGGCAGACTCAAAATGTATGCCAATAGCCACGGGATTGAGATAATAGGTGAAGTTCCGTTATATGTTTCGGAGGACAGTGCGGATGTGTGGGCACGTCGCAATCTGTTTTCCATCAACAAAAACGGTTATCTCGATGAAGTTGCCGGCTGTCCGCCGGATGCTTTGTCGGAGCGCGGACAGAAATGGGGCAATCCGCTCTATGACTGGAAAGCCTGCGAAAAAGAAAATTATGCATGGTGGCGCGAACGTATCGCCATGACGGCCAAGATATATGATGTAATCCGCATCAATCATTTTGTGGGTATTGTTAAGGAATATGCGGTTCCCGCAAAGGATGTCGACGGAAAGAACGGCAAGTGGCGAAAGGGCCCCGGCAGAAATCTTACCGATGTAATTAATGAGGCGGCCGGTGAAACTACCATAATTGCCGAAGATTTTGGCACGGTTGTAATTCCCACGGTCAGAAAGCTTATGAATAAGCTTAACTGGGCAGGCATGAAAGTTTTGTTGTTTGCTTTTGACCAGGATCCGCAGAATCCGTACCTGCCGCACAACTACGAGGATTCAAATTGCGTTGTGTACGGGACAACTCATGACAGTGATACATTGGTGGGCTATTTTAATGATAAGAGCGAATATCAGATGGCTTTTCTGTATGAATATCTCGGCATTCGCAGAAAAGAAGAGATACCCGATGCATTTATAAGACTTGCATATTCATCTATTGCAAATGTTGTAATTCTCCAGATGCAGGATATACTTGCACTCGGTAACGAAGCCCGCATGAATCTTCCCGCAACAGTAGGTCAAAACTGGCGTTGGAGACTGTGGAATGACGCAATAAGCGAAGAGCGTCGTAACTTTGTGAGAACTCTTGCAAATATTTACCGCAGATGATTTAGCGTGCGGTGGTTAACAGCCACTAATTATTAACGAACAATTAACAAAACACCACACAGGGTGAAATAGTTATATTTGTAATCAATAATGTTTCATCATGAAAACAGTACTGTTATATAATAAACATGTGCTTGAGAAATCAAGCAAATTCCGAGAAAATTCCCCTTTTACACAAGCAAAACGCTCAGTCGCAAGACTGAGCGTTTTGTTTGTGTAAAAGGTCATTTTGTGCCTTCGATAATTTTCTTTTGCTCCAAAAGTTCTTTGGGAACTTCCTGACCGCAGGCTTTAATCTTCTGGATGACGTTTTCGAGATGGTGGAGCTTCTGAGCAATCTTTATCTCGTACTTTTCAATGATGTCGCCCAAAAGAGGGTTGGCCGACAACTTAACACGTAACTGTTTGTCGAAGGGGCAGTAAGTGAGCATTATAGTGCGCACAACTTTGTTAAGACGAGGTGAGCCCTGACTTTCGTATACAATCCATGTAATGTAGTCACGCACAAACATTTCTTTGAAAGAGTTTTTGGCTTTAACAAGGCTCGATTTGATTTTTTCCTTGGTATCGGCGGAAAGCTCTGTGTTTTTGCGGTAGAACTGAATGTAATCAAAATATTCACTTGTTAATGACTTGTCGCTTACATCGTTCCAACGGGCACCCTGAACGCGCTTGCACATTTCCCAGCGATATTCGCCGGTAAGTCTTGCAAGTGTCAGGAAAACGTCTTCAAGATGGAAGGCTGAAATCATAAAGCGCGAAGGCGTTGTGCGCTTGCGGCCTTCAATTTCCTGCCACATAACGCCGCGGGTACCGATGTTTGGCATTAAGATGATGTTCGGAAGAATGTGAACATCAATCATTTCCTTGGCAATGCCGATACCCTCATTGGTGTATATGGTTTCGTGGTTATAGGCTGTGTAGTCGACAGCTTCAATCTTGCGAAGTACCTCACAGAGAATGTCGGGCGTGAGGATGCAACTCTTAAGAGGCTTAATGATGTTGTGCTCGCTTAATATGGGTGTAAAGCTGCTCAAGCGGCCGAAGGTAACTTTGTTGACCATCGGGAACATATTTTCAAGCTCAAAAAGAACACGCTGTCCGGGGTCATTTGCCATTCTTGCCTCGACATCGGCAGCGATTTTGCCCTGAACTTTCTGCTCATGAAGATATGTAAGGTAGTCGGTGTCAAATTCATTACGGCTGGGATCTTTGCGCATTGTATATATATCGTGCAACCATTCGTAAATGGTATAGATACCGTTAGTGGTGTCGCCATAGTATGAATCTGCGATTGAGTAAAGGTAATTTGAATTTTCAACGCCTGCAAGCTCTTCATCAACGTAGCCGAAGTTAAAGAACATTTTAAGCACTGTAGGAATCGAATAATCGCGTACACTCATCTGAAAAGCTTCGGTGTATACCTGATAGAAGACCTTTGTTAAGTCAAGGCGAAGCTTACGGGTGGCATCATCCGAGGCATCTTTGTCGGAAAGCTTTTTGTAGGCTTTAAGAAGAGTCCTGAATTCACTTGCAACTTCCTCATCGACAGCGGAGTATTCAAGAATACGGTCGCAGGAACCTTTAAGCTCGGGATTTAACCGGTCGCCCGAAGCATTACCGTCATCGGAAACAGGTGCCTGTGCTGCCTGTGATACGGAACGGAACTCTTTGAATCTTGCATCGATAACGTCATCACTGATTATCCCGAGCTCTTTAATGTATACAACCATTTCCTCGAGTATGCCTGTTATCTTGGCATAGTCGGGATTCTTGGAATCTATGCGCTTGGAAAGCGAAGCAAACAGGTCAAACAAATCAAGCCCGGAATCCTGGATAAAAATGCCGGCGTGCTCGGAAAGATAGTCAAACATATTGGCACAACCGGACAGATAAGTGTGCAGGTCGTTGCTGGTTTTGGTGATAAAACCGTTAAGATATGCAGGGCGGGCTGAAAGATTTAACTTTAATTCCTGCGGGAAATTTTTTACGGAAATGTAGTATTCACTCAGCCAGGCATCATCTTCGCCGGACTCATATTCAAAAGGCGTAAGCTCGTCAAGCTGCGGAAGTGCACGTGAAATTGCGTTGTTGCGTGAACATAAATCCAAATATGTTTCATAATATTTACGGATATTTGCATAAAGTCCGTTGCAGATATTTTTAAGATGCGAATATCCTGCGTATATTTCGCAAAACTGGTTAACGGAGGAAGTAAATAAAAGCTTGCTTACTTCGGGGTTGGATTTGATAATCTGCGCCAATGAATTCCTGCCATTGTTGGGGAAAGAAATAAGAGCACTGTCTTCAATTACCTTGTATGTAAAGAAACTGGAATCAAACGAGATATCTGAAATGCCGATTGCATCACCCTTCTTCAGAACAATTTCACCACCCGGAAAAGAAGCTATAACAGAACCTGATGCAATAACATTTATAGCGTCTAAGGGATGACCTTCGGATAAGATAATCGAGTCTTTGACTACGGATTTAGCTGCCATTGTAACCTCCGCAAAAGAAATGTGTATAAAGTATATGAAACCGATTACATATTATTATAACTTATTTACTGAAATGTTCAAGTTTCCGGCATCTTTTTGAGATAGATTGCACCTTGAGTTTTTAAAAATCTATGTTACAATTTAGAAGTAATTTTGGGTCTTTATATGATTTATGGGAGGACACCGGTGAAGGATGTTAATTTAAGTGCGTTTCGCAGCGACGTAGAGCGGCTTGTTACTTACATACCTTGGCTAGAATCCAAGGTCGGCACTAAAGTTTCCAAGACATATGATGGCAAAGAAGTTGCTTCTTCGACATTTTCTTTCCCTGTATATGAGACGATGCTTTTAAACTTCGTAAATGAAGCGGCCAAGACTGAGCTGATGGATCGCAACTATGTGTACGCATATTCCAGCAACGCAATCCGCACTGTCGAAGATGAGTTTAAGGCAATAGATGAAGCAACGGTTCAGCATGCGGAAGTTTTAGTCGGAATTTTAAGTAAATACGTTCTGGGCGGTATGACCAAAGGTACTTTGTGGACCGAGGCTGTACAGAACGGTGTTTTTTTGAAGGTATTAAAGAAAATGAAAGAGCTTCTGGAAATCTGGGATGCTCCGTTAGCATAGAGTTAGAGGTGTGGATTTATGAGTGACAAGGCGGCAAAAAAGAAGCAGTTTATTCTTGACACCGCAAGGGTTGTCTTTTGCAATAAGGGCTACAAGGATGTTACTATGAAGGACATCGTTGAAGCTTGTGAAATATCACGTGGCGGTCTTTATATTTATTTTGACAGCACGGAAAGCATTTTTAAGGAAATTCTTGAATCTGAAATAAGTAGTCTGCCGAAGTCCTGCGATGATAATTACGACACCTCGGCGGGTGATTTGCTTGCCCTGTTTTTGAATGAGCAGAAGAAGGAAATCCTTAACGTTAAGGATGAACTTTCGGTTGCAATTTATGAGTACATGTTTGCTAAGCATGCCCAAAATGAGCCTGAGACTGTCGTTACAGGCAAGTTATCCGATATGACTGTTTTTTTACAGAACATTATTGACAAGGGAGTTGCGTCAGGCGAGTTCTATGCTGATGACTCCTTTGCTGTGGCCCGTAACATTATGTATACGCTTGCAGGCTTGAAAATAGCTGCAAAGACTGTCGGCGTAACCGAAAAGGACGTTGACAATGAACTTGTTTACCTTATGTGCGGCCTAATAGCGGAAGAATAATATACCCCCGGGCGCCCAGTGCCCGGGGCTTTTATATATTAAAAAGTGTAAAGGAGAAACGCTTACAATGGGGAACGTAAGACGCATCTATGTGGAGAAGAAGGCACCTTTTGCTGTTAAGGCAGCAGAGCTTAAAGCCGATATTTCGAATTTCTTGTGTATAGCAGGTGTTACGGGGGTACGCGTGCTTATCAGGTACGATGTCGAGAACATTTCGGATGATGTTTTCGACAAGGCATCACGAATGATTTTTTCGGAGCCTCCTGTAGACAACATTACGTTTGATTCTTTTGAGTACGGAGCAAACGACAGGGTTTTCAGCGTGGAATTTCTGCCCGGACAGTTTGACCAGCGTGCGGACTCAGCGGTTCAGTGTATCCAGTTTATAAGGGAGAGCGAACAGCCGATAATCAGGACTGCGGTTACATATGTACTGTCAGGTGATATTACCGACGATGAGTTTAAGCGCATAAAGGCTTACTGCATCAATCCGGTCGATTCCAGGGAAACCGGTCTTGTAAAGCCCGAAACATTGTCGCTTGATTACAAAGAACCCGATGATGTAATAGTGTTTGAAGGATTTAAGGATATGGACGAGCAGACGCTTAATAAGCTCTATTCGTCTCTTGGCCTTGCAATGACGTTCAAGGATTTTGAGCACATCCGGAAATATTTCCACGATGAAGAGCACAGAGATCCCACAATGACCGAAATAAGGGTGCTTGACACTTACTGGTCGGATCATTGCAGACACACAACTTTCTCGACAGAGCTTAAAGACGTAACCTTTGAAGACGGTTATTATCGTGCACCGATTGAGGGTTCTTACAAGGAGTACCTCGAAAGTCATCGGGAAATTTTCAAGGGTCGTTCGGATAAATACGTTTGCCTTATGGATCTTGCACTTATGGCTATGCGCAAGCTTAAGGCAGAGGGGCTGCTTGATGACATGGAAAAATCCGATGAAATCAATGCATGCTCTATTGTTGTTCCCGTTGAAATTGACGGAAAAGAAGAGGAGTGGCTTGTAAGTTTCAAAAATGAAACCCATAACCACCCTACGGAAATAGAGCCTTTCGGTGGCGCCGCAACCTGCCTGGGCGGTGCAATAAGAGACCCGCTTTCCGGTCGTTCATATGTATATCAGGCAATGCGTGTTACCGGTGCGGCAGACCCGACGGTTTCCGTTGCTGAAACTTTAAAGGGTAAGCTTTCACAAAAGAAGCTTGTTAAAGGTGCCGCAGCAGGTTACTCAAGCTATGGCAACCAGATTGGCCTTGCTACAGGTTATGTTAAAGAAATTTATCATCCGAATTATGTTGCGAAAAGAATGGAAATCGGTGCCGTTATGGGCGCCGCTCCGCGTGCAAATGTAATTCGTGAAAATTCAGATCCCGGAGACATTATCGTTCTTTTGGGCGGACGTACCGGACGTGACGGCTGTGGCGGTGCTACAGGTTCATCGAAGGTTCACACCGAAGCGTCGATTGAAACCTGCGGTGCTGAAGTTCAAAAGGGAAATGCGCCTACAGAGCGTAAGATTCAGAGACTGTTCAGACGTCCCGAGGTTACAAAGCTTATCAAAAAATGTAATGACTTTGGCGCAGGCGGTGTGTCCGTAGCTATCGGCGAGCTTGCAGACGGTCTTAAGATAAACCTTGACCTTGTACCCAAAAAGTATGCGGGCCTTGACGGTACGGAGCTTGCTATTTCCGAATCTCAGGAGCGTATGGCTGTTGTGGTAGATCCCAAAGATGCCGACAGATTCTTAGAATACGCAGCCGAGGAAAACTTAGAAGCGGTAAAGGTTGCCGTCGTTACCGAGAGCCCCAGGCTGGTGCTTTCATGGCGCGGCCGTGAAATCGTTAATCTTTCCCGTGCCTTCCTGGACACAAACGGTGCACATCAGGAGACCGGCGTATATGTTGAAATGCCGTCAGCGGATGATAACTTCTTTAAAAAGATTGCAATTCCCGCAGTTTCGGATGCGCTTAATGCCGGAAATGTCAAGGAAGCACTTACAGCTTCCCTGAGCGACTTAAATGTCTGCTCACAGAAAGGACTTGTTGAAAACTTTGACTCATCAATCGGTGCCGGAAGCGTTACGATGCCTTACGGCGGTGTTAAGCAGTTGACCGAGACCCAGGCAATGGTTGCAAAGCTTCCCGTATTAAAGGGCAATTGCGATACCGTTACCATGATGAGCTATGGCTTTGACCCGTATCTGTCAACATGGTCGCCTTACCATGGCGCTGTGTATGCGGTTCTTACGTCAATGTCCAAAATACTTGCAAGCGGCGGTAACACTGAAAAGATTCGCTTTACCTTCCAGGAATATTTCAGACGTATGACGGAAGATCCCAAGCGCTGGAGCCAGCCCTTTGCAGCACTGCTGGGCGCTTTTGATGCACAGATGGGCTTTAAGCTTCCTTCTATAGGCGGCAAGGATTCCATGTCCGGTACGTTTAATGATATTGATGTTCCGCCTACACTTGTTTCTTTTGCCGTTGATGTTGCAAAAGAAGGTGACGTTATTACCCCTGAACTTAAGACGGCCGGTGATAAGCTTGTGTTCTTCCCTATAAAGCACAACGAGTATGATCTTCCGGATTACGAGGCTGTTAAGAAGCTTTATGCATACATTTACGAGTGTGAAAAGAAGAAAATCGTGAAGGCTGCATATGTTACCGATTCAAACGGTATTGCTCCCGCTGCCATGAAGATGGCCTTCGGTAACGGCTTAGGCCTTAAGTTTAGCGAAGAGCTTAAGCCCGAGGACTTCTTTAAAAATGCTCTGGGCGGCATAATTATTGAAACCGCACCGAATGTAACATTTGAAACAGACGTTGAATTCGTTACCGTAGCCAAGGTTACGGATGATGGTTTCTTTGCATATAAGGGAGAAAAGCTTTCGGTCGACGATGCTGTCTTGACATGGAGTAAGCCCTTGGAGAAGGTATTCCCCACCAAGGCCTACAAGGGAACCGAAGCTCTTCAGGAAAGATTGTACAAGACTCCCTCCGTATATGTTTGCAAAAACAAAGTTGCGAAGCCCACGGTATTCATACCGGTATTCCCCGGCACCAACTGTGAATACGATTCGGCAAAGGCCTTTGAAAGAGCCGGAGCGGATACTATCGTAAAGGTATTTAAAAACCTGTCTGCCGAAGACATAAAGGATTCTGTGGAGTGCTTCAAAGAAAGCATTTCAAAGGCACAGATAATTATGTTCCCGGGCGGATTTTCAGCCGGCGATGAGCCTGACGGCAGCGCAAAGTTCTTTGCAACGGCCTTCAAGAATGAGGTGCTGAAAGAAGAAGTGATGAAGCTTCTTAATGAACGCGACGGACTTGCACTTGGTATTTGCAACGGCTTCCAGGCGCTCATTAAGCTTGGCCTTGTTCCGTACGGCGAAATACGCAACCAGACAGAAGACTCACCGACACTTACATATAACACCATAAACAGACACATATCCAAGATGGCATATATAAAGGTTACGTCCAACAAGTCTCCATGGCTTAAAAATGCCGAGCTTGGCAAGGTTTACACGAACCCTGCATCTCATGGTGAGGGAAGATTCGTGGCGCCGAAAGAATGGATTGACAAGTTGTTTGAAAACGGTCAGGTGGCAACAAGATACTGTTCGCCCGACGGTAAGATTTCAATGGACGAGGAATACAACATTAACGGTTCCTATGAGGCTATTGAGGGTATCACATCACTTGACGGTCGTTGCCTTGGAAAGATGGCTCATTCGGAACGTCGCGGCAACAGCGTAGCCATTAATATTTACGGTGAGCAGGACTTGAAGATTTTTGAATCAGGCGTAGAATACTTTAAATAATGAATAACCGTAATTACCAGAAAGAACTTGATATTGAACTTGCAAAGGAAGGGTCGGATTCGAAAACCCTTCTTTTGCATGCATGCTGTGCACCGTGCTCGAGTCATTGCCTTACGTATCTTAAGGGCAGGATTACAATAAAGGTTTATTACTATAATCCGAATATTGTAGACAAAGCAGAGCACGATTTGCGGGCAGCAGAGCTTAAAAGGCTTACGGACGAGCTGAACGCAGAGTACCCTGAAGCCTGTATTGAGTACATTGAAGGTGCTTTTGAGCCAAATCGCTATCTTGATGCTGCCAAAGGGCTTGAAAAAGAACCCGAAGGTGGCGTAAGATGTACAAAATGCTTTGAATTGCGATTACGTGAAGCGGCGCGTACGGCTAAGGCCGAGGGAGCGGATTATTTTACGACAACCCTTACGATAAGCCCGCTTAAAAATGCCCGGCTGATTAATGAAATCGGAGAGCGCATTGCCGCTGAAGAGGGCATTAAGTGGCTTCCTTCGGATTTTAAGAAAAAAGAAGGCTACAAGCATTCGGTTGAATTATCCGCAAAGTACAATTTGTACAGACAAAATTTTTGCGGATGTCCTTTCAGCAAAGCTGCTTATAAAGCTGATTAAAGCTACTTTGAGGCTGAGAAAGCATATGGAGACATAGTGTGAAAATAGATTTTTCACACCTCACTATTTGTGTTACCCACAAGGGGAGCGCTGAATGGTGAACTCCGGATTTCACAAGTGAAATGGAGATTTATATGAAAAAATTACTTGAACTGATTTCAGAAGAAGTTATGAGTGCGTTTGAAGCAGCCGGCTATGATAAGTCGGCCGGCAAGGTTAATGTTTCAAATCGCCCCGATTTATGCGAATACCAGTGCAACGGTGCAATGGCACTTGCCAAGCAGGCGCACTGTGCCCCTATACAGATTGCAAATGCGGTTGTGGAAAAGCTAAGCGGAAATTCTGCTTTTGCAAAAGTTGAAGCCGTAATGCCGGGCTTCATCAACATTAACGTAAGCGAAGATTTCCTGGCAGATTATGTTCGCAAAATGGCTGCAGACAAGAAATTCGGCTATGAGCTTCCCAACCAAAATATGATTATTGTAGATTACGGCGGGCCTAACGTTGCCAAGGCACTTCATGTAGGACATTTGCGCCCTGCAATTATCGGTGAGAGCGTTAAGCGTATATTAAAATATGCGGGACACGATGTTATCGGCGACGTGCATTTGGGTGACTGGGGAACTCCTATGGGCCTTGTAATGACCGAAATTCAGGAGCGTAATCCTGACCTGCCTTATTTTGACGAATCCTTTACAGGCGATTACCCTGAAAATCCTCCGTTTACGGTTCGCGATCTCGAGGAAATATATCCTACCGCTTCGGCAAAAAGCAAGGTTGACCCCGAATACAAAGCGCGCGCAATGGCATTTACTTATCAGCTGCAGAACGGCACGCGCGGAATCCGTGCACTCTGGGATCACATTATCGCTGTGTCGGTTACGGATATGAAGCGTATTTATGATATTTTGAATGTTCAGTTTGATTTGTGGAACGGCGAAAGCACGGTTCAGTATCTTATTCCGGATATGGTTCGTGAATTAAAAGAAGGCGGATATGCTTACGAAAGTGACGGTGCTTTGGTAGTTGACGTTAAAGAGCCTACGGATACCAAAGAAGTTCCGCCTTGTCTGATTGTTAAATCGGACGGCGCAAGCCTTTACAATACTACCGATCTTGCAACGATTAAGGAGCGTGTCGCAAAGTATAATCCCAAGCATATGATTTACATTACCGACAAGCGTCAGGATTTGTATTTTGAACAGGTGTTCCGTTGCGCCAAGAAGACCCATATTGTAGGTGAAGACGTAGCACTTACTCACATTGGTTTCGGTACCATGAACGGTAAGGACGGAAAGCCGTTTAAGACCCGTGACGGCGGAGTTATGCCGCTGGAGGTACTTATTTCGGATATTAAGTCCAAGATGTACGAAAAGATTTGCGAAAACAAGGAAATCGAAGAAACGGAAGCTCGCGCTACAGCTGAAATTGTCGGTATGAGTGCGCTTTTGTACGGAGACCTTTCCAATCAGGCAATGAAGGACTACATTTTTGATATCGACAGATTCACTTCTTTTGAAGGAAATACAGGTCCTTACATTCTTTATACAATTGTACGTATTAAGTCTATTCTCGAAAAATATAAGGCTCAGGGCAAAGATTTAACCGGCCTTACAATCGGAATGCCTGTAAATGCATCCGAAAAAGAGCTTATGAAAGCGTTAACCGGATTTTCACAAATGATGGAAACCGCGGTTAATGAACTTGCACCGCATAAGGTATGTGCTTACATTTACGATCTTGCAAATGCACTTAATTCTTTCTACCACGAGACAAAGATTCTTTCCGAAGAAGACGAGAGCAGAAAGCGTGAGTTTATAGCACTTATCAGTTTAACAAAAGATATTCTTGAAACCTGTATCGATCTTTTGGGCTTCAAGGCACCGGAGAGAATGTAATGAGAATCGGACACGGATATGATGTTCACAAGCTCACCGAAGGGCGCAAACTGATCATCGGCGGCGTTGACATTCCCTACGAAAAGGGGTTATTGGGTCATTCGGATGCGGATGTACTGGTGCATGCGGTTATGGATGCACTGCTGGGGGCTGCGGCACTTGGCGATATCGGCCTTCATTTTCCCGACAATGACCCTGCGTATGAGGGTGCTGACAGCATTAAGCTGTTGGAGCATGTCGGCGATTTGCTGGAGTCAAAGTTATACTATGTCGAGAATATAGACGCAACTATTTTGGCTCAGGCGCCTAAAATGCGTCCTTTCATCGACCTGATGAGGGCAAATATTGCGCATGCGCTCAAAATAGACGTATCCTGCGTAAACGTTAAGGCTACAACGGAAGAGGGACTTGGATTTACAGGGGCCAAAGAAGGCATTGCCGCTCATGCGGTTTGCTTACTGGGCTCTATGCAGCATGAAGGACGTTACGGTTGCCCGGAGTGCGGTGGCTGCAATGTTAAACCGTAGAAATATAACGTGTTTTGAATAGGGCTTTGGCATGTTGGGGGACGGCTGCGGCAATCGGGTTGTATGCTCGGGGGATTACTTATGAAAAAGAAGACTATTATTATTGTTGCTTTTGCAGTAATACTGTGTGCAATTATAGGAATCGGGGTTGTTGTGCATAACAGACCGCAAAATAATAACATAGTTGTTGAAACAGAAATAGAGCTCATGTCCGAAGCGGTAAAGAACATGGGGCCGGGTATCAGTATAGGGAATTCGCTGGATGCCACGGATGTATCGTGGGGAGGCCGCTCCGTTAAAGAATTTGAAACAGGGTGGCTTAATCCTGTTATCTCACCTGTCGTTATTCGCAATATTGTTAACACCGGTTTTAATACTGTCAGAATTCCGGTGACCTGGAACCATCATTTTGATGCTAACGGAAATATTGACAGCGCGTGGCTTAATCGGGTAGAGGAAGTTGTAAATTACGTGTTAAACACAGGCGCATACTGTATCATTAATGTTCACCATGATACGGGTGCGGAAGGTTGGATCAGGGCAGAGCTTTCAAACTACAATCGTAACGAAGAACTTGTCAAAGCGTTGTGGAC
Organism: Lachnospiraceae bacterium; assembly: GCA_045617045.1. Lineage (GTDB taxonomy): Bacteria > Bacillota > Clostridia > Lachnospirales > Lachnospiraceae > UBA1258. The sequence continues at coordinate 16,017 of JAZLHV010000046.1, forward strand.
CAATATTGCCACGCGTTTTAAAGATTATTCGGGCAAATTGATTTTTGAAGGCTTCAATGAGATGCTTGACGACAACGCCGAATGGAACAATCCGTCCCAAGATTCGCTTGAAGCAATGAACCTTTATAATCAGTTGTTTGTGGACGCCGTGCGCGCTACGGGCGGCAACAATGCTATCCGTAATCTTATAGTGAATACTTACGCAGCATCAACGACTGCCACGAATCTTAACGGCTTTGAACTTCCCAAAGATACTGCAGAGGGCCACTTGGGCGTAGAGTTTCATTGTTACGATCCGTGGGGGTTTACCGGCAGCAATCTTTCCTGGGTTAAGGATACAGATACTTTTACCGATGATATTGCAGTTCAAATCGACGAAGCACTCAGGCGCGTGAATAATCGATTTGTAAAAGCAGGTATACCTGTTATTTGGGGTGAGTTCGGCTGCGAAGCTAAAGCTAACGATTCGCAGCGTTGCGAATATGTCACATACGTGGCAAGCCATGCCACAAATTACGGCATTCCGGTAGTGTATTGGGATGATGGCGGCAAGATGCAGATTACAAGTCGATTTTTCAATGTTTCACCGCACAATTCAATTGCCGAAGCGATAATTGAAGCCTCAAAAAAGTAGGGGCTTTTACCGGGTACGTTACTTAAAAAATTGCCACTCAAAAAAGTTGATTTTTACTGAAGTTTTTGCTTGACAATGGTACATCCTTTTTGTATACTAACAAGGTCGGTTATGTGACTGGGGTCTTAGCTCAGCTGGGAGAGCATCTGCCTTACAAGCAGAGGGTCATAGGTTCGAGCCCTATAGGCCCCATTACTTACCTAATTTAATATCTATGGCGAGATAGCTCAGTTGGCTAGAGCACGCGGTTCATACCCGCGGTGTCGAGGGTTCGAATCCCCCTCTCGCTATGTAAATCGGGGTGTGGCTCAGGTGGTAGAGCGCCACGTTAGGGACGTGGAGGCCGCAAGTTCAAGTCTTGTCACTCCGACTATAAAGAAAAGCCTACAAATCAACGTTTGTAGGCTCTTTTTTTGCTTAAAAACCGCACTTTCAAAAGGGTACTTTTACAACGTATTTACGCACTTTACAACGTATAGTTGTAAAATCTCACGCCACGCTTCACGCCACGAAATTGTTTAAAAAATAGATTTCCATACTTCTGCGGAAATCTCCCTTTTGCCTTTATCGGTTTTTGTTTTCATTGCGTGAGCATACACTTCTTTTAATGTGGTATCAGTTTCCCACCCACCAAGATACATTACATCTTTCATCGGCACGTTTTGTGACAACAATTTGCTTGCGAAGTAATGGCGCAGCTTGTGGATTGAAAAATTGTTAATGCCGAGTTCGTTTTGTGTCCGCAACAGGTAATTGGATATGCTCTGTGGACTACCATTATATATATATCCCTGTTTGCGTATTGCATCTGCTATCTCCGGGGCAATTGGTATCGTTCTTGTAGAAGATGTTGTCTTGGTTGATTTTACAACCCATTTATTCTTAATGTCTTCCACAAGTGCCTTGTCTATGGTAAGCATATTATCGTCTGCCAAATCATCAACAGTAAGAGCGCAGATTTCGGAACGCCTTAAGCCATTACAGGCTAATCCGATCGGAATATAAAACATTGTGTCTTGCGAACACGCCAATATCCTTTTGACTTCTTCGTCTGTGGGTATATAAGGCTCTTTTTTGACCTTTTGGGGCAATGTAACACGAAACTTGACATCTTGCCTATGGAAACCCAAAACCGATGAAATAAAGCCATTTAGCGAGCGTACTGTTTTAGGTGCTTTAGTCTTCGCAAGTTCGTTTACACACTTCTGCACATCTGATTGCGTTATTTCTGCTATATCCAATTTGATAAACCACGAAGGTAGTCTACCAATGTATAGCGTATACTCTCGTATGGAACGTGGAGACAGGACATTCTTTTTTGCTTCGATATACTCTTTACAAGCGTGTTGAAACGAGCCTTGGCGTTCTACCTTCTTGCCTATCTTTTGATTAATTAATCGAAGTGCTTCCGTCTGGGATGGTTTGTCTTTGACAGTAACAGAGTATGTCTTTCCATCTACAACGTGCCGGATGCGATAACTTCCACTTGGTAACTTTTGAATGTACATAAACTCACCTTCTTTCTCACACTTTTTTAAATTAAAAAGTTTCATTTTGTGTGGCGCACCACATTTTCTTGTGACTCATTCAGCGAATAAAATTAAGTGACTTTTCACAGTTGACTTATATTTTGTAACAAGCGTTATTTGTATATATTTCCGATATTGAAACATACAAACATTTGTTCTAATATACAAGCACAAAGGGGATGATGCTATGGACAACATCAATGTAACAATTGAGCAATTAAAGGGAGAAATCTGTAAATTGATAACTGATTGCAATAACCTTCAATTGCTTAAAACAATTTATTGCTTTTTGTTAAGGCTTAAAAAGTGAACAAAATCGTATGCCGATTTTCTGTCTTTCGGAGATAGCGTTTGTAATTCCTTAATACAGGCTTGCAAATCGTTATCTTCGTAAACATCGGCTAACAAGGTGCCGAGTTCTTCTTCGCTATCCCAACCCATTAGGTATCCCGGAGAACAGTTGAGAACTCGTGCCAAGTCTTCTATCTTATCAATTCCCATATTCTTAATGTCTTTTGACTCATAACGTGATACTGTACTTTCGGCAATACCCAAGGCACTCGCTACATCCTTAAGAGTTAATCCAAGTTCTTGTCTTCGTGCTTTAATGATTTTATATATCTCCATATAAAACACCTCCTGTAAGCGCATAATAACACTATTCTTGATTAAATGCAAAAATAATTTGCGAAAACACAAAAAATATTATTGACAAAATGCATTTTAGATGTATGATGTATTTAGGACTTGCGGATACGCAAGTTACTATACAGAAAGGGGTGCATTATGGTTAACACAAATATGTTGAAGGCGAAATATATGCTTAAAGGGTTAACACAGGAAGAAGTTGCCGATAAAATCGGCATAAATCCAAGCACATTGAGTCTTAAACAGAACAACGAGCCGGGATATGTTTTCTCTATTGCAGAAGTTGAGAAACTTGCAAAAGTTCTCAACATCAGTAAAAGGGAACTTACGGCAATTTTTTTTGCTTAAAAACTTGCGGAAACGCAAGAAGGGGTTGAAATGCCAAGGGTAAATTTAAACAAGCGCAAGTACAAAATATCGGATTTCAGTAAATGGCTTAAAGGCGAAATGTTCGCACAGGGGTTAACGCAGACTTATGTAGCTGCGGAATTGGGTACAAGTCAACAGAATTTCTCTAAAAAGTTAAAGTCAAGTGATTTTTCTTACAAAGAACTTCTTACGATTTTCCAATTGTTACAGACCGATGATTTAACGATTTGCAGATTAATGAAGGAGTCAAAATGAAAAATTTAATATTGAGCGTTCTCTTAAGCGGTTTGGTGGTTTTCTTGAAAATTGATGATTACTACTCTCGCCAATATATCGAGTACGCAGAACAAGAGCCAAGTGTTTATCTTCCGATCAATGAACAGGTGCTTGCAGATATCCCGGAGATTGAAACCCAAGAGACAGAGACAAAGACCTTAAGTGATGAAGATTTCGAATTAATCGCAAGGGTGGTAATGAGCGAAGCAAGTATATGCGACATCAACGTAAAAGTGGCAATAGCGCAGACAGTAATTAATCGTTGGTTGTCGGGCAAATGGGGAGAGACGATTGCTGATGTTGTATATTATCCCAATGCCTTTTCGACACAAGACAACGGAGATGTAACCGAGAGATGTAGATATGCGGTTACTGTTGCTATCGAAGATATGCCGTATCCCGAAGATATGTACTACTTTCGCACAGGGCATTATCACAATTTTGGTTATGACTACGCACAGGTAGGTCAATTTTATTTTTCAACGGAAGGAGCGAACGATGGGAACAATTGAAATTAGGCGTTTAAGAGAACAGACACGAGCAATGACAGATGAACAGTTAAACATTGTTGTCGAAGAGATACCGAGTTCTATCCTGTTTCTTGAATTAATGAGACGAGATGCAGAAAAGGACACAGTAATTAATCAAATTAAGAACGCTACACAGATATTGAAGGGAGACGAGTAATGACTTTACGTGAATTAACACAAGATATGCTCGACATCTTGGCATTAGCCGAAGAAGGCGAGTTAGACGAAGAAGCATTGAAAGATACCTTTGAAGGTGTCGAAGGTGCTTTCGAAGATAAGTGCGATGGATATGCAGAAGTTATCGCAGAACTTAACGCAGATGCGGACAAATTGAAAGCAGAGATTAAAAGACTTACCGAGCGCAAATCGACCATTGAGAACAACATTTCCAAAATCAAATCAAATCTTGAATTTGCAATGCGTACTGTCGGTAAGGAAAAGTTTAAGACCGAGATGCACAGTTTTGGTATCCAAAAGAATGGTGGTTTAAGACCGCTTCTCATTACAGGTTTTGTACCGATGGAGTTTTACACAACCCCGGAGCCTGTTGTAGACAACAACAAAGTGCGAGAGTTCCTAAAAGACAACACTTGCGAATGGGCAGAACTTGGAGAATACGGCACACACTTAACAATTAGATAGGGGGATTTGAATAATGGCAATTTTACAGAAGTTAGCAGACATACAAGACAGATTATTTGTACCGAAGAGCAACGTTAACGATTTCGGTCACTACAATTATCGTTCCTGTGAAGACATCTTAAAAGCGGTAAAGCCTATCTGCAAGGAACTTGGATGCGTTCTCTATATCACCAATGACCTTGTGGAGATTGGCAACAGAAATTATGTATCAACAACAGTAACACTCGCAGACATTGAAACAGGCGAAAGCGTTGTATCAACCGCACACGCTCGTGAAGAAGAAACCAAAAAGGGTATGGATGGCTCGCAGATAACCGGGGCATCAAGTTCCTACGCAAGAAAGTATGCGCTTGCCGGACTTTTCTGCATCGACAACGAGCAAGACTCCGATGCAACCAACAAGGGTGACAAGACCGAAAGCAAAGACTTGTCAAAGACGATGCTTGTAGACAAAGGACACATTGCAACCATCAAAGCGCAGCTTGAAGAAAAAGGCATTAACGAAAAGAGTTTCTTCATTTGTCTTGGCAAACAGGTAGGCAGAAAGATAAGCACTTTTGAAGAAATCACAATTCACGAGTTCAAGGTTGCGATGGAAATGTTTGGGGCAACAAAATGACGTTTAAAGCCAAATTTAAGGACATTACGAGAGAGTGGAACAACAACATAATTAACATCACATTTTCTCTTCTTGACGGCAATTTGAACGAAATAAACGGCATCCAAGATAAGACCTTATCGGTTGAAGTTAAGGAGTACAGAAAAAAGCGAAGTCTTGATGCAAATGCATACCTTTGGGTGCTTTGTTCGAAGATGGCAGATGCACTTAAGACTTCCAAAGATGAAGTGTACGAAGAACTCTTGCAGAGATACGGATACATCTACAAAGACGAAGACGGATACATCACAGTAACAGTTAAAGCCTGTGTCGATATGTCGAAGATACAAGGACATTGGAAGTTCTACAAAGGCAATGACACATTTTCAAGTTACTTAATGATTAAAGGCACTTCCGAGTATGACACAAGCGAAATGGCACACTTTCTCGATATGGCAATTTTGGAAGCACAGGCACTTGGAATTGAGACCGAGACACCCAATGAAATTGAGAGGATGAAAGCACTATGGGGAAAAGGTTAACAAGCGTTTTTACAGATGATTTAGACCATTGCTATTACACAGGCTCTCCGATCGTGGAGAGACATCACATTTTCGAAGGTAGGCAAGGTAATAAACCCAAGAGCGAAAAGTACGGATTTATCATTCCACTTCGCCCGGACTTACACCCAAATGGTGCTTATGCATCACAACAAGGAAGAGACTTGGACAGACCATTAAAGCAGATGGCACAACGCTATTACGAAGCGCATTACGGCACACGAGAACAGTTTATTGAAGAATTTGGAAAATCTTATTTATAAGGAGACTAAAAATGAACAAAGTTATTTTAATGGGTAGAGCAACACGAGATGCAGAAGTGCGTTACTCACAAGACAATAAGGCAATTGCAAAGTACACACTTGCCGTTGACAGAATTAAAAAACAGGGCGAAGAGAGTGCAGATTTCATCAATTGCGTTGCTTTTGATAAAGCCGGAGAGTTTGCAGAAAAGTACATCCGCAAGGGTACAAAGTTACTTGTTAGCGGTCATATACAGACAGGCTCGTACACCAACAAAGACGGACAGAAAGTTTATACAACAGATGTAATTATCGAAACACAAGAATTTGCAGAGTCAAAGAGTGCAGACAGTTCCGCAACTACAACACCCAATGGATTTATGAATATCCCGGAAGGCGTAGACGAAGAATTACCCTTTGCACAACCTAACCGCTAATCATTTAAGGGGGAATAACAATGGCAGATAAAAGACACATACGAGACCTTGTGCATCTTATCTTGATACAGAACACGAAGGCACGAAATAGTGACCGCTTTTTATATTGCGAAGTGGTTAAGAGACTTAATCCCGAATTGGCACATAAGCCTTTTACCGAAGCAATGATGAACGCAAACATACCCAATATGGAAACTGTGAGACGTTCCAGAGCGTTACTACAAGCGAAGTTCGAACACTTAAGACCTTCTTCCGATGTTGAAGCAATGCGGTCACTTCAAGAAGAAGAGTACAGGCATTTCGTGAAGGATTAGCAATGGCAGAACGGAGAATGTTTACGAAGAAGATTACCGAGTCTGATGCTTTCCTTGAAATGCCAATGTCAACGCAATGCCTGTACTTTCACTTAAATATGTACGCAGATGATGACGGATTTGTCAATGCTCCAAAAAAGGTTATGCGATTGGTTGGGGCAAACGAAGACGATTATAAATTACTGATTGCTAAATCGTTCATCATTACTTTTGAGTCCGGCGTAATCGTTATTAAGCATTGGAAAATGCACAATTATATCCAATCCGATAGGTACAAACCTACCGATTACGAAGCAGAGAGAAAGATGCTTTTTTTGAAGCAAAACAAGGCATATACGCTTGATGAAAGTAAGGCGCAAAAACCTATGTATACAAAATGTATACAAAACGTATCCATAGGTAAGGATAGGATAGGTAAGGATAGTATAGGTAATAATAATACGCACAAGAACAAATTCAATAACTTTGAAAACAAGCAAAATTATGATTTCGAAGAAATAGAAAGAAAGTTGGTGGAGAATGAAAAAAAGTAATTACATACCACGTAAGAATAATTCGTATTTCATCGAACAGAGCAAGAGACTTAAGCAGCTTGAACGAAATCTTGAATACGAGACCAAGAACAACGTAGCAGAACTGTACGCCTGTATCTGCAAAGTGCTTATGGAAAACCACAATTTTACCGCAGATGAAGTGGCAGACTTGTTTAACGAGACCACACAAGTTTGGGAAGCGTTGGTAGAAAATGACACCATCAAAAATATGGTTGATTGGTGCGAGAAGACCACAGGAGTTGAATTAAGGGGTACAGACAATGTATGAGCAATTAAGCATCTTTGACTTATACCCTACAAACACAGAAAAAGGCTCATATCCACCTATTATTGATGCACTTGATAAAGAATTACGCAAAATGTTTAAAACCGCTAAAAACGGCAAATACGAAGTGTGGCAACACGTTAAGCATTTTGGTAAACGATACACCCTTTACGTTGATGCAAACGATTGGGATTTAACAGACATCATCAAACGTTACAAAGCGTATCAATTAGAAGTTAGCGTATGCGCTTTTCCTTCGATGACACATCCGGGTATGCAAAATCTAATGATATCGACAATGTGGCTAACCAAGGGGTATCAAGAGAACACATCGGAGATTAATTCAAAAATCTGTACTTTTTCTATGCACGAGTGCAACAAGGTTGAATTGTGGAAGGTTGCCGAAAGTTTGGATGATATCAATTGTCCACACTCGTGTTGTCGAATGTGTGATAACAGGTTGTGCGGAGCAAGATGTAATGGAGCGTAAATAATGAAAGAAAAAAGCGTTACAAAGACCATTGAAGAAGTAAAAGAAGAAATCTGCGACAAGTATTGCAAGTTCATTGCCGAGTTTAACAAAGGGGAAAAGACAGATGCCGAGTTTTTGACATTTTTGGAAGAACATTGCGAAGTCTGTCCGTTAAACAAACTATGAAGACACTTGAAGGACAGATAGGTTTATTTGATTTTCAACCCGATCTAAAAACACAACCGCAGATTAGTAAGCAAGAACAAGCAAGACAGGAAAAGAAAGACAAGGCTTTGTTCCAAGAGCAGAAACAAGATGCTTGGGATAGGACACACCCACAGAACATAGAGCCAAACGGCATACTACCTTGTGAGAATTGCGGTGGTATTCCAAGAATTGAGCAATTTTCAGTATCCGATGCGAGATTTTCTGTTGTCTGCGAATGTGGTGTTGAGTCAGTTAGGAATCCGGGAAGTTGGCTTGACCTGTCAAACACAAGGCAAGAAGCAATAGACCATTGGAACAAAGGATACCGCAGAATGAATCCACTACAAGACGGAACAAAGCGCACACACGATGAAATGTTTAAGTGGGATTTCGACACGTACAGAAGTTGTCCGCAGATGCTTTCAATGTTTAAACGAGTGCTTAACAAGGCAACACAGAAAGTGTGCGAGTGCTACTACCAAATAGAGCAACCAAGAGTGTGGATGCCGAAACCTTGCATACAGGTAAATGAAAAGAGAAACGGATACATCTCTGTACATCAGTATCAAACCATAGCTGCGCTTGTTGAAGAGTGGGATTTTCCAGAATTGGAACAATGGGCGAGAGAACATTACGAAGGGTAGGAAATAATGAAGATAAGAAAAGTACATTGCTTATTCGAGCAAAGCGGAACGTTTAAAAACGAGTTTATCAAATTGGGAGTTCCGGCAGAAGATTACGATATCCAAAACGAGTTTGGACAGACCGACCACATCATTGACTTGTTTACAGAAATTCGGGGGGGGGGTATGACGGAAAGCCTTCTATATTCGATGAAATGACACAGGATGATTTGATTATGGCGTTCTTCCCTTGCATACGATTTGAAAATCAAATAAACATTTCGCTTCGTGGACAAGCACACGGAATGGAGAATTGGACAGACAAGCAGAAAGTAGAAAACTGTATGCGGATACAAAACGAAGTGAACGAATTTTATCAATTGGTTAGCAAATTGTTTCTTCTCTGCGAAGAAAAAGGGTTGCGAATGATTTTAGAAAATCCTTATAGCAAGGAGCATTACTTACAACGTTATTGGTGCATACAACCAAGCATCATAGATATGGACAGAACGGAGCGCGGGGATTACTTCGTTAAGCCTACACAATTTTGGTTTTTCAATTGCGCTCCAGAGCAGAACGTTATTTTCGAGGTAATTTCCATTAACGCCCTTGGCGTTGGCGAAGACAGATTGAGTAAAGCACATTGCAACAAAATTGGCAAAGACGTTTCGATTAAGACCGCCCGATCAATGATACATCCACACTATGCTAACAGATTTATTAGGGAGTTTATTTTATGAAGGACTTAATTATTAAGCCTATATCACTAAAAGATGCAAACGCTTATGTAGAAGAAAACCATAGACACCACAGGAAGACACAAGGACACAAATTTAGCATTGGCGTTTTTTCGGGGGGGGGTGCTACGTGGCGTTGCGATAGTTGGAAGACCATTATCAAGACATCTTGACGATGGAGAAACATTAGAAGTCTTGCGGTTATGCACAGACGGAACATACAACGCTTGCTCCATCCTATATGGCAGATGCGCAAAGATTTCAAAGGATATGGGTTATCACAAAATCATTACTTACATTTTGGAAGAAGAACAGGGAACATCCCTTAAAGCAAGTGGGTGGACTCTTGAAGAAGAAAACGTAGGTGGTGGAAGTTGGGAAAATTGCTCACGCAGAGAAGATGACAGAACGTATCAGCAAATGACACTATTTTCCGAGCGTGAGAAGTACCCAATCGGTAAAAAGAAAAGGTATTCACGAATTTTAGATTAAGGAGAGTATATGAAATTTTCAATTATAATCCCTGTTCACAATGCAGAGGACAGGATTACAAGAGCATTAGACATCATAGCATCGCAGACATTCAAGGATTACGAATTAATCTGCGTGTGTGATGCCTGTACAGACAGAAGCGCAAGTATATGTAGGGGGTACACAAAAAACGTGTACGAAGTCGATTTCGGCAATGATGGATTAACTCGCAGCTACGGACTCGACAGAGCGCAAGGCGAGTGGGTGATGTTCCACGATGATGACGATTTCATACTTGCAGACGATGTGTTGGAGAACTTAAACAAAGCACTTACAGATAATTTCGACATCCTGTGTTGCGGTTTCGTATGGAAGGGTTACGGAATAATGACACCCTTTTATATGAACGATGAAAGCAAAGGTTTGTGGGTGAACGTCTGGAGCAAAGTATGGAGACGTTCTGCAATTGGAGACATTCGCTTTCCGAACGTACATAGCGTAAGTGATATGCATTTCAACAATGCGGTGATGTCACAGGAAGGCATAAGGATAGCAACGCTTAATTATCCATTTTATTACTACAACTATATGCGGAAGGGGAGCATCACAGAGATAGATGAGCGGAAGAAGATTAACAAGTGATGATAAGTCCAAAATCATTGAAATGTACAAAAGCGGTTACTCCCAACAAAATATAGCAGATAGTTTGGGTTGTGGGCGTGAAGCGGTATGCAGAGCGTTGAAGAACGCAAGAGAACAGGGATTGATAACCGAGCGTGATACTGTGAGTGGTGAGTACCGAAAGCACTTTACTATTGCATCCAAGTATGATGTGGAACTGATTAAGGCTTATAACCAAGGTCTCAATTATACCGAGATAGCAGAAATTACCGGGATGAGTAAAAGTGGCGTAGGAAAGCGTGTGCGCAAATTAATCCTTGATGGAAGACTTGTGCCACGAACAGAGACCGCACCCAAGCGAACAAGAGTGTATAAGCCGAGAGAGAAAAGCAAGAAGGCGTTAGGGTACAAATTGAATGAAACACCTGTTAAATGCACTCTTAATGTTTGCGCTACTTGTGTATATGGCTATGAGAGACCCAACCAAACGCACAAGTGCCGATTTGCGCTTTGTACAGGAAGGTGCCGGAGTTTACTTACAAACCCACCTATGACCGCACAAAAGTGCCTTGTGTACGAGAAGATAACCAAAACAAACCCACGAAGGAAGGATATTGAAGATGGACTTTGACGAGAAGAAAGCACTTGAAGAAGAACTTGAAATGGTAAGAGCGAAACGCTTCGACAATAATATGTGCGACCATTGGAGTGATTACAATTACAAAATTGATCGGGAGTGTTTTGCAAAGGAACAGGAACTTGAAGAACGCTTGGCGCAGCTGAAAAAGGAGCAGAAATGAACGAAAACAAATGTATCGGTTGCCCCAACTATCAACTTCTGCAAGACACGAATTGGCGTTATTGCAAGGGCAACAAATGTGAGGTTGAAATCCGAGCAGACGCAATACGGAAATTTGCGGAATACATGAATAATGTAGCACACATTGATGTTAGCGAATATCTGTATTGGTACGAAAAGGAGCAGACGAATGACTAATTTCCATTTTACAAAAAATCCTTTCTTCAGTGACGAGTTGCTCGATGCTTGTAATAAAGACCTCGCAGAATACGAAAATTCAATCCGAGCAGACGAAAGACGGAAGTTTGCGGAGTGGTGTAAATCAAAAGGTTATAGTTGTTACGATTGGAGAATGTTAATTGAACAGTACGAAAAGGAGAGCAACAATGCTTAATTGTAAAGAATGTGATTGCCAAAAAGAATGCAATGCAAGAAGCGAATATGAAGATATTATGCAGACTTGCACAGACTTTAGAGCATTTGTGAATGGCATAAGAGCAGACGAAAGAGCAAAGACGATTGAGGAATTTGCTCAAAACCTTAAGTTAAAAACACATATGGAGAATAGATTAATCGACATCCTTGCCGAGCAAATGAAAGGGGAGGACAAATGAAAATTGAAACATTCCGAGTGCGACAGTATTCAAGCAAGAAAGTAACAGTAATTTGCGTTGACGGAAAGCCTTTTTGTACGGCAAGGGGAAATAATACCATTGCAAAAATCATCGGCAGACTTAACGGCTACAATACCGACCTTACAGACAAGGCACTTGAAAGTGATATTGACAATTTTATCGGAATTAAGAAGTAGAGGTGAAAGCAGATGAATAAAATACCAAAGAAAATAGTCAAAATGATAGAAGAACGAAACCGACTTAATGAAGAAATTGTTGAGTTTGTTAACGAAGAAATTGGAAATGACGTAGATTGGAACACCGACCACGCAGATATAGTAAGCGAAGATAATATTACGGGCAATGAACAAGGTGACGAGAATTGCCAAGAATGGTGCGACCAAACTATGTGGGGAGAAGATTGCGGTTGCGGATTCTACTATTGGGAAACTGAAGTAAAAGGGAAAATTTTAAGAATGGACTTTGGATTTTGAAAGGAGAACAAAAATGACAAATAGAGAGGCAGTTAACAGAATAATCGACCATATGGCTGTCCATAAAATGCGTGAGCCGAGAGCAATTAATATTTCAACCGCATTAAAAATGGCAATCGAGGCACTTGAAAAACAGATACCGAAGAAACCATTGAATGTTATGGAAAGCATAGAAGATTTGCGTTTCGATTGGACTTGTCCTACTTGCAAAAGACAATTTGTAAATGCACTTTATAGTGTAAATCATTGTGTCGATTGCGGACAAAAACTTGATTGGGGGGAGAACAAAAATGACAAATAGAGAATTTTACGCAGAACAGATTTTGGATATTGCGTGTCAACGTCGTTTATTTGGGGTGGACAAAAAGACGAATAACCCTTATGCATGTAGAGCAATGGTGTGTGGAGATTGCACATTCTACGGTAAGCCGGATTGTGCGAAACAGTTTACCGAGTGGTGCAATTCAGAATATATCGAGCCTTGTCCTTTTGAAAAAGACGAGTTGGTCGAGGTTTCAGATGACGGAAAAGAATGGCACTTGAGGTTTTTTTCGCACATTGAAAATGGCGTGTACCATACTGTTTTTGCTTTTCACAAAAGTAATGAAACACCACGCACAACAAAGTGGGGTTTCTGTCAAAAGTACGGAACATTAGGTGGGTTGGTTAAGGAGAGTGAAGAATGAACATTAGCAAAGACCTAATCATTACAGACCTACATTGCGAAGATTGTGCAAACTTTGAAGTGTGCCAATACTACACTTGCGATAAAACAAAGTCCAAAGACCATATCTGCGGTAATTTCAGTTTGTACATTGAGAGTCTACGCAAGGAAATTAGTGATTTGCCTTACGATTACAACACAGGATTTCGCAAAGGATTCGCTAAAGGAGTTATGGCAAGCATTGGCACTATCGAGGAAAAGTACAAAGACGAATTGAGGTGGAATGAAAATGAAGATACCTAATTACAGAATGTGGCATATCAACAACAGAATTGATGTTAGGTACGATTTGTACACTTGGGCGTTGCCGATTCACATAAGGCACGATATGAATTTCTGTTTGGGTTTAAAGGAGACAATTATCGGTTTCCTGTGTTTTGAAATACGAATTATGCAAAGGAGATAAAAAGTGAGAATTTTAGCTGCGCTTGGAATTGTTTTTATAACTAACATTGTCGGTCTCGTAGGAGCATACATCACAGAAAAAATAAGGGAGAAAAGATATGACAAACAAAGATTACAGAGAATGGATTAAAGAACGTGACGAAGCGGTTAGGTCTTTAGATGTTGATACATTTACGAAATTCTATACCAAGTGGCAAGAGAAGGGCATATATCAGTTGCCCCTTGCCCGATCGTAAAGTCACAGAAATGGCAATGTACAAAATGGCGTTTAATATCCCGGAGATGCCTACCGCAATCAAGATTAAGGCTCTTAATTGGTTGAAGAACAGGGGGTACGATGCGCTGATATGAAAAAGGAATGTCCGATATGCCACAAGTTAGTTGATGAAAAATTTATGGTATGGCTTAACTTCTGTAATTATTGCCCTACCTGTTACGAAATTAAGAGATTGGAGACATTTAACGATGATAAGCAAAAGGCAAGCGAAGAGACTCTTAAAGGCAACAAGAGTACTCCGTAGCAAATTAGACCACGAGACAGATATAAACGAGCGTGTGCGCCTATTTTGGCGCATACAGGGTATGTTTGATGCATACACGATTATGCAGAGCAAGAAAGACTTGTACATTGAAGGAGAAAAGGTATGATTAACATTATTTGCCCACCACTTACCGCAACAGGTGGCACAGAAGCGTTACACCAATTGTGCGCAGAACTTATTAAGCAAGGCAGAAAAGCACAGATAGTTTATTCCTATGAGTGCGAAAAGCCTTGCCCTGTAACCTTCGAAAGTTACAATTGCCCTTACTCTTTTACCGCAGACGATATCGAAGAAAATGCGTTTGTGGTGCCGGAGATATTCTGCGATGCGGTAAAGAGCGTTAAGAACGCAAAGAAGTATATTTGGTGGCTATCAGTAATCAATGCTCGCTTTTCGGAAGATACGCTTAAGGATGAAAGCATCATACATCTTTATCAAAGCGAGTTTGCGAGACAGTTCCTTATCAACAAAGGAATTGCAAAGAACAAAATGTATGCCGTATCGGATTACATTAACCCTATCTTTCTTGAAAATGTTGGAAACCCTTATACAAGAGACAACGTGGTATTGTTTAATTCTGCAAAGGGTATCGAAGCAATACAGTATATGATATCCAAAGCAGACTCACGCATTAAATTCCAAGCGGTTAAGGGATTGCAACCAAGAGAAATACGAGACTTAATGTTGCAGAGCAAAGTGTATGTTGACTTCGGGCATTGTCCGGGCAAAGACAGGATGCCAAGAGAAGCACTTGCAAGTGGGTTATGCGTAATTACATCTCGCATAGGTGGGTTTGATAATAACGTGGATATACCAATACCCAACAAATACAAGACCAACAATCTAACTGATGCGCTCAATATGGTATATGACCTTATGGAGAACTATTACGAGAAGCGGTTGGAGTTCTTCGAAGCAAAAGAGAAAATCTTCGCAGAACAGGAAAACTTTGCACTTGAAGTAAGTAAGGCTTTTCCTTAAACTGAAAGAAACGAAGGGAGAGCAAACAAATGACAAACAGAGAATATGTTAACAGTTTATCCGATAAAGAATTTGCCGAGTGGGTGCGTACAGATTTGGGCGTGTATGATGATGCATACTGTGAGAAATGCCCAAAGAAAGCAACCTGTACCCAATGCGACCAATTAGACATTGACTCGCTTACGTGGTGGTTAGGACAGGAATTTGCTCCAAAAACTAATTAATGGTAAAATATATACATAATATTGTACGCTTTCACGATCGGGCGAAAGTAAGGACTAATGGGAGTCGGTGATTGATATCATCGGCTCTTTTTTGTTTACAGGGAAAGGAAAACAAATGAAAAAACAACCAAACATACTACTCGCAATGCCTTGTAAAAGTGATATTCCTGTGGAGACAGTTAACAGTCTTATGGGATTAAATTTCAAGGGTGCTATACGTATCTTGCAAGGCTCTTTAATTGATGACTCACGAGAGAACATAGCACAGGATGTCATCAAAGATGGTTTCGACTATCTCCTATTCGTTGACTCCGATATGGTGTTCGAAGAAGATGCATTAGACAAGCTGCTTGCAGACGATAAGGACATTGTAACAGGAATTTGCTTTAAACGAGTGTTTCCGTACACTCCGGCAATCTACAAAGAAGACGATGGTAACAAAATCTATATGGACTACCCCAAAGATGCGCTCTTTGAAATCAATGCCTGTGGTATGGCGTTCTGCTTAATCAAGGCAGATGTGCTTAAGGAAGTCTATACCGAGTTCGGCACAATGTTTAAACGTGCTTATCCTCTGGGTGAGGACTTGTCATTCTGTCGCAGATGGTTAGCACTTAATGAGAAAGACAACGGCAACAGAAAAATCTATTGTGACTCTCGTGTGAAAGTAGGACACATCGGCACACAGATAGTTACCGAAAAGACGTATGACATTGTAAGGACAAGGTATGAACAAAGTAATACAGACAAGTAAGAAATACGAGCGTTTGGCAAACAAGGTAATCAGTTCCGTAGATGCTTTACATTTCATAAAGGATTGCGGTATCAAGATTGCCTACCTTACAAGCACAGAAGAAAAGAAAAGCAATAAGAAAATCGTATATGCAGATTGTCGCAAGGTAGATGAGATATATTCGCCTTGGTGCAAGTACGATTTCATAATAACCTTCTATACCACCAATTGTGTAATGCTTGATAACAATCAGTTGAAGATACTTGCGTATCACGAATTATTGCACGTAGGCATTGATGAGAAGACAACGGATGTTAAGTATGTCACAGTTCCGCACGATATAGAAGACTTTACAGATATAGTAGATAAGTTCGGTCTGCATTGGAATGAGTATGGTGCAGACACACCAAAGTTTGAAGATATTGTGGCGTATGAGCGAGAGTAAAGAAAACCTTGTGTCACTTGCGACACGAACAAAGGAAGAACAACGTAATATCGCAACGATGGGTGGCAAGGCATCGGGAGAAGCACGAAGACAAAAAAAGACTATGTCAGAAATGGCAAAATATGTACTCTCCTGTCCACTTAACGAGCAAGGCATAGCGAGAATGAAACGTGCCGGATGTAAGGTTGATGAGAAAAACCCTACGATGCTAACCGCTATGATTGTTGGACAAGTTCACGCAGCTATAAATGGCTCGCAGAAAAGCGCAGACTTTATACGCTCGTTGATAGATGGAAAGAGCGCAGATGAAACAAGCGCAAAAGACTTTATTTCTGCACTCAATGGGGATAGCACGATAGGTACTGAAGATGGCATCATCGAAGAATAAAGGCTTTAAGCCTACACCATTTTCAATTAAACAAAAGTTGGTCTTGGAGTGGTGGACAGATAATTCCAAGTACAAAGATAAAGACGGAATAATCTGCGATGGCTCGATACGAAGCGGTAAGACAACAGTAATGAGCCTGTCTTTCGTTCTGTGGGCAATGTCTACTTTCGATGGCGAAAACTTTGCAATGTGCGGTAAGACAATTAACTCTTTCCGCAGAAACGTGCTTAAGCAATTGAAGAAGATGCTTAAGGCACTAAACGTTGGATGCATAGAACACAGGAGCGAAAACTACATCACCATAACAATGGGTGATACCGAGAACGATTTTTATTTGTTCGGTGGTAAAGACGAAGCGAGCCAAGACCTTATACAAGGTATCACGCTTGCCGGACTTTTCTGCGATGAAGTCGCATTGATGCCCGAATCGTTTGTTAACCAAGCGGTTGCGAGATGTTCTGTTGAAGGCTCTAAAATTTGGTTTAACTGTAACCCAGAATCACCCGACCATTTCTTCAAACTTGATTGGATAGATAAGTTAACCGAGAAGAACTTAATACGCATCCACTTCACAATGGATGATAACCCAAGTCTATCGGATGCGATTAAAGACAGATACAGGCGTATGTATAGTGGCGTGTTCTATGACCGCTTTATCCTTGGCTTATGGGTACTTGCAAGTGGGTTAATATTCAAGTTCTTTGCAGAGAATAGCGAGCCTTACCTTTGTGATGATGAAGACACATTAAACCGAGCATACTCAAAAATTGTAATGGGTATCGACTTTGGTGGTAATGGCTCAATGACAACCTTCTGCCTTATGGGGTACATTGGTAACTACTACGAATTTAGAGTACTTGAAGAAGATGCATTACAATTAAGTGACTCGATCGGGGCAAAGGAAATCTGCGACAAGTTTATTGAGTTTTACGAAAAGAGCATTGCTATCTATGGGCGTGTCGATTGGATATTCCCGGATAGTGCAAGTACAACAATGATTAATTCGCTTATCGCATCGGCTCGTGAAAAGGGATTGCGCTACAACAACATTGTAGGATGCCGAAAGAACGAGATAAGCGAAAGACCAAAGACAGTAGACCTTCTGTTAAACACAGGTAGGCTAAAGATTAACCGCAGATGCAAAGCCACGATTAAGGCAATATCGCAGCTACGTTGGGATGAGAAAAACACAGACGTTCCCGAAGACAAGAACATAGGCAACGTTAACGATAGATGGGATGCATTTTGCTATACCATTCTTGATTTTATAGAGTTCATAGACTTAAGGAGATAACCAAAATGGAAAAAGACGCAATCCTAAAGGTACTTGACGAAATCGGCATTGATTACAACGAGAAAGCACAGAACATTATAGACCTGTGCGATGATTGGTATTGCAATCGTACCGAACACAAAAAGACAACGATTAACAATATTGAAGTAAGCATCCCTTCAATCAATTTCGCCAAGCGTTGTTGTTCCGATGATGCAAACCTTTGCGAAGTGGTGGAAGTTAATAGCGCAGACAACGAAGAAGCGTTCAAGAACATCAATGCGATACTTAAACGAAACCGCTTTGCGAAGATGTTTCGCAAACAGTTGGAGCGTTTAAGTGCAAGTGGTACAGTTGGTGCTTATGTGTACCTTAAGAACGCACAGGGCGTTGTGGAAAACGGACAGACCATAATTAAGAGTGGAGACTTGGCAATCAACTACGCATACGCAGAAAACATCGTGCCGATTACTGTCGAAAATGACGAAGTAACCGAGTGCGCATTTATGGGTAGCAACATTAAGCGTGGCAAACGTGAGGATGTGCTTGTAGTCTTCAAAATGGGCGAAGAAGGGCGTTATTACGCAGACTCATATTATTTTACCGATGGTAAAGAAAATGTAGAAAAAAGGGCGCATATCGAATTAGGCGAGACCAAGCCTTTTGCGATAATGGTAATTGCAGAAGTTAACAATATCGAAGATATGGAAGGTTACGGATTGCCGAAATTGTACTCTTCCATCCCGGTGTTTAAAGCGTTGGACTTGGCATATTACATCCTGTATGGAGACTTGGACAAGGGCGAAAAGTTAGTGTTCATTAACGAGTTACTTACTTGCATCCAAAAGGACATTAACGGAAATCCTTACCTTACCAAAGAGCAAAAGGAACTCTTCGTACTGTTAGGCGAGAAGTTACCCACACAGGATGATGTTATCAAAGAGTATAACCCGATTATCCGCATTGACGAAATAACGAAAGTGTTCGAAACGCTTTTGTCTATCCTGTCTTTGACATTTGGTTTCGGCACGAAGAAATACACTTTTGAGAACGGACAAATTAAGACCGCATCCGAGTACATCGGAGAGAGACAGGATTGTATGCAAGAGGTTAACAAGCAACGTGGAGAAGCGGTAACGTACATCACAGACCTTGTTAACGCAATCAAGTGGTTTTCAAACGCTTTCGATGGTGGAAATTACAACCTTGAAGATGAAATCCTTGTAGACTTTGACGATAGTTACATCGAAGACAAGGCAAGCAAGGTAGAGCGTGAGCGAGACGATGCATTGTCTTTCGGCATACCCAAGTTAACAATATGGTACTTGATGGATGCTTATAATTTGACCGAAGAAGAAGCAACGGCACTTGTGGTAGCAGATGCAGAACAGAAACAGTTAGACGATACCATAGATGCAAACTTAAACGAGAACGATTAAAAGGAAGGTGGCACAGATGCTAAACGATGAACAATTGGAAATCATAAGTGAATCACTTGTGCCACTTTTTGATTACCTTGAACACGAGATTATCTGCGACATCGCACGTAGGGTTAAGGGTGCGATGATGTACACTCGTACCGCAGAATTACAGGCAATGGAAATGCGTGCGCTTGGGTTTGCTCCGGCAAAGATTAGAGCAGAAGTAAATAAACTGTTACGATCGGATAAAGAGTTCCAAAAGGTAGTCGAGAAGAACACGCTCGAATACAAGAAAGCGGTTAAAGAACTGATTGCAGATATTGTCAAGAAAGCACAGGAAGAAGGCAATAAGATTGTTGCTAATGCCGGAGAAATGTCTTGGATTGACGATATGCGAGTATGGAATGACAATGGCGAGAATATATCGAAAGATTATCTATCGTCAATGGTTAAAGCCTACCAAGACCAAATTAAAGACGAGTTCTTCAATTTAAGTGGCACAACGGCATTTAAGAGCATAAGCGGTACGGAATCCGTTGCCAATGCCTTTAGGATGGAATTAAACAAAGCAATAATCAAATTGTCGAGTGGTACGTTTTCACAAGAAAAGGTAATCACAGACACGATACATTCTCTTGCACAAAGCGGTTTACGGACTATTGACTATTCAAGTGGCAGAACGTTGCAGCTTGATAGTGAGGTTAGGCTCTGCATAAGAACAGGGTGTCACCAAATAAGTGGCGAGATACAGAAGCAGAACATTGAAGATACAGGCGTTAACCTTGTGTATGTGTCAGAACACGCAAACGCACGAAATAAAGGCGAAGGCATCGAAAATCACGAAGAATGGCAAGGCAAGGTTTACTATATCCACAAAGCAGATTATAGCGAAGAAGCAAAACGCATAGGGCAAGACGAAATTAAAGACCTGTGGCAAGAGACAGGGTATTCTTTAACCGATGAACATATAAGCAATCCTTTAGGGTTGTATGGGTACAATTGCAGACACAGAACACATCCTTGGTGGGAAGGTGCAAGCATCTTACCCAGACGTATAGAGAAGAAACCGAGTATCCATTACAATGGCAAGGAGTTAGATGGATATGCGCAGACACAGGAAATGCGCAGACAAGAACGTGCAATCCGTAATATGAAGCGTGAGCGTGAAGCACTTAATACTCTTAAAATGCCTACCGCAGAGATTGATGCAAAGATTAAGAACGCCACCAAGACTTACAGAGAGTTTTGTGCGCTC
Organism: Lachnospiraceae bacterium; assembly: GCA_045617045.1. Classification (GTDB taxonomy): domain Bacteria; phylum Bacillota; class Clostridia; order Lachnospirales; family Lachnospiraceae; genus UBA1258. The sequence continues at coordinate 37,044 of JAZLHV010000046.1, forward strand.
TGCGGTGTTCCTATGTCATACACGCATTTAGAGTACGAGTGCGGAACAAGTGACCTGTCAAAAACAGATGCTTGGAAAAGGTACGCTAATTTGAATGATAATTTAAAATAGGCTATAATAAAGATACAAGATTTTGTGGGGTTTATATGAGCAAAGATGTTAAGATGCCGGACAAGGACACGCTTTACAACGTGATAAAGTCCATTGTGGAAAGTGAACACGATGTAGAAATAAGACCACTTGCGAGTGGCGAAATTGCAATATATAAACTCGATCGGAAAAAACAGAAGATTGACCTTTAATCGAGTGGGATTAAAGAAGTGCTAATGAGAGCAGACGAATAAAAACGTTTGCTCTCTTTTTTATTTGAATTTATCGAAGTTGTCATTATATACCTCCTTTCAAAATCAGTACGCATAAGCGGTCAAACAAGGTACTCCCCCTTCCTTGCGGTGTAGTTCGACTCTGCACTATGCGTTTTCCCTACCGCAGAAAGTGCGGTCAACAAATCATTTAAGGAGATTAAACGAATGAAGAACATTGAAAACATTTTAAAGGATTGCGGTATTGCCGTAACCGAAGAACAATTGGCAAACGTCAACAAGAGCGTTGCGGAGAACTACAAGACCATTGCAGAAGTCGAGAAGAAGGATGCAAAGATTGAGACCTTAACCGCAAAGGTAAAGGAGACCGAAGAAGCACTTAAAACCTTCGATGGCATAGATGCAGAAGGTCTTAAAAAGCAGATTGCAGACTTGACCAAGTCTTTATCGGACAAGGATACAGAGTATGCACAGAAGATGGCAGACCGAGATTTTAACGATGTAGTCAATCGGGCAATTGCAGATGCCAAAGGCAAGAACGCAAAGGCAATCATCTCCCTGTTGGATGTAGATACCTTAAAGGCATCAAAAAACCAAACAGAAGATGTCGCAAAAGCAATCAAGTCTTTGACCGAAGCAGAAGACTCAAAGTTCTTATTCGAAAGTGCCGAGAAGGTTACAAATCCTATCGGTACATTCAGTAGCAGAACACATCAACCAACATCACTTGATGATAAGTATAAGGGCAATCCTTACTATCATCCCACCAAATAAGGAGAAAAATTATGTCAGTTTTATATGGCGGTCTCAATGTAGACGAAAAGTACAAGGGTATTCTTGAGCCTAACCTTTACTATGGCTCTGTTTTTGCGGATGGAAAGACTTTCACATCCAAGTACGAAGAGAATGGTGCCGGTGGCATTTTCGTACACAAATTAAACACATCCAAAGTTGAAGTAGGCACTCCCGGTAGGGATTTCACAGATGAGTTAACAACCGACTCTCTCATCCCGATCGTAATGAACAATAATTATCAGAAGTCAAAGAAAATCTATGGCGTACAGGCAGCTGCCGTTGCTATGGATGTAGCAGACGAACAGTTAAGCGTTGCAACACAGGAAATTTCCGAAGGTATGACACTTGGCGGTCTTGCTTGTCTCGTACACGAAGCCGGAACAACCGCTTCATCTACCGCAGCTATCACAACCGCTAACCTTAAGAAGTTAGTGCTTGCAGACCGCAAGGCAATCGTTAAGGCAAAGGGTAAAGCAGACGTTATCTTAATGTCTCCCGATACATTTGCTACCGCACTTGAGAACTTCGGTAGCGAGTTCACACCTGTTGCAAACGATTTCGTTAACGCAAACGGACAGATTGCAAAGTGGTTAGGCTTTGACGTATACGAGTGTAACGCTCTCGCAGAGACAACCGCATCCTACTACGATGCAACAGGCACAAAGCAGACATCAACGCTTTCTAACGTTGACTACATTATGTACAACCACGAAGCATTGAGCATCATCCCCAACTTCAATATGGCTCGTATCATCGACTCCGAGAACTTTGCCGGCTCCAAGGCACAGGTTGAATTGAATGTAGGTATGAAAGTTACATCCGATGCACAGGTTGTTGTTAAGAAGCATTAATTAGAAATGGCAGAAGGGAGTCAGTAATATGTCACAGATAGTCTCTTGGGAGTATTACGGCTCCCTTCATTCAAAAGTAACACAAAGCACCTTTGATACCTACGAAGCACTCGCAGAAGTTAAATGCCGAGAAGTTATAGGCGCAATCAAGTGGGGATTAATAAACGAAAGCACTTTCGGTTATGACGTTCTCAAAGATTGCATATGTAATGTTATCGACAAAATGGTAGACGATGAAAATAGCGGTAGAGGAAGAGGATTAGCAAGCGTGTCAAACGATGGTTACTCCGAGACCTACGCTATTAAAGACGAAGCAGACCTTCGAAACGATATGCGGTCATCTATTAAAGGATGGTTAAGCGGTACAGGATTGGTAGGTGCTTATTGATGTTATTCACAGATGTAGCAACAGTATACAACCACTATGTTGATAACAATGTTGATAAGTGGAAAAGAACTGTCATTAAGGGTGTGCAATGGAGTCACAACAAGATTGAGACTTCTGTAAGCAATGGAACACAAACGCAGACAAGAGTTGAGTCCGTTACGATTGACTTCGGTAGGGATTACGGAAACGCAACGTATAGCGCAGCTAAAGAGTTCGCTACAAGTCACAACGGATGGACATTAAACAACAAAAGCAAGTTAGATGTTATGGTGCTTGGCGAAGTCACAACAGAAATCAGCGCAAGTTATCCTTTGGACAGACTTTTCACAGATTACCAATATGTTGGCACAGTTTCATCGGTTAGTGATAACCGAAACAGAGACTTTTTGAAAACCATAAAGGTGGTGCTTAAGTAATGGCATACAATTATACGGCAACCTTTGACCTTGGTAAGACAATGCAACGTCTTGGCTTGGAAGAACAGGGCAAAGTAAGTAAGTTTGTTGCATCCCAAGTACTTGCGTTAAGCGAGCCTTATGTACCCTTCGATGAGCTGGGACTATATGATAACCCCGGAAGGCTCATAGAAAGCGGTCACTTGGAAGGCACAGACGTTGTATGGCGTACACCTTATGCAAGATACCTTTATTATCACCCAGAGTTTCACTTCCAAGGCGCAACAATGCGTGGGGCGTATTGGGTAGACAGAATGTTACAAAATGGTGGTACACAGGCTATTGAAGATAGCGCACAGAAATATATTAGGGGATTAAGTAAATGACTATATCCGAATCAATAATAGCGTGGTTACTCACGTACAACGCACAACTTAACAAAATTGATACAGATATCCTGTCGGACTCCGTATTAACCTATGCGCTTTCTAAAGAGCCTACTGTTAACATCAAACACTACTTAAGTGGTAAAAAAGAGCATACAGAACATTATCAGTTATCGGCTCGTCTCAATTCGCAGATTAATTCAAACCGCATCAATAACCAAGCGTTCTTCGAAGGCTTGGAGAAATGGGTTATCGAACAGGACAGAGACGGAAACCGACCTGTAATTGACAATGCAAGCGTTAACAAAATTAGCGTATCTTCTGCTTACTACTTGGGGCAGACAAACGAAAACACAAGCGTTTATTCGCTAACAATAGCAATTAATTACACAGTTTAAGGAGACAAGACTATGCGTGAAAAATTGATGCATTTTATAAATGTAGGCTCTTCTACAACCGCATCGTATGTTCTGCTTGGTGATGGTATCGAGTCTCTTACAGAAGAGTTCAATCCTACCATTGATACCAAACAGTACATTAACCAGAGCAACGCTACTTCTCGTGTTACATCATACGCTCCGGCAATTGATGTATCGAGAGAGTACATTCTCAACGATGAGTTGCAGACGTGGTTAGACGAGCGTGTACGCACACTTCCCACAGGTGTTGATGCAGAGACCGATTACATTCGCTTGAATGTATACGAAACCACATCAACGGCAAGCGTGTACAAAGCCGTAAAACGTAAATGTGCGGTTGCAATCAACAGTACAGGTGGTGATGCCGGAGCAGAAATCATTGATGGATTTTCCATTAATGGTATGGGTGATGGCATACAGGGTACATTCAATGTATCTTCCAAGACCTTTACGCCTTCGGTTTAAGTTAGGTGTTAATTTACTTTAACATAAGGCTCGTGCGCCAACCTTTCCCGGTGTACGAGCCTTCGTAGGAAAGGATGTTAAATATGGAGCAAATAAGAGTAAGCAAGGGCATTGAGATAGGAGTCAATGATAATGGAGACACCATTACGCTTGACGTTAACAATGCTCTTTTTTTGAAGAAATACAACGCAATGATTTCAACGCTAACCAAATTAGCGAATGAGATTGAAAGCATCGAAGATGATGCAAAAACAGACGAAGAACAGGTCGAAATTGTCACAGATACAATGAAGCGCATCACAAGTGAGATTGATGTATTGATCGGAGAGAACACTTGCAAAAAAGTGTTCGGAGATATTGTACCTTTACCCTTTGCGGTATTGGAGTTTTTAGAGCAGCTTAATCCCATTATTGAGAAGTACGCAAAGGCGAAAAGCGAGAAGATAAACACAAAGTACAACACTAACCGCAAGGGTGGTAAGCGTGTTTAATATTTTGCTTGACGATTACCCAACCGAGTGGAATGGGTACGCATTAAATACCGATTTTCGCACAGGCGTACAAATAGTAATGGCGAGTGCTGATGAAGAATTAAGCAATGCAGAGCGTACAGTAATTGCCGTTAACCTTCTGTTTAAAGAAGCATACCCACAAGATGCAGACGAAATCGAAGAATGTATCAAGTGGTTTATGAATGGGTGGAGTCACGATAACCACAAATCAAGTTCTCACGAAAACGTGATGGATTTTGACCAAGACCAAGGGCGTATATATAGCGCATTTTTAAGCCAATACAGAATTGATTTAAACAATGCAGATATGCACTTTTGGAGATTTATGTACTTGTTGTCTAACCTTGAAGAATGTGCCTTTACACGAGTTATTGACATACGCACGAAGAAAATTACAGGCAAGATGTCAAAGCAAGAGCAAACGGCATATACGGATGCTAAAAAGGTATACAAGATTAGGCACGAGTCGGACAACATCGACAAGCAAGCAGAAGATGAAGCAATGGAAGAGTTTAGGAAGTATTTGTAGGAGTTAAGTTATGCACGATGCAGAAATTAGGGTAAAAACCAAGGTTGATGTAAGCGAACTTAAGAAAGTTAAGGAAGAGATTAAAGCATCTGGAGAACAGGCAGAGAAGACCGATTTTGACATACAGAAGTTTGCTATGCGAATGTCAAAACTTGCATTGAAAATCGGCATTGTTGTCGGTTTGATTGGTAAGGGTGTTCACGCTATTGTAAGCGGTCTTAAGACAGGCTTGCAAAACCTTGCCAAGTATGGTGGTAGTTACAACGATGCAATGAGCAATCTTAAGTCTGCAACGCTCACAATGAGTAACGCACTTGCTACCGCTTTTGCGCCAATTGTGGAAACGATAATCCCTTACCTTGTAAAGTTAGCCGATTGGGTAACAATAGCTGCGGACAAGATAGCGCAATTCTTTGCGGTGCTATCCGGGAACAGTTCTTACACCAAGGCAACCAAGCAGAACGTAGATTATGCGAAAAGTCTTGAAAAGGTTAATAAGCAACTTGCCGGATTTGATGAGTTAAACAATATGTCATCAAATGGCGAGCAAAACAACCCAGAGGGAATGTTTGAAGAAGTTGCCGTAGACGAAAGCAAGTTCAAGTGGTTAACGTGGCTTAAAGACACGCTTAAGGAAATAGAAGGCTTGGGCGCAACAATTCTTGGGTTATTCCTTGGTTGGAAAGTCACGTCTGCTTTCTTTGGTGGATTGAGCAAGGTGTCAATTGCCTGTGGCTTAATTGTCGGTGGCATTGTGGCAATTATCGAAGCAATAAAACAATGGGTAGATACAGGCGAAATCACAAATCAGTATTTAATAATGCTTGAAAGTGGCATTGTGGCAATCGGTATTGCTATTTCGTTATTAACAGGAAATTTCATTCCCTTAATCATATCTGCGGTAGTTGGGTTAGTAACCTTAATCGTTGCCAAATGGGATGAGATTGTTGCTTGGCTTAAGAAAGCGTGGGAAAAAGTTTCTTCATACGTTAAATCGCATTGGAACAGTTTTGTAACCGATGTAAAGCGTGGACTTAACCATTTCAAAGAGTTTTTTGTAGGCATTTTCAATTCCATTAAGGATGGCGTACTAAACGCTTTCAATGGTATATGGAACGGCATAAAGAAAGTTATCAATTGGATTTTGGGCGGTATCGAAGGAATGATTAACGGAGTAATTAAAGGCATTAACTTCCTTATCGACAAATTGAATGGCTTTGGTTTTGACTTACCCGATATCTTGGGTGGCGGTCACGTAGGCTTTACCATTAGAAATTTAGAGGAAATCTCAATGCCGAGACTTGCAACAGGTGGTATTGTCGACAGACCTACAACCGCATTGATCGGAGAGAACGGAAGAGAAGCGGTTATGCCGTTAGAAAACAATACCGAGTGGATGGATGCACTTGCAGACAAATTGGCAAGCAAGATAAATGGTGCTTTCGAAGTAGTTCCCAACTCAAAGGGCATTTTCAACGTAGTGAGAAAAGAAGCACAGGCATTTACGAGAAACACAGGAAGTCCGGCATTTTTTTAAGGAGAAATTATGTATAACGGATACTTAATTCAAATCGCAAGCACATACAACATTCCATTAAATGTTATGGTGGCAAGTTCCTACAAAGTTACTTACTCAACGCTCGACCTTGATAGTTATCGAGATGGTGCCGGAGTGTTGCACAGAAATGCAATAAGACGAGTTCCAACAGTTGAAGTTAAATTGGACTCGATAAGCGGTAGTACACTCAATGCTATTTTGAGTTCTATTGCAAGCCACTATTTGAACGCAACCGAGAAGAGTGTTAATGCTTCGGTGTTCATTCCCGAAACAAACGATTACTACAACGGCAAGTTTTACATTCCAGACATTAATCTGTCTATCAGCAAAGTAAGTAACACAGATGTCTACTACGATGAAGTAACACTTAAGTTTATCGGGTATTAAGGAGCGCAAATGATTGATTATCGGTACGCATCGTTATTCAACGATGATAGCGTAACTAAAAACTTAATATTGCACTTTAGTGACGATGTGGAGTTTTCCAATAATGAGATTTTCGAAGAGTCATTAACTCTTCACGAAAGCATTACATCGGGCGAAGAATTAAATTTTGGCGAAACTGTTGCGAGTACTTTAGAAGTCTCGATTACGAACAAAACAGACTCACTTAAAGGCGAAACCTTTACGGCTATTTTGGTTTTGGATAACCACACAGACTATCCATTTACGATCGGAATGTACAAGGTTGTTGAAGATACATTAAGTGCAGACAGAACACGCAGAACACTCACTTGTGAAGATGCTCTTGCAGATGTTATCAACACAGATGTTGTCGAGTGGTACAACGGATTGTTTGAAAACTCAACCACTATTTCGCTTGGGGCAATGCGTAGTTCATTAGCTGCGCACTTTGGTTTAACCGAAGAGTCTGCAACGCTTTGCAATGACTTAATGAGCGTTTCCAAAACTGTTGATGCATCCGAGATGAGTGGTAAAGCGGTACTGTTCGCAATGTGTCAAATCAATGGTTGTTTTCCGCATATCACGAGAGACAACCACCTTCGCTATATAGTTCTTGGGGTGGTTAATGACAATCCTTACGAAATCGACACATACAGGTCTTGTATTTACGAAGGGTACAAGTGCAATGCTATAACCCGATTGCAGATTAGAAGCGAAGAAAACGATATAGGCGTTATTGTTGGTGACAATGACAACAACGTGTACATTGTCGAAGATAATTTCCTTTTATACGGCAAGGGAACGGAAGAACTTACCACGATTGCCACCAATTTGTACAACGTTATCTCGATACCTTGGTATAAGCCTTGCGAGATTGAAGTAAGAGCAAACCTGTGCGTAGAAGTTGGAGATGCAATAGAGTTAACCGCAACAGACGGAACAGTAATTAACTCTTATTTGCTTGAACGTACCGCAAGTGGAATACAGGCTATTTTCGACACAATAAGGGCAGATGGTAAAGAATATCGTAGCGAAGAATTAAACGGCTATACGAGTCAAATAAAGGCTTTAAAGGGCAGATATAACGTGCTTGAACGTAGCATTGAAGAAACACGCTCAACAATCGGTCACGTTGAAGAAGGACAAACACTTGTATCTATGATATCGCAGACCGCAGAAGGTCTCACAAGCGAAATTATCAATAGACAGGATGCAGACAATAGCGTAAGAGATACGCTTACCCAGACCGCCACATCTCTGTCAAACCAAATCGAATATTTGCAGAGAGAGATTGACGGAGAAACAACCCTTTATCACGTTAACGAAGCACCTACTTTGTACAACTATCCGGCGTGGGATTTCTGTACAAACATTCCCTGTAACAATACTGTACAACTTGGTAATGGTGTTCCTTTTATCTATACCGAAGCAGATTACCAAGCAAACATAAGAGCGTTGGCGTATGACGATACTAACAACATTTCCTACCGCTTCAAAAAGACCGAAGGTCAATGGGGTTGGATTGCAATAGGTGACTCCGATTACACGTACATAATGCAACGCATTTCCGAATTGGAGCAGACAGACGAAAGCATTAGCCTTCGTGTAACGCAGATACAGGGCAACACTTACACCAAGACCGAAACCGAGTCAAAGATACAGGTAAGTGCAAACGGCATTTTATCAACAGTTAGCCAATCGTACCAATCCAAGAGCGCAGCTACAACGATGCAATCGCAGATAGACCAACAGGCTAATCAAATAACCGCAAAGGTCTCAAAAACAGGTGGTACGGCATCAAGTTTTGCTTGGAGTTTGACCGATAGTGCATTTACCTTAACGAGTGGCAACAGACAAGTATTTAGATGTGATGCAAACGGCATCACAGTAAACGGCTATGCAACCGCTAATGACCTGTCTGCACTATCCCTTGAAGTAAACGGCAAAGCAACGATTAGTGATTTATCCGCAGCTACGGCACGAATAAGCAATCTTGAAGTAGACCACGTAAGCGTAGCAAATTTCAATGCGTTGAGTGTTACAGTAAACGGCAAGGCATCAATTAGCGAAGTATCTGCCGACTCGATTGCATCCAAGGTTGCAAGTTTAGGCTCTTTGTATTGCGCAAGATTTTACTGTAACTCGATTGAGCCACAGGAATACTTAAGAGTCCCGGCTGGTGGAGAGTTCTACTTTGGTGATGTCAAGGTAGTAGTACGAAGCATAGGCGGTCAATATGTCTTGGCACTCGATTATTAAGGAGAACTTATGACGAACACACAAATAATTGAAGCAAGAGTACTTATCGAGAATTTCATAGATGAAAAGGTTGCACAAGGCATCCCGATCGAAGTTATGCGTTTAATTGTCGAAAGTACTCTCGCAAAGATAAATAAAGTTGTAGATATCGAAGTCAACAAAGAAATCAAGGCTCAAAAAGAAGAGCAGAAAGAAGGCAATTAATGAGTTATACCGAATATGTTAAGCAGACTTGGGATACAACATCATACGTCAATCCAACACGTATGAATCACATCGAAAGCGGAATCAAGTCGAACTCCGATGGCATCACTTCGCTAAACAATGATTTAGCGACAAATCCGTTAAAGACAGAATATGTGTCATTTAGTGGAGATGTTTTATCGCAAGCACTTTCGCAAACAAAGTCACTTGTTGTCGGTTTAACCGCAAGCACAACCACTAATCTACCTACAACAGAGAATATGTGGAAATACGCTTATGTAACAGTCAAAAGACGTTCTGCGTCACAAATATGGGTTGAGATAGACGCTGAAACAACGGGTATGAAAGCGGTTAACTTTTACAACGGCTCAACGTGGAAAGGGTGGCAAATCTTTTCGTTTAACTCCGATTTAGCGTATATTTCAACGCAAATAAACACTCAATACGGAAATTTGCTATTTCAAAAGTGGGGCAAAATCGTAACAGTACAAAATGTGGGCGACTTACACGATATACCGAATGGTAGTTTCACTTTTAGCTCAATTCCAAGTGGTTACTCTCCAAGAACTGACTTTAACGTTGACGCAAAAAGACCCGCGAGTAGTTTTGAAATGCGCTTTCAATTTACCGCAAACGCAATTACTTGCTACAACTATGGTGGTGTCGCAAGCGGTACTGTAAACACTACTTTACACGCAACGTATATAACCGCTTAAACGTACACAACCCTAATTATTCCCGATAATGCGCCCATACCATACACAAGAATTTCTGTGCTACTAACCTTACATTCCATTGGACTACTTGACGTTGAGATAACTGTTGCCGAAAGAATTGTACCGCTTATGTTGTGCCTTACCGCCACATAATGCGTAAAAGGTTGAACGTATGAATTGGGCGCAAGGGTAAAATTAATATCCGTACTTTTCGGCAAATCGGAGTTTGTCGCAATTTGATGTGCCGTAACGGAATTGCTATCAATGAGAACGTGATACGTTGTGTTTGTGCTTGCACTCGATATTGTCATTGATTGAAAGCGTGACGTTGCATAAGTGTATGTGCCAAAATAGTAATCGTGGTCTTGCCATATCGCACGAAAATTTATGGGTTTTTCATCAGTACCAAGTGCGTTTTTTACCGCTAAAACAAACTCGTTAAACGTATTTGCGATTATGCTCATTGCCTTGTTGTGTTGCGCAAAATCATTGTTTTACGAAAAATTTTAAGGAGATAAACAGAATGAGAAGCATTAAAAAATGTTGCGAGTTAATTCAACTTAACGCATCTGATTGCGATGTACCTTTGGATAATCCTATTTATGCGCTTTGTACCGAAATTATGAATATTGAAAAGGCGTACAAAGAAGAACATCCCGAAAGCGCAGATTATCGCAGAGGATTAAGCGAAGGTATTAACAAACATACCGAAATCACAACAGTAGATGCACAATATCTTATTGATTACCTTGAAAATTGGAAGGATGAAAGCAACGAAGCAATCATACTTACAATTCAAAATGACATCTTAAAAGTTTTTGTAAATCACGAAGCGTTGGAACAGTTTCCGGAAAGCGTGAGCGAATGACAGAGATATTAACAACCGCTATCACAGGACTTGTGGCAATCATTGTCTGCGTTCTAAATAACCGAGCAACGATTAAGGCAAGCGAGACAAAGCAGAAAGCAAACCTTGATGCCGTAGAGAAGAAATCCAAAGAAGAGACAACTGCATTAAAGGTTGGTGTACAAGCGTTATTAAGGGCGCAGATGATACACGATTACAACAAGTGGAGTGATGAAGGTTTTGCACCTATTTATGCACGAGAGAATTTTGAAAATTGTTGGAAGGTGTACGAAACGCTTGGGGAAAATGGAGTTATGAACGATATTCACGAGAAGTTTAAAAAACTTCCCACAAGAAAACCTGTTTCAAGAAACAATTCGACACAGGTACGCACAAACATTACGCCTGTGTTCGTTGAAAAAGAATAAAGGAGAATGGCTATGAGTATGAAAGAGTATTTAATTGATTTGGCAAAGCGAGTTGTTAAGACCGCAGCTGAAACCGCATTAGGCGTTATTGGTGCAAGTGCGGTTACGATCGGAGACATTGACTTTAAATTTATGCTTGGTGCGGTGACATTATCTGCCGTATCAACAGTTCTTATCAACCTTGCAAACATTCCTACGAAAGAAGACCAAAGATAATGTTAAGATATGATATTTTAGCGAAAGCATCCGAGTATATCGGCTTAAAAGAAATCCCAGACAACAACATTATATTCAACACACATTATTACGGAAGAGAAGTTAATAGTCCGTCTTATGCGTGGTGTTGTGCTTTTGTTTGGGATATTTTCAGAATGTGCAACGCATCCAAATATTTCTATGGTGGAAATAAAATGAACGGATGCACAACACTTCTTAATTTCTACAAAAATAATTATCCACATTGGGTACACACAGACATTAACCGAATGAAATCGGGAGACCTTGTGTTCTATCAGTTCGATGCTGATTATTACGCAGACCACATCGGCATTTTCGATAGCAAGATTTCTGATACACGCTTCTATGCCGTTGAAGGCAACACCACAAGTGGCGTGATTGGAGACCAAGCCAACGGATACGGAGTGTATCGTAGAAACAGACCGATGTCTTGCGTTATGGCGTTTGTGAGCATTGAGTTTGAAGATGACGATACAAAAGCCGTAGAGAAAACGCACAAGGTCAAAAAGGGCGAAACATTGGGTTACATTGCTAATATGTACGGCTCAACAGTTCCGGCAATATTAAGCGCAAACCCTTCAATTACAAACGCTAACCTTATCTACGTTAACCAAATTATTGTTATTCCTGTACACGAAGACGAAGCACCCAAAACGTACACAGTTGTCAAAGGAGACACATTAAGTGGCATTGGCAAGAAATGTGGCGTGGCGTGGCGTGAGATTGCTACGCTAAATGGCATTAGTTTTCCGTACATCATAAGACCAAATCAAGTGTTAAGGTTACGATAACTTTTCACGCCACGTTTTACGCCACGAAACCCACAAAGCCTTTAAAATGGCGTTTCTTGGCAATGCGTAGAAAAGTTCAAGTCTTGTCACTCCGACTAAAAGGAATCTGCGAATGCAGATTCTTTTTTGTTTTGTCGGAGTGACAAGACTTGAACTTTCAGCCCACAGAAATTCAAATGTCTCAAAGTATGTGGGTAAATCAATTGGGCTCATGTTACCCGCGGTTGCGGTGCAGCTTATATTCTCCTTTGTAGCAAGCTGGAATAACTTCTTTATTCCCGGTATGTTGCTTGACAAGGCAGAGTTAAAAACGGTTCCCATTATGGTAGCCACACTTAGAAGTGCCGATTACTCCAAGTTTGATATGGGTAAGGTTTACATGTTTATTTTGTTGGCAATCCTTCCCGTAGTAGTCGTGTACGTTTTCTTATCCAAGTTCATTATCAGAGGCGTCTCTGAGGGCTCGGTTAAGGGTTAAAATGCATATTCCAATCTCCTAAATGTTTTTGGGACCGGCCGCTGAGAATTCTCCGAATTGCCTCGCGGCCGGTTCTTTTTTTGTCGATTTCCTGCAAAAAGAATGGTATAATAAAACAGTTATCTTTAACCTAAATTGTAAGGAGATTGAAATGTATATGGAATACGCAGGATATTTATTTGTTCATTTTACAGGTGAGAATCTTGAAAACGGCGAGCAGATATACTTTTCGGTAAGCCGCGACGGCTTGCACTGGCAGGATCTTAATGACGCAAAACCGGTTCTTACCGCTAAAGGCGGCACAAACGGTGCACGAGATCCTTTTGTGATAAGGGTTAAAAAGAACGGAAAAGATAAATATTACATTATTGCGACTGATTTAAATATTCACAACAGTAAAAACTGGCATCAGGCACAGTATGACGGCAGCCGCAGCCTTTTTGTGTGGGAATCAGATAACCTTATCGATTGGGCCGGACCTTACTTAAGAGAGGTTGCAATATCGGGAGCCGGTTGCCTGTGGGCCCCTGAGGCGATATACGATGAAGAACGTGATGAAATTATGGTTTTCTTTGCGTCAATGACAAAGTTTGAGGGTGACGAGTCACATAAGCAGAGGATTTTTTATACGTACACCAAAGATTTTGAAACATTTTCCGAACCGCGCGTTTTCATAGAGAAGGATAATCATGTAATTGATACTACCATGATTAAAGCCGGCGATAAATTTTACAGGTACTCCAAGGACGAAACTCACAAAAACATAAATGTGGATGTTGCCGACTGCCTTAAGCCGGAAGCGTTTAAAGAATTGTACTCGGATACATTGTGCGATTTATATGGCGTAGAGGGACCGGAAATATTCAAGTTTAACGACCGCGAGGAGTGGTGTCTGATAGTTGACAGGTTTGCCACTCATGCAGGGTATCTTCCGATGGTGACAAGCGATTTGGCAAGCGGAAATTTCAGAGTACTGGATGATTCGGAGTATGATTTCGGCACGACTTTAAAGCGCCACGGCGGTATTATGAACATTACAGAGATCGAGTATAGGGCCCTTACCGAAAAGTTTTTATAGGCTGACGGAAGGATAGATTTTAATGGGTAGTGTTTAAGTATACGGCAAAGATTGGAAAGAAGGTAAAGTGATGGCGGGTTATGCTACATGTGACACGTGTTCAAATTACGTGTACGACGAAGAATATGACTGCTATGAGTGTATGGTGAATATGGATGAGGACGATTACGGTCGCCTTATGGCTGATTCGAGATTTCAGTGTCCGTATTACAGCGAAGATAATGAATATGCAGTTGTCAGAAAACAGAATTAGAAATTTAAGGGTATAGAAATTTATGGCATTAAAGAATTTTGTAATAAAGGGTGATATCTGCTACAGTGAGTCACTCAAAAAAATAGAATGTGTGGAGAACGGTTATGTTGTGTGCCTGGACGGAAAATGTGCAGGCGTATTTGAGACGCTGCCCGAAAAGTATGCGTCGTTTGAGGTTGTTGACTGCACCGGCAAGCTTGTAATGCCGGGCATGGTTGATTTGCACATCCATGCGCCTCAGTTTGCCTTCAGAGGGCTCGGAATGGACTTAGAACTCTTAGAATGGCTCAAAAAGTATACTTTTCCCGAAGAGGCAAAGTATGCGGATGTGGATTATGCCGAAAAGGCTTACGGCGTTTTTGCAAATCGTTTAAAGAACAGCGCTACCACGCGAGCTTCAATTTTTGCAACCATCCATAATGACGCTACGATAATGCTTATGGATATGCTTGAAGAAGCAGGTTTATGCGCCTATGTCGGCAAAGTTAACATGGATACCGATGCTCCCGACGATTTGCGCGAAGAAAGTGCCTACAAATCTGCTTTTGACACGTTTAAGTGGGTAAATAACGTAAAGGATCGCTACAAGTATGTTAAGCCTATATTGACGCCAAGATTTTTGCCAAGCTGTTCACATACTCTGATGTCCGAGCTTTCCGAGGTTCAAAAAGCTTTCGGGCTTCCCGTACAGTCGCATCTTTCCGAAAATCCCGGTGAGGTTGAGCTTGTGAAGCGGCTTTACCCCAAGGCGGCTTTTTACGGAGACGGATATGACAGATACGGCCTTTTCGGGAAAACGCAGAAGACCATTATGGCTCACTGTATTTACTGTACACCCGAGGAAATAGACCGCATTAAGGAAAATGGTGTGTATGTGGCGCACTGCGCGGCTTCCAACATGAATTTGTCGTCCGGTATCGCTCCGATTCGCAAATATGTTGATATGGGTATAAGAGTCGGCATCGGAACCGATGTGGCGGGCGGCGAGTCCGAGTCTATGTTCAGGGCTGTGTCGGATGCCGTTCAGGTGTCTAAACTTTACTGGAGACTTGTAGATAACGAGTGTGCTCCGCTTACATTTGACGAGGCATTTTACCTGGCAACGGTGGGCGGCGGTGATTTCTTTGGCAAAGTCGGAACGTTTAAAGAAGACTATGAATTCGATGCTGTTGTAATTGATGATTACGATTTATCTGTTATGAATAATCTATCCGTCAGAAATCGTCTCGAAAGGGCTGTGTACCTTGAGGCCGACTCGGATAAGATAGTTAAAAAATACGTCGGAGGACGTGAAATTGTGCTCAAGAGCGCAGTTTACAACATGCTTTATGGCTAATAATACAGGCTTGTGCCCTTATGCAAAAAAATGCGGCGGTTGCCGCTTTATAGATACCGATTATGCAGTGCAACTGCAACAAAAAGAAGCATATGTCGAAAAACTTTTGAAACCATTCGTAAAGTTATCCGGTATTACAGGCATGGATAATCCGTTTCATTATCGCAACAAAGTTTCGGCGGCTTTTGGCATGGATGCCCATCATAATCCCATTTCGGGAATTTATGAGGAAAAGACGCACAGAGTCGTTAATATAGATAACTGTCTGATAGAAGATGAGCGTGCCGATGCAATTATCGTTACGGTGCGCGGCCTTCTTAAATCTTTTAAAATAAAGGTTTACAACGAAGACAGCGGTTATGGACTGTTGCGCCATATATTGGTGCGTGTCGGGAAAACTTCGGGGGAAATAATGGTAGTTTTAGTGACGGCTTCGCCGATTTTCCCTTCAAAAAACAATTTTTGCAAGGCACTTTTACAAAAACATCCCGAGATTACAACGATTGTCCAAAATGTAAACGAACGCACGGATTCACTGGTGCTTTCGGACCGTGAAAACGTTTTATACGGCAAAGGTTACATAGAAGATACCCTATGCGGAAAGGTCTTCAGAATTTCGTCGCGTTCTTTTTGTCAGATAAACCCGATACAGACGGAGGTGCTGTATGGCAAGGCTGTCGAATATGCACACTTAACCGGGCATGAGACCGTTCTTGACGCATATTCGGGAATCGGTACAATCGGTATTATTGCCGCATCAAAAGCCGGTAAGGTTATAAGTGTAGAGCTTAACAGGGATGCGGTTCGCGACGGTATAGCCAATGCCCGCAAAAACAAAATTTCCAATATTGATTTTTACACCAATGACGCCGGCGAGTTTATGCAACAGCTTGCAGCCAAGAAGGCTCATGTGGATGTGGTGTTTATGGATCCGCCGAGAAGCGGTTCGAGCGAGGCTTTTATAAAGAGTATATTTGCGCTTAAGCCTTCGCGCATCGTATATGTCTCATGCGGCCCGGATACGTTGGCGCGCGATCTTAAAATGCTTACGCAGGGCGGCTACAAAGTTAAGAAGGCTGAATGCGTCGATATGTTCCCGCATACGGCGACGGAGCATGTCGAGACTGTGTGCCTGCTGCAGGCATAGCGTGAAAAGGAAAATTATTGATGAAAAAACTTTTGTTTGTGGTGAATACGTTAAGCACGGCAGGGGCTGAAAATGCGCTTGTCGAGCTTCTTTCACGACTTGACCCGGCAAAATATGAGATTAACCTGTATGTTCTTATGAATCAGGGAAATCTGATTGATGAGGTGCCGGGCTATGTAAAACTTTTGAATAAGAATTTTGATAAGTGTAATGTTTTAGATAAAATCGGTAAAAAGCATATTATCAGGCATGTGCTTATCACGATGTTTAAGCATGGCGCGATATTTAAGCTTTTACCCTATGTTGTGCGTGAATTGGCGCGAATGCTGAAAGAAGGTAAATTTTTAAAGGACAAACTACTGTGGCAGGTTATGGCATGCGGGGCCGACAGGTTTACGGATAACTTTGACCTTGCCGTAGCGTTTCACGAGGGTGGTTCCTCGTATTACGTAAGCAGATATGTGAATGCGGTCCGAAAGGTTTCTTTTTTACATATTTCGTATAGTGATGCAGGCTATTGCAGAAGCCTGGATGATGGAATATATGATGCGTTTGAACGGATTTTCGGAGTCTCATATGAGGTTGTAACCGAATTTTTGAAGGTTTATCCGGAACTTTCATCGAAAGTCGGTGTGCTCCATAATTTAATCAGCATTGAAAAATTACTTGCAAAGGCCGGTGAAGGCGCAGGCTTTAACGATGAGTTTGACGGCACGCGCATAATTACGGTCGGAAGACTTCATAAACAAAAGGCTTATGAAATATCCATTGCGGCTGCAAGGCTTTTGAAAGATCGCGGCCACAAGGTAAGGTGGTATGTTTTAGGTGAAGGCGAAGAACGTTCTTTCCTTGAAAGAGAGATAAAACGGTTAAAAGTAGAGAATGAGTTCCTGCTGATGGGGAATGTTGAAAATCCGTATCCGTATTTTAAAGCCTGCGACATTTATGTGCATGCTTCCAAATTTGAAGGTAAGTCAATTGCAATACAGGAAGCCCAAATTTTCGAAAGACCCATAATTACCACCAATTGTAACGGAAATCGCGAGCAGGTGGTGCATGAATACGATGGGCTTTTGTGTGAGATCGAACCGCAACAAATCTGTGAATGCATCGAAAGATTAATTAACGATAAAGAAACTGCCGCGCTGTATGCTAAGCGTGCGCACGAAAAGATTGTTGCTTTGCTGGAAAAAGAAAATGATTTGAATAAGTTATTATCACTGGTGAGTGAGGAGGACGCAAAATGTCAATAAATGTCGTTTCGTACATGGGTAAGTTAGGGTTTGATTTAAGAAGGTGGTTTCCTAAACTGACAAGCTATATGTTTTTGCATGTGCAGGCAGTGATACGAGACAGGGAAACAAAGGCTGCAATAGAGCGGATTATGGCGCAGGATGTTAAGAAGCCTTTGTTCGTAAACGTTGAGACGATAAACCGTTGTAACGGGACATGTCCGTTCTGCCCTGCAAATGTAAAGGCCGAGTCGAGACCGTTAAAGAAAATGACCGATGAATTGTTTTACAAAATCATCGGTGACCTTGAAACAATCGATTACGATAACGTAATTTCGCTTTACATTAACAACGAGCCGTTTCTTGATACAAGAATGCCGCAAATGCTTAAGTATACCAGAGAGCATTTAAAGAAAGCCACAATTCTTGTTTTTACAAACGGTACTATGCTAAAACCGGAAATTCTTGATGAAATAGCCGGTTCTTTTGACCGCATGTATATTAATAATTACAACGCAAAATATGAATTACTGCCCAGCAGTAAAGCAGTGCTTGAGTACGTTACCGCGCATGAAGAAAAGTTTAAAAATGTGAAAATCGATATTCAAATGAGATATGCCAATGAATATCTTGCAAATCGTGCGGGAACCGCACCCAATAAACCGGCCGGTAAGAAGGTGTTTAAGTGGCGTTGTATTATGCCTTACACGGATATGAGTATTTTCCCGGACGGTACATTTGGATTGTGCTGTAATGACACTATGGAAGTAACGAATTTCGGAAACGTAAATGATGACAGCCTTATTAACGTATTTAACGGTAAGGCTATAAATGATGTGCGCGTGGCAATCAAAGACGGTCGTGACGGATATTCTTATTGCAGCCGTTGCGATGTTATTGATTCGGGTATCCGCTTAAGATTTCTTAAAAACCGAATCGTATAGTGTCCATGGGGACGTTCCTTTTGTCTTTCGCTGTTCTATGTAACATGGTATGTTAACGGAGGGGTATATGTCTAAAAAGCAAGATAGTAATCTGATTCCCGAATGGGTGTTAAAAACCAGGAAAAATTGGGCAATTTCCGATGCAAAAAGAGATGAGGGGCTTACCGAACCTGAAGATGTTAAGATTTTCAAGAACCTTTCGTATTCCGATTATGGAACGGCAAGTCTGCTGGACGTGTATGTTCCGTTAAACGCATCGTCTGAAGACAGGTTGCCTGTAATCATAAATATTCATGGCGGCGGATATTTTTACGGAGATAAAGAACTGTATCGTTTTTATGCCATGGATATGGTTCATGATGGCTTTGCTGTTGTAAATATTAATTACAGACTTTGCCCGGAAAACAAATTTCCCGCCGCAATAGAGGACATTAATGATGTATTCGTGTGGGTAGAGGCACATGCCGCCGAATACGGTCTGGATGCATCAAAAATATTTATGATGGGAGATTCGGCGGGGGCACAGCTGGTGAGCCACTATGCTGCCATAAATTCCAATCCGGGATTCGCAAAATACTATTCACTTAAGACTCATAATCTTAAAATTTCAGGTATCAGTCTGGCATGCGGTTTTTATGATTTGCTTAAAAATTACAGGTTAAGGTATATTGAAAGCGCAAATGCCTGTTATTTCGGCAATTTTAAGCCCCAAAAGATTGCAATGCTTAATGTGCTTAAAGCAATCGATGCAAATTATCCGCCGGCGTTCATATTTACCGCGCCCAATGATTTTTTGTATAAAAACTGTAAACCGATGGCTGCTCTGATTAATAAGCGTGGTGGAAGAGCTGTTGCAAAAGTATACGGGACACCGGATATGAAAAAGGTTGCACATGTATTTCACTGTAACTTAAAGACTGAAATCGGTGCGACCGCAAGACGCGACCAGGGCGCATTCTTTAACGAGTGCCTGAAGACAAAATGATTAGGAAGTCATGCCTCGAAAAATCTTAGCATGACCGCCGCAGATTTTAAGCGGCTATGGCTATAAACTACCCATATGGGTGGTTGTCTGAAGGTAAGATGTAGGTTAATATCAATTTGGATTTTCAATATGGGAGGTATGAAATGTCATTATTAGATTCTCTTGCAAATCAGCTTTCAAGTAAAGCCTCGAATGCGATTAATTCAGGCGTCAGAAAGGCAAGCAAAGCACTTTCGGAAACTGTTTCCAAAGGCGCCAACAAGGCACTCACAAATCTTTCTTTGTCGAAAAAGTCTTTCAAGTTTGACGCAATTCCCGAAACGGTTGAGCAGTTTAAAGCATTGGATGAATTTTCAAAGCTTAAGGATCCTTATGCTACCGCGGCGCTTACAGTTGTTGCTTTTGCCGCATATGCCCAAAATCCCGAAGAGGGCGTTAAAATGTTTAATGCACTTCGCGGGCCGGAGCCTTTATCCAACCATGATATCGAGCTTACGCACGATTGCCTTATGAACGATAAGGAATATATCCCGTTGTCGTATTTTGAGGGCGCGACGGTCGAAAATAACTATACACCCAAGACTCCTTACGAAGTTAAGGTATATGAGGGCGCACATTCAAACGATTCCTTAAAAGAAGGCTACATGAAGCTGTTTGTGCAGTCTTCGGGTGCAGATTCACAGCGCCATATCACCTTACGCACCAAGAAGTCAACCGGCGAGTGGTTCCTGCACGACCATGCCGCAATTTTAATGTCAATCAGAGTACCTAAAGCTGCCGATCCGTGGGCATAAGCTTTTGTACAAGTCACGATAGATACACAAAATATTGTATATATAAATGCCGTATGTGGTTTTCACATACGGCATTTTGTGTTAAACTTAATTTGATATGGAATGCTTTTGAATATTACGAAAAAAGAAGGATATGAAGATGAAAAATAAAAGAGCAGCTAAACTGGCTGTATTATTGGCTGCCTCAATGTGCCTGGCAGCGTGCGGCAACGGTACAACATCAGCAGGTACCAATGATTCACAAATAAGCGCTTCGGCGGATGTTACGGGTACGGTTTCGAATTTGGACGTCACCCCTACGGCGGAGCCCACACAGGAGCCTGAAGCCGGTCCGTTAAAGACCGACGGATATACGGTTACCTATGCGGAAGGCGTCGAAATCGGCACATATGCGTACGCAGAGACTCTTACAACCCGTGCGGTTTCGGCTGTAACCGTAACGGACGGTGCTTTCATAAGCTGGCGCAAGATGCCGGGAGATGATAATGATACCTGCTTTTTACTTAAGCGTAACGGAAAAGAGGTATATAACGGCGGCAAAACCTGCTATAAAGATGCATCCGGTAAAGGCGGCGATACATATGAACTTTCGGTAATGAAGGGCAAAGATGTTCTTTCAACCGAGAAAATAGTGTGCGCATCCAAGGATTATTATGAGCTTACACTGGTGCGCCCCGAAATGCAGCGTATGCCCAATTATAAGTATGCGCAGTATAGCGCCAACGATTTTTCAACAGGCGATTTGGACGGCGACGGCGAGCTTGAGCTTATAGTTAAATGGTATCCCGATAATGCCCAGGACAATTCCAAAGATGGCTATACAGGCACGACTATTCTCGACGCTTACGATATTGATTACACCACCATGACCGCGTCACTTATGTGGCGTATCGATCTTGGCATCAACATACGTTCCGGTGCTCACTATACACAGTTTCAGGTATGGGATTATGACGGCGACGGAAATGCCGAGCTTATATGCAAGACAGCTGACGGTTCCACTACCTATGATGCCGATTTAAATGAAACCGGCCATGTCGGAGAGTTATCCATGACGGGGCTGGATACTTCCAAGCGAGGCAAGCCCGAAACCTATGATTTCAGGCAATTCGACGGACGTTTGGGGCGCATAGTGTTAGGTCAGGAATACCTGACTGCTTTTGACGGTCCCACAGGTGAAATTATAGATACGGTTAAATATGTGCCGGAGCGAGGCCCTTGGGATGAGGCCAAGAAACGTTATGATACCTCAATGTGGGGCGTAGATGCAAACGGCAAGGGCGTTGAAAAGAATGATGGCTACGCCAACCGCGCCGACAGATTTTTGGCAGGTACGGCTTATCTTGACGATGGAAGCGCATGCGCTATTATGTGTCGCGGATATTATGGACGCAGCTGCATTACGGCATGGAAGCTTATTAACGATAAGCTCGTAATGAAATGGGCTTTTGACGCTGCCGCAGACGGACAGTATGCTGCGCAGGGTAATCATCAGCTTTCGATTAATGATGTAGACGGCGACGGCTACGATGAAATAATCTACGGCGCAATGTGCGTCGATAACGATGGCAATGTAATGTACTCGACCGGCTTGGGGCATGGCGATGCAATGCATATAAGCGATTGGAATAACGACGGAAGGCTTGAAGTTTTCAGCGTTCACGAGCATACGGATGCCGAGTACAGTGTTGAACTTCACGATGCCGCTACAGGTGAGATTTTGTGGGGAGTCGGTCTTGGCAAGGATGTAGGCCGCGGTGTTGCAGCGGATATCGATCCCGAGCATGACGGCGCCGAGATGTGGAGTGCATCCAGAAACGGTACATATGATTGCAACGGTAACCTTCTTTACGATGAAAAGCCGAGCGTTAACTTTTCACTTTACTGGGACGGCGATCTTTCCATGGAGTTGTTTGACTCAAATAATTCCGAAGATTTAGTGCCGCAGATTCAGAAGTGGGATTACAAAGAACATACACTTAATGTTTTGACGGAAGCCTCAGGGTGTCAGGCCAATAACGGCACCAAGGCCAATGCATGCCTGATTGCCGACATCTTAGGTGACTGGCGTGAAGAAGTAATTGTGCGGGAAGTTGAAGACCCCTGCAAGATACGTATATATACTACGGGCATTGAAACAGAGTATTCTTTTGACTGTCTGCTTACAAACACTACATACAGAGAGGGCGTTGCATGGCAGAATACCGCTTACAACCAACCCGCAAATCTGCCTTATTTACTGAAGGAGAACTGAAATGTATTCTTTTGACGCAGTTAAAGAAACCGAAAATGTTGTTGAGTGGATAA
This sequence comes from Lachnospiraceae bacterium, assembly GCA_045617045.1. Taxonomy (GTDB): domain Bacteria; phylum Bacillota; class Clostridia; order Lachnospirales; family Lachnospiraceae; genus UBA1258. Next base: position 60,106 of record JAZLHV010000046.1, read on the forward strand.
AAGATTTTTTTGCCGGCAACGGTCCCGATTGTAAAGCCGTTATCGGAATTTCGGGCGGAAAGGACAGTTCCGTTGTCGCTGCTTTGTGCGTTAAGGCACTCGGAGCTTCCAAGGTTACAGGCGTACTGATGCCAAAGGGCGTTCAGGCCGACATATCGGCTTCAAAACTTTTGGTAAAGCATTTAGGTATCGAAAGCTTCGAAGTGAATATAAAGGATGCCGTAGACGGTGAAATTGCGGCAATAGAGGCTTCGGGGCTGAAACTTTCGGCACAGGCGCTCACAAATCTTCCGCCGCGTATACGCATGTCAACCGTATATGCTGTCAGCCAGTGTGTAAACGGACGTGTCGCAAATACTTGCAACCTTTCCGAAGACTGGGTGGGATATTCAACCAGATACGGCGATTCCGTAGGCGATTTCAGCCCCCTTTCCCGTTATACGGTTCAGGAGGTTAAGGCTATAGGCCGCGTGCTGGGCCTGCCTGCCGAGCTTGTAGATAAGGTACCGATTGACGGCCTGTGCGGTAAGACCGATGAAGACAATCTGGGCTTTACATATGCAACGCTTGATAAATATATTCGCGAAGGCATATGTGAAGATGCAGCTGTTAAGGAAAGAATCGATACCCTTCACAAACGTAACCTTTTTAAACTGAAGCTGATGCCGGTATATGAAAACGGTATCGCCACTTTGGCACAGTGATAATGAAAAAATCATTTGTAAATGCGTATGTAAAACCATTTGCGGTAACAATAGTCTTGCTGGGCGTGATTATTGCAGGAGTTTTCGCAAACTCCAAAAAGAACGCTTCTTATACGGAAAACCTGATCGCTATGGACACTACGATGACACTTACGGAGTACGGCACCGATACAATAAGCTCTGCCATGCGGGAATGTCTCAGGGAAATTGTTCTTGAAGACAACCTTTTAAGTGTCACAAATCCCAATAGCGAGATTTATAAACTCAACCGTGCAAAAGAAAAATTTTCTGTTGAAAAAAATGTTTTTGACTTGATCGAAAAGTCTGTAAAGACATGTGACATGACAGGCAAAAACCTTGATATTTCAATATATCCGCTGGTGAGGGCGTGGGGATTTACGACAGAAGACTACCGGGTTTTGGAGGAGGCTTTTATAGATGATTTGCTGAGGTTTGTTGACTGTGACGGTATTAAGCTTGACCGCAACGGTTATTATGTAACACTTCCCGACAATGCGGAAATCGATCTTGGTGCGGTTGCCAAGGGAAACCTTGGCAATGTATTGCGGGATATACTTGAAAGTCACGGCGTTAAGTCCGCCAACTTAAATCTTGGCGGTAATGTCGTTTTGATCGGCGCTAAGCCCGATGGCAGCAAATTTAACATTGCGGTTGTTAATCCCGATAACGTAAACGGGTTTATCGGAATTTTGAACGTTTCGGATACATCTGTGGTTACGTCAGGTGCCTATGAAAGGTTTTTCGAAGATGACAACGGCAATGTATACGGTCACATCATTAATCCCAAGACAGGATATCCGGCTGCGTCCGGGTACAAGTCCGTAACCGTAGTATGCAAGGATTCTTTTCTGGCCGATGCATATTCAACGGCTCTTTATGTAATGGGGCCTGCGGATGCTGAGAAGTTTTACAGACAAAACAGCGATTTTGAATTCATAGGCGTATCGGATGATAGTTTGATTTATGTTTCGGAAGGCTTAAAAGATGTCTTTTTGCCGGGAGAGGATATGGCCGATAAAATAGTTTATGTGGAGAGGTATTAATGTATAAAGCTTTGTTTGCAAAAATAAAAGAAGCGTTGTTTTCAGTATTGCCGATTACTCTGATAGTTGTATTTGCTTCATTTACTCCCCTGTATGATTTGTCGCGGCAGGAGTTGACGGTATTTGGCATATGTTCGGCATGCATGATTATAGGAATTGCGCTGTTTAATTTAGGGGCCGATCTTGCCATGATGCCTATGGGTGAATATGTCGGAAGCGGTCTTGCCAAGACAGGTAATCTCAAGGCGTTGTTAGGTACGTGTTTTTTGCTGGGAGTGCTGATTACAATGGCGGAGCCTGATTTAACGGTTTTGGCCGATCAGGTGTCAGCGGTCATGAACAGCACTGTATTAATAATCGCAGTGGGGGTGGGCGTCGGCCTGTTTTTATTGTTTTCGATTTTGAAAATAGTATTCAAAAAAAGTCTGGCGTCAATGCTTATGTTGTTCTATATGGCGTTGTTTGCCCTTTCGGCATTGTTGATTGAAACCGGCCGTGATAACTTTTTGCCGCTTTCTTTTGATTCGGGCGGTGTTACAACCGGACCTATTACGGTTCCGTTCATTATGGCACTGGGAGTCGGTATTGCAACGACTATCGGCGGACGTAATGCCAATGAAAATTCGTTCGGACTTATTGCGCTATGCTCTATCGGACCGATGCTTGCGGTTTTGATGCTGTCGTTGTTTTCGAGCGGTTCGCTCACATATTCTTTGCCGGATTATTCACTTAATACAATTTTAAATAACGGGATTGGCTCAATTTTAGCTTCGGTTGCGGTGGAAGTATTTAAAGCTTTAGGCCTTATTGTTTTATTTTTCCTGGTGCTGCAGGCAGTTTTGCTGAAATTGCCGCAAGGCAAGGTTGTTAAGATATTTATCGGTATAGCGTATACGTTTGCCGGGCTTGTTCTTTTCTTAACATCGGCGGCGGTAGGCTTCGTGCCGGTCGGCTTCTTAATCGGTTCACAGTTGGTGAGTCACAAGCTTTCGGTTATTGCCGTTGCAGGATTGGTAATCGGAATTGTGACTGTGCTTGCGGAGCCGGCAATTCATGTTTTGAATAAGCAGGTTGAAGAAATAACCGACGGCGCGGTTACAAAACGCTCTATGCTTATAGCACTTGCAATAGGTGTCGGCGTGGCAATCGGTCTTTCACTTGTCAGGATTGTCGCAGGATTTTCACTTTTGTATTACGTAATTCCCGGATATTTTATTTCGCTGTGTCTGTCTCTTTTTGTGCCCCAAATTTATACAGCCATTGCGTTTGACTCGGGCGGTGTCGCATCCGGACCGTTAACCTCAAGCTTTATTTTACCCTTAGCAATCGGTGTGTGTGCCTCGGTATGGGGCGCTGAAGGCGTTCTCCAATATGCGTTCGGCGTGGTTTCAATGGTGGCGATGGCACCGTTGATTACCATACAGGTTTTGGGCTTTAAGGCAATTGCCTCAAGGGCAGTGCGTGAGCGCAAGGTTATGAAGCGTATTTTAGATGCGGATGATGAACAGATAATATATTTTGAGATGAAATAGGTGGAAAATGGCACAGGCAAAAACAAACAAAGAAAACACATCTACAAATTCCCTGATGCTGATGGTTACAATTGTGGACAGACGCAAGGCGGAGTTTTACACCGATCTTATACAGTCGCTTGGCGCGAATGTTTCTTTTACGTCATTCGGTGAAGGCACCGCGGATGCCGGCATGATGTCGCTTATGGGACTTACAAATTCCGAGAAGGCTGTTCTTTTCAGTGTAATTCGTAAAGACAGGCAAAAAGAAATTCTGGAAACCCTGGATGATAAATTTAAATCCATAAAAAACGGAAAAGGTGTATGTGTTACAATTCCGTTCTCGAGTGTAATCGGTGTAAATCTTTTTAATTTTTTGTGTGATAATCGCATGACATTAATGTAACAGGGCAGTGCGGTATTAGATTTTGGAGGCAAAATATGTCAGATATTACTTATGAAATGGTTATTTGTATAGTAAACGCGGGTTATTCGGATACTGTTATGGAGGCAGCCAAGACCGCAGGAGCGCGTGGCGGAACGGTTCTTCATGCAAGGGGGACGGCCAATAAAGAGGCGGAGGCCTTTTTCCAAATATCGATTGAACCCGAGAAAGATCTTGTGATGATGATTGTTCCTTCAAATATTAAGGACGCGGTATTACATGAGATTTATCAAAAAGCCGGGTTAGATTCAAAGGGGCAGGGAATTGCTTTTTCGCTTCCGGTGGACAAAACAGTGGGACTGGGGAAGGTATCGGAGTCTGCAAAAGAATGATGAAGTAAAAATTTTTGAGTTGTATTAATGATAACTTAATTCAGCAATATTATAATTTTTACACTAAATTAAGATAAGCAGGGATTTCTGATGGTAAATGTAATAGCCCGAATAGGTTTTATATTGATAAATGTTCTTTTCATATTCTTAACGGTAAAAACGTTTTGCAAACGCACTAAACTCGGTAATAATCTGGGGCGTGCGCTTCTTTTGATATATTTGATTTTGTGGGCATATACGGTTAACAACTATTGTCACGATGGAAAATTCTCAGAATATCTGGTTGGTCTTGAACATATTCTGACAGGTTGGGCGCTTTTGTCGCTTCTTTTGTTCGCATATGCATTTACCGAGCGCGAGATTAAGGCGGGGTACAGAGCCTGCTTCGGTGCTCTTGTGCTGGTGGATACGGTGATTTTGTTTACCAATCCCATCAATCATTACGCCGGCGGTTATGCAGTGCGTGAAAAGGGAGAACTTTCTTACACGTACATGACCCCCAATCTTTTGTATTACTACCATATTTTTGTATGTTGTCTGCTTATTTTCTTTGTATATTATACTATGCTGAGGCGTGTTGTCGTAACGTCAAAGTATTATAGGTTAAAGTATGATGCGATACTTATTGTTTTGACGTTGTCCATTGTGTTGAACGCTTTGTTTACGCTTAACCGGGAAATGTTTTTTGACCTGTCAAAGCTTGCTTTTATGTTTGGCATTCTTTTCATGTACGGTTGTGTGTATTTGTTTAAGCCAATAGGGTTAATGCCGAAACTTCGCAGATATGTAGATGATAACATTTCAGACGCTACCGCACTGTATGACTGTGACGGTAAGCTTTTGGATATGAATGATTCGGGCAAGCGCCTGTTTGACGGCAAGGATTTTTCAACCGTAGATAAAATGATGGATATAATCGGTAATCCGCCTGTAGGAAAATCGATGTATGTTTCGGATAATCCGGCCACAAAGAAGGCCTATGAGGTTATTTACACCCCCATACATGATGAGAAAAACTATCTTGTATCCACGGTATTTATATTCCACGATGCGACCGAAACAGAGCGTCAGCTTAAAAAAGAACATCATATAGCAACATTCGATCAGCTTACGGGTTCTTATAATCGTTTGGGCTTCCTGGAGGAGGCCGAAAAGTATATTAAAAAGCATGGTTCCGAGGGCGCGTATGCATTAATTATCAGCGGTATCAATAACTTTAAAGGCTTTAACAGTTTGTACGGTACGCGTAGCGGCGATATTGCGCTTAAAGAAATAGCTTCGATATATCATAATTATCACCATGAATTTCCGATGATTTACGGTCGTACTGCCGAGGGCAAATTCGGGTGCATAGTTCCGATTGAATATGTTGATGCAATTGTAAATGCGCTGTCCAGTATTCCGCTTAAAATCGGTGATGACACCGAGGTAAAGATAGAAATGTCGCATGGCTTTGTGCTGATGAGAGATCTTTCGCAAAGCGTTTCGCATTACTACGAGCTGGCACTTTTGGCACTTGCAAGGTGCAAGAAATCTTCAAAGGTTCAGCTTTTGGAATATACGCAAAGCATGGAAGACGAGCAGCATCGTAAGCAGCTTCTTTTGACCGAGATGCGCGATGCCATTGAAAAGAATGAGTTCTTTATAGAGATACAGCCCCAGATAGATTTAAAAACAAATCGTGTGTCCGGCGGCGAAGCTCTTGTGAGATGGCATCATCCGTCCCTTGGCAGAATTGCGCCCGGCGATTTTGTGCCGCTGTTTGAAAGTAACGGTTTCATAACCGAACTCGATCAGTTTGTGTGGGAGCAGGCCGCCAAGACAATTGCCTATTTTGAAGAAAACGGCATTTTCGCAGGCCCGCTTTCGGTCAATGTTTCGCAGGTGGATATTGAAAGCATAGATGTACCCGCAAAGCTTGCGGAAATCGTTGATAAGTATGATATCATGCCTTCAAAGCTTCACATTGAGATAACGGAAAGCGCATGTGCCGAGAACCGTTATTCACTTATACGTACTTTAAAGGAATTGCGGGCTAAAGGCTTTATCGTGGAAATCGATGATTTCGGAAGCGGTTATTCTTCTTTAAATGCACTTATGGATATTCCGTTTGATGTTGTAAAGCTGGATATGGTATTCATGAAAGATTCCAATTTTGACGAAAAGAGCGATATCATAATCGGCGCAGTTGCCGACATGATTCACAAGCTCGGCGCCAAAATTATTGCCGAAGGCGTTGAAAACGATGAAAACGTTGTACGGGCATTAAGCTACGGCGTCGATGTGGCGCAAGGGTATTACTATTCCAAGCCTATTTCGATAAGCAGCTTCGAAGTCTTTGCCCGCTCATTTTAATTTACCACAGGGGACAGGTTATAGTGGTCGACCAACGGGGACGGACCTTTGTGGATAACTTATGGTGTTCGCACTGTGCGTGCGGCGGGATAATACGTCATTTTTCCGAGGTCTTGCCCGGACAAGAAAATGTTACGGGTGAATGCAAAAGCGGTTGACAAAATCGACATGTGCCGGAATTGCGGCCACATATCGATTTTGTCAACCGCTTTCGCATTCTTGGGGTCAGACTCTGAGTTTTTGGTGTCCGGCTGCGACCCCGTCGAAAAAATGACGTATTATCCCGCCGCCCTTGCAAAGTGTACTATAGTTATCCACAAAGGTCCGTCCCCGTTGGTCGACCACTATAACCTGTCCCCTGTGGTAAAT
>JAZLHV010000047.1:0-37868 GCA_045617045.1 Lachnospiraceae bacterium
TGTTGGTGAAGGTGATGCTAAAGAACTTACATTCAAGTATGCTGGACGTTTTGATGATTCAACAACATCAGGTAAGGAAATAGTTCCAAATCTTAAGTTCGTACTGAAGGTTAAATAATAAAATATATTGATTTTTTAGGGCGTTGGTTCTTTTGGACCAACGCCCTTTGCATTGGGGTATAAATCTTGTGAAGTGCGATTGAAATATGCATAATGAGCAGGGCAATGATATATTATATGTTCCGAGAGTAAAGAAAGTTTGATAAAAATAAATCAAATGAATGATTGCAGATGTATTATGAGAGTGTTAAAATACTAACAGGTAGTTTCTTGTCTTAAGTTCGGAAAATATTGAGACGTAAATTTGGTTGAATAGTGGAGGTATATTTACAAATGAAAGCGGTGAAGAATTATAAGTTCTGGTTCTGCGCTGGATCTCAGGATCTTTATGGTGATGCAGTACTTGAGAATGTAGCACGTCACACTAAGGAAATGGTAGATGGGCTTAACAAGAGTGGTAAGCTGCCATTTGAGGTGGTATGGAAGCCAACTCTTCTTACAAATGAGCTTATTAGAAAAACTTTTAATGAAGCTAATATAGATGATGAGTGTGCTGGTGTGATTGTATGGTGTCATACATTTTCACCTGCAAAGAGCTGGATAATTGGTCTTAAGGAACTCAGAAAGCCATTACTTCATCTTCATACACAGTATAATGAGGAGATTCCATACGACACAATCGATATGGACTTTATGAATGAGAATCAGGCTGCTCATGGAGATCGCGAGTGGGGACATATCGTTACAAGAATGGGTATCGAGAGAAAGGTAATTGCTGGACATTGGTCAGATCCAGTAGTTCAGGAGAGAATCGGTTCATGGCAGAGAACAGCTATTGGTGTTGTTGAGTCAAGTCACATTCGTGTAATGAGAGTTGCTGACAATATGAGAAATGTTGCCGTAACTGAAGGTGATAAGGTAGAAGCTCAGATTAAATTTGGATGGGAGGTTGACGCTTACCCAGTTAATGAAATTGCAGAGGCGGTTGCTGCTGTTTCTGAAGCTGATACTAATGCTCTTGTAGATGAGTATTATGATAAATATGGAATTATTCTTGATGGAAGAGATCCTGAGGAGTTTAAGAAGCATGTAGCTGTTCAGGCTCAGATTGAGCTTGGTTTTGAGAGATTCCTTGAGGAGAAGAACTATCAGGCAATCGTAACACATTTTGGCGATTTAGGATCACTCAAGCAGCTTCCAGGTCTTGCTATTCAGAGACTTGAGGAGAAGGGCTATGGCTTTGGAGCAGAGGGCGACTGGAAGGTTGCAGCTATGGTTCGTCTGATGAAGGTTATGACAACAGGCATGAAGGATGCAAAGGGTACTTCAATGCTGGAGGATTATACATATAATCTTGTAAAAGGTAAGGAGGGAATTCTTCAGGCTCATATGCTTGAGATTTGTCCTTCACTGGCAGCTGGTCCTATCAGCATTAAGTGTAAACCACTTTCTATGGGTGATAGAGAAGATCCTACAAGACTTGTATTTGATGCAAAGGAAGGCAAGGGCGTTGCATGTTCACTTATTGATCTCGGTACAAGATTCCGCCTTATCATCAATGAGGTTGAATGTGTAAATGCTGAGAAGCCTATGCCAAATCTTCCAGTGGCAAATGTATTCTGGAAGCCACAGCCTAACCTTTATACAGGAGCAGAGGCTTGGATTCTTGCAGGTGGTGCTCATCATACAGCATTCTCTTATGACCTTACTACAGAGCAGATGGTAGGTTGGGCCGAAGCAATGGGAATTGAAGCAGTTGTTATTGACAAGAATACAGATATTCGCACATTTAAGAATGAGCTTCGCTGGAATGCAGCTTGCTTTAGATAAGGAGGCAGTAAATGAGTTCAGTAAAAGAAATTATTGCTGCTGGTAATGCAGTTCTGGGAATTGAGTTTGGATCAACTAGAATTAAGGCAGTACTCATTGGCGAAGATAATGCTCCTATTGCACAGGGCGCTCATGATTGGGAAAACAGACTTGAAAACGGTATATGGACATATAGCCTCGATGATATCTGGGGCGGTCTTCAGGATTGCTATAAAAAGCTTAACGAAGATGTAAAGTCTCAGTACGGTATAGAGATTGAGAATCTCAAGGCAATAGGTTTTTCTGCTATGATGCATGGCTATATGGCATTTAATAAAGCTAATGAGCTTTTAGTGCCATTCCGTACATGGAGAAATACCATTACAGGGCCAGCTTCAGAGGAGCTGACAGAGCTTTTTAATTATCATATTCCTCAGAGATGGTCAATAGCACATCTGTATCAGGCAATTTTAAATGGTGAGGACCATGTTAAAGACGTAGTACATTTTACTACTCTTGCTGGATATGTTCACTGGAAGATGACAGGGGAGAAGGTTCTTGGCGTTGGTGAAGCATCTGGTATGTTCCCAATTGATCTTGATACAAGAAAGTTTAATACAAGAATGATAGCTCAGTTTGATGAGCTGATTGCAAAGAAGGGATATTCACTCAAGCTTGAGGAATTATTACCTGCAGTAGCAGTAGCTGGAGAAGCAGCTGGAACTTTGACAGAAGAGGGCGCAAAGCTTCTTGATCCATCAGGAAAATTAAAAGCAGGTATTCCACTTTGTCCACCTGAGGGCGATGCAGGAACAGGTATGGCAGCTACAAATTCGATTGCAGTCAAGACTGGTAATGTGTCAGCAGGTACATCTACTTTTGGTATGGTAGTTTTAGAGAAGGAGCTCAGCAAGGTATATGATGAGATTGATCTTGTTACTACACCAGCAGGAGATCTTGTGGCTATGGCACACTGCAATAACTGTACTTCAGATATAAATGCATGGATGAATATTTTTAAGGAATTTTCAGCGGCAATGGGTATCGAGCCAGATATGGGTAAGATGTTTAGTGTCTTGTTTAATAAAGCTCTTGAAGGCGATGCTGATTGCGGCGGACTTCTTTCATACAATTATTTTTCAGGTGAGCATATCACTGGCTTTGATGAAGGCAGGCCTCTCTTTGTGAGAAAACCTGACTCAAAATTCAGTCTTGCTAATTTTATGAGAGTTCATCTGTTCACTTCGCTGTCAGTACTTAAGACTGGTCTTGATATACTTGTAAAAGAGGAAAATGTTAAGATTGATCGTATTTATGGACACGGTGGATTGTTCAAGACAAAGGGCGTTGGACAGGGCATTCTTGCAGCAGCTATTAATGCTCCTGTATCGGTAATGGAGACAGCAGGTGAAGGCGGCGCTTGGGGTATTGCGCTTCTGGCATCCTTCCTGGTAAACAAAAAGGATGGAGAGAGCCTTGATACCTTCCTGGTTGATCAGGTATTCCATGGCGATTTGGGAACCCAGATGGATCCAGATCCTAAGGATGTTGATGGATTTAATGCATACCTTGAGACATATACAAAGGGTCTTAGCATTGAGCGTGCAGCTGTTGAGGCAATGAAGTAAAGGAGTTAAAAAATGCTTGAAGAACTGAAAAAAAGAGTATATGAAGCAAATATGCTCCTCCCAAAATATAATCTTGTAACTTTCACATGGGGAAATGTAAGCGGCATAGACAGAGAGCTTGGTCTTTTTGTAATCAAGCCGAGCGGAGTAGATTACGACAAATTATGCCCCGAAGATATGGTTGTCATGAATTTAATGGGCGAAAAAGTTGAGGGACGTTACAATCCTTCTTCGGATACGGCTACTCATTTGGAACTTTATAAGGCATGTCCCGATATCGGCGGTATCGTTCACACACATTCTTCATACGCCACAAGTTGGGCACAGTCAGGGCGCAACATTCCTTGCTACGGAACTACTCATGCCGATTACATATATGGTGAGGTTCCCTGCTTACGATGCTTAAGTAAAGAAGAAATCGAAGGTGCCTACGAGAAGAACACAGGCCTTCTTATTACCGATTACTACAAAGATAAAGATTATATGGCTGTCCCTGCGGTTTTGTGTAAAAACCACGGCCCGTTTACCTGGGGAAAGAACGCGGGCGAGGCTGTTCACAATGCCGTAGTTCTTGAAGAAGTTGCAAAAATGGCCTTTAGAACCGAGCTGATTAACCCTGAAGTCAAGCCGGCACCGCAGGAACTTCAAGACAAGCATTATTACAGAAAGCACGGCGCAAATGCTTACTATGGACAGAAATAGAGGCGGTGCTAAATCGCGAAAGGTCCATAGTATAGTGCTATGGTCAAAAATCTTGAGAAAAGCATAGCAATATGATAAATTAAGAAAGATAAAATTTTTAGGAGGCATTATGACTAACTTAGAGCTTCAGAAAATGGCAAATGAAGTTCGTAAAGGTATCGTTACGGCTACTCATGCCGCAAAGTGCGGACATCCGGGCGGCTCGTTATCAAGCGCAGATATCTATACGTATCTTTATTTCGAAGAAATGAATATTGATCCCGAGAATCCTCAAAAAGAAGACCGTGACCGTTTTGTGTTATCCAAGGGTCACACAGCTCCGGGACTTTATTCCGCACTTGCAAACCGTGGATTTTTCCCGGTTGAAGATTTAACAACATTAAGAAAGCTTGGCTCATATTTACAGGGTCATCCGAATACACATATTCCCGGCGTTGATATGGCGAGCGGCTCTCTCGGACAGGGAATTTCCGCTGCGGTCGGAATGGCACTCGGTGCAAGAATGCAGGGAAAAACAAACCGCGTTTACACACTTATAGGTGATGGCGAGTCCGAAGAAGGTCAGGTTTGGGAAGCTGCGATGTTTGCCGGCCACCGTAAACTCGATAACCTTTGTGTAATCTTGGATTATAACGGTATGCAGATTGACGGTAAACTCGAAGAGGTTTGCTCAGCCGAGCCTTTTGCAGATAAGTTTAGAGCTTTCCGTTTCCATGTAATTGAAATTGATGCACATGACTTTGACCAGATTCGTGCTGCCTTTAAGGAAGCAAGGGAAACAAAAGGACAGCCTACGGTAATCATTGCCCGTTCAATTAAGGGTAAGGGCGTTTCATTCATGGAAGGTTCCGTTGAATGGCACGGAAAAGCACCTAATGATGAGCAGTATGCAATCGCTATGGCAGATCTTGAGAAAGTAGGTGAGAGCTTATGTCAGATGTAGTTAAAATTGCTACCCGTGAAAGTTACGGAAACGCATTAAAAGAGCTTGGCGCAGAGTATCCTAATCTTGTGGTTTTGGATGCCGATCTTGCAAATGCCACCAAAACAAACGTGTTCCAGAAGGCCTTTCCGGAAAGACACATCGATTGCGGTATTGCTGAAGGTAATATGATCAGTATTGCAGCAGGTCTGTCAACAACCGGCCTTATTCCTTTTGCGTCATCCTTTGCAATGTTTGCGGCAGGACGTGCCTTTGAGCAGGTTCGTAACTCTGTCGGCTACCCTCATTTAAATGTAAAAATCGGTGCTACCCATGCAGGCATTACCGTTGGCGAAGACGGTGCTTCCCACCAGTGCAACGAGGATATCGCTTTAATGCGTACTATTCCGGGTATGGTTGTTATGTGCCCTTCGGACGATATCGAGGCAAAAGCATGCGTGCGGGCAGCTGTTGAATATGAAGGACCTGTTTATATTCGTTTCGGTCGTGCGGCTGTTCCGGTTATTAATGATAAGCCCGGTTATAAATTTGAAATCGGCAAGGGTACTGTTGTAAGAGAAGGCAAGGACGTTACAATTGTTGCTACCGGTATTTGCGTAGACTCCGCATTAACAGCAGCCGAAATGCTTGCAGCAGACGGTATCAGCGCTGAGGTTATCAATATTTGTACCATTAAGCCTCTTGATGAGGAGCTTATCATCAAGAGTGCCAAGAAGACAGGCAAAGTTGTTACTGTTGAGGAACATTCCGTAATAGGTGGTCTTGGCAGTGCGGTATGTGATGCTTTGTGTGCTAACTATCCCGTACCGGTAAAGAAACTCGGTATGCAGGATGTGTTCGGCGAGTCCGGTTCGGCATCCGCGCTTGTGGAGAAATACAAGCTCGACGGTAAGGGTGTTTACGGTGATGTTAAAGCATTTTTGTCAAAATAAGAAGTAAATAAACGCTAACGGGGCGGTCGTTTGACTGCCCCGCTTTGTTACTTTAGGTTTTCATTCATAAATGAAAGCGTCGTGCCCATGGCAACATCGCTTCCCGCAGGGCTGAAACCGTGACCTTCGCCGGTAAGTACGCGCAGAGTACAGTTTTTGTAGAGCTTATCGGCACTTTCGGCGTAGCGTAAGCGTACAATCGGATCGTGGTCTCCGTGAATTATGAGTACGGGGCCGGTGTATGTGCCGATGTGTTTATAAGTATCAAAATCCTGAAGCGACGTCACAAAGACCTTCCCGAGATTCATACCCCAGAATTCAATTACATCGGGAACCTTGTTCATGTCGGTATATTTCTTTTGCCAATCATCGGCAATACAGTATGCGGGATAGTAAAGAATCAATCCGCGAACAACATCCTTAAGCTCATCAACGGCGAGGGATGAAACAAGTCCACCTTGGCTGCCGCCCATTACATAAACATTTTTGCTGTCAACAAATTCGAGATTTGAAATGGCTTCAAAAACTCTTTTGACATCATCGCGCTCCGAAAAGATTGTCATTTCGGTGGTTTTTCCGGAACTTTTGGAACGAGTCGATCCACCGCAAAAATCGTATGTGTATGCCACATATCCGTTTTGAGCATACAGGGTGCATTCTTTGTTCCAATCGGTGTGACAGCCGTTGTAACCATGTCCCATAATTATTGCAGGGAAAATCCCTTCTTTGAGCGGCTTATAGAGTTTACCGTAGATATTTCTGCCGTCTTTTGAAACAACAAATTCAGTGATAGATATTTCTTCCCCAAAAACCTTTGACATTCCATGGCCTCCGTATTAAAATGACGTTTCACGCATTTAAAATTATATCTTTAAAACTCTTGGCGCGGTAGTACTTTTTAATACAATATATTGTTTTTTCTTTTTATTTTAAGCCCTTATCTGATAGTATATATAAAGTAGAGAGGGTCTGCTTTTCAGATGGCAGGCTGATTTTAATAACGGGCAACATGCGAAGCGGTTGCAGGTTTGACTCTATGTGAGGAAAGAATATGGAACGAAAGATTGAAGGCAAGTTTTACGAAACAACAAGAGAAGCCGAAGAAGCAAAGCTTGAGCGTATTCGTAAAATTACAATTCAAAAGCTTGCGGGCATTAAGCAGCAGGCTGCAGATTTGCAGGATGAGCTTCATACTTTGCGTGAAGTTTACGATTCAGAGGATAAAGAAGGCCTTGCGCAGTGGTTTAATACCGACGCAAGGTTTAATGAAGTGCGCCGTGATTTGCTGCGTGCCGAGCGCGCCACAAAGAAACCGTATTTTGGGCGAATAGATATCGAGGATTCCGAAAATGCCAAGCGTGAAACATTTTATGTGGGTAAAACGGTTGTGGCTGAAAATCCTTCCGAACCGGAGGTTATCGACTGGCGTGCGCCTATAGCATCGGTTTACTACGATCACAGGCTTGGTGAGTGTCAGTACAAAGTTCCGGGAGAAGGTATATATAAAATTGATTTAAAACGAAAGCGTACCTACGAAATCGAGGAAAATAATCTCATCGATTATTACGATTCGGATGTGGTTGCCAACGACGATTTACTTACAAAGTATCTGTCAAAAAGCAAAAGAAATGTTTTAAGTGAAATCATTGCAACGATTCAGCAGGAGCAGAACAACGTAATTCGCAAAAATCCACGTCATAACGTTTTGATACAAGGTAGTGCGGGCTCAGGTAAAACTACCGTTGCCATGCATCGAATTTCATATATTCTCTACAACTATGAAACGGAATTTAAGCCTGACGGTTTCTATATTGTCGGCAGCAATAAAGTATTGCTTAACTATATTACGGGAGTGCTTCCGGATCTTGATGTTTATGGCGTTGAACAGATGACGATGGAAGAACTTTTTACAAAGCTTCTTTACGAGGATTGGGACAAAAAGCACCACAAGGTACGTTCTTTTGACAAAAAGGATGACGGTGTGGCCACTAAAAGTACAGGCGAGTGGTTTGAGGCATTAAGGAAATACTGCGCACGCACAGAGTGGAGTTTTATACCTCGCGAGGATGTTAAAATAGAGAAGAACGGTCATGTGATTTTGAAAAAGTCAGAGGTAGAGAAATTAATAAATGACTACCCCGACTGGTCAATGGCTGCAAAGCTTGAGCGCTTAAACGATTTTTTGAATAGCAATCTTGAGACGGAGCTTTTCGGAAAATATTATTCATATAATGTTGAGGAGCAAAAGAAACTTAAAAAATATTATTCAAATTATTTCACCAAGCTTGTCTGGAAGGATTCGGTCTTTAATCTTTACAAAGAATTTGTGGATATGATGCGCGGCAAGGGGTACGTAGTTTCATATTCGGAAAACGATCCGGATTTGTACGATCTTGCGGGGCTTGCATATATATACAAGCGCATTAAGGAAACAGAGGTTATCCAGGAAGCGAGCCATGTTGTAATCGATGAAGCCCAGGACTTCGGGATAATGGCTTACAAGAGCCTTAAGTATTGCTTAAGCAAGTGTACTTTCACTATTATGGGCGACGTTTCGCAGAACATTAACCTGAAAATCGGTCTGGGTGATTGGGAAGAGCTTAAACAGATTATGCTTCCGGACAAATATGACTATTTCGGATTGCTTAGGAAAAGCTACCGAAATACCGTCGAGGTTTCAAATTTTGCTACAGATATTCTTAAGCACGGGACTTTTCCGATTTACCCGGTTGAGCCGATTGTGCGTCACGGTGATAACGTTAAAACGCAAATTTGCGATGATGACAGGTCACTTAACAATGCGATAATCACAACAGTAGACAGCTATCGCGAAAAGGGTTACGAAACAATTGCAATTATCTGTAAAGATGAAACTGAATGCAAAAAAGCATATAAAGAATTAAAAAAGAAAACGGATGTAAAAATCTTTTCCGAGGCAGATTCTGAATTTGGAAACGGAGCATTCGTGTTACCGATTGAATATTCAAAAGGTCTCGAATTTGACGCCGTAATCATATACGATGCCTCATGCGAAAACTATCCCAAAGAAGACGGCTACGCAAAGCTTTTGTATGTTGCGGCTACGCGTGCGCTTCAGGAACTTACCGTTTTTTATAAGGGAAAGCTTACCGGACTGATAGCCGATGAAATTCCCGAGGACAGAAGGAATATTTCGTTTATAGAAGATGATTTTCATGAAACTCCGTTTGAGTTTGAAGAGGAGTTTAAAACTAAAGAGGAAATAGCAAAGGCATTGTCACTTGAAGGTGATGCGGAGCTTAAACTCAGGGAAAAATACGGTCCTGCCAGAATAGTGGTAAACACTAAACCGGCTGAAACGAAACCGGTTTTGGCGAAGCCTGAAGATTCCAAAGAGAAGAAAACAGATCACAAAATGACTTTTGCGGAAGCGGCCGCCAAATACGTTGAGGAAAATAAACCGGTTGAGAAAAAGAGTTATTCGTTACCTAAAGTATCGAAGTACTATCAGCCGTGGACACCGCCCGAGAGGGTTCACCGCAAGCGGCCCGATGATGAGACTGAATATGGCCGCATGCCTGAGGGTACAAGCCTGCAGCCGGTCGGTCACGGTCGAATTGACAATGCTGTGCGCTGGGTTAAGGCTGATCGGCAAAAAGTTGACATTACGGGCGGCTACGGAACACTTCGCATCATTCCTGTTTCCGCAGAAACCGTGAGGGTTCTTTTTGCAAAAACGGAATTTTCGGACGTAAAGCCGCTTCCCGGCGAAGTGACCAATGTGTCGGTAAAGTGGAATATACTTGAAAGCCGCGAGGCTGTTGATGTTTGCCTGGATAAGCTTAAAGTACACGTTGATAAACGTACCGGAGCGGTTGCCTTCTTTTCAAAGAACGGTAATGAGCTTTTGAAAGAAAACAATATGGTTGCCCGGCAGTATCACGGAATGCAGGATATCTGGTGGGAGTATTTTGAATTCGGCAGGAAAGAAGGCCTTCAGATAAGGGGATTGGCTGATGACGATTGGAGCGAGTTTGCCTCATCGGCTAAGTATATATCTCATGGGCCTGCTTCGCAAAGAGCGGCATTGATTATGTCAAATAAGGGCTATCAGTTACTGATTCCGGCCGGGATTAAAGCACTTCTTTGCACAATCCCCGCTTACGGACCGTATATAAGTTTTGAAAAATCCAATCAGATTGACTATATTTTCAGATCTGCAAGATAATCTGTAAGCAGATTGATATTATTTGGAGGAAGATATGGAGAAGAATGTAAACAAACGAATTACACTGCTTTTTATTCCCTTTCTGTTACTGAATTTATTGCCGTACATTATACGGACAATAGCTTTTTGCGTAACGGGAGAGCCCCTTTCGGGGTTTATGTGCACATGCTCCGACCTTATCGGAGTGGTGCTTGCAATTTTGCTGGGATATTTTGCCGCAAAAGAGTTTGGATTTAAATCCTTTTCGGACTATTGCTCTTTGGCTGTTATGGGAGCATTTGCAATAGCTTTTTACAAGCTTTTTACGAATTACATTACAGCTTATCCGGGGAAATTAATTGTCAAAGCCCCGGCAGTATATTGGATTGTATTCGTGCTGGTCGGGTTTATGATACCGTCCTGCATGCTGGCGTTTGCTTTATTGCGCGGCTTTGTAAATGCGAAAATTTTCTTTATTATGAGCGGTGTTTCACTGGCATACATTGTTTTATATGAATTATATACATGGGCGGTTTCTGCATTGCTTTCTTTTGCGTCAGCTTCTTTCGGTACGATAAGCTGCATATACATAATGTTTGCTGCACTTGAAACGATTACGCTTGTACCGGTGATTACAATGGCAACGACATTTTCAGAGCCTATGGAGCAGCCCGGTAAATCCGCCAAATCGTTGGCTTTGGCAGGGGTAATCGGTCTGGTTGTTTCACTGGGAGCAGGTATATATTTGGAAAATTCCGTTGCTCCGTGGAAAGCAATTGCAATTGATATTGATGAGTCTGTCGCAAACGGTTCAATCGCCCTTCTAAACGGAGATATTGAGCTTGCACATTCATCTTATGAGCAGGCATATAATAAGTATCTTGGCTGGGAAGGAGCTTTGGAAGATAAGTTTAACGGCTTAAGCGGCAATGAAGACGATATTAATGTTAAAGTGCTGTTTTGGCAGAAATACAAATATATTAACAAATATGAGGATTACCTGTTATATGAAGATTTCGAGCCTGAAGTAGCCAAGCAATATCTTGAAATCTGTCAGCAGAATGAAAACTATTATTCAAAGCATTCGGAAGCCATAAAGGCCGATATAAAGAAATATTTAATCGGTACGGACAATTTCCGCCGTGAATCGGTAATGATTAAGGACTTTGAAGACAGTAAAGATAAAGCATTGGAAAAACTTTCAATATACAGAAATCTCGAATATTACGTTAAAGCTACCGAAATCTTATCCAAGGTCGGTCAGGAAGGGGAGATTACCGGCAATACGATAAAGAAGATGCTGGATATTGCTTCAAATAACCGCAATGAAATAGGAATTCAATATCTTACATTCGCTATTTCATGTTCTCAGAGAAAAGAAGGCAGCTCTTATTACAAGGAAGTAGCCGATGTCGGGGAGAGATTGTTGGAATTATATGTAGAGCAATACGGAAACGATAACGGCGCACAAAAAATCCGAAAGATTGTCGCAAGCTACTGTATGGATGTTCACTTGTATGATATAGCACTTGAACTTTTTAAGGAACACAACGCCAAAGACCCTTCAACGGATAATCTTCTGATGATAGCCGGGTGTCATATCGGAAACAGTGATTATGAAAATGTTATTAAAACTTCTACGGAAGTATTGAGTAAGGAACCCAATAACTACACGGCGCGCTATCTTCTGGCCATGTCTTATCTTAAAACCGGTGAAAAAGAAGCTTCTCTTGAAGAAGGAAAGAAGCTTATGAATGCTCTTACGGACAGTAATGTTGACGATAAAGAATACTACAACAAAATGGTCTATTCCCTTATAGGATATTATGTGCTTGATGAAACGAGCTTCAAATTCAGCGTAGAATATCGCAACAGCAATAATGAGGACATTTTGGCAAAAGTATCCGAATGCGAGTTATTGTTAAATTACATGGATGCAATGCATTATTGCTTCAGATCGAAGGATTTACCGCGCGCACTTGAAGCTGCCGAAAAGGTTGAGGCTGCAATCGGTAAAAATTCCTGTATTGAGTATTTGAAAGGTTGCATATTGTTTGCTCAAAAGGAGTACGCTTCGGCGGTTGAATGTTTCAAGATTTCGGTAGAGAAAGATCCGGAAAGCTATACTTCATGGTATGCGTTGGCCAATGCATATGATGGTATGGAAATGTACGAAGAAGCACTCTTTGCAGCACAGACAGCCAAAAAGATTAATCCCGATACCGACCACGATTTTGACTGGTACGGTGTGGGAATTCACGTAAATAACTTTATTTCATCTATGGAACGAAAGCTGGGGAAATAGTATGGTTACAATTATTTTTATACTCCTGTTAACTATCAACCTTGTGGAAATGATATGTTTCGGCGGCAATATTCTTTGGGGAACAATTGCGGTTTTGGTTTCGGTGGTATTTGTCGGTTTAAAGCTTATTTTAAAAGATAAGTTTGCCAAGCTTTTCTACGCGTTGTATGCCGTGGCCGGTTTTGCGGTAATTTTCTTTTGCATGACACTTCCGAGGGCTGACGGAGCCGATGGAGGTATTGTTGAGTACAATAAGGAAATCAACAAGGCAGCAGAGCAGATAGCAAATGGCAAAATCAAAAACGCTGAAACGATTCTTGCAAGGGTAGGGGAAAAGTATTCCGAATATACCGAAGAAATTGTTTTTTTGAAAATTGTAATGCTTATCGATGAGGGTCACATGGAGGATGCTTCACGCCTTTTAAGCCGAGTGGGGGATTCTGACTCACGTATATACTGCGCAATTAAAGAAAAGCTGCTTATGGATGATGTTTCCACAACAGACAGTCAATTGTACAATTTCTACATGAAAGCCGCAAAAGCAAATCCCAACTGGGCATATATTGTCCGGAAAGCGGGAATCTGCGAATACAACGAGGGCAATTATAATCAGGCCTATTACTGGCTGTTGACGGCAGACAGGCTCGAACCGGGTGACTGTGTGACGGAGTATTTTCTGGGGGCTGTATGCTACAAACAATATGATTATGATAATGCGCTTATGTACTTTGACCTGGCAGTGGAGCACAAGGCAGATGACACTATTCTTAATAATATAGCCTGGTACCTGGATGATATGGGCTATTGGAATACGGGGGTGTAACTTATGCGTATGAAAAAATTGTTAAAGTCGCTTCTGTTAATTTTCTTTTCGGTCGACCTTCTTTTACTGACTACGCTTGCGCCTGCCATGGATGCGTATGCAATAACGTCCGACATACGTAAAGAAATTTATGAGATGCCTGACTATCAGCGCATAAGCGGGCTCAAGCATACTCAAAATCTGGATTCCTTACTGGACCGAAGCGGGATGTCATCCAAAGCGACTGAAACCATAAAAGATGTTTACAATTCTATGCCGGGATGGGCACGCAATACAGTAGACAAAGGAATAGGTATAGTAGGCGAAGGAATATCAAAAGTCAAAAAAGAAATTGAAGGTAAAATTGAAGGTAAAGCAAAAGACTCGTTAAAGAGTTTGGGGATAACGGCTTACGGAATGGGCAAGAGCTTCATGAATGGGGGCAAAAACCTAATTCAGCAGGGCACGAAGCTTGCCAAAAAGTCGGTAACTGCTATAGATACGGCCAATAAAGCCAAACCTCTTATCAATACCAGCAAGGGTGCAAGGCAACTTTATTTCTCGGCTATGAAGCAGAGCAAAAAATTTGCACAGGACAGTGCCGCAAAACTCTCCGCCGGAAAATTATTAAGAGGCTCCGGTGCGGTATTAAAAGTTGCCGGCGGTGTATTAAATGCAGTTAATATGATGGATGACGCAAAGGAGTTGCTTGCTGAAACCAAAAATAAGAGAGCGCCGTTGGCAGCAATTGAGAGAGGCTTAACATGGGCAGATCTGTTGTTGGGTGCAGGTGCGCTGATACTGTTTGTTGGCGGGGCTCCGGTTACGGGAGCCGTAGCAACCGCAACTATCGTGATAGGGGGCGCAAAGACGTTTATTACAAGCGACGGTTTTACCGATTGGGCTAATGATCCCGATAATGAGCTGCTTAACGGTCTCGATGAATTGGTGAATTCTATCGGTGGCGCCAGGAAGACACCGACGGGTGTCGGAGCGTTGAAACCGAACATTTATATATATAATGCTGACGGCAAACTTATTTCCGTGCAGTTTGCAGAGCCCGGATTACTTACCAAGGCCATTCCGGATTATTCGGGGGGATGGTCGGTTATTGCAAGCGGAGATGACAGCATTCTTGTTACGGAGGACGGATGCGAATATGGTTTCCTGTTCTATGAATCCATGACCGAAAAGAATATGTTTGATACTCTGGAAGGATTTAAAATCTCTGCTGATAATCGTGTTGCAAAATGGCATGGAATTCTTTCGGAATATGGCTTTAATGAGCGAGAAATTGATGACTTTATCGAGTTTTGGGACGTAAAGCTCGAAAAAGTTGATTACATTATGTATCCGCAGTTTAACGATAAAGTTGACGCGGCAATGCCGATTATAATAGATCCCGAACCCGAAAATATTATTAGAATGTGGTTTGCTTTTGCGACCGATAAAGGTCAGGAAAACAAAGAACCGGAAATAGTATCCTTTACTCATGACGGATACACTGCCGTTGAGTGGGGTGGAATGATTTTTGATTGATGTTCGGACTGGCAAGAATTTTTTGCAAAAAATTCTTGCCAGATTGCTTCTTTCTGCATACAATAAGAAAAACTGACTTTAATGCGTTAAAGTAAAAGGAGGCTATGCAATGAGAATAGCTATTTTAGGATACGGAAATTTGGGAAGAGGCGTTGAATGCGCCATCAGACAGAATGAGGATGCTAAGCTTGTAGCAGTGTTTACAAGGCGCGACCCTTCAACGGTCAAAATACTGACGGAAGGAGTTCCCGTAGTCAGTGTATCTGAGATCGAGTCGTACAAGGGTAAGGTTGACGTGTTGATAATATGTGGCGGAAGTGCTACGGATCTTCCTAAAATGACACCCGAATACGTTAAATATTTTAATGTAATAGATTCTTTTGATACCCATGCACGTATTCCCGAGCATTTTGCAAATGTTGATAAGGCAGCAAAAGAAGCAGGTCACGTTGCACTCATTTCCGCAGGCTGGGATCCCGGAATGTTCTCGTTGCTGAGATTATACGGAAATTGCGTGCTCCCGGAAGGTAATGATTATACATTCTGGGGAAAGGGTGTATCTCAAGGACATTCAGATGCCATCAGGCGTATTGAGGGCGTAAAGAATGCAAAGCAGTATACTATCCCGGTACCCGAAGCTTTGGCGATGGTTCGCAGCGGTGTAAATCCCGAACTTACCACCAGACAGAAGCATACACGTGAATGCTTTGTGGTAGCAAAAGAAGGTGCCGATACGGCACGTATAGAGCGCGAGATAGTTACAATGCCCAATTACTTTGCCGATTACGACACAACAGTTCACTTTATAAGTGAGGAAGAGTTCGCGCGCGATCATGCGGGAATTCCGCACGGAGGTTTTGTGCTGCGCACAGGTGTTACGGGAATTGAAAAAGAAAACCGGCACGTTATTGAGTACAGCCTTAAGCTTGATTCGAATCCGGAATTTACGTCTTCCGTAATAGTTGCTTTTGCGCGTGCCATAAACAGACTGTATGTTGAAAAGAACGTTGGCTGCAAAACTGTATTTGATATTGCTCCCGCATATTTAAGTCCCCTTACGGGCGAGGAAATGCGAGCTCATTTATTGTAATTGCAATTTGGAGGCAAAGCATGAATTCATTTGTCGAAACAATTGATTATTTTAAAGGAAACAACCCTGAAGATATCGCCAAACAGTACGGAACGCCGGTATATGTTTACAATGAGGATATATTGCGTGACAGGATGAGAGCGGTTGCCGGGGTTATCACCAAGTATCCGTATACAGCTAATTATTCCGTTAAGGCAAATACTAATCTTAGTATCTTGAAAATTGCCCTTTCGGAAGGGTTAAACTGCGATGCCATGAGCGTAGGTGAAATAGAGATTTTAAAGGCAGCAGGGTTTCCCAAGGAGCGTATTTTCTTTGTGCCCAACAATGTATCGGCCGAGGAACTTAAGTACGCTATTGACGAGAACATTTTGACAAGCCTTGATTCGCTGTCACAGCTTGAGACTTACGGAACGCTTAATCCCGGCGGAAAGTGCGCTGTTCGCATCAATCCGGGCGTAGGCGCGGGGCATTGCGATAAGGTGGTTACGGGTGGCAAAAAAACAAAATTCGGTATAGCCGAGGAAGACATAGAAGAGATTTTTGCCATTGCGTCAAAATATAACCTGACAATTGCAGGTATCAACCAGCATATCGGCTCTCTTTTTATGACACCGGAGCCGTATCTTGCTGCTGTTTCAAATTTGTTAAGGATTGCAAAACGCTTTAAAAATCTTGAGTTTATTGATTTCGGAGGGGGATACGGAATCCCTTATCATAAGCTTGACGACGAAAAAGACTATCCCATGGAAGATTTCAAAAAGCAATTAGAGCCTATCCTTGATGAGTTTGTGAAGGATTATGGATATGCGCCGTTGTTTAAATCCGAGCCGGGTCGTTTTTGCGTGGCTGAGTCAAGCGTAATTCTTGGCCGGGTACATGCGGTTAAGCAGAATGCAGGTCATAAGTATGCCGGAACCGACATCGGCATGAATGTTTTAGTGCGTCCGTCCATGTACGATTCGTGGCATGATATAGAGGTAATTCGTGACGGAAAGGTTGTAAGCCGCGATTCATTGTATGAGGTTAACGTATGCGGAAACATATGTGAATCAGGCGACCTTCTTGCCAAGGACAGAAAATTGCCCGAGATTAAGGAGGGGGATCTGCTGTGCGTTCTTGATACGGGTGCTTACGGTTACAGCATGTGCTCAACCTATAATTCGCGTCCGAGACCTTGCGAAGTAATGGTAACAAGTGACGGTAAGCTTACTCAGATTCGCCGTCGCGAGACAATTGAGGATTTAATGAGACTCTTTTAGTATTTGAGGATACAATGTGGAAATTTCTTAAAAAGATAAAGTCGTTATTTACAAAAGACCCTGAGCCGACTTTTTGGAAAAATCGTGAAAAAGCTTTAACCCCCAAGGGATTACAAAAGTTTTTTAAACCCTTTTACATCCATTCGAGCCAGAAGATACTTGATAAAAAGAATGCTTTTATCCCTACATGCAGTGATATAAAGCCTTTTGTGACACCACACGGGTTTGCGGGAATTTTTATTGCGGCAAATGCTTCGATCGGTGCCGGCTGCACGATTTTCCATCAGGTTACCATCGGCTCCAATACATTGAAAGATTCCAAGGGTATCGGTGCTCCGAAAATCGGAGATAATGTCTACATCGGAGCCGGGGCAAAGATTATAGGAAATGTTACTATCGGGAACAATGTTCGAATAGGCGCAAACACTGTAGTTACGAAAGATATTCCGGACAATGCGACCGTTGTAATGGAAAGCCCGCGTGTTATTGTTCACGAGGAACCCCGAGATAATACATTTGTTACATGGAGAGACATCTCGAAGCAGTAAATTTAGACAGATTTCCACTTGCTTTTTCGTTTAAAGTGCATTAGATTTAATTAAGAAATTAGCTTACAAAGGAGTTTTTATGGTTTTATCCCCGTCCATTTTAGCTGCAGATTTTTGCAGACTTGGTGAACAGATAAAGGAAGCGGACGTTGCCGGAGCCGATTACATCCACATCGATGTGATGGACGGTGTTTTTGTTCCTTCAATTTCCTTTGGAATGCCGATTGTTTCTTCTATCCGCAAATGTACGGACAAGGTTTTTGACGTACATCTTATGATAGTCGATCCTATTCGTTACATTGACGAATTCGCAAAATGCGGTGCTGATATTATTACTGTTCATTATGAAGCGTGTGAAGATGTCGACGCTGTCATTGTCGCTGTTAAAAAGGCCGGCTGCAGGGTAGGTCTTTCCATTAAACCCGCAACAAGCGCAGAAGTTATTTTTCCGTATCTTTCCAAAATTGATATGGTTTTGATAATGACTGTTGAACCCGGTTTCGGCGGACAGAAATTCATGGATTGTACTGTCGATAAGATTAAAGCCGTTCGCAAGGAGATTAATCGTCAGGGTGTTTCCTGCGACCTTGAAATTGATGGTGGCGTTAACCGCGAGAATGTTTCAATGACTCTTGAAGCCGGTGCTAATGTTATTGTTGCCGGTTCAGCCGTTTTTAATGGCAATATCACAAATAATGTTAAATATTTTAAGGAAAAATAAAGCGAAACCTCTATTGTAATAGAGGTTTTTTTTATGGTAGTATTTAAAAAACCTATTAAGGAGTGTAAGACATGGGAAAAAGGAATGACATTAAAAAGGTATTGATTATCGGTTCGGGCCCAATCATTATCGGTCAAGCTTGCGAATTTGACTATTCGGGCACTCAGGCCTGCAAGGCGTTACGCAATTTAGGGTATGAGATTGTTTTGGTAAACTCAAACCCGGCTACGATTATGACAGACCCCGGTATAGCGGACGAGACATATATAGAGCCGTTAAACGTTAATCGTTTGGAGCAGATTATTGCAAAGGAACGTCCGGATGCAATACTCCCCAACTTAGGTGGACAGTCCGGTCTTAATCTTTGCTCGGAGCTTGCATCTGCCGGTATCCTTGAAAAATATAATGTCAAGGTAATCGGTGTTCAAATCGATGCAATTGAGCGTGGCGAGGACCGTATTGAATTTAAGCAGACAATGGAGAAGCTTGGCATAGGCATGGCTCGCAGCGAGGTTTCCTATTCCGTTAACGAAGCACTGGAAATTGCAGACAGACTCGGATATCCCGTAGTACTTCGCCCTGCATATACGATGGGCGGCGCCGGTGGCGGTCTTGTATACAATAAAGAGGAACTTGCAACCGTATGTGAGCGCGGTCTTAAGGCTTCACTTGTCGGACAGGTTTTGGTAGAGGAATCCATTCTTGGCTGGGAAGAACTTGAACTTGAAGTGGTAAGAGACTCCAAGGGCAAGATGATTACAGTATGTTTTATTGAAAATATCGATCCGCTCGGTGTGCACACAGGAGATTCTTTCTGCTCGGCACCTATGCTTACGATATCTGAGGATGTTCAGAAAGAACTCCAGCGTCAGGCTTATAAGATTGTCGAAGAAGTAGGCGTTATTGGCGGTACAAACGTTCAATTCGGACGCGATCCCAAGACCGGTCGAATTGTGGTAATAGAGATTAATCCCCGTACTTCACGTTCTTCGGCACTTGCGTCAAAGGCTACGGGTTTCCCGATTGCACTTGTATCGGCTATGCTTGCAAGCGGTCTTACACTTGATGAAATTCCTTGCGGTAAGTACGGTACACTTGATAAATATGTTCCCGACGGCGATTATGTGGTAATTAAGTTTGCGCGTTGGGCATTTGAAAAGTTTAAAGGTGTTCAGGACAAGCTCGGCACACAGATGCGTGCTGTCGGCGAGGTAATGAGCATAGGTAAGACTTACAAAGAAGCTTTCCAGAAGGCAATCAGAAGTCTTGAGACCGGTCGTTACGGATTGGGCTATGCCAAAAACTTTAACAGCTTATCCAAAGATGAACTTCTTAAGTTGTTGGCTACGCCTTCAAGTGAGCGTCATTTTGAAATGTATGAGGCATTAAGAAAAGGCGCAACTGTTGATGAAATTCATGAACTTACGAAGGTTAAGAAATACTTTATTGAGCAGATGAAAGAACTTGTCGACGAAGAAGAAGCTTTACTGCAGCATAAAGGCAGTCTTCCCGCTGATGATGTTCTTACCCATGCCAAAAAGGACGGCTTTTCAGATAAATATCTGTCTAAGATTTTAGAGATTCCGGAAGCAGAAATTCGTAATCGCCGAATTGCTATCGGTGTTGAGGAAAACTGGGAAGGCGTTCACGTAAGCGGCACAAAGGACAGCGCTTATTATTATTCAACATATAACGGAACCGATAAAAATCCCATAAATACCGAGAGACAGAAAATCATGATACTCGGCGGCGGTCCCAACAGAATCGGTCAAGGTATCGAATTTGACTACTGTTCAGTTCATGCCGCATTGGCATTAAAGAAACTCGGTTTTGAAACAATCATTGTTAACTGTAATCCCGAAACGGTTTCAACAGACTATGATACATCGGATAAGCTGTATTTTGAACCGTTAACGTTAGAGGATGTTTTAAGCATATACAAGAAAGAGCAGCCGGTTGGCGTTATTGCACAGTTTGGTGGTCAGACACCGCTTAACCTCGCAGCAGAGCTTAAGAAGAACGGAGTTCGTATCTTAGGTACCTCGCCCGAAGTTATCGATCTTGCGGAAGATCGTGACCAATTCCGTGCAATGATGGATAAGCTCGGTATTCCGATGCCTGAAGCAGGCATGGCTGTTACTACCGAGGAAGCATTAAAGGTTGCCAATGAGATTGGTTATCCGGTAATGGTGCGCCCTTCATATGTACTCGGCGGTCGCGGAATGGAAGTAGTTCACGATGATGAGACTTTGGTAGAGTATATGAAGGCGGCTATCGGTGTTACACCCGACAGACCTATACTTATTGACCGTTTCCTGCGTCATGCAACAGAATGTGAATCGGATGCTATTTGTGATGGTGAGCATGCTTTTGTGCCTGCGGTTATGGAGCATATTGAGCTTGCAGGTATTCATTCCGGAGATTCGGCATGCATAATTCCTTCACTTAATATTTCTGAGGAAAATTTAAAGACCATAGAGGAATATACACGAAAGATTGCGGAAGAGATGCACGTTCAGGGTCTTATGAATATGCAGTATGCTATAGAGAACGGAAAGGTTTATGTAATTGAAGCTAATCCGCGTGCTTCACGTACCGTACCGCTTGTTTCCAAGGTGTGCGGTATCCAGATGGTTCCTTTGGCTACGGAAATAGTTACAAGGGAGCTTACGGGCAGACCCTCTCCTGTGCCTACACTTAAGAAAACCGAAATACCTTATCATGGTGTTAAAGAAGCCGTATTCCCCTTCAATATGTTCCCTGAAGTTGACCCTGTATTGGGTCCTGAGATGCGCTCTACAGGTGAAGTGCTCGGAATATCCGAAAACTTCGGCGAAGCTTTCTTTAAAGCTCAGGAAGCAACACAGACGACATTACCGCTTGAAGGTACGGCACTTATCAGCGTAAACGATAACGATAAGCCCGAGCTTTTGAGCATTGTTGAAGTTCTTGCCGAGGCAGGTTTTGACTTTGTGGCTACCGGTCGCACATACGAGCTTATTAAGGGTGCAGGCTTTAACGTTAAAAAAGCAGCTAAGATGTATGAAGGTCGTCCCGATGTTTCCGACTACATCATTAACCGTGAAGTTCAGCTTGTCATCAATACACCTATCGGCAAGAAAAGCTCCCAGGATGATTCCTATATCCGTAAGGCAGCTATTCGTGCAAAGGTTCCCTATATAACAACAATGGCAGCTGCCAAAGCAACTGCCGAGGGTATCAAAGCTGTTAAGAACGGTAATATTTCAGCCGTTAAATCATTACAGGAACTTCACGCTTCGATTAAGTAATTATTTGATAAGTGAAGTAATCTTGCGTGTTAATGGGGTTTCCATCAGATAGAACACCAGCCCCACACTTACACATAATATTATACTTACAAAAAGCCTTGCCCAGTCATTCGGCAGGGCTTTTGCTATTTCATCGGGAAAACAATAATAAATCATCTGTACCAAAAAAATGTTGTATGAAGCACGTCCGATTATTTCTATCGGCTTAAAGGCGATGGAAACCTTCAACAAGCACCATCCCAAAGCAGGTATAATTAAAAGATTGCATAACAGGCATGTGGTGCTCCAAAACGTAACGATTTTCGGTTCATAGCCGGTGGCGGTAAACAAAATTGCAAAGAAAAGACCGATAAGGGTGGATAGTATACGCAGCAACACGTTATGCTTTTCCAAGCCGTACAGCGCTACATAACAGCCCGCGGCAATAATGAATATGTATCGGAAAGCCAAAAGCCGATACGTTTCCGCATCCATATTGCAAAATGTCTTAAGTGCTTCAAGAAGAAACGTCACCGCAAAACACCCTATCAATCCTTTAAAGGCCATTTTACGGATTACAAAATA
The DNA here is from genome assembly GCA_045617045.1 of Lachnospiraceae bacterium. GTDB lineage: Bacteria > Bacillota > Clostridia > Lachnospirales > Lachnospiraceae > UBA1258. The sequence continues at coordinate 22,382 of JAZLHV010000047.1, forward strand.
AATGATGGGAAAGAGGATTACAAACTGGTACATAACAGGGAAGTAATAACTACCCATGCCTTTCCCGCCTGTAAGCCAGTCCTTTATGAAAGCGAGCGGTCCGTAAGTAATAATGTTAACAAGATATACTTTCTTGAGACGGAAGATAATCCACTGCGCAAAGAAAGCAATCGTGAAAGGTATTGCAAAGCGCAACAGCTTCTTAATAATCAGGCCGGTTTCGTAGGCCCGGGCAGGGGTGTTTATGCCTTTGCGGTTATAGGAGAGGGCATTAACATATCCGGATATCATTAAGAATGCGGGAACAGCCGTATCCAACAGAATCCGCAGCGCCGCAGGCTTCTCAAAAGAAAGCGGGCAGTGTGTAATTATAATAAATACAATCAGAAGGCCCTTGATAAAATCAAGGGTCGTGTTTCGTGATTTATCCATAATTTACCTTTTATTTTAAGAAATCCTCACGCATGGGGTTAAATACATCAACAAGCTTCCCGGCTTCAAGGCAGGTAACACCATGCTCGGCATTTGAAGGCATGTAAACGCTGTCGCCTTTGCTGACGGTTTTTGTGACGCCGTCAATTGTGAAGGAAAAACTTCCCTCTGCAATATACGTAATCTGCTCGTGAGGGTGCTTGTGGAAGTTACCCTTGGCTCCCTTTTCAAAAGTAATTTCGCACATCATAAGATTTTTGTCGTAGCAAAGAATTTTCCTGGATACTCCGGGTTCGCAAGGTGTGGCGGTAACATCTGAATTAAATTTAAACATGGCATTCTCCTTAAAGAATATGTTGTAAATCGCAATATACTGCTATTATAATATATGTAAGCGCTTACAACAACGAGCAAAAGTGTTGCAAGTCAAAACCGGATGATATTATCGGAGGAAAATTTATGAAAGATATCGAAGTGATTTTCCCTAAGCTTTATAAAAATAACCGTCGGGTAACGGCAACGGTTTCGGTTCCGTTTGCAGAGGGAGAGTGTAAAGCGGATGATGTTTTAAATGTATACAAAAACGGTGTCCCGCTTTTGTCGCAGTTTTCCGTCATTTCAACATATCCCAACGGTAGTGTTAAGTTTGGCCTGTTAAGGTTTTTGTGTGAACTTCCCGGAAATCGCAGTGAAAGATTTACGGTCGGCAACTTTAAATCCAATAATGCAATGATGCCCTCAAGTCATTTAAAAAGCGAATACTTATTAAACGGCGTTTCAATTAAGAATCAATATATAACGCTTGAGATGGAAAATGACAGCAGTTGCCTTTTTTGCAATGTTGTGGCTAACGCAGTTACATACTCTGCAGGGCAGTTTGCGGGGCCTGTGTTAAAAACGGATGATAGTTTGCATAGATTTCATTTTACCCATTGGGAAATTGAAAACGCGGGGCCTGTGTATGCCAAGGCTTCCTGCAGCGGATTTTTGGAAGGCTTAAGAGTTTCTTTTGACGTTTCGGTAACGCTCAGTGAAGCCGACAAAATGCCGGAAGTGAGTGTGCGCCTCATAAATACGACCGAGGAAGCCTTGCATGTTCAGTCATTGTGGTTCGCGATTACGGCAGAGGATAACTGCGCCGGGTATGAGTGGATTGACGGGAAAATCTGCAATTTGAATGCAAAGGCACAGACCACGGATTCGACCGGATGCGGAGACTTGAACGGGACAACGCTTTCAAACGGCATAGTGGCAACATCCGGGGTTTCAAAGCTTAAAGAAATTGCCGGGGATATACATGTGCAGGATGGCAATATACGTACTATAGCGGCACATTCAAACTATAAAACAAGTTTCGAAATCGGTAAAAGCGGTGAGCGCGTTTCGTGCGTTGTTGACGCTGACAGCATAATAGGTGAAGCCAATGAACACTACAACGAAGTATTTTACGGGACATTCTTTGCGGACAGAACCGATGCCCGCAAGGGTGTGTGTGCCACGGTTTTCCAGGCACAGCAAAACTTCCCCAAGGCGGTCATGGCCGATGAGGATGGCGTATATGTGATGCTGGTGCCCGAAAATACGGAAAAGATTGAAATGTCTTCGGGAATGTCACGAGAGCAGCGTTTCAGCCTTCTTTTCCATGAACCCGAAATGCCGATAGAGGAAATTGACGATTTAAGCTTAAGATATCAGATGCCGGACAGACCCTATATTTCACCTGATGTTTTCAAATCTTCAGGTATTTTCCCGGACATTTTTACGAGTCCGGAAAATTGGAACGAAGATGTCGAAATTGCATTGGTGGGTAAGGCTGATTCGCACATGCGGGTATATGGCATGCTGAATTTCGGTGATGTACCGGATATGAATTATACGACCCAAGGCCGCGGTGGTAAGGATCTTGTGTGGAGCAATAATGAATATGATTATCCGCATGCGTGTGCACTTATGTATGTGCGCACAGGAGAGCGTAGATTTTTGGACTATTGTATAGCGGCTTCCAAACACTGGATGGATGTCGATGTATGTCACTTCAGCGCCAATCCGCTTTTTGAAGGCGGCCAGTGGGAGCATACATGTCACCATAATGGGGGCGGACTGATGGTGTGCTCTCACGAATGGGTGGAAGGCTTGCTGGATTACTATCATTTAACGGGAGATAAGCGCGGGCTTGACACTGCTGTCGGTATAGGCGAAAACGTTTGCCGACTGCTGGAAACACCTATGTATCAGGTGCCGGGTGAAAGCAATGCACGTGAAACCGGCTGGGCATTAAGATCTCTTACAGCGCTTTACGTGGAAACGCACGACAGGCGCTGGGTTGAGAAGTGCGATTGGATTGTAAGCTTATTTGCAGACTGGCAGCGTGAATACGGTTCATGGATTGCACCATATACAGACAATACCATGATCCGTACGGGATTTATGATTTCGGTTGCGGTCGGAAGCCTGATGCGATATTACAGGGAATTTCCGAATGATGGATTAAAAGCACTTATTATTGCGGCAATAGATGATTTGCTTGAAAACGCGACATTGCCATACGGACTTTTTTACTACAAGGAGCTTCCCAGCCTTAGCCGGAACGGTAATAATCCGCTTTTGCTGGAGGCACTTGCAATCGGCTATGAACTTACCGGAAATGTGAAGTATCTTAAAGCGGGCATCAAGACTTTCAAGCGTGAAATAGATACGCAGGCTACGGGCAGTAACGGTGCCAAAATACACCGGGAAGACGCCGTTTTATGGGGAAATGGGGGCACCAAGCACTTTGCCCAGGGCTTCATTCCATTCACAACCTTTTATACGGCACTCCTTAGGGAAGGTTTGATTTGAGCAATCGGTTTTGACGGCGCACACGGTTTATATGTCGTTCAAAGTCGCCGTTGTTTATTAACTCAGCTAGGATGTATTGCTCAAAGGTTGGCACAGGGCAGGCATAGAAGCCGGTTTTTGCATTAAACATTTCAAGTAAGTTTGGCGGAACTACCATATAAGCAATACGTACCGAGGCACTTATTGTCTGGGTAAAAGTGTTAACGTATATTACGCGACCCGTAGAATCTATCGAGTAGATGGTTTCTTCGGGTTTTTTGCTGGGGGTAAATTCTGATTCGAAATCGTCTTCAATAATGTAGGAATCATTGGAAACCGCCCATTTCAGGTATTCACGTTTTTTGGCGGCGGAAGCGGTTACGCCGCTTGGAAAGCTTCTGTAAGGGGTTATGTGCAATACTTTTGCGTTGGAATTCCATAATTCGTGGCTGTCTATGCCATCATTCCCGAGCTTTAGCATGTCAAGCCTGGCCCCGCCTGCACTGTATACCCGGGCGATTTTCTGATAAGAAGGTGTTTCGATGCCGTAAAGGCATCCCCGACCGAAAGCTTCCACGACAAGCCCGTACAGGTATTCAGCCCCCGCACCGACAATGATTTGCGAAGGTGAAACATCCATTTTGCGATTGCGCCTCAAATATTCGGAGATGGCATTTTTTAGAATATCGACTCCCTGGGAAGGGGACTTTTCCAATATTTTGTCGCCGTATTCGCTTATGACACGTCTGGCGGTTTTGGCATATATCGAAAAAGAAAACCCTTTGGGCTCCATACTTTGCCTGGAACTTTGGGCAGGGGCAAAGGATGATTTAAATGCGGCGGCGTTGTATTGGTTGTCACTGTCGTAGGTTACAAAGTAACCGCTTTTTTCGCGGGATTTAATGTAGCCTTCTTCTTCCAACAGTTCATATGCATGCGCAACCGTGATTACACTCACACCGGCGCCCTCGGCGTAGACCCGCTTTGACGGAAGCTTGCTGCCATGAGAGAAGCGTTCCTTTATGATATCTTCTTTGACGTTTTCGTAAATTTCTATATATTTCTTTTCCATATCAATCCAATCTGGTTATATAAAAATGTTCAAATTTGGTTGTTTTCATAATACCACATCAGTGCTATATTTTGTACAGCAAAAAGAGACAGGTGACAAACTATGAAGAACGAAAAGATAGTTAAATTGGCATATGCAGGTCTGATGGCAGCGCTTTGCTATGTAGGATATGCGGTTTTCCCGGCTATTTCCGCTTCGGGCACTAAGATTCATGTCGGTAATGCATTTGTGGTGCTTGCCGCGTTACTGCTGGGCGGGTTATACGGTGGACTTGCCGGTGCAGTGGGCCTGTCACTTGCAGATATACTTGGCGGTTTCGCGACATCCGCGCCCAGAACATTCATATGTAAGCTTGTAATCGGGCTGGTAGCCGGCCTCATAGCACATAAAATCGGCAAGATCACGCATATTACCGACAAAAAGAAAATTTTACTGTGGTCAGTTGTCGCATCAGTGGGTTCACTTTTGGTAAACTGCGTATTTGAGCCTGCATTAAAATACGTATGGTATACGCTTCTTACGCCAAATGCCGACAAGGCGGCTTCGGCCATTAATGCCTTGCTGGCGGTTACTACATATGCGACTTTGATTAACGCAGTAATTAACTCGGTAATAGCTATTGTGTTTTACAGCGCTTTGCGTGCTTCGCTTGCAAAGGCAGGCTTACTTGTTAAAGTAAAATAGCGGTGCTTTTGCATTAATTTGATTGTGCTATTTTAGTAAGCGGGCTTATAATTGATATATCCCCATTTGAAAGAGCACAATTATGAAGCAGATTAAAGATTCTAAAGTATTGAACTATTTATTGATTACGATAGGGGCGCTGATGGCCGGCTTTTCGGTTGCCACCATTTTGCTGCCGAACGATACAATCGACTACGGAACAGCCGGTATTGCGATTATCATCAGTAAGCTTACGGGTTTTAACCTTTCGCTGTGTGTCGCGGTTGTTTTTTTGCCTTTTTTGATTGCAGGACTTTTATATCTCGGACGTGAATTCTTTATGCGGGCTTTGTGCGGCACGATTTTTTACACGCTCGGTCTTGGATTTTTTGAAGCAGTTTCCATAGAACTTAACACTGAGCATTTCATTGCTGTTGTAATCGGCGGCGCAATTTTAGGAATGGGTCTTTCGATAATTTTGCGTGCCGGCGGCTGTATAGACGGTTCGGAAATTCTGGCCAGCATAATTGTCAAGAAATTAGGAGAGAAGAACAACAAAAACTACAGTCTGACAGGTGTACTGATAGCGTTCAATGCTTTTGTATATCTGGCGGCGTTTCTGCTGATAAATAAGAGCATGGCGTTGATGAGCCTTATGGTTTATTTTGCGGCTACAATTGTAATCGACCACTTTACCGATCACTATGAAGCCGTTAAGCAGGTAACAATTATTTCCAAGAGCCCCGAGGAATTGATTGAAGCCATTCGCACCGAGATGAATAAGACGTGCACGGTTATCAATTCACAGGGTGCTATAGCGGGCAACAACAAAACGGTTATTTGCTATGTGAACTATTTCGAACTTCAGAAGCTTCGCCAGTTGATTCAAAAGAAGCGAGGGGCATCTTTTATTACGGTTTCAACAATTGATGAAATAATTAAATAGAATTATAGTAAACCCGATTCGATAATGAATCGGGTTTGCCTGTATAAAAAAAAGTAGGAGAAGAGTATGAACGAAGCACTTGAAAAAGATTATGAAAAGTCCGTAGATTTTTGGAATCAGAGTATGGCCTCCAATCCCGAGGATTATGATGGCGAAATCAATCAGGACGAAGACTGGAAGAAAATCGGCAGTGCTTCATTATGCAAGCTTATGTCTGAAGCGGTTAAAGGTTGGGACAACGTTCTCGATTACGGTTGCGGTTCGGGCTGGGCTGACGTTCTTTTGGCCAAGAACGGAGTCAGAAACATCAAGGCAGTCGATGTGGCTGAAAACGCAGTTGCATCGGCCGGATATTATGCCAAGGCATTTGAATCCGAAGCATATATCGATTTTGAAGCCGTGTCTGTTGAATGGCTTGCCAATCAGGCGCCCGAAACCTACGATCACGCAATTAATTGTAACGTCTTAGATGTAGTCCCCGACGAAATCGCAGAGGGCATTATCGAAGGCCTCGCTAAAGTCTGCAAAAAGAACGCTACTCTCTTAATTACAATGAACCCCTATTTCGGCGATGCCTACAGAAATCGCGAGGGCTTTGATTTTAGAGATAATTACCTCTACGTAAATAATGTCTTACGTGTCAACAATCACACTGATGAAGAGTGGACAACTATGTTATCCAAATACTTCACTGTGGATAACTTAAAGCATTTCCGTTGGGACGTTGAACAGGCCGATTCAAGAAGATTGTTTTATTTAACCAAAAAGTAACATAATGTTAATATGCGTTGCTGTTTTTTTCTTTTCACCATAAGTATAATTTGTGTTTGAGGAGGTGATTATATGCTAAATGATAAAATAAAATATTATCGCCAGTTAAAAGGAATGTCGCAAGAAGAACTAGCAGATAAGTTGAAAGTAGTTCGGCAGACTGTATCAAAATGGGAGAAAGGAATATCTGTTCCGGATGCAGATATGCTTGTAAAATTGTCGGAAGAATTTGATGTTTCGATAAATGATTTGCTTGGATTTGCAGACTCCGACAAAACAGATGTAGATGAGGTAGCTGAAAAACTTGCTTCTATTAATAATCAGCTGGCAATCAGAAATAGAAGAGCAAAGAAAATATGGAGAGTTTTGCTAATAGTAGTTTTGCTAATAGTAGTTTTCAAAATATTATTGATTTTTTTACTGTCTCCTGTAGGTGATCATCATGAATCTGGCATTAGCGTTTCGGTCGAAAGAATTGAAAAAAAGTAAAAGAGGAAAACGAAATGAAGAAAATTACAGCAATAATTATGGCACAATTCATTCTGTAATGTGCTGTCTTCTCAAGGGTACTTTAATCCCGCATTTTTAGGATTATATAGTTCAAGCCCATGGATTAGTAGTGGAAATTATTCTACGAAAGAGGCATACGTAAATGTTTACGGAACTGCAAATTGGGATTTGAGAATAGCTCAATTGATAGGGATTAATGCCAATATACATAGTGTAAATTATTCTTTAGTTTTAAAATGTGATTCTAACGGAAAGGTTACGGCAGATTATTATGTTCAGCAAATAAATTAAATATTTTTAGAAGAAAAAACGCTGTACCTCCGATTTGGGGAAGTACAGCGTTAATTTTTTATTGTTCTTTTGCAGCCAACTGAGTTTCATGCATTTTGAAGAAGTCTACGCGAGGCTCTAAGAACTTGAACTCATGAGTAGCGGGACTGTCAATAAGCGCTGTGAAAGGCTCAAAGATGTAATCCCAGTTAAAGATTCTGTTGTCGACATTTAAGTATTCGCGAACCTTCTCACATCCGCTCGGAGCGATGGGGTGAAGAAGTGTTGTGGCAACTTTTATGCTGTAGAAGGTGTCGGCAAGAATCTGTGCCTTGAGCTCCATGTTGCCGTCTGCTTCGGCGGAGCGCATGTTGTTAACCCAGTACTTGTTCATGTTACGGATTAATGTATCAAGAACATAGGTAATCTTGTGGAACTGGTGGTCGTACATGTTTTGCTCGTATGTAAGGATTGCTTCGCGGGCTTCCTCGATAACGCTTTCGGAAACCGGAACATCCGGGAGTTTTCCGTCAAAATCTTTTTGTAAAGTATAGAAGCCGGAACGCACAATTTTATTGAATACGTTCGTTAAAAGATTTCCGTCCTTTAACACGGGGTCGGCACCGTTACGCTCTTCTTCGGGTAAGTAAACCTGAGGATCGAAGCTTACACTCTTGTTGGCAAGGCCCAAACTTAAGAAGTGCATACGCATCTGCTCGGCGGTGTAGAACTCAAGAAGGTCTTTAGCCATCGGAGGCTTTATGGAGCCGGATGACGAAGCTTTTTTGTTCATGAACAGGATGTGGTTGTTAGGTACCAGGAAGGTTTTCTTTAAGCCTAAAGTCTCCCACATAGCCTGCTGGGCAATACCGTAGAAAGAAATGTTGTCCTGGCCGATAAACTGGTAAACCATAGCATCATCGGAATTCCACCAGTTTTTCCATTCATCTTTGGGAGCACCTTTGCTCTCAAGGTATGTCTTTGTAAATGAAATGGGTGCCCACAAAGATTCGGGCCATACCCAGAAGGTTAAATCTTTAAGACCTTCTTCTTCGGGAAGCGGAACGCCCCATTCAATGTTACCGGAAAGTCTGAACGGTACTAAAGTCTTGCCGGTGCGGTAATTGATGTTTAAAGCATCAAGCACTTCACGGGCTTTATCGCGGTCATCCAGGTTTTTAAACACAAATGTATAGGAATTCTTGTTGTCGTCGATTACTTCGTGCTCGGGGAATTTCTTGCGAAACTCCTCAAGGTCTTCGATGAATTTCTTCTGCACATAAATGTACGGAGGCTTTAAGAATTCTTCGATTGTGGTAAGCATATACTTACGGGCATTGGAGTTGGCACGTAAGTCATCAACAAATGCCTGCATCTTTTCGGTGCAGTCTTCAAGCTTAAAGTACCAGTTGGTGACGTCGCGAAGCTCAGGAGTTAAGCCTGAAAGTGTGCTGTGGGGGTCGATAAGCTCGTTGGGCATATACTGATGGCCAAGATCGCATTCGTCGGCGTAAGCCTTTTCGGACTGACATCCCTGAATAGGGCACTTACCGATTACCTGACGACCGTTAAGCAAACAATTGAATTTGGGATCGTAGAACTGAGGGGTGCTTAATTTTTCGAGCATACCTGCATGGTACAACCCTTCAAAAACTTCAGCCGATGTTTCGTTGTGAATTTCGCCGGCGCGCCCCAAAGCAGATGCACCAAAGAGATTTAAGCTGATTTCGTATTTTTCCAGAGTTTCTTTTTGAGAAATATGGTTTTTGGTAACGTAATCCTGAATCGTCCCGGTAACGGTACCGCTTTCCTTGGCTTTACGATATCCTTCCAAAATAGGTGAGCCGTAGCAGTCGGTGCCGGATACAAAAATGACATTATCCTCGCCGATACGGTCACGTAAAAATCTTGCATAAGTGTCGGCGTGCACGAATACACCGCCGATATGGCCAAAATGCAGCTCCTTGTTACCATAGGGCATTCCGGCTGTAACTACTGCGCGCTTGGGAAATTGGGGGCGCATTTTAGGTTCTTTAACGTAGTCCATAAAGTCCTCGTTCCGCTCGTTGATGCGGATTACTTTCTAAAAATTCTTATCTTGATATTTTAATTATTTTTGCGGATGATGTCAATGTTGAAAGGCCTCTAACCCCATTGTTTATGCGAATTTTGAGAAAAATAAATCCCATGAAGAAATCTTCACGGGATTTATGGAATGTGTGTAAATCACAAATTACAGCATGCTTTCCATTTCGTCGATTACATCGCCCATAACCTTTAATGCGGCATTGATGGGATCGGGAGTTTCCAAATCGATACCCATACGGCGTAAGAGGTCTACAGGGGGCAGTGTACAACCGCTTGACAGGAATTCACGGTATTTTTTAACCATGGGAGCACCTTCGTGGAGAATGCGCTGTGCTATGGCTACGGAAGCACACATGCTTGTGGCGTACTGATAAACGTAGAAATCATAGTAGAAGTGGGGAATTCTTGCCCATTCATATCCAATTTCGGGATCGCTTATCATATCGGGACCGTAGTAACGCTTGTTGATGTCAAGGTAAAGGTTGCTTAAGTTGTCCTTGTTAAGGGATTCACCATCCTCCACCATCTTGTTGGTGAGCATTTCAAACTCCGCAAACTGTGTCTGGCGGTAAATGGTACCCTTAAAGGAATCAAGGTAGTGATTGAGAAGGTAGAATTTCATGTCGCGGTCTTCGGTATTTTTGAGCATGTAGTCCAAAAGAAGCATTTCGTTACAGGTCGAAGCAACTTCGGCAACGAAAATCTTGTAGCCTGCGTAGATAAAAGGCTGAGCTTCGTTGGAAAAATATGAATGCATTGCATGACCCATTTCGTGAGCGAGCGTAAATACTTCATCAAGAGAGCCCGAAAAGTTCATGAGCACGTAAGGGTGGCAACCGTAAGCACCGGCCGAATAAGCACCGCCGCGTTTTCCCTTATTTTCGTAAACGTCAATCCAACGCTCGTTGAAGCCTTTGCGCACGATTGAAACGTAATCTTCACCTAAAGGTGCCAAAGCCTTGAGAACAAGTTCTTTTGCTTCATCAAATGTGTACTTTCTGGCAACATCCGGAATCATGGGAGTGTAGATATCGTACATGTGAAGTTCGTCAACGTTTAAGCACTTCTTGCGAAGAGATACATATCTGTGGAGCTTGTCGAGATTTTCGTTAACGGTATCCACCAAAATCTTATAAACCTTCGGGGATACGTTATTGCCGTCAACGGCGGCTTCAAGGTTGGAGCTGTACTTTCTGACCTGACTGATGAAGCATTGCTGCTTAACCTGTCCGTTATATAAAGCAGCGTAGGTATTCAAATATTTTTTGTATTCGCTGTAGTAAGCTTCAAAAGTGTCCTTGCGAACACGTCTGTCGGCACTTTCGAGCAAACGCACGAAGCGGCCGTCGGTAATGCGGACGGTTTCACCGTTTTCGTCTTTAACTTCGGGGAAAACCATATCGGCATCGTCGAGCATTTCGCGTACGTTGGAAGCAGTCTCGCGCATCTCGGACGTCATGGCGATTACCTTCTCAATTTCTGCGGAAAGGGTGTGATCCTTTGTGCGGCGCAACTCATCAAGGAAAAGTCTGTAGAACTCAAGCCCTTCTTCGGCAGCGTAGAAGCTTTCAAGGTCGGAATTGCTTAATGCAATGATTTCGGGATCCACAAAAGAAGCTTTAGTGCCAAATTCGGAGTATGCACTGAAAATTTTGGAGTACAGAGCAAGATTGTCGGTGTCGGCAGTATCCTGATCGTGAAGTCTCGCTGCATAATCATATAAGAAAAAAAGCTTCTCCTCGGTCTTTGTAACAAGATTTAACACAGACAGAAGAGTCGTTGCGCTTTCGCATACGCGCCCCTCATATTTTGTGATAGCTTCGCCCATTGCGATGGTTTCTTTAAGATCGGCTTCCCAATCTTTTGTACTTGCGTACATATCGGTGAGGTTCCAGGTATCTTCGAGCTTTACCTCACTTCTTAACGGTATTTCTTTTGCCATAAATAAAACCTCCATTCTTATAGCGTGAACCTTATTCTATCATAGTTTACTCAATAATACTATGTAAAAAGAAAGAGCATAGTGCAATGTTCACAAAAAAGATTGTGAAAAATAAAACAATATAATTAAAAAAATAACAATGCTTGATTTTTAAAAAACCTGTTGCTACACTCTTGACTAAACATTTTGCAATAAACCAACTTGTTAAAAACGTAACAATGAGAATAGTGTGAGAAATGTGTAGCATTTTCACGCGACACTCTGTGTCGCATCCGTAACAGCTCGCTGTATGGCAGCGGGAGGTTAAATCCAAACGGTTGCGAGTATAGGATTCATATGAGTAGACTTTCAAAGTCAGCACCCGATAAAGCTGCATCGGTTGCGGCTGACCTGTATAGGGAATTGGAACGGCGTATTGAAGCATTTCCGGCGCAGACTTGCCTGATTGATACCACCAAGGCATTTTTGGAAATGTGTCACGCACAGTCATGCGGCAAATGTGTGCCGTGCCGTGCGGGATTGCAGCAGCTTAAAGACATTTTGGAGAGAATTCTTGCCGGCCGGGGCAGCGAACAGGATATTGAGCTTATTACTGAAACAGCACGTACGATAATGGAATCTGCAGACTGCGCAATCGGCTACGAAGCGGCAGAAGTAGTGTTAAGAAGTGTAACACAGTGCCGCGATGTGTATGAATCGCACATTCGCGCCGGTCGTTGCACCTGTAATTATGACAGCAAAGTACCGTGCGTGGGTGGGTGTCCTGCCGGTGTAGATATACCCGGGTACATAGCATTGCTGAAGGAACACCGTTTTTCGGATGCGGTGCGACTGATCAGAAAGGACAATCCTTTTCCGGTTACTTGCGGATATATATGTGAACACCCTTGTGAAGCCAAGTGCCGCAGAACGATAATCGACAGCCCCGTAAATATCAGAGGTTTAAAGAAAATGGCCTGCGAGTATGCCAAGGAGGTTATGCCTCCCGCATGCAGACCTAAAACCGGGAAGCGTGTTGCCGTTATCGGTGGCGGCCCGTGCGGATTGAGCGCAGCGTTCTTTTTGCAGCTTATGGGCCATGAGGTCGAGGTTTTCGAAGCTCTTGATAAGCTTGGCGGAATGTTAAGATACGGCATTCCCAATTACAGACTTCCCAAGGATAAACTCGACGAGGACATTGACGCTGTTTTAAAGACCGGTGTTGTGGTTCACACCGGAGTGCGCGTTGGCAAGGATGTAGAGTTTAATGATTTAAGAAACAAATTTGACGCTGTATTGATTACAATAGGCGCAGCTACCGACAAAAAGCTTGGCCTTGAGGGTGAAAATGCGGAAGGCGTTATAAGTGCGGTTGAACTTTTGCGTAATGTCGGCAAAGGCGAGAAACCGGATTTAACAGGTCAGAAAGTTTGCGTGGTAGGCGGCGGAAATGTTTCGATGGATGCGGTCAGGACGGCTGTAAGACTTGGCGCCGAAAAGGTAAGTATTGTGTACAGACGTCGTGTTGCCGATATGACGGCCTTGCCTGCGGAAATAGAGGGAGCTATGGCCGAGGGAGTTGAAATTATAACACTTAAGGCACCGGCGGGCATAGAGGTTAATGCGGATAATCATGTTACCGGTTTAGTGGTTGAGCCGCAGATGATTTCTGAAATCAGCGGTAATCGTGCATCCGTTAAGCCAAACGGCGAAGCTTCGTATGTTATTCCCTGCGATCTTCTTGTAAAGGCAATAGGACAGAACATTGAGTCAAGACATTTTGAAGCTTGCGGCATTCCCGTTAACAGGGGCGCAATTAACACAAAAGCGGACGGAAGCGTTGAAGGATTCCCGGGAGTATTTGCGGGTGGTGACTGCGCAACGGGTCCGGCAACGGTTGTAAAGGCTGTTTGGGCAGCTAAGGTTTGCGCCGAAAATATAGATAATTATCTTGGATTTAACCATCCCGTGTCGGTTGACATTGACATTCCTTTACCCGGTTCGCAAGACAAAAAGCCGTGCGGGCGAGTTGAGCTTGCAGAGCGTGAAGCTTCATTAAGAAAGAATGATTTTGATGCGGTTGAAGGTCTTATGACCGAAACGGAATGCGATCAGGAATGTTCAAGATGCTTACGATGCGATCATTTCGGATACGGAATTTTTAAAGGTGGGAGGAAAGAACAATGGTAAATCTGACAATTGATAATATAAAGCTTTCCGTTCCCGAAGAAACCACGATCATGAAGGCTGCCGAGATTGCGGGAATCAGTATTCCAAAGTTGTGCTTTTTGGAAGGCATTAATGAAATCGGAGCCTGCAGAGTTTGCGTGGTTGAAATTGAAGGCAGGGACCGTCTGGTAACTTCCTGTAACAATTACGTTGAAGAGGGAATGGTTGTTTACACAAATTCGGCCAAGGTACGCCGTAACCGTAAACAGACGGTTGAGATGATTCTTGCAAATCACAAGACTGAATGTACTACGTGTACCAGAAGCGGAAACTGTTCACTTCAAAGCCTTGCAAGAGAGCTTAACATTAACGATAACCCATATACTCCTCATTACGAAGAAAATGTATGGGATAAAGATTTTCCCCTGATAAGAGATGCTTCGAAGTGCATAAAGTGTATGCGTTGCGTAAGTGTCTGCGAGAAAGTTCAGGGAGTAAATATCTGGGACGTTGTCGGTACCGGCGCACATACATCGGTAAATGTTTCGGGTAATATTTCGATTGCGTCAAGCGACTGTGCTCTCTGCGGTCAGTGCATCACACATTGCCCGGTAGGCGCACTCAGTGAACGTGATGATGTAGATAAAGTATGGGATGCAATCGATAATCCGGCCAAAACCGTAATTGTACAGGTAGCTCCCGCAGTTCGGACGGCGTGGGGTGAGGATATCGGCCTTGAAAGAAGCGAAGCTTCCATGGGTAAAATGGTTGATGCCTTACGTAAAATCGGCTTTAACTATGTATTTGATACAACGTTTACCGCCGATCTTACAATTATGGAAGAGGGTACTGAATTTTTAAAACGTTTTACAGAAGGCGATACCCAAAAGTTTCCGATGTTTACATCGTGTTGTCCCGGCTGGGTACGTTTTTTAAAGGTTAAATACCCGCATTTGTTGTCGAGACTTTCAACCACGAAATCACCGCAGCAGATGTTCGGCAGTCTCATGAAAACATATTTTGCCGCTCAAAAAGGCTTAAAACCCGAAGATATAGTAACGGTTTCGATAATGCCATGTCTTGCCAAAAAAGCGGAGTGCGAGCAGGATTTGTTTTATGAAGAATATGCGGGAAAGGCTGTTGATATAGTGCTTACTACAAGAGAACTCGACCGCATGATTAAGACGGCAAACATTAAGCCTTCAGATCTTAAGGAGGCACCTTGCGATGAACTTTTCAAAGATGCATCGGGCGCAGGCGTGATATTCGGATATTCCGGTGGCGTTATGGAAGCTGCTCTTCGCACCGCTTATTACGTTTTGGAAGGCAAAAATCCGGATGCTGATGCTTTTAAGGTTGTGCGAAGCGATATGTATGAGGCCGACTGGAAAGAAGCTGCGGTAACAATAGCGGGAAAAGAAGTAAAGGCTGCGGTTGTAAATTCTCTGGGCAAGGCACGAAAGCTTATTGATGCTTTGGAACGCGGAGATGTACACTACGATTTCGTGGAAGTAATGGCTTGCCCCGGTGGTTGCGTGGGCGGCGGCGGTCAGCCGATAAGAGACGGTGAAGAGCTTTCACTTACACGAAGCAAAGTTTTAAGGAACTTGGACGATGGTGCAATAACCAGATTTTCACACGAGAACACAGATGTTCAAAATCTGTACAAGGAATTTTTGAAAGAGCCATGCGGACATATGTCGCATCTTCTTTTGCATACAGAACATAAAAAGTAATTGCCAAAGGACAACCAGAGGCAACCAGAGGGGACAGGTTATTGTGGCCGACCACAATAACCTCTCCCCTCTGGTTTATTTAGTATTTTTGT
>JAZLHV010000048.1:0-29480 GCA_045617045.1 Lachnospiraceae bacterium
GAAACCATCCTGAACTTCTGGATGATTTAATGCCATGGTCGAGAAGGGTTAAAGATGAATGTTCACAGAAATGATTGAAGGGGATGGGATTATAAACCATCCTCTATTTATTTGGTAGGCACTATGTTATTAATCGCTTACTTTTCTTTTTACGGAGAAGTATGAGTTTACTTGAAAGACTTTCAGATGAAGCGGCCTGGCTTGAATTTCGCGAATATAAATCACATCACAGCCATATGTCAAACCGCGAGTTTGAGGTATTGGATAAGTTTATAGAGTCCAAAGAATATTTGAAAGTGACCGGGAAACTTAGTGAACCCAATCATGGGTTCTCATATCCTTCGAGGCGTGTAATCAATAAAAGCGGAACCAAAAAGAAACGTGTGGTATACACATTTCCCGATGCTGAGACATGGGTGCTTAAGCTTCTTACGTGGTTATTGTACAGATATGACGATAAACTGTGCGATAACTGCTTTTCTTTTCGCCGAAATGTGACGGTTAAGGATGCAATTGAAAAGGTGCTGACGATTCCCAATCTCGGCGATTGCTATGCCCTTAAAGCGGATATTCACAATTATTTTAATTCAATGCCGACAGAGGGCATGGTTAAGGCAATTCGTGATGTTATTACCGACGATGAACCGCTTGTATACTTTTTAACGGATATATTGTCTGTTAACAGGGCAGTAGTTAACGGAGAAGTTGTTGCGCAGGAACGCGGAGCGATGGCAGGTGTACCGATTTCTGCGTTTATGGCCAACATTTATCTGTTACCGCTCGATCGTGAATTTGAAAGAATGGGTGTGCCGTATTTTCGCTATTCCGATGACATTATAGTTTTTACTGAAAGCGAAAAAGAACGAGATGATTGTTTTAAGATTATAAACGAATGGATTGTAAAACTGGGGCTTGAGATAAATCCCGATAAGGTAATGTTTACAAATCCCCGTGAATCCTGGGAGTTTCTGGGGTTTTCGTATCAGGACGGGAAGATAGATTTGTCGGACGTTACGATTGCAAAGATTAAGGCAAAAATCAGGCGAAAGTGCAGAGCCTTATACAGATGGCGCCTCAAGAAAGGCGTTGATTTTGACCATGCGGCAGCAGTTGTAATACGTGTGTTTAACCGAAAGTTCTACGATCTTGATGAAGAGTACGATTTTACATGGAGCAGATGGTTTTTCCCGGTACTTACATCCGATGCGGGGCTTCACGAAATTGACGAGTATTTTGTGAGTGAACTCCGATATATATACAGTGGCCGCCACTATAAGGGTAATTATGCGATAACGTATGAGCACTTGAAAAATTTGGGCTACCTGAGTTTGGTAAACGAATACTACAAATTTAAAAATCGATAATTTTGCAAGGAGCGTCCCCGTGACCGATATATCGGGGACGCTTCTTTTGTCTTTCCGGCTTTGAGTGCTTCAAAAAAAAACAATACAATCGGTATTTCGTGTATTATTTGCAAAAGTATTTTTGTTGTGTTTTCAAACAGTTATGATAGAATAATTTCATAACTATGGAGTATTATCAAAGTTACCGAGGCAAGAAATTTGAGTATGGAGGTTTAGGTTATGACAAGCGGTTTCAGCTTTTGGGACGTGGAGGTGTGGTCGTTTATTATCACACTTGCCATTTTGTTTGGAGCTATGCTCCTGGCAAATATTTTACGTCGCAAGATTAAGTTCTTCAGAAAATCTTTATTACCCAGCGCTGTATTGGGCGGCTTTTTGGCACTCATTGCCGATGCAATTTACAAGAGGATATTTGGCGAGTCAATGTTTAATCTTATGACACTTGAAGCATTGACTTATCACGGTTTGGGCCTTGGATTCATCGCATTGTCGTGGCGCCATTTGGACGGTCCCAAGGTAAAGAAGGACGTCTTCAATACATCAACGGTGACGGTTGGCGGGTATCTTATTCAGGCAGTATTAGGTCTCTCAATTACAATAATTCTTTACTATCTTATCGGAAGCTTTGCATCCGGAGGTATATTGTTACCGATGGGATATGGTCAGGGCCCCGGACAGGCTTTTAACTGGGGAAATACTTATGAGAGTCAGTATGGTTTTTCATATGGCGCAAGTTACGGTCTTACGATTGCCGCAATGGGATTTGTGAGTGCCTGCGTGGGCGGTATCATTTATCTTAACCGTGTTAAAGGTAAGTATATGTTGAGTGATTCGGAAGTTGAGGACAGACTCACAATTGAGGATTACTGCGGCGATAATGAAATTCCGATTTCTGAGTCAATGGATAAACTTACAGTTCAGTTCGGACTTGTATTTTTAACATATGCAGTCACATATTTTTCAATGTGGGCTCTTTACAAATATGTTCTTTTACCTATAGGCGGATTCGCAATGGGAACCATTAATCCGCTGTTATGGGGCTTTAACTTCCTGGTAGGTGTTGCGTGGACGATTCTTTTCAAATCTATTGGCAACAAGCTTCGCGCAAAAGGAATAATGCACAGAGAGTATACCAATAATTTTATGCTTAACCGTATCAGCGGTCTTATGTTTGATATTATGGTTGTAGCATCTATTGCAGCCATCGATCTTTCCGCATTTAAACACAAGGAATTCTGGATTCCGCTGCTTATTGTTTGTGTTGTGGGTGCTTTGGTTACATATTGGTATGTACTTAAGGTTTGCAAGCACCTATTCCCCGAGTATTCCGATCAGATGTTTTTGGCAATGTACGGAATGCTTACAGGTACCGCATCAACAGGTATTATCCTCTTGAGAGAAATCGATCCTCTTTATGAAACACCTACTTCCCACAATCTTATTTACCAGAATCTCTGGTCGATAGTGTTGGGAGCACCGATGCTTTTGATGCTGGGCTTTGTGCCTCGCAGCATGGCACATTCGTATGTGTGTCTTGGAATTCTTGCTGTGCTGTTTGGGCTTATTGTGGTATTACAATACAGAGACGTCATTTTCCGTAAAAAGAAAAATAAAGGTTAATTGAATGTCCGAAAAAAAGAAGATTATACTTCCTAAAAGACAATTAAATATGTACATGTTTTTGCGATGGCTTGTAAAGCCTTTTATCAAGGCAATATTCAAGTATCGTTATGAGCTTATCCCGAAGGTTGACGGACCGTGTCTGGTGCTTTCTAACCATAATACCGATGTGGACTGCATTTTTTTGGGTCTTGCCGCGCGCAATCACATTAAGTTTGTGGCAACCGAGAAAATTGCCCGGATGGGTTTTGGCGGCAAGCTCGTGAGACGCTATTTTGACCCTATTCTGCATTTTAAGGGTAAGCAGGGGTTGTCGACCGTTCGCAATATTTTGGCTAATATAAAAAGCGGTATCAGTGTTGCAATGTTTCCTGAGGGCAACCGTTCTTTTAACGGTGTAACATGTCCGATACCGGAGGTTACCGGCAAGCTTGCCAAGTCTTGCGGTGGCACTCTGGTAACGTATCGTTTTGTGGGCGGATATCTTTCGACACCTCGTTGGGGTAAGGGAATCCGCAAAGGCCGTATTACCGGTCAGGTAGCGGGTATATATTCACTCGAGAAATTGGCTCAAATGTCTGAAAGCGAAGTTTACGAAGCAATTGTTAAAGATCTTTACGTGGATGCTTACGAAGAGCAGTCTAAGGAGCGGGTAGCTTTTAAGGGAAAGAATAAAGCAGAGGGTATCGAATCTACCTTGTTTATGTGCCCGAAGTGTCATATGTTCGGTACACTTAAGTCGTTTCGGGAACGCGTAAGCTGCGCATGCGGTTATGACGCCGAGTACGATGAGTACGGATATCTTTCCTCTGAAGATGGAGCGATATCCGTAGCTGAGGCTGATGCAGGCCAGCGAAGCGAGCTTGAAAGGCTTGCAGGTGAATCCAACGGAAAGCTTCTTTTTGAAGATTCGGTTGAGTGCGAGACAATTGGCAAGAATCATGAAGTGATAAGTACCGAAGCCACTACTGTTAAAGGGTTTGCAGACCGGCTTGAAATAGGTAAGCTTCTTATCCCGTTTGAAAAGCTTGAGGGAATTGCGATTAATCAGCGCAATCTTCTGATATTGCATATAACGGGGCAGGAGAATCACCTTGAATGCAGTGGAAACATTTCTTTTAACGCACTCAAATATTTGTATTTGGCGCGTTTTGGTGGCCGAACGGCCGAAACATTATAATCATTATTGGCAACATTAAAAGGGTTCAGTCAAGAAGACTGAACCCTTTTTAGCTTTATCAATCTATTCAACATATTTGGAAATATCAACAAATACGGCATCGCTACCGCCGTCTTCACGAATTCGGTTATAGTAGAGGCGCTTGCCGTCTCTGGAAAAAGAAGGATTCGGGTGAACTTTAAGCTTCCAAATGGTGTCTTCAACATCGGGGATTTCAAATGTTGCAATAGGCTCTTTGCATCCGCGCTTGTATAAGTATACGTCGGGGGCAAAGTCGGGATAACAGCGGTCTCCGGCGAAAAATTTTCTGTCGGGGCTTCCGTCAATATGGTTACCAATGCCGCCTAAAACTTCCAATTCCTCGCCGTCTTTGGAAAATCTTGCAATGTAGCTGGTCTCCATTTCAATGTGACGTCCCTGGTTGAACTGGCGTGTTGCCATATATGTATCATTATCAAACCATAACTGATGAACGGGTTTATCGGGTATGATGTGAGATTCGCGAGTTTTCATGTCAAAGCAGGCAAGTGCGCCGAAAACGGGACAATCCTGAACGCTTACGCGCATCATAACAGCATCACCTGACGGACTTAGCTGCACGTGGCTCACCTGGCCTGTCCATTCATCGGTATGCATTCCATGACCTTCCACCAACGCCGTAAGCTCCTGCTCGGATACTATAAAGTCAATTTTACTGGTTTTAACGTTAAGAACGTAAATACCGCACTTATCAATTTCCGGATAATCCGGGTTCCAGCCTAAAAAGTTTTCGGAGATGGAGAAGGGGTAAAGATCACCTTCGGCACAGTGACTTTCTTTGGCAAAAATGCTGTATTTTTCGACCATGGTATCTACATCCATAATTCTGAAAAAACTGTGTTTGTCGCGTCCGTCACGGAAAACAACAGTGGAATTGTCGATGAAGGTTGCGGAAGGACCGTTATGGTTACCGCTTGAAACGTCTGCTATTTTGCGATGATTTGTAAGGTCTGTATTGCAAATCCACACTTCGGTTTCGGGCGCTGTCAGTGTGTTTTTGCGAGCATAGATTAAGCGTTTGCCATCGGGACTTTCAGGGCATCCGCCGTTCATACCCAGAAGAGTGTTGTAATTACCTTGAGAAATAAATGAGTAGTCCATATAGTCTCCATTTCACTTGTGAAATCCGGAGCGCACTATGCAGTGCACCCCCTTGTGGGTGACACAAATAGTGCGGTGTGAAAAATCTATTTTTCACACTAGTCTCCATTCTGCCTGTTTTGAAGGCAAAGAGCAATGTTTCGGCTGCCTGACCGGCATACCGCATTTACATATTCGATTATAGCACAAAAAGAATTTTACACATTGACCTGATTTAAAAAAAACAAGGCCATCCCTTGCGGAATGGCCCATGTTAACCGTTAATGTTTAGTCGTCGGTTGTTTTGATGTTCTCGGTATTAATGCCATCTTTATTGGCACATGTGTTGCAAAGACGGGTACGGCCTGCAGCAACAGCTTCCTCTACGGAACCGTAGTATACCTGGTCGCTGTTATTGATATGCCCGCAATCTTCGTGAGTGTGGTAAACCTTACCGAACTGTGAATAGTAAACAGTGCCGGAAATAGCCTGCTCTGCAGCGGTTAATTCTTCTGAAGAAATGGGGTTGTAGTCAACGCTTGTTAATCCACCGATTACTAAAGCGACAATTGCAGCAATTGCGGCAATCTTCTTGGACTTGGGATCAAAATTGTCCTTGTCTTTAAGAATGATGATGATGTAGGGCAGGAATGCGATAATGCATGCGATAACGCCCATGTTGTTCCACAGGAAGAACTTAACTTTGTTCTTTTTGGAAGCGGGTTTGATGTGGTTAGCCTTTTTCCAGAGAAGGGAACCGATGATAACGAAGATTAAGTCAAGAACAAGAACTGCGATTACACAGTAAAGCGTGTTCATGAATGTGATGGTTACCTTACCTGCTAACATAAGGATTCCGAACAATTCGCAAGCGATAGCCAAAACCCATAAAATAATAGCGCCTGCACGTAATGCGCTTGCATTACCTACGGGCTTTGCAGCAACCTTCTTGGGTGCTGAAGTGCCGGCTTTTTTGTCTTCGCTGGCGGGAGTTAATTTCTTTTCTTTTGATTCTGCCATGATAATTTCTCCTATAAGTCTTTATATGGTTTGTGCCTCAGCAACTAATACCATTGTATTATATATCGGCTGTTTTCACAAGAAAGTTATAGGCAAAAAGGATTGATTTGTTGTTCAGGATAAGGCATAATTAAGTATATTAAGAAAGCGCTTACATATGCTTGGCGGGTTTATGAAAGGCTTTTGAAAGGAGAGTTTGTTATGGATTTATCACAGATTATGTCAGCATTACTTGTTTCAAATAACGTTAATGAGGTTAGTGAAGAGTCCGGTGCATCTAAGGCAGATGTTACCGGCGTTTTGACGGCAGCATTGCCGGCGCTTCTCAGTGGTGATGACAAGAAAACCGCCGGTAAGAAAGCGGCAAAGAAGACAGGTCTTTCAACAGAACAGGTTACAAAAATCATTACTGCAGCGGCTCCGCTTATTACAAGTCTTCTTGCAGGCAAGAAGGATGGCAAAACAGAAAGCAAGCCTAAGCCTGCACAGGCATCTTCGACATCGGGTCTTTTAGGAAGCTTATTGGGTGGCGGCAGTCAGGATATAAATATTACGAGTCTGCTTGGCGGCCTCCTGGATGTTTCTGCCGATGATGATGAAAAGGAGGACGAAAAGAAGACTTCCGGTAAAAAGACTTCCTCGTCTTCTAAGAAGACAACGTCATCGTCAGCCAAAAAGACAACGTCGTCAACAGCCAAAAAGGCAACGTCGTCAACAGCCAAGAAGACAACGTCATCGACCGCTAAAAAGACAACGTCATCGACAGCCAAGAAGGCTACCGCTTCGACAGCCAAAAAGGCTTCATCAACAAAGAAAACTACTGCGGCAAAGTAAGCGCAGCTGATAATACAAAGGCATGTCTCGAAAACATCTCGGCATGACCACAGGCTTTAAGTAGCTAAAGGAGAAAAGGTATGTTTGGAAAAAAGGAAAACATGGGGAATTTTCCGGGTGACGAACAAAAAATTATTGAATTAATGAACAGTGCGATTGAAGGAAATTTCGCAAAGGCGGATGAGAGTGAATTTAAAAATCCTGAGATAGCTAAAACTTTTAACCGATTGATTGCTTCGTTTGAGAAATCAAATAATGCCGTTACATTAAGATTGAACGATTCGATGTCTGTAATCGGTGACAGTTCATGCGTGAAGGATATGATTGAGCAGGTCAATTCACAATCGGTGGCAATTTCTGATATGCGTGGTGCCAGCAAGGAGCTTGGCGAAACTACTATGAATATTCAGAATTCCATTATGAGTATTCAGGATAATACTCATACAGTGATGGATACGGCCAATCGTATCATGAAAGATATGAATGACAGTGCCGTAACCGTAGATGCATCAACGGGCGAGGTTCTTGACATTAACAATCAGATAGAGGCTTTCAGGGAAAAGGCAATAAAGATTACCGAGATTATTGATATGGTAAAGAAAATTGCTTCCAAATCCGGTCTTTTGGCACTTAACGCTTCGATAGAAGCAGCACGTGCCGGGGATGCCGGTCGCAGTTTTGCGGTTGTAGCAGGGCAGATAAAAGATTTGTCGGCCAATACAACATCCTCTGCCGAAACGGTTGTTAAATATGTTGATGAACTTATGGAAGGTATCGATAATCTTTCCAGTTCAATTTCAAAGACCACAAATTCACTTAAGGCCGGCAACGAAAGCGTTCACCATTCTATAGATTATCTCGATAACATGAACAGCGAGCTTGTGGCTATTAAAAAATCTGTTGATGATATATATTCCGAGATAAATACGCAAACAGCCCTTACAGAAAATTTCGTGGCTGCAATTGATTCTATCGGTGACAGTTATGATGTTTTGTCACGCGAATGTGTCTCAACGGGAGAGCATTTGTACAAGATTTCACGAAATGTCGATAAGACACGAAGCGATTTGGCACGTGGCGGCACAGATCTTTCGGTTGCTGAGTGGCTTAAGATTTTCCATATAGACCATTTGATTTTTACATGGCGATTATACAACAATCTTGCCGGCTTTGAAGATTTAAAGCTTGAGCAGGTTAATAATCCCAAGGGCTGTAAGCTTGGCAAATGGTTGGAGGCTAACAGTAACACCAAATACGGTCGACTCCGTGAATTCAGATTGCTGTACGATGCTCACGCCGAAATTCACAAGTATGCGGTTGAATCCTGGCATGCCAAGGATTGCGGAAATCGGGAAGAAGCGTTGCAGTATTTTAATAAGGCTTATGACAGTTATTTGAAATTTGAAAAAGTAATGGCAGCATTTCAGAAGGCTGTTGAAATTGTGAAATAGAATTTTATTAAAGGCGCGTGACCATAACGGTCGCGCGCCTTTTCATTTACTGTTACTATTTATTTTCCTTAAGCCATTCGGCAGGTAATTCGGTTACTATTTGGTTACGACCGTTCTGCTTGCCGTAATAAAGACGTGCATCGGCAGATTCAACGAGCGGCTCAACAGATGTTTTAAAGCCTTCAACGACACCCATCGTCATGGTAACTTGAATGGTATAACCTTCCGTATAAACAACCATTGCGCGGATTTCGTTAAGAATTTCCGCTAGGGCTTCTGCAGATCTTTTCAGGTCAAACTTGTCAAATACAATGATAAACTCCTCGCCGCCCCAGCGGCCTGCAAACCCGCGTCCTGCGGCACCGCGTTTTAATATGTTGGCAACAGCCTTAAGGACTTCATCGCCTGCATTGTGACCGTATGTATCGTTAACCTTTTTGAAAAAGTCAATATCGCATATGGCAAGTGAGAACGGAACACCGGTTTCCTCGTGTCGGTCCATAATTTTTGCAAGTGATTGATGTATAAAGCGTCGGTTGCCAAGTTGCGTTAACGGATCCGTTTCTACGTATGAACGAATGCTTTTTTGCATTGCGACAGAAGATTTTGTGATTTCGCCAAGTTCATCATCACGCTTTAGCAGTTCCGAATCAATTTCTGTTGACAGGTTTCCGCCGGCAACTTTGTTAAGGAACAACTGTAACTTTTTCAATACTGCCGTGATATCATGTGTGGTTCTGTAGGTAAAGAACAGTGCAATTCCCACACCGAGTATAGCCAGTAAAAGTATGGGCCAGATGGCTATCCATACGGTTTTCTTTATTTCGGAAGTCTCTTTGGCAATCTCCAGCATACCGATGACCGAACCGTCTGAATTTTTGAGCGGGAGATAAAGAACGAGGTAGTTTTTATCTATTATGGGTACATTTTCGTAGTATGCTTCCGCGGCATTATTAATGACCGTTGCGGTAGTTTCGGCGTTTGCATATACACCGGCAAGTCGTTTTCCCGAATCTGTTTTAAATGTTGTATGAATACGCATATCCTTGTAAAGAAGGGAAATATCCGTGTCATGGATTGACGCCAGCCTGTCGATAATCGAATAGTCCGCGGTAATTTCGGCGTCGCCCTTGTATAGATCGTATTTGTTGTCAGATCCCTTTACAAGCGAGTAATCGCCTTTGTAGGCAAGTTCGTATGAAAACTGGACTTCATAGGCAATGTTACGCATTTCATTGCGGGTTCTTGCATAAATGGTGTTTCTGAATCTTATGTAGCAAAAGCAGGTAATAA
Source organism: Lachnospiraceae bacterium (assembly GCA_045617045.1). Lineage (GTDB taxonomy): Bacteria > Bacillota > Clostridia > Lachnospirales > Lachnospiraceae > UBA1258. The sequence goes on from JAZLHV010000048.1 coordinate 9,882, forward strand.
CGATGCCAATCGTAAGTACGGGAATAATCGCTATTTCCAGCATTCTTTTATAAAGACCGGTTTTTTTCATTAAAGCCTAAAACCTTTCTATACGTTTCTGAGAATTTCAAGTTGTGCATCCATAAATGAGGCATTTCCGTCGACAAACACGTAATTCTTTGTTTGGACGGCATATCTGTGTGAGATGGCCATATGGAGTATCTGGGATTCCCGCTTTGCACGTGCAACACGTTCGACGATACATGCGTCGTCGAGGTATTTTTCGTAGTCCTCGGCTTGAACGTCTGCAGTGAAGGCACCTTGAGGTGGCAATATATCGTCTTTGACTGTAACAATCTTTTCCGGAGGAAGAACTTTCAACAAAGCTTTTTCAAGAGGTTCTCTGGAAATCGGTTTTGTGAGGTAACCTTGCAAAAGATTGTCTTTCATGAACTTTTCGAGTGTATTTTCATCCTCGGCAGACATGATAAGAACGGCTGCATTGCTTGAAGGATATTTGCACACTCTTAATTTCTCCAGTACTTCGATACCATTCATGCCGGGCATCTGATAGTCCAAAAGAATCAAATCGTAGTTTTCCTTTGCACACATCTCAAGAGCTTCGGGGCCACTTGATGCAAAAGAAATCGTAGCCTGATATTTTTCCAAAAACGTTGAAGTCACACGTTGGTTAACACTCATATCATCTACAATCAGAATGTTTACACGCGGCATGGAGTATTTCGTAAATGTACTTTGAATATCCTTCTCAATGGGATTGAATTTTGTGGCTGAAACAGGTACGTATTTTGTGATTCGCTGAGGTAAGGAAACCGTAAAGGTCGATCCCTGACCATACACACTGTTTACGGTTATTTCAGCACCCATTTGCTCTACCAAAGCTTTTACGATGGAAAGGCCGAGCCCGGTTCCCTCTATGTGATGATTCTTAGCCTCATCAACCTGCTGGTAAGCGTTGAACAGGAACGGAATATCTTCTTCTTTTATGCCGATACCGGTGTCGATAACGTCGAAAATAATTGTAGGATGTTTTTCGTCCTTATCCCACGTGATGCGAAGCGAAACATCACCTTTACGGGTATACTTAACCGCATTGCCCAAAAGATTGATGAGTATTTGGCGTATACGCTTGGCATCGCCTATGAGTGTTGCGGGAAGAGAAGGATCTGCAAGTAATGTAAAGTGCAGCTTGCTTTCGGCTACCCTGAAACGGATGATGTTTGCAACATCGTTTACGAGTGGCATTATCTGATAATCCGCTTCAATAATCGTAAAGTTACCGGTTTCAAGTTTGGACATGTCGAGAAGTTCATTAATAGTGTCAAGCAGCGAAATCCCTGCTGATTTAATGTTGTCCAGTTCCGTCGAATTTATGTTTTCCGGAAGAGTTTCCTTGAACGAATCGGTCATATTCAAAATAGCATTAAGCGGAGTGCGCAATTCATGGGTCATGCTTGCAAAGAACTGCGATTTGGATTGTACATCGTTGAAGGCCTGTTCTTTGGCGCGTTCAATTTCGTCAATTGATTTTGAAAGCATTTCGACGATGTATTCAGAGTCCAGATTCTGCGGATCGAGAACACCGCCCTGACCAACGTACATCTGCCCTAACAGGTTTTCAAGAGAGGTTCTTTCTTTTTCGAGCATGTCACGCACGTAGTGGACGCAGTTTTCCGGTTTGTTGTAACCGTGTGCAATGGCTATTGCCATATCATGACAGCACGAATAACCGCATGAAGTGCAGTTGATGTTGCGGGATTCAGGGGTGTTTTTGCGAAGCTTTTTAAACATGGCTTCTATGATTTCGGGGCTTAAAGATTCTTTACCCAATGTGGAGTCGCGGTTAAAGGAACGCGAAAAGTCAGTATATTCAAGTCCACAATCGCTAAAGGTAGCATCGAGTTTTGCAAAACGTTCATCCGGACTTAATGACAAGTCAAACGGTGAACCGGGATAGCAGAGGGTTTCACTTCGCTTGGAATTATACAATTTCAAGGTAAGGTCTTCGACGTCATCAAATGTACGTGTGGAAGCAACACCTTCCGTACATCCGCCTGCGCAGTTAAGAATATCAACAAAGAACGGACACTCACCGTTGCGTCTTATACGGTTTGCGTAGCTTTTCAAGAAGGGATAAACGTCGTTTTGCCCCTCAATCTGTTTGATATAGGCATCGTCGTTTATAAACATGCGCATATTTGTTTTTAAACCACCGGGTATGGGGTAAAATGCTCCAAGCGCGGGTCGTTTAATTTCATCGCAGTCGCCGTAGAAGTTATTAACATCTATATGATTGTCCGAAAGGTACTGCATACATTTAGTGTATGTTATCGTGTAATCAATCTTGGAACCGTCGGGAAAAGAAGAATATTCGTCGTGCTTTCCAAGACACGGACACAGAAAGGCATACTTTTTGCCGGGATGGTTAACTTTCTTTTCAAGATAAGTTCTGAAACAGTGAACCGGACTTTGAATAGGCATCAGATAGTCAATAAGCTCGGGCATGAACTTTTCAACATAATCAACTACTGTGGGGCATGCGGAAGAAATCATTCCGATGCGGCCTGTTTCCTTAAGATACTTTATATATGCCCATGTAGTGATGTTTGCACCGAATGATATATTATATATGTGTGAAAAGCCCATCGTTCTTAAGAAACCGATTATATTGTGGGCATTTGTTTCATAGTTAAAAAAGAAAGACGGTGCGATTAAAAGGTCGATATCTTCGCCCTTTCTTAACGCTTCCGTGAGATCGAACATATCATCCCTATAGTGTCTGGCACCATGCTCACAGTTTTTGATACATTTGCCGCAGTGGATGCATTTTTCACCATCAACAACGATGCGGGCACCTTTGTCGGTGACTTCAGCAATGTTTGAACCGATTACGGGACATCCTTTTATGCATTTATTACAACCGATACAATTATCACTGGTATAGACAAGACCATTGTTGTTCATACACTTTCCCCTATAATAAAATGATGATACCATGATGACAGTATCATTAAAAAAATAGCGAATTATTAATAATTATGCATAAAACGTGTTAAAATAACAAAGAGGCATACAAATAGTTATGAATTTTCAAATATATATTACTGACATAACATCGTTGGAAAATCCGGATATGTTTTCCCGGGGGATGGATTATGTTTCAAAGTTTAGACGCGAAAAGGTTGAAAAAATAAAGCTTTTGGACGACAAATTGAGGTCGCTTGCAGCAGGGATACTGTTTGAATATGCTTGCAATCGCAATGAAATCAACCGCGAAGAGCAAAAAATCGTTTTAAACGCTGCGGGGAAGCCTTCTTTTGCCGCTCAGAACGGATATTATTTTAACCTGTCACATTCCGGAAAGCGCGCTATGTGCGCGTTTGCGAAGGCTGTGATCGGATGTGATGTTGAGCAAAGCGGGCGATTCAATGAATCCTTTATAAGGCGTTTTTTCGGGGAAGAAGAAGTATCATATTTACTGAATGTTCCCGAATCGATGTTAAACAACGAATGCACCAGAATATGGACACTTAAAGAAAGCTATATGAAATGTGACGGACGTGGTATCGGTATAGGAGCGGAAACGTTTTCGGTCGTAGATAAAAACGGCAATATATGTTTAAGCGGCAGTGCCCACTCAGAAGGCTGTAAATTATTTAATGTTGCCACTGAAAATGGATATTATTATTCATGCGCAATATATAAAGGAAAAAAAGGAACCATTTGCGCCCCGGTTATTGAGTGGATTCGTATAGAAGATATTTTTAAAGGAAAGATATGAAAGATACAAAAAGGGTTCAGACAATTGTCTGGACCCTTTAATATCGCGGAGTCGGAGGGATTCGAACCCTCGTGCCCAAAAGGGCAAACGCATTTCGAGTGCGCCCCGTTATGACCGCTTCGATACGACTCCTTATCATGTGCGACTTTGTAATTATAGGCTTTCGCGGATAAACTGTCAATCCGAAAACATTTCTTTGTGAATAATCAATATCTTGTATGCCGGAAATGCTTTTTTTGTCAATTTATACTATTGCTTTGAATCTGTTAACATGATAGTAGTATCATTACAAGGTTAGGAGGGGCTTATGTTCTTACTTATTTTTGTATGTTGGATAATTTTTAATCAGGCACTTACATTTGAAATCGCTGCTTTTGGTCTCGTTGTATCCGGAGCAGTTTATTTTTTTGCGTGCAAATTTATGGACTACTCTGTTAAGAAGGATATTTTCATTATTAAAAAGATCGGTCTCATTGTTGCATATATCGGAGTGCTTATAGTCGAGATTGTTAAGGCTAATCTCGTTCTTTTTGAAAAGTTTTTTATCAAAAAAACACTTAGAACGGCGGTTATTGTGACTTTTGACACTAAGCTTTCCACAAAGACGGCAAGGATGGTATTGGCAAATTCGATTACACTGACGCCCGGGACTATTACCACGAATCTTGAAGGACAGACACTTACGGTGCATTGTGTGGACAGGGAACTTGCCAAGGGGTTGAACAATACGGTTTTTGAGCAAAAACTCCTGAAACTTGAGGAGGGAATAAATAAATGACGATAGAGAAGTTTTGGAATATATATGATTCTTTTTCTGTAGTGGTACTGGTAATTTTAGGTATAATCGCAATACTTTGCCTGGTGCGTGCGGTTATTGGGCCAAGATCTGCCGATCGTGTAGTTGCCTGCAATATGATGGGGACGATTATTATGGCAATGATTGCGGTATTGGCCGTAAAGTTACGGGAAAGCTATCTGGGAGACATATGTCTTGTTTATGCCATGATATCTTTCCTTGCGGTTATTGTTTTGTGCAAGGTTTATTTTGGCGCTTACATGGCACGCAAAAAGAAACGTGAGGAGGAGAATAAGAATAATGGAAACGCTTAATCTTATAAGACTTATTTTGGGAATCCTCTTTATTTCATGCGGAGTTATTGTTTTTTCGTTGGAAATACTCGGTGTGTTTAAATTCAAATTTATACTTAACAGAATGCATTTTGCGGGAACCGGTGATACCCTCGGACTTGCTTTTACAATTATCGGAGCCGTAATTATTAACGGATGGGATTTCGGAAGCCTTAAATTTATTTTGGTGCTGGTGTTCTTCTGGTTTGCATCGCCGGTTTCGTCGCACCTTATATCAAGACTCGTCATTGATACCGAGGAAGATATTGACAAGCATGTAAAAATTTACGACAAGGAAGAATCCTTGAAACTTATGGAAGGCAGGGAGGACGATAAATGACAGTATTCAAATGTGTCTTGTTAACTTTTCTGCTGGTGTGTGCCATAGCAGTTACTTTTTCCAAAAAGCTTTTGAATTCGGTGCTGATTTTTATGGGCTACAGTCTTGTAATGTCTGTAATCTGGATGCTGCTTGAATCACCGGATTTGGCAATTACCGAGGCTGCTGTCGGAGCCGGAATCACAAGTGTATTGTTTTTTGTGACATTGAATCGTATTCACTCCATGTTTAAGAGCGAAACACAGACGCGTAAGACAGAGAGGGCCTTTAATGTTACTAATTTTAAGCGTTTGTACACAATAATCGCAATCTGCTTTACGATTTTCTTTAGCCTTGTTTTGGTGCTTACCGTAAGTTATATGCCTGTAACGGGTGCTACCGACAATCCTGCGGATAACGAGGTAATGGAAAGGTATATTAGGGACGGTTTGGAAGAAACGGGTGCAACAAATATTGTTGCCGGAATGATTCTTGATTATCGTGCTTTTGATACGCTGGGTGAGTCGCATGTTTTGTTTGTGGCTGCAATAACGGTTACGGTTCTGTTAAGACTCGATAAAAAGAAGCGAAATCCCGATGACACGATGATTACCGAAACAATCGGTGAAGCCGAGGAGCAGGACAAAATTTTTACCCCGAGACACGATACGATTCTTCAAAAGGTGTCATTGATACTTGTACCGATTATCTTCGTGTTCGGAATATATGTTATTTTAAACGGACATCTGTCGCCGGGCGGAGGATTTTCCGGCGGAGCAATTATAGGTGCGGGACTTATTCTTTACCTTAATGCGTTCGGCTTTGAAAAGACAGAGCGGTTTTTTACGGAAAAGGTTTATAAGTGGGTAAGCTTCATTGCACTGGCCTTTTACGCTTTGATAAAGTGTTATGCATTTTTCTGCGGAGCAAACGGACTTGATAATCATATTCCAAAGGGAATTCCGGGGCACATTCTTAGCGGTGGACTCATTTTACCGCTTAACATTGCCGTAGGCTGTGTTGTTGCATGTACAATGTACACGTTCTATGTAATGTTTAGAAAAGGGAGACACTAAAGCATGTTTGGACCTAATCTTTTGAACAATTACGCTGAAGCGATTGCGGTTATTATTTTTGCAATCGGATTTTCTAATCTTTTACTTCACAAGAATCTTATTAAAAAGATTATCGGATTGAATATTATGGATACTGCGCTGTATTTGTTTTTGGCGCTTAAAGGTTATATAAGGGGTAAAGTTGCACCCATTATCGTCGGAGGAGTCATAGAACCGGATTCGTACATCAACCCTATTCCCAGCGGACTTGTCCTTACCGGAATTGTTGTTTCGGTGTCGGTCACGGCGCTTCTTTTGGCGCTTACAGTCAGGATTTACAAGCGTTACCATACTCTTGACATGGATGAAATATCGGCACGCTTAAAGAGGGAGGGACTGTAATCAATGAGGGACTTTGTGCAGAACTTTCCGCTGTTTTCAATCGTGATGTGCCTGCTGGCATCTTCGTCGAGTGCAATGCTTAAACGTCGCGCGGCAAAATGGGTAAACATTATATTGATAAGCGTTGTCGGAGCAATGTCTCTGACGGTTATGATATATTGCCTGCAAAACGGAAACTTTACATATTCGATGGGTGAATTCGGTGCTCCCTTCGGTAATGAGGTAAGGGGCGGCGTGCTCGAAGGCTTTATGGGCTTTTTCTTTTCGCTGATAATGTTTTTGTCGATGCTCGGCGGCCGAAAAAAGCTTTTCGATGAGGTAGAAGAAACAAAGCATAATCTTTACTACATTCTTGTAAATATGATGCTGTGCTCACTGATTGCGCTTGTGTACACTAACGACCTCTTTACGGCATACGTTTTTGTGGAAATAAATACAATTTCGGCGTGCGGTCTGATAATGATAAGGCAGAACGGTCGAACGGTTGAAGCGGCTGTAAGATACATGATAATGAGCCTTGTGGGGTCGGGATTGTTTTTGATGGGCTTGTGCATGATATACGATATTACCGGTCACCTTCTGATGAGTAATATTTATGATGCAGTACAGGTACTTTCGGCAACCGGCCAGTATCGTGAGCCTTTAACGGTTACGATTGCGTTTATGGTTGCCGGGCTTGCAATTAAGAGTGCACTGTTTCCGTTTCATTCGTGGTTGCCGGATGCATATGGATATTCAACAGTTTCAAGTGCGGCTATTCTTTCGAGTCTTGTATCGAAGGGGTATATATTCCTGCTTATTAAGATTATTTATCGTGTAATAGGTTTTGAAGTTGTTAAGGAGTCCAAAATTTTCAGCGTAATATTTGTTTTTGCATGTTTAGGCATCATTGTCGGAAGTATCGGTGCAATCAAGGAAGATGATATCCGTCGAATGGTAGCCTATTCATCGGTTGCGCAGATTGGCTATATTTACCTGGGCATAAGTTTGGGCACTCAGGCAGGAATGATTGCTGCGGTGTTCCACATACTGGTTCATGCAGCTACCAAGTCAATGTTGTTTGTCTCGGGAATCGGACTTACAGACGTTTCGGACGGGTCCAGACATTTCGGACCGCTTAAAGGCTCAGGCTATCGAAACGTAGTCGCCGGCATAGGCTTTGCGGCAGGTTCGCTTTCAATGGTCGGCATTCCCCTTTTCGGAGGTTTCATCAGCAAGCTTTTGTTTATGGAAGCATCCGTACTTAATACAGGTAAGATGCTGCCTACAATGTTGGTGCTTGCAGTCAGCACTATATTGAATGCCATTTACTTCATGAGAACGGTTATCAGAATCTACAGTCCCGAGCATGAAAAGTACGAGGGTAAAGAAGGATTTGAAAAGCGTACCTTTAAAGAACAGAAGGTATATGCCGTCGCCGTTGTTTTGTTTGTGATACTTAATATGGTACTCGGACTTTGGTCCGATCATATTTTAAGATATATAGAAATCGGTCTTGATACCTTTGCGTAAAGGAGAATTGCCTTGAATTTCGCGTTGGACAATTTGTTTGAAGAAATTAATCTGGTAGCGCTTAACGATCGGCTGTCAATTTCGTTCAGAATTGACACAATCGGTGTATTGTTTGCCGTTTTAACGATTGTCGTGTGGATAACTTCAGGAATTTATGCCACAGACTATTTAAAGGGTGACAAGGCTGTTAAACGATATACGGTTTTCTATCTGCTGTTGGGAAGTGTTCTTATATTGATGGGTTTTGCGTCTAATCTGTTCACTTTTTATATGTGTTACGAGCTTATGACACTTACATCATTTCCGCTTGTTATGCACGAACAGTCTGCAGATGCCACATCGGCAGGTATAAAATATCTGATATATTCGTTTGTGGGAGCTTACCTTGTTTTGATGGGGTTCTTTATTTTGAATCCGGCACTTGAAAGTCTTACATTCAGCCAAAATCCCATGCTTTATGAAAGCGTTGTTTCCGGTAATTCAACACGTTTGGCGGTTGCGGTTTTCCTGATGGTTTTGGGCTTTTCCGTGAAAGCCGGAATGTGGCCTATGCATGCGTGGCTTCCGACTGCCCATCCGGTAGCACCATCACCTGCGAGTGCCGTTCTCTCGGGCATGATAGTAAAAGCCGGGGTGCTTGGTATATTGAGAGTTATTTTCTATGTGACGGGCGCAGGTTTTGTGCGGGGCACATGGGTTCAGACAACATGGATTGTACTTGCACTGATAACAGTGTTTATGGGATCGATGCAGGCATACCGAGAGCCTCTATTAAAAAGAAGGCTTGCATATTCAACCGTCAGTCAGGTTTCATATATACTTTTCGGCTTGGGAGTGTTAAATGTAAGCGCTTTTGAAGGAGCGATGCTTCAATTTGCATCACATGCTTTTTCAAAATGCGCACTGTTTCTGATTGCCGGTACTTTGATAAAGAAAACCGGCTTTAAAGCTACAAAAGATTTTGCGGGCGTCGGGAAAAGATATCCCTTGCTTATGTGGTGCTTTTTGCTGAATGCACTGTCACTTATCGGTATACCACCGATGGGCGGTTTCGCAGCAAAGTGGTATTTATGCGTAGGAGCTTTGGATGAGTCGGGTTTATCCGCTTTATCGGTTATCGGACCGGTAATACTGTTGGTATCGGCATTACTTACGGCAGGATATTTGCTGCCTGTTGCAATGAGAGCGTTTATGCCGGGTGCGAATGCAGTTAATTCTTTTGAAAAATGTGAAGATATTTCGTTGAAGATGATTGTGCCGATAGTGATACTTACAGCTTTATCGGCAGCAGTCGGAATCGTTGCATTATTGTAAATCGTTGGAGGAACTATGAATCCTTTGTTTTTGGCAATTGCGGTTTTTACGCCTATAGTTGGCGGAATATTGCTTGCACTTACAAAAGTGAATAATCGAAAAGTCATGCTTGCGTGGGCCGAGGCAGTTACGGTTATTACAACCGCACTGGTGTGGACGTTGCTGCTTAATAAGCCGGAGGCCTCGATAAACGTGTTTGCGTTTGTTGAAAAAATCGATATTTCATTTGCCATGGACGGATTATCAATGATTTTTGCCGGAATGATATCCGTATTGTGGCCTCTTGCCGTTTTATATTCGTTTGAATATATGGAGCATGAAAGCGGAAAGGGTAAAATATCCGAAAAGACTTTCTTTGCAATGTACATAGTTACATACGGGGTGACACTCGGAATAGCGTTTGCAAAAAGTATGATGACAATGTATATCTTCTATGAAATGCTGACACTTGTTACAATTCCGTTGGTTTTGTTTTCACTTACAAAAGAAGCGGTTAAGGCTACAAGAACATACATGTACTTTTCGCTTGGCGGTGCGGCATTTGGCTTTATATCACTTATATTCATAATTGTGTACGGCAATACGATTGACTTTACATATGGCGGCGTTTTGAATATGGATGCAATCGGAAGCCGCATAAATGTATTACGATTAATATACGTTCTTGGATTTATGGGATTTGGCGTAAAGGCTGCGGTATGTCCGGTAAATGTATGGCTTCCGCGTGCGTGCGTGGCACCGACGCCGGTTACCGCTCTTTTACATGCGGTTGCCGTAGTTAAGTCAGGTGCATTTGCCGTTATCAGACTTACGTATTACAGTTTTGGCACTGAAATTGTTAAAGATACGTGGGCACAGTACACCGTAATGAGTGTCGCAATGATTACGATTCTTTACGGAAGTATTATGGCTGTTAAGGAAAGACACATTAAGCGCCGTCTGGCATATTCAACTATTTCGAATCTTTCATATATCCTTTTGGGCGTTACGCTTATGAGTCAGGCCGGCCTGGAGGGTTCTTTGCTTCACATGCTTTTCCATGCGGTTATGAAGATATGCGCTTTCTTTTGCATAGGATGTGTAATTACCAAAAAGGGTTTTAACTATATTGACGAGATAGAAGGTTTAGGCAAAAAAATGCCGATCACCTTTGGCATTTTTACAATATCGGCAGTCGCGGTCATGGGATTTCCGGGATTGTGCGGTTTTGTGGGGAAATGGTATCTTGCCGCGGCAGCGGTTTCGGACGGCGGCGCATTTGCACTTGCAGGGGTTGCTGTTTTAATAGTTTCGGCGGTACTTACGGCAGTATATATGCTTGAAATTGTCGTTAAGGCTTTCTTCCCTGTTCCTAAAGAAGGTGTAAGCGAGGTATCCTGTGAGGCTTGCAGGAAGTGTGATCCTTCCTGGAGAATGATAGTTCCGCTTGTGGTGTTTACGGTGCTTATAATAGCTTTTGGATTATTCCCGAAGCCCTTAATAGAGATTGCGGGCGAAGTAGCAAAGGGGGTGTTCTAAATGAGACTTTCTTTTGCATTGGATGAATTTAAAACAGTGTATTTATGTGTAACGGTTCTGGCATGGCTGGTGATGGCGCTTTTTGCACCGAGATATTTAAGCCGCGGGGAACATAAGAGACGCTTCCTGATATTCAGTATTCTTACTTTTATCGGTACGGCGGGAGTCTTTGTTTCCGGAGATTTGCTTACACTGTTTATGTTTTTTGAACTTATGTCCATGGCGTCGTATGTGTGGGTGGCCCAGGAAGAAAGCGACAGCGCTTTAAGAGCTGCGGATACGTATATGGCGGTTGCGGTTATTGGCGGCCTGGTGTTGCTGATGGGGCTGTTTTTGCTTAATCGTGCTGCCGGCACGCTTAACCTAAGCGAGTTAAAGAATGCCTGCGCGCAGGCGCAAAACAGAAAGCTTCTGTGCGCTGCGGCCGGCTGTATGTTGTTCGGGTTCGGAGCTAAAGCAGGTGCTTTTCCGTTGCATATATGGCTTCCGAAGGCGCATCCTATTGCACCGGCACCGGCATCTGCACTTTTATCCGGTATTCTCACGAAAACGGGCGTTTACGGGATTATTGTTGTATGTATGTGCGTCATGAAGACCGCTGCTTTCGGCTGGATAGTAATGACTGTTGCCGTAATCACAATGGTTACGGGCGCGGTTTTGGCAGTCTTCGGAATAGACCTAAAGAGAATTCTGGCATGTTCTTCCGTGTCACAGATTGGATTTATACTTACAGGCGTTGCGGCAGTTGCGATATGCAATGAGGCAGTAAGTGCAGGCATGACCGGAGCACTTATTCATATGATTAATCATTCCGTGTTGAAACTTGTGCTGTTCTTTGGCGCGGGAGTTGTTTATCAGAATGCGCATACACTTGATTTAAACGGTCTTAGGGGATTCGGTCGTCAGAAGCCGTTTCTTATGGTTATGTTTTTGGTGGGGGCGCTTGGAATCGGTGGTGTTCCCGGCCTAAACGGATATGTTTCAAAAACGATTTTACATGAAGCTTTGGATATGTGCGCCGAAAACGCAAAAGTACCGGCAACGATATGTATTGTACTTTTTGTGATTACCGGCGGTCTTACAATGGCGTATATGGCTAAAATTTTTGTGTGCCTGTTTGTGCAGAAGAATGCAGACGGCGAAGTCCAAAATAAGTATGACCTAATGAAAGCATATATTTCGCCTGCGCAAAGAGTTGCTATGCTGATACCCGCTTTAGTGATCCCGGCTATAGGATTTTTGCCGACGATTTTTGCCGGAAATATTGCTTCATACGGGGTAAAACCGTTTGCAGACGGCGAATCGGTTACGCACCTGTTCAGTGAAGTGTTTTCGGCATCGGGATTTTTGGCTGCGGCTGAGTCGATGGCAATCGGTGCGCTTGTATATTTCTTTATATTGCGTGATGTTAAGGCTTGCGGATATTGCAACAGATGGCCCGAGTGGCTCGATATAGAAGAAAAAATATACAGACCTTTGCTCCTTAATGTATTGCCTGCAGTGCTCGGTGCGGTTTCGGGGGTGTTTGACAAGCTGGTTGATGCCGTTTCATGGCTGTTAAATAACACGTTGTTTAAGAAGTCGAGTGATGTGGCTGTTGCCAAAAAGAAGCTCACCGCAGAGCAAAAAGAAAGAATATTGCAAAGAGGTATTATAACAAGATCGCTTTCATACGGACTTATGATGGCGTGTCTCGGAATGTTTTTCCTGCTGGGATATTTGCTGTACCTTTTGTTTGCAATGTAAAGTAAAAGCTTAAAAACTATATAAGTTATATTTGCCGAAAGGGTTTAAAAGATATTAGAAATAAGATATAATTTTTGGTAAGTGTCTGCTTGAGACTTGAATATAAAGCGAGGCTTAGTTTATGTCTTATACCGCTATGTACCGTAAGTTCAGGCCTAATTGTTTTGAAGATGTTAAGGGCCAGGACGCTATCGTTACTACTTTAAAAAACCAAATAAAGTCAGACCGTATAGGCCATGCATACTTGTTTTGCGGTACGAGAGGTACCGGTAAAACCTCAGTTGCAAAGCTGTTTGCCAAGGCAATAAACTGTGAAAATCCCAACGGTGAGGATCCGTGTCTTGAGTGTGCTTCATGCAGGGCAATTCAGTCGGGTTCCAGCATGAACGTCATTGAAATAGATGCTGCTTCAAATAACGGTGTTGACAATATTCGTCAAATCGTTGAGGAAGTTCAGTATCCGCCTACAGAGGGCCGTTTTAAGGTATATATAATCGATGAGGTTCATATGCTTTCGATAGGTGCGTTCAATGCACTTTTGAAAACACTTGAAGAGCCTCCGAGCTATGTTGTTTTTATACTTGCAACGACAGAGGTTCATAAACTTCCGATTACAATACGTTCCAGATGTCAGCGCTATGACTTTAAGCGAATAGGCGTGAATGATATTTCGGCCCGCATAAAGGAACTTCTTGCCATAGAGGGGCTTGAGGCCGATGACGATGCAATAGCATATGTGGCACGTACGGCAGACGGATCCCTTCGAGATGCGTTAAGCCTTCTCGACCAGTGCATTGCTTTCAATTTTGGCAAGCGTCTTACGCATAGCATGGTCTTGGACGTCTTGGGTGCGGTTGACAGTGAGGTTTACAGTCGCCTTGTCTGTGCAATAATTGCCGGTGATGTATCGGGAGCGGTTAAGCTTCTGGAAAATTCCATAATGGAAGGACGCGAGCTTACCCAGTTTGTTTCGGATCTTACATGGTACCTTCGAAATCTTCTTTTGGCTAAAACATCGGATGATGTTTCGGTTATTAACGATATGTCCGGCGAAGCAATGAAACATTTGCGCGAGGAAGCGTCAATTGCAACCGTTGAACAGATAGTCCGCTATGTAAGAGTTTTTAGCGAGCTTTCCAATCAGATCAGGTACGCCAACGATAAACGTGTTTTGACGGAGCTTGCAATCATAAAGCTGTGTTATCCCAAAACTGAGCTGAAGGAAGACTCGATTGTTCCAAGAATACAGAAGATAGAAGAGCAACTTGAGAAGGGTGTTGTTGTAACATCGGATGCCAAAAAGCCGACTGAGGCTGCAAAACCGGTGATAGAGAAGGCAAAAATGCCTGCGTCCGTGCCTGAGGACATTAAGGTCATTGTGCAGAATTGGGGGCGCATAAAAGAATCTTTGGAGCCGCGCAACAGTTCGTTTCTGACAGGGGCAAAGCCTTCGCTTTCCAACGATGGCAGTTTAATGATTGTGTTTAGCAATCCTCAGTGCTACATGCATTTTGAAACTAATAATGAGACGACGCAGGAGCATGCGAACGACAACTACGAAGACCTTAAAGCGGCAATTGAAAGATTTTCGGGCAAGCAGGTTGAAATCAGTCTCGTTCTTGCCAAAGACGAGATTCGTTTTGAAACAGATTACTGTGACTTAACGGAAAAATTTCCGGGCGTTGAAATAGTAACGGAAGATTAGGAGGATTTATTATATGGCTAAAAAAGGTGGATTTCCCGGTGGCGCAATGCCGCGTAATATGGCTAATCTTATGAAACAGGCGCAGCGTATGCAGCGTCAGATGGAAGAAAGTCAGAAAGAAATGGAAACCAAGGAGTTTACCGCAAAGTCAGGCGGTGGTGCAGTTACCGTTACGGTTACCGGTTCCAAGGAAATAAAGAGTGTTCTTTTGGACAAGGAAGCAGTTGATCCCGATGATGTTGAAATGCTTCAGGATTTAATAGTTGCTGCCGTAAACGAAGCACTTAAGCAGGTTGATGAGGCCAATCAGGCAACCATGAGCAAGATGACAGGCGGTCTTGGAGGATTCGGGTTCTAATGAATCTATATGGCGGCCAGATTAACAAACTGATAGAGGAGCTTGAATCGTTGCCGGGAATCGGCAATAAATCTGCCCAGAGGCTTGCTTTTCACATTATAGGTATGCCCCGGGAAAAGGTTGAGCGTATTGCAAACACGATGATAGAGGCTCGCAGTAACGTAAGATATTGCAGTTGTTGCTGCAATCTTACAGATAGGGAAACGTGCCCTATATGTTCTAATGCTTCGAGAGATCAGTCGACCATAATGGTGGTTGAAACGCCAAGGGATCTTGCGGCATACGAGAAGACGGGTCGTTTTGAGGGCGTATATCATGTGCTGCACGGCGCAATTTCACCTATGCTCGGAATAGGCCCCAACGACATTAGACTTAAAGAACTTATTACGCGTCTTCAGGGTGATGTTAAAGAAGTTATTATTGCTACAAATTCAAGCCTTGAGGGAGAAACAACCGCTATGTATATCAGTAAGCTCATTAAGCCTACGGGTATCAAGGTTTCAAGAATTGCAAGCGGGGTGCCGGTTGGCGGTGATTTGGAATACATTGACGAGGTTACTTTGCTGCGTGCGCTTGAAGGCCGCGTTGAATTATAGCGTATTATTAAGGGGGAATATACATGAAAAAACTGTTTGGAACACTTAAAGACGGACGAGAAGTGTTTCTTTATGAAATAAGAAATTCGCAGGGAATGCGTGCGGAAGTTTTGGATTACGGCGCTATGCTCGTAAGCCTTTATGCTCCCGACGGTAACGGTAAGTTTTCCGATGTGGTTCTTGGCTATGATAAGGTTTCACAATACGAAGTCAACGATAGCTTCTTGGGCGCGGTGATTGCACCGAATGCTAACCGAATTGCAGGTGCTTCTTTTGAAATAGACGGGGTAAAGTACAATATCGATGTCAATGACGGCCCCAACAATCTCCACAGCCATATGGATCTTGCAAGTCACAAGCGTATATGGAATGCAAAAGAAAGTGATAATTCTGTTTCTTTTTCACTGGATATCGGTGATATGGAAATGGGTTTCCCCGGCAACAAACATTTTACGATTACCTATACAATGACCGATGATAACGGCATTGAATTGCACTATACGGCAAACAGTGACCGTAACACTATTATTAACCCCACGAATCATGCATATTTTAATCTTTCCGGGCATGCTTGCGGCAAGAGCATTTTGAATCATGTTCTTACGCTTTATGCGTCAAATTATACGCCGGCCGCCAAGGGCTCTATCCCTACAGGCGAAATTGCACCGGTAGCCGGGACGGTTATGGACTTTACAACGGGCAAGCAAATAGGTCAGGATATCGATTCGGATTTCTTTCAAATTGTAAATGCAGGCGGATTTGACCACAACTTCGTGGTTGATAATTATGATGGTTCACTTCGCAAAATTGCGTCTGTTACTGATCCTGAGTCAGGGCGCACGATGGAGGCATATTCAACGCTTCCCGGAGTGCAGTTTTACGCCGGCAACTTTATCGGCAGCCAGAACGGTAAGGGCGGTGCACACTACGAGAACAGATATGGCATGTGCCTTGAATCGCACTTTTTCCCTGACAGCATACACCATGATAATTTCCCTTCCTGTGTATTTGGCCCCGGCAGGGATTATGAATCGACAACAGTTTATAAATTTATATAATAAAAACCGGATAGGTGAATATGTCTAATATTACACAGTTTCCGGGAGGCGATGACGAACGTCCCATAGAAAAGGTTGAAAAACAGATATCTGCACGCAACCTGGGCAGAGCTTACCGAATCATTATTGCGGTTGCAATATTGGGAGGCCTTTTAGTCGCTTACCTGATTTATGAAAACACAAAAATATACAGCAGCTATTCAGTGATATCAAGTACTTCGCACAGCGGGTACAGCAGTGTGTCCGTAAAGGAGTTTAACGGTAACGTTCTTTCGTACAGTAAAGACGGTGCCAAAACTACCGATGCTTCGGGGAAACTTCTGTGGAATCAGACGTTTGATATGCAAAATCCCATGGTTTCACTGTGCGGCGCGACTGCGGCATTTGCCGATTATGGTGGTACTGTCATTTATGTCCAGACCGCAAACGATTCTCAAAAGACTATTAATACAGATATGCCGATTCGCAAAATTGCGGTTTCGGATAGTGACTATGTTGTTGCTGTTTTGGAAGATACGGATGTAACATGGATATACATGTATGATGTAAATGGCTCTGTTATTGCATATTTCAGGACTACAATGGAAAAGAGCGGCTATCCGATAGACATTGATATATCTCCAAGCGGCGAGTTGGTGGCGGTTTCGTATTATTTTGTAGATTGCGATAATGTTAAATCCAGTGTTGCTTTTTATAATTTCGGTTCGGTAGGGCAAAATAACATAGATAATTATGTCAGTGGCTATAATTATTCGAATACCATGGTGCCGCTGGTAAGATTTTTGGATGACTCAACTGCCTTTTCACTTTCGTCGGGAAGATTGACGGTGTATTCCGGAAATCATAAACCGGTGAGCGTTTCGGATATGTTTATAAACGATGAGGTTCTTTCTATATACTATAGTAAAGATGCAATCGCGATAATTTATAATAACAGACTTACCGCCGACAAGTACCGACTTGAACTATACAATAATATGGGCAGAAAGTTGTGTGAAAAAACTTTCAATTTTGACTACGCCGGCGTGACATTCGGGTACAACAGTTACGCATTGTACGGCGATCGTTCACTCGTTTTGGGAACGTATTCGGGTGACATACGCTATGAGGGCACATATGATGAGCCTGTGAGAATGGTTATTCCGACTTTGGTTCAGTCAAAGTATGTTGTTGTAACAGAAAAAGAAATAGTAAATGTGGAGTTTAAATAGGTTTAAACAGAGGGAGAAGTATTATGGATATTAATGTTGTGGATTTTGTTATTGTAAACATTCCTTTTGTACTGGCGCTAATTTTACTTATTGTTAGGTGTGTCATTTCCGTGAAGAACGGTTTTGCCAAGGAATTATGCAGCTTCGTATCAACTGTTGTTGCAACGATAGTTATTTTCCTGCTTGGATTTGCAATCAGACAGTACTTTAAGGAAGCAAGACTTTTGTTTGTAATAACGATTGTTTTGTTGTTCCTGCTTTTGGTTCTCTATAAGATACTGAATATGTTCCTGACATCAATAAAGCTGGTATCAAAGCTTCCGGTTATTCATCTTGCCGATAAAATTCTCGGAATAATCATGGGTGTCATAAATACGGTTGTTGTTGTGTGGGCCGTTTACTGTGTCGTAATTGTATACGACGAGGGTGCTTTCTCAAATTGGATTATGAACTGCGTTAACAACAATGCCATTATGCGTTCACTATATGAAAACAATGGCATGTATTCATTATTAACTCTTATTAACGGCTCGCTTAAGAATATTGACATTTTTGCAAAACTCGGAATGTAGGTATTGCTATGAGATATCCTTCTTTTTTGACAGACGGTGGCACAATCGGTTTTATTGCACCTTCTTTCGGATGCGCAACCTCTCCTTATATCGAGCGTTTTAACAGCGCCGAGGCAACATTTTCAAAGCTGGGCTATAAATATGTGGAAGGCCCTAACGCAAGAGCATCTTTGGGTGTTGGCAAAAGTAATACGCCCGAGGCATGTGCGGCTGAAGTTAATGATTTCTTCACCTCCGATAAATGCGACATTATTATGTCGTGCGGTGGTGGGGAGCTTATGTGTGAGGATTTGTCATTTATAGATTTTGACGGCATCGCCAAGGCAACCCCCAAATGGTATATGGGCTTTTCCGATAACACCAATCTGACGTTTTTGCTTCCGACGCTTTGCGATACGGCTGCTATATATGCGCCGTGTGTTTCTGATTTTGGCATGCATCCATGGCATCCTGCAGTACAGGATGCATATAAGCTTTTACGTGGCGAAAAGTTTTCTTTTTCAAATTATGATTTATGGGAAAAGGGCTGGCCCGACCGTGAGGCCGATCCGACGGCACCCTATAATGTTACAGAGCCGTATTGTCAGGTGATTGCGGGCAGTGCCGCAACAGATCAAGGGGCGGAATTTGAGGGACGACTTATCGGTGGCTGCATGGATTGCCTGGTTACTGTTTTAGGGACAAGATTTGACAGAGTATCGGAATTCATTGAAAAGTATAAAGGTGATGGCATTATCTGGTTCATAGAGTCGTGTGATTTAAACGCCTTCAGTATTCGAAGAGCTCTTTGGCAAATGGAAGAAGCAGGGTGGTTTAAATACGTTAAGGGATTTATTGTGGGGCGTCCGCTTCATTATGATGATAACTTTGATGGGTTTACACCTCACGATGCGCTTACGGGAATTTTGCACAAGTACAATGTTCCGATAATTATGGATATTGACTTGGGACATTTGCCGCCTATGGTTCCGATGGTTTCGGGTGCCTATGCATCTGTGCGGGCTTTTAAAAATGATTTCCGCATAGAAATGCAATTGAAGTAAATAAGGCTTTTTTACCGGGTTTATTTTGTTGACAAAGCCTAAAATATTGGGTATGATTAAATTCCACCGCGTGTCGGTGGAATTTTTTGGAAAAAACAAAAAATTAGTCTTGACGAAGGTTGTTACTAGTGCTAATATACCACTGTTGCGACTTTTTAAGACGCAAACAGAACCTTGACAATCAAACAACAATGCAACCCTGAAAATCTTTGAGAATAATTCTGAGGATTTCAGAAGTGTGAAAGCGAACACACTATAAAAAAATACGACCCAAACACAGT
>JAZLHV010000049.1:0-69458 GCA_045617045.1 Lachnospiraceae bacterium
ACTCCCCGTCCCTATGTGACACCACCCGCCGCTCGACCACTATAACCTGTCCCCTGTGGCTAATGGCAATTTTTATAGAAAAGGACGCTTATCCAGCACCAGTTTTAACGGCTTATCCGTTTTTATGTATCCCGGACAGGCCTCCTGTAAAACTGCAAGTGCACAAATAATTGCAAACAATGTATTTATATTTTCAAGTTTCTTTCTTTTGGCCTCATCAAGGTTTAAAAGCTGTGTAGCCAGGCCATCTGCAATTTCACGCAAAATCCGGTTAACCTCATCGTAATACATTCCGCATCGTCTCTGCAAATGCACCAGCATATATGTAAAATCTATATCCGGCCAGCCGAAATCCTTTGCAAAATCCATACATTTTCCACTGTTATAAGCGTCTATGCAGGTCTTTAACAGATTCGACGCACAGGGAATTTCTCTTTTTGCATACTCGTAATTAAATATATAGTGAAAAGCCGCAGCCAGATAATGAAATTCCTCGGCCTTAAACGAACACTTTTTGGCCCACAATCCGGTCTTTTGATCCTGATTATCATTAAGCCACTCAAAATAATTATCTTCCCATTCTTCGGTAGCAGTATCCGTAAGCACCATCGATGCATATATTCCGGCACCGAGATGTGCTCCTAACCACGGATTTTCATCCCAGTCGATGTTGTCCATGAAAGAAAACAGTTCAGCCTTATCCAAATATTTTTTAAATCCGTTTACTTCACACCTTGCAGCTTCATCCAAAAGATTAAGCGCGCCGCACACAAATGCCGTAGAATGGGTCTCGTAATGACCCTCAACGCTTACAATACCTGTATCCGCATTCTGAAAGCTCCTAAGTTTTTCGGCAAAGCGAGCCCTTTCGGTCGCATTCGGAAGTCGACCTATAGAATAAAGAATATTTACCACATTAGCACAGTCATAGGGTGATTCACTCGAATAGTTCGCATTAACCACCTCATTGGCATAATCTATAAAACTCCGCAAGTCATACATAAAAGTCTTTGCTCCTCCTATAATGATAAATGTCACCTACACCCCATCCCCGGGTGTCATCTTTGGCACTCGCCGGGATTTTCCGGGATGCCTGATTCATTGAGAATCTGAACCGCTGTTGCCGGTCCTAAATTTTCCCAATCCTTAAGCACCCACACGATTTCTTTTTCGGGTGTAACCTCTATAAGCTGAGGCGTCTTACCCTTATCACCCATAGAACAGATTACCGTGTTACCGTTATCAAGCCTCACACAGCTTTGTGAACCGTTCATTCTGTATTTTTCCGGAATATCTGTAAGACGATATTCCCAAACTGTCTGCTTGTCATGATTTACTTCAACATGAACCCCATCCGCTTCGCCTGTAATAAGCGTATTGCCGTTCTTTAATCTGACAGCTGCCCACGGATGCTTGATTTCATAAGACCAGATTTCATTAAAATCCATATCAAATTCTTTAACAACATTCATACTGAGGCATGCCGCCAAAAACGTGTTATCCTGTGTGATTCTGAATCGTCTGAACTGCCCGTGCACAGTAGCGCTCTCATCATATGGAATTTCATGACGATACTCTTCTTCATGAGTTGTTATATTATAAATCACTACCTCGGGATACGGCTTTTTGTTTAAGACATACATAACCTTATCCAAGCCAATAGGCTGAAGCGTATGCAGTTCACAACCTTCAGGCACATCATAACGCCACACATACTTTTTGTCGGGTGTAACCATTGCAGCCCAATACATTCTTGAAAACAGAATGTTACCGTTTGTGAGCATCCATACATCGTCGTATTCCCAGCCTTTTCCGGTTGAAAGTGTCCACGCAATCTTTCCGTCTTTAACAAGAAGCATTTCGTTATTCCCCTCGCCAATATAAAGCATCGGAAATCTTGCAAGTCCATTACCCGGATATGAACTGTCCTGTTTGGAAACCTCCCAGTTCTTCGGATCTGTTTCTTCTTCAATTTCCGCCCATTTGGGGAACTTACCCTCTTCAAACTTTTTAAGAGCTTCGTCTAACGGTTTCATAAACATTCCTCCAAAATACATTTCTATACTTCGATAATATAGATTTACACAATTATCTTCTAATTCAGCCAAAGCAAAAAATATGCATTTTCAACCATTATGCCTTATATGAAATTCAAAGAACTTTCCTGTAAAACAAAAAGCCGGAGGTTAAATCCCCCGGCTATAAAGCATTGTTTTTAATTAAACGGAACTCTTGCTTCGTATGAAGTATGCAGAAGTTCATGCGCCTTGTGCGAGTTGAATTCACCCAAAAATTCATCGTACAGAGCTTTAATCTGCGGATTATTATGTGACTGGCGAAGAGACTGTCTTTCGTCCTCACTGTAAAGAGCATTGGCACGCTTTTCAACATATGTATCCATGATGTCATCGTCCTCGTTGGGCAGGAAACACTCACGTACATAAGGCTGGCCGCCACCGTTTACGCAACCGCCGGGACAACCCATAATCTCGATAAACTGATATTCGCTCTTACCTGCGCGAATCTCATCCATTAAGACTTTTGCATTCTTCATGCCATGTGCAACGGCAACCTTAAGTTTCTGTCCGTTAAGGTCAAAAGAAGCTTCCTTTACGCCTTCAAATCCACGAACCTCCGTAAACTTAACCGCTTCATGCTCTTTGCCCGTAAGTACAAAGTATGCGGTACGAAGCGCTGCTTCCATAACTCCGCCGGTTACACCGAAGATAACGCCTGCGCCGGTATATTCACCGACAATGTCGTTGTCAAATTTCTCGTCGGGAAGTGCGGTAAACTTTATGCCGCTACGCTTAATCAAACGCCCAAGTTCACGTGTAGTAAGGACAGCGTCAACATCCTTTAAACCATTTGACATAAGCTGCTTACGATCCTTTTCAAACTTCTTTGCGGTACAAGGCATAATTGATACCACAAACATATCCTTAGGATCCACACCGATTTTTGCCGCATAATAATTTTTCAAAATAGCGCCGAACATCTCATGAGGAGACTTGCAGCTTGAAAGATGCTGAAGCTGATCCCCGTAATAGTATTCTGCGTAGTTAATCCATCCGGGTGAGCAGGAAGTAATCATAGGAAGTGCACCGCCGTTTTTAATGCGCCCCAACAGCTCATTAGCTTCCTCCATAATGGTTAAGTCTGCTGCGTAGTTTGTATCGAATACCTTTTTAAACCCGAGTCTTCTTAAAGCAGCGACCATTTTACCGGTTACGGGGGTGCCTATCTTCATGCCAAACTCCTCACCAAGTGCTGCTCTTACAGCGGGAGCGGTCTGTACTACCACATATTTGCCGGCTTTAAATGCCTCGTCAACCTTGTCAATTTCAGACTTTTCCATCAAAGCACCCGTAGGGCATACGCTTACGCACTGACCGCACATAATGCAGGGCGAATCCGAAAACGAACGATTTTCGGCAGGAGCGACGATTGTCTTAAATCCACGGTTTTCAAAGCCGAGAATACCGTTTCCATGCGCGTTTGCACATCTGGCAACACATCTTCCGCACAAAATACACTTAGAAGTATCACGTACAATTGAGGGATTGCAATCATCTAATGTCGTAGGCGTTTTGGAGCCTTCAAACATATTTTCACGAGCACCTACCAACTGTGCGACGTGTAATAATTCGCAGTTACCGTTCTTTTCGCACTGCTGACACTGCATTGAATGATTTGACAGCAACAATTCTACGGATGTACGTCTTGCTGCAACCGCCTTAGGTGAGGAGATTCTGATTTCCATGCCTTCGCTTACGGGATATACGCAAGATGCAACAAGGCCGCGTGCACCGGTAGCCTCTACAAGACATACCCGGCATGAACCACGGTTACATTCACCATGGTTAAAAGCACATAATGAAGGAATCTCATAGCCGCACTTTCCGGCAGCCTCCAATATTGTGATTCCGTCCTCTACCTGATAAGGGATTCCTTCGATTTTAATATTAACTAATGACATTTCCAATCCTCCCTTATTTCTTCTCAATAGCTTGGAATCTGCATGAAGACATACACAAACCGCACTTGATACATTTTGTTTCGTCTATTACGAAAGGTTCTTTTCCGACAACACCTGTAATTGCGCCGACAGGGCACTGTCTTGCACACAACGAGCACTTCTTACACTTATCGGGGTTAACCTCATATTTCATTAAGTTCTTGCATACCTTGGCAGGACATTTCTTATCAACGATGTGCGCGATGTACTCGTCTCTGAATTGCGAAAGCGTTGAAAGAACGGGGTTCGCAGCCGTCTGACCCAACGCGCAAAGCGAACCTGCCTTAATGGTATCGGCAAGTATTTCAAGCTCTTCCAAATCTTTAATGGTTCCCTTACCATCGCATATCTTTGTAAGATACTCAAGCAGTCTCTTTGTACCGATTCGGCAGGGAGAACACTTACCACAGGACTCGTCGCATATAAATTCCATATAGAACTTGGCAACGTCAACCATACAGTTGTCTTCGTCCATTACAATCGCTCCGCCGGAACCCATCATTGAGCCCTTTGCTACCAAGCTATCGAAATCGATAGGTGTATCAAGATCTTTTTCGGTAAGGCATCCGCCCGAAGGACCGCCTGTCTGAATGGCCTTGAACTTCTTGCCGTTAGGGATACCACCGCCGATATCGTAAATCAGTTCGCGAAGCGTAGTACCCATAGGAACCTCTACGAGGCCTACGTTGTTAATCTTACCGCCTAACGCAAATACCTTTGTGCCTTTGGATTTTTCGGTACCGAGCTTGGCAAAGCTTTCGAAACCGTTTCGAATGATATAAGGTACGCAGGCAAGCGTCTCAACATTATTAACAATTGTAGGACACTGCCACAAACCTTTAACCGCCGGGAACGGGGGACGGGGACGGGGCATACCTCGCTGACCTTCGATAGAGTTAAGCAATGCCGTTTCCTCACCGCACACAAATGCGCCTGCGCCAAGTCTTATATGGCAATGGAAAGAAAATCCCGTTCCCAATATATTGTCGCCCAGCAAGCCTTCTTCTTCTGCCTGTTTTATTGCAAGTTTTAATCTGTTTACAGCAATCGGGTACTCGGCACGTACATAGAAATAACCGTTTTGAGCTCCAATAGCATATCCGGCAATGACCATGCCTTCTATAACAGCAAGCGGATTTCCTTCAAGAATGGAACGATCCATAAATGCACCCGGATCGCCTTCGTCTCCGTTACAGACAACGTATTTTTCACCATCAGGCTGAGCGTACGCAAACTGCCACTTTTTACCGGTGGGGAATCCGCCGCCGCCACGACCGCGAAGTCCTGAAGCAAGAATATCGTTAATTACTTCCTGACGGTCCATCTTCAAAGCCTTGGCAAGTGCAGCAAAAGCGCCGGCACCGAATGCTTCGTTAATATCTTCGGGATTTATGGAACCGCAACCATGTAAAGCAATACGGCGCTGTTTCTTATAAAAGTTAATATCCTGCTGCTTGGCAACCTTTTCATTCGTAGCAGGGTCAACGTAAAGAAGTCTTTCAACTACCTTGCCGCCTTCAATATCGGTGTCCATAATTTCCTGAACATCATCTATCGAAACCATTCTGTAAAGAGTATCCTCGGGGTAAATCTTTACGAAAGGTCCCTGTGAGCAGAAACCGAAACAACCAACCTTATTAACGGTAACCTTATCGCTTAAGCCTCTCTTCTCTATTTCCTCGGCAAACTTTTCAGCAATTGTCGCAGAATTCGATGACAGACATCCCGTACCGCCGCACAGTACAATTGCACGCTTGTTATTGTCGCCGTTAAACTTTGCCGCAAGATAAGCCGAACATTCTTCCTGCCTGGATATTAATTCTTCAAAAGTCTTAATCATTTGCTTTTTCCTCCTTGGCACGAAGTTCATTAATAATACCCTGAACAGAGCTTACGGACACCTTGGGATAAACCTTACCGTTAATTGAAACAGCCGGGGCAATACCGCATGCGCCGATACAGCGAAGTGCATCAAGTGTAAACAAACCATCTTCAGTTGTCTCACCGGGTTTTATTCCAAGAATTTCAGAGAACTTATCGATTACCTGCTGTGCACCCTTTACGTAGCATGCAGTTCCCAAACAGCAACCGATAACATATTTGCCCTTAGGGCTAAGTGAAAAGAATGAGTAGAATGTAACAACACCATAGATTTCCGCAACGCTTAATCCGGTTCTTGCCGATACAAGTTCCTGAACTTCCAACGGAATGTAACCGTATTCCTTTTGGATGTCGCTTAAAATCATCATTATCGGAGTCTTTTCGTCTTTGTAACGGTCACAGATACCGTTAATTTTTGCTATGGCAGTATCACTTAATTTCGCCATAAATAACCTCCTTAAAAATCATATAAACCTTTATTTAACAAGCCGTTTTAAAGATTGTTAAATAATTATCTTTCCTAGAGATTGTACCGCTTCGCCGGCAGATAGTCAATAATTTAACGTTATTTTTTTCACAAAAAAATGTCACATAGGGACGGGGAGTGAGTGACATTTTTTGTACTTCCTAAAATGTCACCCACTCCCCGTCCCTATGTGACAACCGTTTCTATTCTCTTCCCTTCTTGCGAAGTGCCTTATCGGCGTACATTCTTGCATCGGCAAGTTCCATAACATCGGAGAATCTCTTATCGGAATCTTTGGTGTGAACGGCATATCCGATACTGATTCCGAGTTCATACGGCAGATTCAGTCTTTTTGCGTTTTTTTTCAGAGCTTCGTTAATTTCAGTGCGCTGCTTTTCCCAATACTTTGTGGCATCTTTGCTGCACAGCACCACAAATTCATCGCCACCGTATCTGAGTGCGTACTCATCTTTCCTGCAGGCATTAACAATCTCCCTTGCGACAAAAGTTATTGCACGGTTACCTTCTTCGTGCCCATAAATATCATTTGTCTTTTTAAGATTGTCCATATCAAGCATTACGACAGTATAGAAGTTTTCGGCAACAAGTTTATCCTCAAACCGCTGAATCGATGCTCTGTTATAAAGACCTGTCAACGGATCTCTGATACGCATTTCGTCCAATTCACTTATCGTAGCACGCAAAATAAACTGTCTGCGAAGGCTTTCAATGCTGCTACCGAGTGATTCATAGCATATCCGATAGTTAAATAACTCATAAGGCTGCATATCATTATAAAGAACCGTGTATCCGAATATTCGGTTAAGATGAGTAATCGGCATTATCGTAACAATATCACCGGCCTTAGCTTCAAAAGGTGCAATATCGCTTCTGTTAAACACTACACCGTCAAGGTCCTCTCCTTCTTTTTTACCGGCAACCACATAAAGTTTCTCGTCAAACGGCTTCTGCGGATCATATGAATTCTTTGACGTTTCGTGCTTAATGTACGGAATATCCGACATGTTAATGCAGATTGCATAGTTTTTGCATCCCAGCGAATCATACATTCTTTTGATAATACCCGAATATTCCGATATGCTTGTGACCTTTTCGAGAGAATTACTGAATGTCATCATAGCCCGTATCTGATCGTCTGAATTTATCTTGTTAAATATATTTATGCGACATCTTTCCTCATCGAAAGGTCGCATTTTATTACAGCATCCGCAACTGCCGCCATATTCGCCGGAAATTGCGAAAGTGCGATAATCGCGCACATCGGGATTATCAATATTTTCATAAAGAAGCGTTGCCAACGTCTCGGCTTCAGCCTCCTCATCAAAAACGCCTCCGGAAATATCGGGTTTAAAACCTGCCGAGTTTCCGCTACGCCTGAGCGCCATTAGCTTAACATCTTCAGGAACTCTAATACCGCTTTTAATGTAAGCATCGCACAAGCCCACGGCATTTATGTCTGCATTACAAAAAACAGCATCGCAATCATCTATTCTCAGTTTTTCAAACAACCGCGGAAGACCTTGCGATTTTTCCAAAGAAAGGGACATGGTTACCAAACGTTTCGGCTCAAACTCAATACCGTACTTTTCGCATACATCACGATACGCAGTAATGCCGGGATACTCGTAATAACGCTCTGCAAGCCACACAAAGTTTGCAACATAGTTTATCTTGCGGCAACCATGCACAACAACAAGATGCTCTATCATTTCGTAAACCGCATCGTAGGTTTCGTAGCTTACGCAACTGAATTTATCCATTTTGGCATTATAAAAAACACAAGGTTTGTTTTCCAAAACGGTACCGTTGATAAGATAATTTTGGGTAAAATCAAAATTTATGTTATCATCGATAACGCAACCGTCAAAGCATTCCTCATGTGCCAGTGTATATACATTCTGATCTCCGAGCATAGTCTTTGCTGTTCCCAAAGTATCGTAACAGGAAAGTACATAAACCGCTGCTCCTCTGGCAGCAAAGCTTTTGTGCAATTGTGTAATCTTTTCCCTCTGTCGTTCAGGATTAGAGCCCGAATACAAAAGCGCAATTTTCTTCATAAAAGAGTTACCCTTTTCTCCTTATTTCGATTTTTCTATTCTACCAAATTGTAATTAATCCTCAGTATACATATTTATGTGAAACCAATCGGAAATATATACCCCGTACATATTAACTTAACGATAATCGACATTAAATATTATGTTCCCATGAAAAAAGAAAAATGGAATGGAATAACCTTTATTTTAATAACCGCTTTGTTCTTCATTGCAATCGTTGCCGGAATATACGGTTCTTCGAACCGTAATATGCTTAAGCTTGCAAAAGCAAACGCTGTATCGGGTTTAAAAAGCACGTTGGAATCCAAAGCACACACTATAGAGGAATATATAAGCCGAGAAGAAGATATGCTGCGACAGTACAGCATGTTGCCGGAAATCACAGACCTGTTGCTTGATGAAACCAACAAAGACCTGATAGCTTCTGTACAAAACTATACAGTGAGTCTGTTCGCATCGTTCAGCAAGTGGGAAGGCTTATACGTCGGCAATCCCGACACACGCATCCTTGTGCACTCCGACCCCACAAAAAACGGAGTGTATACACGAACTCCTGAAACTATCGGTGAATTAATTGACGGCATGGAAAAGAACAAAGACCTGTTCAACATAGGCATCATCCCCTCTCCCGTTTCCGGAAAGCTTCTGATGTCGATGTACAGTCCCGTCTACAAAAACGGCGAATTTATCGGCTACGTAGGCGGTGGACCCTTTGCGGAAGATTTAAAAGATCTTTTGGATCGTATTCATCCCAAAAGTGAAGAAACCTCAGATTACTATATCGTGAATCTTGCCAAAAAAATCTTCATATATAACGAAGATATAAATCAGATGGGTGTCGCAATTGAAAGTCCCATCCTGTTAGATGCCATTTCAAAAATCGGAGCAGCAAGCGCTCTGCAAAACGATGATTACACCTTCAAAGACGGCAAAGATTCATATATAGTCGCCTACTACGAAATGCCGGATTACGGTTGGGCGGTAATCGCAATTGATTCCGAAGAGGAAGTTTACAGACAGGCCAACGCAAATTCCAGAGTACTTATGCGAAACGGGATTCTTGCACTCATAGTTTTCCTGATAATTATCACAACACTTTCAAGATTTTTGGGAAAAGAAAAAACTGCCCGAGAGAAAGCAGATTCCGAGAACAAAAAGAAGTCCGCGTTTCTTGCCAATATGTCTCACGAAATCCGTACTCCCATGAATGCGGTTTCCGGTATGGCTGATGTTCTTTTGACTACAGATTTAACAGACAACCAGCGAAAATACGTAAGCAGCATAAAGTATGCGGGCACATCACTTGTATCGCTCGTAAACGATATTCTTGACTACTCAAAAATTGATTCAGGCAACATGTCGCTGGTTCCCGTCGAGTACTCAACACAAAAGCTATTCAGCAACGTGGCAATGATTATTCAAAACCGTATAACCACTCCGGACTTACAGCTTATCATCGATATCGATAAAATGATGCCGCGGCTGCTCTACGGAGATGACATACGTATAAAGCAGATACTGATAAATCTTTTAACAAACGCCGTTAAATTTACGGAAAACGGTCACGTAAAGTTGTCGGTCAAAGTAATTAAGACTGAAAACCTGACCGCTACAATCCGCTATCGGATTAGCGATACCGGAAGCGGCATCAAGCCCGAAGATTTGGACAAGCTCTTCTCTTCCTTTTCACAGGTTGACACCACCAGAAACCGTGAAAAAGAAGGTACCGGTTTAGGCCTTGCAATATGTAAAATGCTTGCAACACTTATGGACGGTACAATTGATGTTAAAAGTGAATACGGCAGGGGAAGCACCTTCACCGTTACCATCGAGCAAAAGATTATTGATTCAAGACCGATGGAGCCTATTGATACATATGTTAATTACAACAATGAATCAGAGACAACCTTCACGATTTCAGACGTAGATATTCTTGTGGTAGACGATAACGTCACAAATCTTTTGGTAACAAAAGAACTGTTAAAACAGCTGAACCCTCGTTCCGTTGACACCTGCTCGACAGGTCCCGAATCTATCATTAAGGCTTCAGTAAAGAAATATGACATAATTTTTATGGATCATATGATGCCCGATATGGACGGAATCGAAGCAATATCAAAGATTCGCAATCTCGAAGGCTTTAACGATTACTACAAAACATCTACCATCGTTGCGCTTACAGCAAATGCGATGAGCGAAGCCAAAGAAGCCTTTGCGAAAGTCGGCGTTACCGATTTTATCACAAAACCTTTCGAATACAGAGAATTGAAAGCAACTATACGTTCAATCCTGCCTGAAGAAAAAATTAAATAAAAGCACAAACGAAGGGGCTGCCATACGGCAGCCCTTTTTCATTAATTGAAATATCGCTTAAGCAATCCTTCTAAAGTTTTTCCATGTTTTGCATATGTTCGCCAATTACTTTTTGGTAAGGACGCCGTCTTTACCGGCAATGTACGTTGTGTTATCGACTTTAACTTTCTTACCTGTAACCACAACGCCGTTTCTGTCAGCGTAATACATCTTTCCATCTTGAGCGGTCACTGTTTCCTTGAACGCAAGTACACCGTTTTCCTTGGTAAGATAATCTTTCCCGTTAAAACGTACAATTGCATTTTCAGTAACTATAAGCTCACCGGACGCGGAAGCTAACATCTTCTTGGTGGCCGAAAGCTTTACAAGCTTACTGTTTACGATAACGCCGTTCCATCCGCAATAGTAAAGCTTTCCGTTGGCATTAATGACTGTATTCTTAACGGTTTTACCTTTTTCATTGACAAAATATGTTTTATTTTTACACATAACGAAAGCATTCGTGTACTTCTTGCCATATTCATCCACAAGCCTTCCGAATCTGAATACCGCGGTTTGCGAAGCTTCGAAAGATGTATCTGTATCGACTGAAAGTGCATTCTTGCCGAAAATCTCCCGCAACTTCGAAGTTGTCATATCCGAATATGCGGAAAGAACATCATCATCGTTTTCCAGAACAATACCACTTTCACCCGAAGGTGCCGTTGTAGGAGCGACCGTAGGTGTCGGCGCTACCGTAGGTGTTGCCGTAGGTGCTGCCGTAGGTACTGCCGTAGGTACTGCCGTGGGTGCTGCCGTAGGTGCTGCCGTAGGTGCTGCCGTGGGTACTGCCGTAGGCTCTGCCGTGGGTACTGCCGTGGGCTCTGCCGTGGGTACTGCCGTGGGTACTGCCGTAGGCTCTGCCGTGGGTGCTGCCGTAGGCTCTGCCGTGGGTGCTGCCGTAGGCTCTGCCGTGGGTGCTGCCGTAGGCGTTACCGTAGGCGTAGGCGAGGGCGTAGGCACTACCGTAGGGGTAGGTGTAAGCGTAGGTGTAGGTGTAGGCAAGAGTTCGCCATACTCCTGATGACAAATATCGCATACAGCCTTTTCGGTTGTTGTAGCCACACCACCCGTGCAATTATCTGTTTCGGAATATGCACACGCTTCTTCAATACAATGTCTCGTATGTGTACCGTCTCCGTTTGACTGCCATTCACCAAATGTGCAATCCTCGGTCTCACTGTAATCGCAACCTTCTGCAGTACATGATTTCGTGTGTGTACCGTCTCCGTTTGACTGCCATTCACCCAATGTGCAGTCCTCGGTCACGCCGTCGGTACAACCTTCCAAGGTGCAATACTTTGTATGCGTACCGTCACCGTTTGAACTCCACATACCGTAACTGTGCGTTGCGGCTTTAACCGTATATATATCAGAAATATCTAACTCGCTGCCACCAATGTATGCTTTCACATACCAATCTCCGGCCGTTTCCGGCAATTGTGAAGAATATGTTCCGTCAACGGAATCCGAATATTTAACGGTAATTTCAGGATACTCTGCGGCTTCCCATTCGGC
Source organism: Lachnospiraceae bacterium (assembly GCA_045617045.1). Taxonomy (GTDB): domain Bacteria; phylum Bacillota; class Clostridia; order Lachnospirales; family Lachnospiraceae; genus UBA1258. The sequence goes on from JAZLHV010000049.1 coordinate 12,314, forward strand.
ACCGTACGAAACACCGACACCATCCATATGATGCACCAGTTCATCATCGTTTAAGTCTATATCTGCTTCAAACAAATCATCACAGAATGCGCAACCGGTCTGTATCTTTCCGGCATTATATACATATTCGCCATTGTCTGAATGACCTTTGACTGTGTGCGTAAAAGGTGTATTGGCATAACTTAACACAGCATCTTCATCGCAAGACTCATATCCGGCATACACGATTTGCCCTGACAACGCGGGACGTCCCACATTGCAGGTTTGAAACCATATCGGGGATGATAAGCCCTTGTTAAGAAGGTACGTCACCTCACCGCTTGAAAAGGCTTCCTCACCGATTTCATCTAGCGAATAAGAATTTACAAGCAATTTTTCGGTGTTTGATGAGACAATTGCACCCGGCTTTGAAGTATAGCAATCTTTGACCCTGCCTAAACTTAAATAAGCGACAATACCTGCACTGTGCTGTACTTGCGAAACAACGACCGGGATACTGCCGTTATTAGCACATGAATCCACATAAACCTCCAAGCCTATAGCAGCCGTAGGCTCGGCACCTATTATACCGCCTACATTAATTGGCGAGCCACCGACTTCGACGGAAATATCAGCATTGTTTATACATCTTGTAATGCTGATACGCGCGCCATCCCCACCATATACGGCACCCACTATACCACCTACATAAATCGTGTTTTGCGCACCTTCGCACTCAAACCTGACACTTCCGGCTACGTTTAAATCGGAAATACTCGCACCGTTTGTAACGACTGCAAACAAACCCGCACAATAATTTCTGTCTGTACGCGGCAATTGTATATCCAAGGTATTCTTAATATCAACGGTTACCGTATGACCATTACCATTAAATTTTCCGGCAAAGCAATTTGCAACAATCTGATCGCCTACGTAATATTCATGCGGAACATATGTAAGAGACCCTATCATGGGTACCGAAGCATCCAATGTAATGTCTTTTTCAAGATAACCGTTTATATTTGCCGCTCCATAGATATTTACAAGCTCGGCAAATTCTTTGAAATCGGCTGCACTCGTAATTGAAAACCATGTCGTATCGGAAATGTTTTTTGTGACAAGCCCTATTTCATGCAGATTCATTGCGCCTGCGATAACGGTATCATCTGCAAAGATGATGTTTCCGCTTTCAATATCTACAAAACAGCCTTCTTTGTACTGGGATAACATATCTCCTACGTACGCACTGATGTCGTTCCCATCCACTGAAATTGTTACTTTACCCTTTTCGGTCTTTACGACATAAATATCCATATCGCCCTCAACATACGTTGTCTCCGTTACCGGATCTCCATTTTCAAGCTCATATGAATATGTGTACAAAAATTCTTCCGGCGGAAAAGTAAGGCTACCGTTTTTCCGTGAATAATACTCGGTAATCACCTTGCTTGTAGCTTTATCTATCATTCTTATGCGATAAGAATCATGTATATTAGCCCGGCTGCAGTCACCCGATTCATAGGGAAGGGCATAACATTTACATCCGGTACCATCATCTACGTACAGGGTAACAGTACCATACCTCATACCATAAACTCCGGACACATTACCGTCCCCATCAACCTGTATCGAAACAGGTACGTTATCTACCTGCACAATCTCGGAATTTGCGGGTAAGCCGTATATATCTAATTTCATCAACGGATTATCGTCTAAATCGCAAAAAATTCCCCCGTATTCACTCAAATTGATTCTATGCGCATCATCAACGTGCCGCGCACCCATATAAACCTTCTTGCTAAATCTTAAACAATCACTGAAGTGGTAATTACTGCTGCCGATATATGCATCTGTGTCTATTTGAGGGGTACCCCACACCCCCTCCGGCATGGTAATGTCAAAGTCTACGTTACCGCCTACAAATGCAATCAACCCGTTACCTTCGCACACACAACGGTCCATAAGTTTTTTCAATTCATCCTGCTTTATCAGGCTAACCGTCAATTTAGCATCCTGCTTTCCGGTATTTTGAGACGGAAGGAAGTTTACGCTACCGTTGTCGGATATCTTAAATATAGCGCCGGGTGCAGCAATCACAGAGTCATTCCATAAGCTTATATTCGCCGTGCCGTCGACCGCAAACGGCACAACGGACTCGGCCGAAAAATAAGTTGTGGTATAATTTGAATCTCCTATACATGTCGGATTCTGTATGCTGACTCCATCCAGATATATATCTGCAGTTATGTTACTTGCAACATGAATGGAGACATCAACATATACCCCGTCAAAAACGTTTTCACCGGTAATGATATACGAACCGCTTTCAGTGATATCAATCGTTACAACGCCGTTGCTTATAAGTGTCTCATCGCCAATGTTATACGTTGCCTTGGCAGTTGCATAACTATATTGTATTGCATACGATGATGCAGGCGATGAAGCATATGCGTTTATACCGCCAAGCCCTGAAGCTGCAAGGCTTGCCGCAAGCATAGTCATCGCCAGCATTCTTGCACGTTTCTTCTTTCTATAGTTTCTTTCCACACTTCTTCTTAATTTTCTCATCGTAATTTAAACTCCATTCTGCTTTAAGCATGTGTCGCAACGTTATTATCTTCGTATTTACTGTAACAGTCACCCAGCGTAACCTTGCCAAGCCAAGGCTTTTGACTGCTTACATAATGTATAATTTTAGGCGCCCTTCTGATTAAATCCGCAAAAAGATCGCCGTACTTTTCAGCCCTTTCATAGTGAAAGTACTCAACGCAGTTTTGATAATTCCATTCAAAATCAAGCTTATACACCTGACCGTCAAGCAAAATATTCAAAACATCCTGATCGTTAAACATAAACTTATGGGAATTTAATATTTCAAGTGCTTTTTTTAACGTTACGGTTTCACGGCACTTTTTTAAATCAAAAAGAAGAACACCGGCATTAAAATAGTCTTCCGGGTGTTTCATTCCCAAAGCTTTTACCTTGTAATTATCAACATTGTACGGATGCTTACCGTCAATAAACATTGCACTTTTGACAAAGCGCAACTGTCTGAGACTGCCTTCCTCGGCTCCCGCCACAGCCTTGTCACAAATATTGGCAAAAAAAAGTTCTGAAACGTCCCCATTAACAATCACATCCGCATCCAGATACAGAACGCGTTCGTACTTGGAAAACATTTCAGAAAACAATAACAATCTATATAGAGTAGCCATGGTAAGATAACCACCCAACTCATATTTAATTTTCTCACTGTAATCCGAAACATCAACGAATCGAATGCTTACATCCGATTCGCTTTCCAATAATTTCAATATCAAATTCTTATTTTGCGCAGAAAGACCCGCATTCAAAATAAGAATGTCATATTTATAATTCCGATTCCGATTACACAAAAGAGATTTTATTGTCACTTTTAAATACGGTGCATAATTATCATCAACCGCGAAACAAACATCGACATCACCCATAGGTTCAATCATTATCATCAGCTTCACCCCACTGCAGTTTCCGTGACAACATATTATACCAAATTTTCTGCGATTCAGTCAACAACGGAAGTCGGCTTTCGCCGTAAAATCAAGGCTTTGTCGATATATTGCCGTCATTTTTACGAAAGTCTTTTTGCAATCATAACACCCTGGTATTCCTGCAGAAAATTCTCCGCCGCTTTTACCAGCCGTACGGTAGCACCATCTTTTGAAAAGCCGAAAAGCATGGAAAGATTACCAAGATATTCATCAATAATGCGGCACTGTATTAAAAGATTATTGGCCGAACGGAATGCATATGAAAACGCCGCATCGTATTTATGGCCGGGTTCTCTTTCTCCTCCGATTTCTTTTGAATATCCTTCTTCCGGAAATTTGTCAAAAATATTAAAACATGCTCCCGCGGTAATTTTCTTTATACCGGTGGCATTTTCGTAGGTCACATCAAGCTTGTTGTCGCCAAAACTTAAGCAAAACCACTTAATACACATCGGATTGTCCTCTGCCGCAAATTTTACATTGTTAATCGCGGAAACAATATCGGAATACGGCTCACCTTCCGCATGTTTCAGCGAAAGGTCCGGAGCGTAACCGGTATCCGTCGGCTCGTCCAATTTATTTATGATATGCTCGTACAGAGCATCAATAATCACCCGTTGTGCTTCACCATACCCCTGGTCATCTGCAGTACATGCAAAAAGAAAGTCCCTCGACGGTACACATATCGTAAGCTGATTACCCATTCCGAAAAAGCAAAAATCATCATTGAGCAAATGCCATATCTGATAACCGTACCCTAATGAATTATATGCAAAAAAGCCCGTGTTGTCCGTAGAAATAAGCTTACCGGTTGCAGCCTTCAAAAACTCTTCGCTCACTGTAGGATTACCGTTCTTATCCTGGCACCCAGTCATCACAAACCTGCCAAACTCGGCCATTTCACGCAATGTACATAAAAGGGACGAATCGTACCACGGTTCACCTGTAGGTGTCTGAAGCATTTTGGCGTTTTTAAACAGGCCTGCTTTTTCACGTAAATAGTCCAATACCGGCATTCCGGCAAGCCTCTGCACCAGGCATCCGAGAACTTGTGAACCGGTACTGTCATATGTAAAAATTGTTCCCGGCACCCTTACGGTTTCAGAACCGTTAAAGTAAAGATGCACACGATCCCTGTCGGTTGCCGTAAACCATGAAGGATAACTTACCGCTGTGCTCATCATAAGATTGTCCCTTATAGTCTGCTCTTTCAAAAGTTCGGGCAATGTTCGGTCAATCTTATCCTCAAAATATGTATACAGCTTATCGTCAAGTGACAGCTTTCCCTCATACTCAAGCATACCGATTGCGATTCCCACAAGACTCTTTGCCTCTGAATACATTCGCTGCCTTGAATCTTTGCTGTAAGGTTTCCAATACCCTTCAAACATTATTTCATCACCACGCATCATAAGAACCGAATGCATGTTGTTTCCCACATTGATTTTTTCAATGAATTTTTGAATTTCAGCCATACCCTGCCTCCACAAATTAAAACGCCCGAACGATTCTGAATATATAATACGTCCGCACGCATATATCTGCAACAGCAAAGAGGGGCTGCCATATGGCAACCCCTCTGAATAAATGTTCATAATTAGTGGAAAGATTTAAGAACCACGTTTTCAAATACTGCATCAGAGAACTGACCGTTTGCGGGAATACCGTTAAAGCCAAAGGATACAGAGCCGTTAGCATAAATAACTGCATTATGACCTGCATTCTCAACTACATAATGATTGCCCTCGCAAGAAACAATCTTAGCATTCCAAATGCTTGTAATTTCATCAGCATAATCAAACTCGATTGTCCAGTTGCTAATTGCAACATTTGAGGTGTTTACAATGTTCATATTTGCGGTAAATCCGCCGAACCATGAATTCTTGCCATCATTTACATTGGATACAATATAACTGCAGGCATCATTTGTGAACTCTTCTGTAATGAGTGTAACATCACCCAATACAATTTCGGGATCTTGTGAATCAACAACGATTGTAAATGTCTTTGACTCATTGGGAGCAATATTCAAATCCCACGAAGGGCATGCAATTGTGTAACCGTTCTCGCTCTCACCTGCATACTCAGCATTCCAAACATTAGTGATAACACCGTTTACAGGGAAGGAAACCTTCCAGCTCTTAATGATGGAATCTGTCGTGTTGGTAATTGTAACATCAAGCTGTGTGGTGTTGCCCCAATGTGCAGCAACAGACGTGGTTGCGCCAAGCACTACGGGCTCGGGTGTAGGAATAACAACTTCCTCGGAAAGCTTGTAAAGGTTAAGTGTACCCATTTCCTTGGCGCCGCTTAAATATGCTCTGAAATCATTAGCGTAAATGCTTAAGAAACGCACATTTGCAGTTGCTTGGAAAGCAAAGTTACCGCCTTCGGCGCTTACCAATGTATAAGGAACCGCCGTATCCTCAAGCTTGAAGGGCTTTGTGGAGTCGTTAACAAGGTTAAGGAACTTACCTGTAGCTGCGTTACGCAGGCTGTATGCGCCGTTCTCACCCTTTGTAACAATCCATACAATGGCAGCTTCGGGATTTGTAATAACATCATCAATAACCTCAACACTTACGCCGAGAGGTCTGTTTGAGCTTAACTTATTACCCATTGCAAAAGCAGAATCGTTCTGGCCATGTCCGTAGAATACTACAAGACCGCCTTCTCCAAGTTCATCAATTGTAGAAATAAGTTTATAATCCCCTGCAACTTCAGGAGCAATGAAAGGCTCTGCTGTAGGAGCTACTGTAGGCTCTACCGTAGGAACTACCGTAGGCTCTACTGTGGGAACTACTGTAGGAACTACCGTGGGCTCTACTGTGGGAACTACTGTGGGAACTACTGTGGGAACTACCGTAGGCTCTACTGTGGGAACTACTGTAGGGACTACCGTGGGCTCTACTGTGGGAACTACTGTGGGAACTACCGTAGGCTCTACTGTGGGAACTACCGTAGGAACCACTGTAGGTGTAACCTCAACCAATTTGTAAAGGTTAAGCGTCTTGGCAGCCGATGCACTATAAGGGCGGAAATCGTTCTGGTAAATACTGATGCGACGTGTATTTCCGGACATTGTAGTCTGGAAAACAAAGTTTCCGTTGCTTACAGATACTGTATAAGCATATGCAGGTGTATCCGAAAGAGCAAAACCGCTTGTTGAATTCTTGGAAATGCAAAGATACTTGCCGGAAGCTGCATTGTATAATGTAAAGCTGCCGTCAGCCTGCTTTGCAACTGTCCAAATAATATTGGCTGAAGGATTAACGATTGTATCATCATTAACCGAAACATCCACACCTTTAACTCTGCCGGAACTTACTGTATTGCCAAGTGCATATACGTTTGAACCGTTAACACCGTAGAATACTATCTGTCCGCCATTGCCAAGTTCTTCAAGTGTATTGATAAGCTTGTATGAACCCTCGGCAGGGATAGTTGTGGGTACAGTTGTAGGTACCGCGGTAGGTGTTGTGGTAGGTGTTGTGGTAGGCTTTGTGCCACCTTCCAATACATATGTGCTGCCTGATACAAATTCAATAGTACCGTTGTAGTTTGTGATATCACCCGTAACGGTAATCTTATCACCGACTGCAAGCTCACTTCCGCCTGCAAGTCTGTAAGCTTTAATGGTCTTACCTGCAACACTCATATCAACAGTAATGTTCTTGTACTGTTCGCTGTAAACTGTAGGTATGCTTACGATTTCACCGGTAAGAGTTACCTTCTGTCCAAGGCTTGCGCCTTTTTCAAGCAAAAATGCTGCTTCTACGATACCCTTTTCAGTTGTAAGGTCTGCATGATACCCCTCACCTGCCGAAACGAATACATAATCCGAAGACTTGCCGACACGAAGCTGAGCCTCAGCATCGCGCTTTGAAGCTACCGCATAAATGTCAACCGTGTCTGTCATCTGTACTCCGCTCGGATAAGAAGCGGGATAGTAAAGATTCATAGTAGATTTAACACCGTCAATTGTCTGTGCAATTGCAACGGTATTTGAGGCTGAATCGGGCATACCGAGAACAACATTCTTAACAACAACGTTCTTGTTAAGATACAAATCGGGATTTGCGTTAAGTTCAGCTACTGTAACCTCGGTAGCAGGTGCCACGGGAGTAGCATCCGAGGCCTTTGTTAAAAGTTTTGATGCAAAGCCGGAGTTAATCTGTGTAACGCCATGATACTTTGAAATGCTGCCGTTAACGGCAATAACATCACCAACGCCATATTTAAATGCTGCGTTGTTGAAATAAAGCTGTAATGTATCACCCTTTTCGTCGGTGATGATTGCGGAAGTCATAGAATCGTTAAGACCGAAACGTGCGGTAACCTGTCCGACTACGGTAACGATTGTGCCTTCTGCGGCCTTATTGGCATCTGCAAGTGAAATTGCCTGTTTCTCATCAATTTCAATCTTCTTGCCCACGCCGTCAATATCAGAAAGATCGCCGGGATCGTATGTGCCGTGTACAGCATTTCCCGAAGCGGGGGAAGCGATACCTTCCGGTACATCAAGGCCGAAAATCAACCATGCATATTCAGGATAGTCGATAAAAACATTACGGTTACCCTGTACGATTTCAGCAAGGTCGTTCTGGCACATTTCCCATGTATCAACCGGGTCGTCATAGCACCACTGTAAAAGAGTTTCAATGCTCTCAATTCTCTTGGAACCATCATTCTTGGAGTCATCGGGATCAAATGCCGGAAGCAAAGCCGAAGGCACATCCTGGAAAAGGTTGGGCTGTCCCCAGCAAAGATATACATAAAGGAATATACGAGCAACGTCACCTTTTACGTTTTCAAGAGGCTCGAACTGGTTATTAAGCAAATAACCTGCTGTCTTACCGCTGTATACAACTTTTCGCGCTTCGCTTTCATCGAACTCAGCCATCACATAGTTGCTGCGGGCCGAGTTAACGGTTTCATGTGCAGGTCTTAAGTGATGAAGATCGGCACCACCGAATTTTTCCTGGAAGCTTGCGGCACTCTTGGGCCATACATGCTCACGGTTCAAATCGCTTGTGCTGGTAGAATTGTTATCTGTGTAAAAGAATGTTACACCGGCCTTTCCATCTTCGGCATCTGTATATGCCCAATATGTGGGAAGGCTTGAGTAAGATACCTGATTTTCAAGTGTAGCCTGCATATAGCTTGCAAGTGCTGACTTTAAGGTATCTGCGCTGACGCTTACCGAGCCGTTTGCAATATCTGCATAATCATATGCAAATGAAGCATAGTAAGCCTTAGCCGCATTACTAAGTTCGGTAGCAACAGTATCTCTGTGACCGACATTGTAGTAAAGTGCTGCCGTGCTGCTTGTGGCAGCGTATGCTTCCAAGCTGTTTCCCATGAGTGGATTGATGGTAACCACCATCAGGAAAGCCATAAAGCCTGAAAGAATTTTCTTAAAAAATTTGTTCTTCATAGCATTACCCCGTCTATATAATTTTATTGGCAAGCAATATAGTACCATAGGGCAAAATAAAAGCAACACTTTCCACCCTAATATATTAACCAAAAATTAAAATCTCCAGAAGTAACAAAAAGAGTCGCGTTTGCGACTCTCATTTTTGTTAATAATTCTGCATGGGGACGTTCCTTTTGTCCACAAGAGTGTCCCCTGTCCACACCCATCGGGGACGTTCCTTTTGTCTTCCTTTTATTTTCCTTTTGCCTTTCATCTACACATATTCAATTTCAACCGTTCCCCACACAACCATGCCTGTAAGTCGGTAAGTTACCGCATCGGGATTATTCTTTGCAGCATCCGAAATTCCCTTAACTTCTCCGGCCTTTAGTGTCAAATTGCTTACAACAACCGCAGAATTCGGAATATACAAAGTCATCTTTCCCGCAACAAGCTTAACGTTAACCTCAACCTCGGTCGACTCGGGCTTTGCATGTGTAAAGAACACTCCCATATCTCCCAGTCTGCATCTTAAGCGGGCCAAGCGCAGTTTCTCGGCAACAAGATACTTAACTCCACCGCCCAGGAAAATATCATAGGTGATATTGCGGATAGTTTCATCGTCATCAGCCCGCCAGTCTCCCACATACGAATAAATGCTGCTTTTTGCCCCCCATCCGTTCATTAACGAAAACGCGACGCTAAGCACTGCCGCAACCAAAAGAATATACCAAAACGATACTCCGGCAAGCCCCAGAATCGTACGATACATAATCACAACAATTGCCGCCGATACAAAAAATCTTCCGTATTCTTTTTGCACTATACCACCGATTCCCGTAAGCAGTAAAAGAATCGCCAATGTCAGTCTCCAACCACCGGCTTTAGCAAATACCGAAAAATCATACCACCCCAACCGGTCTGCCACCACAATAACCGTTGCCAGCAAAAGAATGATTCCGAGATATTTTTTAATTTTCTCTATACTTGCATGATTTCCGTTTTTGCTCTTGTCAATACTGTCTACCGCACCTGCTGCAAAACCATCAACTTTTATATCATCTTTTTTTACATCGTTCATACTTAACTTTCTGCCTCCTACAGTGAATTCAGCCTCAGTTTTCAGGCTTAAGTGAAACCGAAATAAGCTTTTCTTTCAACATCTGATAATAGTTTCTTGAAACATATATTACCTTCGATGTTTTCATAAACTCCACCAGGCTTGCTCCGGTAAGATTTTTACGTATACTGTAAATTTTGCGCACATTTACAATTGTCGACTTGGACACCCTCAGGAAAGAATCCGGCAACATTTCTTCGAGTTCATAAAGCTTGAACTTCACAAAAAACTCTTCGCTTTCGGTATGCGCCATAATCCCCCTTGAGGTAGTTTCGAAAAACAAAACCGACTCAACCGGAAAATAAAACTCTGTTTCATTTTGATAAAAAACTATTCCGTCACCGGTTTGATTAATCCCCGATATATACTTTTGCAATTTGATTATTGATTCATCTACGCTTTTGCAACGCACAATAATCTCCGGTTCCATAATCTCAGGATCAACATCAATCTTAATTTTCATAAGCTTATTTTCTTCTCTCCCTGTCGATGAATTCAGTATACAAAACCTTATCTTTATAAAGCAATATAGCTTTTGTAACAGGTATAAAAACACGCCTTAAGTGGTAATATAATTGTCTGTAACGTACCTTAAGAAGGTGCGCCCGTCAGAGTACCCATGGCGCGCATACCAAAAATACGGTACCCTTTGCAGGCACCGTATTTTCTGTGATGTTATATCAATACATCCGAAAGCGTTTTCAAAAGCTTGGCAACATCGACAGGCTTGGCAACATGACCGTTCATCCCTGCGTCAAATGCATTCTTTTTATCTTCTTCAAACGCATTGGCTGTCATTGCAATAATCGGCACGGATGACGTATATTCGCCGGGCAGTGCGCGGATTGCCCTTGTGGCATCGTACCCGTTCATGTGGGGCATTTGAATATCCATAAGAATCAAATCGTAAAGGCCGTCCGGCGCTTCACTCATTTTCTGTACAGCCTCATCTCCGTCTGTTGCCGAATCGACTATCATACCTGCATCTTCAAAAAGCTCTTCGGCGATTTCGCGATTCAGTTCATTGTCTTCTACCAAAAGAACATGCTTCCCCGACAGATTCTGTACCGTTGTTTTATCAGCATCCACGCTGATTAAAACCGGTTCCGAAATTCTGTTTTCGAATTCCATTGTAACAGTCGTACCCTTGCCGAGTTTGCTTTCTATTGCAATTGTGCCCCCCATTAACTCTACAAGGGACTTGGTAATCGCCATACCGAGACCGGTTCCCACGACTCCGCTCTTTGTGGCGCTTTCCGCACGCGAAAACGGTTCAAAAACATGCTTAATAAACTCCTCACTCATACCGATACCGTTATCATTAACAATATAGCAGTATCGTGCATAACCTTCTTTTTCGCAGGCAAGCTCCTTGGCAACCAGACTGATTTTCCCACCCGGAGCCGTATATTTAACCGAATTTGAAATTATGTTTGTGAGCACACGCATCATTTGAACTCTGTCCGCATACAACCAATGATGCGTAACGGAATCATCTATTTCAGATGTGAACAAAATATTCTTTTCCAGAGCACTCCCGTTAAGTATGCTGAAAAGATTATCCCTCACAATATCAATACAGCAAGGTTCTTCTTCTATTTTCACGACCCCGGATTCAACTCTCGACATATCAAGTACATCGTTGATAAGGGAAAGAAGATGCTCGCTCGAAAGCTTAACCTTATCGAGCGACTCAAGCACGCGTGCTTTATCGTCTATATGTTTCTCGGCAATATCCGTAAAACCGATGATTGCATTCATGGGAGTGCGAATATCATGTGACATATTGAAAAGAAACATTGACTTGGCACGATTTGCTGCCTCTGCTGCGATTTTTGCATCTTCAAGTTCACGGCGTATACCGAATTCTTTACGGATTTCGGCATCAATATCACGCATGCAGGCAATTGTACCCACCAAATCACCGTCTTCATTTCTGAGCGGCACAAATCTAAGCTGATAATAAATATATGAATTGTCAGCTTTACCGATTCTGAAATCAACTACGTGTGTGCAGCCTTTATCGAAGGATGCCAAAACATTTTCACGCCTTGTATTTTCCTTAAACGATTCACGATCCTCGGGATATACAAACTTAAGCATCAGTTCAAGCTTTCTGGTATAATACAGTTCACTTGCCGTTTCTTCGTCTATAAGACTTTCCATCTGCTCGGATATACGACTGTGCAACAATACTTTATCGTCAGCCTTATCAGCTTCGATACCTATAATCGCTATACTGTCATACTCTGTTGCAAGTGCCCGCAAATAAGCTTCGTCGCGCTTGTTTTGCTCTACGAGCGCCGAAATATCCTTAACATTCGTAAATGCAATAATATCCCCCGACTGGTTTTGCGTCATGCAAACGCTTCGTCGCAGCCAGGTTTTTCGACCGGATATTGTTTTTGCCTCATAGTCAAAGGTTACATCGGTAAGACCATTCGCAAATTTTTCAAGAAGACTTTCTGTCTCCGCTATATCCAAAGAAGCAGCATTAGTATCATTTTTGACAAACTTTTCATTCCATACCCTGATATATTCATTATAGTTACACGGAGTTTCAAGTCCGATAATGTCCTTAATCGACACTATACGACCGGTATCATCCTTCCACACGCCGTAATACAGTTCGTTGCGACTCAAGTTTACTTCTAAAGACACCAATGCATCGGACAATACCGCACGCTTATAGTTGGCAAGCTTATCCGTTGTGTCTTCAAGCTTTTCTTTTTCCGCATAAAGCATCCCTCTGTATTCCTCTAGTTCATCGCCCAATACGTACACATGAAGCACTACGCTGCCGAGCAGACATCCCATGGCGTAAAACGGCAGCAACGGATACTTTTCCTGGAAAAGAATTGCCACAAGCATTATCAAACTGAAAAAGAAAATCGCAAGATGACGTTTTTTGTTCCCGTTCGTATTTACAGCCTTCACAAATGTAACAAGGCTCGAAAAAGCAAACATTGCAACCTGCACCCACAGTGCGATATAGCGCACTATACCTGCAGTATATGCATCATTTGAATCAAACCAGAAAAAGCAAGGGTAAAAGAAATTAATGATAAGGAAAATGTTTTCAAGAACGAAGAACGCAAATCCGAAATAATTGAATATTTTCGAAAGTGCGCCCTGCATTTCAAGATACTCCGCAATGTATCTGTAGAAGCACACAATTGCCGAAGCCATCGCGATATAATATATTGTAGTGTCAATAAACAAGGCAGGAATTCTGTTCATACCTGCCAAAATTCCCCACATTGCATCCGTAATGTAGTATGCAAAGAAAGCTATCATCAAAAGACGATACCTTCCGGCAGCTTTTTGCCCGCGCCGCGGCTCAGGCATAAACATTACTTTAAAATTGATAATAAGCTGAATTACAACGGCAATAAGTCCGATTACCGAATATAAATAATCCTGCATAAATAAGTACCCCTTTTACAAATATATATCATCGCAAACTACTCTATTTATCGGCCACGCTTTCAAGCATCCGTTTTATTGCATCTACGGCTTCCCATACGGTTTCAGGCACTATTTTGCCGGAATTGAACGAAATATGCGCTCCGTCTGCAAAAGAAATCGAAACACTTACGGTCTCTGCGTCCAATACCCTCAAATCGCTTTCGGGAAAATCATCATCAATTTCCTCTAATTTCGCATCGTCAACTATTCTTTGTATATTCTCCGTCATTTCAGGCGGTATCGTGTATGTTTTCTTGTAGGTCCTTGCGCCGTTACCCTCACTCTGTGTAACCGTTAACGAATCCTTTTCAAGGCAAAGATTGTAAATTGCACCAAGTTCACCGCCGCCGCGATAATAATTAAACACTGTAATTCCCTGCGCTGCGGCAAAATTTCCGTTGCCTGAATCGTGACTTACCGGGTTGCCTTTTAACCGGCTCGCAACCGGAATAATCGAAATCAACACTATTACAACAATTAGAACCGTAAATAAAACTTTCATCTTGTCCATGACAAAACTACCCCCGCCACTTAAATTCTGTGCAATAATACAAACCCTTTTCAATGATAGCATGACACATACAACACATCAATAATATAACGACATTATCGTTTACTCATCAGGGCGCATTTTGTCAAATATGCATTATTGTGCTATCATATTTTATGTTTCCGCGAAAGATTTGCAGCAGTTGCGCGGAATATTAACGTTAATGCGGAGCCATACGATGGAAAATAAAGAAAAAATTTTATGGATAAACGGCTTAAAAGGACTTGCATGTATTGCCGTATTTTTACATCATTTTCTGTTATCCTTCTACCCTGCAACTTTTTACGGTGAAGGAGCTCAATACGTTAAAACCGCAACCGGCTTCGAAGCAACGTTTTCTTCACACTTCTGGGGTTCTATCATAAACGGCAATTTTGCGGTTACTCTTTTTGTGTTGCTTGCCGCATTTTTGGCTTCCGTTAAAATAATGAAGCTTAATGACCGAAACCTTCCCATAGATTTTTTCAAAATCTGTTTTAAAAGATATACAAGATTATTGCGTCCCTATGCCTTTTGGGAAATATTTCTTTTCGTGCTGATGAGCATATGCATACGCCTAGGCTTTAACGACAGCAACTTTACCATTCCGTGCAACTTCAAAGAATTGGCCGTCCACATTCTCTTCAAGCAGTGGTTTACCGAAAGTTCAATGCTTATAGGACAATCCTGGACCATGAAAGCATTGCTGTTAGGCCCAATTATCGCTATGTTTATAAGCCTTTTCAGTTCCGGGAAACGTTGGTATATGCCCTTTGTTTACCTGTTCATTGCTTTGGGGCTCACTAAATGCTATGAGTACTACGCCGTTGCCGCCTTGGGAACTTTTATCGCGGATTTGTATTATTTTGACAGAGTCGGTCAGTTTATCGATTTTTGCGGCAAAAAGAAACTAAACCTTTGCTTTCTGAAAGCCCCTCTGTTCAGAAACCTTTTCGGTATCATTTTTGCAGTAACAGGACTTTACATGGGCGGCTATCCCACAATGCACACCCCCGTAGAATTTGCTCACCGCGTAGCGGCATTTTTTGCTGTACGTATTTTCCCCGACTGCCCCATTCCGATGATTCACGGATGCGCCTCGACAGTACTGGTACTTGGCCTTATGATGTTAACAAAGACACGCCTTTTGTCGTCAAAGCCTTGCAACTTTTTCGGTGACATCTGCATTTACGTATACCTTATTCATCCTGTAGTCTTAGCATCGGTTTCGTATTGGTTTACAAACACATTTACAAGTCTTACCGGTAATTATCACATCGGAGTTTTGATATGCTTTACCCTAAGCTTTGCGATAATTATTGCGGCATCCGTCATCTCACATAAGGTTTCCGAAAGAATTGACGGCTTTTTTAAATATCTTAAGGAAAAGAAAAGTTCCGGCAACAATTGATCGGTTAAAGTTTCTGCTTCTTGTAAATAAGAGGTTTACACTAAGCAGCTTAAATCACAAACATATATGGAGGTTAATTATGAAATACATTCTTTACAATCCGAAATCCAACAACGGCATCATGCCCGAATACCTTAAAGGTGTTGAATACCAAGAGGTAATCGGCCTTGATTATCCTGCTTTCTTTGCAGGACTTGCACCCGAAGATGAGGTGACTTTTGCAGGTGGCGACGGTACGGTCAACTACCTTGTCAATGCTATTGATACCGACGTAATTACCAACAAAATATACCTTCGCGCTTCAGGCACCGGCAACGATTTTCTTAATGACATTAACGTTCACGATGACAGTGAAGTTTTATTAAACGACTATATTAAGAATCTACCCACCGTTTACGTTAACGGTTCAGAACGTAAATTTATTAACGGTATCGGTTACGGTATCGACGGTTATTGTTGCGAAGTTGCCGATAAGATGCGCGAATCCGGTTTTACCGGTCCCATCAACTACGCCGGCATTGCCATTAAAGGTCTTCTTTTCCACTTCAAGCAGCGCAATGCCACAATCACAGTAGACGGTAACGAATACAAATTCAAAAAGGTCTGGCTTGCTCCTTCCATGAAGGGCCGCTTCTATGGCGGCGGTATGATGATTGCCCCCGCTCAGAACCGCGCCGATGACACTCTTTCCGTAGTTGTTTACCACTCATGGTCCAAGCTTAAGGCACTCATCGTGTTCCCGAACATATTTAAGGGAACCCACGTTTCGCACAAAGATATGGTAAGCATCTTGAACGGTCGCGAAATAACCGTAAAATTCGACACTCCATGCGCGTTGCAGATTGACGGCGAAACTGTCTTAAATGTTTCTGAGTATACCGTTAAATGTAAGTAAAAGTACCATTCCATCAGGGCAAAAAATAATTGCGTTGTTTTAACGCAATTATTTTTTGCCCTGACGGAAGCGGCTAATCATATTAATCAAACGCGCAGGTCTGTCAATTCCAGCCCGCGGTTACGTCAACAGATATATTCTGCTCACCCTTCTTTATCGCTATCTCGATTCCGGGAATTGCCGTTCTTTGATAAAGCAGATTTGTGTCGGGATCTGCAAAAATATAGTGACCCTTACCACCGCTTACCCTGCACCAGGAATTGCGATTTGTTACCAGACAATTATCATCTGAATTTTCATAAGTATTGTCCATGGCTTCAAAGTCATCACGCCTTATCGGAAATCCGAATTCATAAGCTTCACACTCAATGGTGCTGGTGATTTTATGCTTAGATACATATCCGGCTTCGGTAGGCGTTATCAAAGTTTCGACAGTAATGCCTTCATGGGGGCTCCATACCGAATATACGCCGTTTTCGGTAATTTCATGCTTAATGCACTGACGCCTTACATAAACAAAGCCGTTTATGAAAAAAGCAAGCATATTATTCGGCGCATTCTCGTCAAGCTCATATTGAGATCTTGCCACATTAATCGAAAACTTTGTATCATATGCGAATTTGCTGTATTTCTCTACTATGTGGCCGTGTCCCCACCTTGAATACACGCCCGGCACGAAAGCCGTCGCATGGTTCCCATGGTGATACACAAGCATATCCGCCGCCGGAATGGGGCATACTTTCCGGGCTATGATATTTTCGGGATATTCTGCGGCCTTAACGCTCCAAAACGGATGATTGTCGGGCAAAAGAAGAAATGCGAAAACCTTCATGCCCCAATAGGGTGACCCCGGAGCATTATAACGTTCCGACATCACAAGGTTAGGATACCCGTAGCCGATTGTAAGTATCCCGTCTCTGTCAAAAATCGGTCTTTTCAGCCAGCTTTTTAAATGTCTTGCTATCAGTCCCTTCATTACCGGTACCGGGAATGGCTCAAGCCCCGCAAGCAGACATACCGAGAAAAAGCTTACCTGGGAAAACCTGTATGTAAGCGAACGGCCGAACGGAATTGCGTCACCGTCTTCGTCGAACCAGTAAATAAATGTTTTAGCAAATTCCATGGCACGTTCTTTATACAATTTACATCTTTCAGGGTCACAATCCTCCATCTGTATTGCATAAATCAGGCAATAAAAATGGATTGCGAAGGATATATAATAGTCCTTCTGGTTGGAATCTCCGTCTTTATACCAGCCATCACCGATATAGAACGTTTCCAGACCGTCAAGATACTTATTAAGCATCTTTTCATCGTAGGGCATTCCTGCTTTTTTCATGGCTGTATTAACCAGCACGGCAAAAAGAATCCAATTGCAAACCGGCAGCGGATGCTCGTTAATCTTGTTAAGATAATTGGACAGATTTCTTTTTTCGCTTTCCGAAAGCGGGTCCCACACCGCTTTTGGCGCAAACATTATTCCGTAGCTTATCGCGGCCATTTCCACAAATCTTTGGTCAAAAGAACCGCATTCGCCCCAATACTCCGGATGGTCGGGATTGGTACCGTTTACCAACGCTTTTCTGTATATTTCAAGGAAAGAAGGCTCGCCTGCAGAAACCGCTTCCATTCCCCCGCCGGCCCAAAACGGCACAAGCGCCCATAACGGTCTGGAAACAGCCTCCATATAAGTGGCGTTAATATCATAGTGTGCAAATGTATCCCCAAGGTAAAGCTGTGCACAACCTTCACTGTAATGCTTTTTAAGCGGGCGCAAAATCTCAAGCATTATGCTTTGGAAATCGTCTTTGCTTTCTAAATTGTATTCTTTATTCTTGTCAATCATTACCAATATATCTCCCAATCTCTTTCAAGTCGCGTCAATGCTTCCATGTAGAAGTAATCTCCCCATGAATTACATTCATCTACACCGTAATGATTACATGTATTAAAAGGTGAGTGATTTGAATATGTCGAGTGTAACACAAGACCGTTCGATGTTTCAAAATCCTTTACCGCGTAATTATCGTAGACGGATTTCATTATTTTGGCAGCCATATCAATGTAACAGGCGGCTTCGGCAGGCTCTAAATATTTAGCCATTTCAAGCATACCGCAGGCCACAATCGATGCCGAAGAAGAATCTTTCGGCTGCGGGTCTTTTAAAAGCATCTCATCACTCCAGTCCATAAATTCAAGATCCCAATAAGGCACTAAATCTTTGGGAAGTCTATGCAGGAAGTACTCCGTTACATGTCTGAAAAGCTCGACATATTCCGAACGGTGCGTGTATTTGTAGCCGATAGCCAGACCGTACACTCCCCACGCCTGCCCGCGAGCCCAGGCAGAGCCGTCTCTGTAGCCTTGGCACGTCGAGCCGTGATCCGGTGCACCGGTCTCCATGTTAAAAAAGAAAGTATGCCAGGTAGAATAATCCTCGCGTATTACATTGGATAAAGCCGTGTGAATATGCTTTTCCGCTATTTCTTTATATTTATTGTCACCGGTTTCCTCGGTAGCCCAATAAAGAAGCGGCAGATTCAACAGGCAGTCAATGATAAGTCTGTAATTTTCCGGAGCATCCATGGGGCCCCATGCCTGTATGAATTCACCAACCGGGTGAAATCTTGTGATAAGCTGATCGGCCGCCATCAGAGCCGCTTTTTTGGCCTTTTCATTGCCCGTAAGTTTATAAGAAGCAACGCAAGACGGAGAATATAAAAAGCCCATGTCATGATGGTCTACCGAAATTTTGTTTTCAATACGGTTTAAAAAGCTTTCAACCTGCACTTCGCCCGCATGCTTTAGCATTTCAGCCGACTCTTTGCCGGCACGCAATGCCTTTTCGTAGGCAAGCCAAATTTCACCGGTCCAAAATCCGTCAGTCCAGTCAGTGTTTTCCGCAGGTGCGTAAAAATTACCAACGCTGTATGCCGGAACAAATTTATCGGTAAAATCCGGAAGAATATGCTCTATCTGAGCAACACAAAAATCCAGTGCCCGGTCAATCTCTTCTTTTGTAATCGCTTTGTAATCTGCAAACTCGGATTTCATATACCCGACCTCCGTTTGTAAAATAAAATTGCACTATTCTGCCTCTGTACCGTATACCTCTATTTGCGTAAGCGCAGGAAAAGGCGACGGATCGTCAGCCTTAATGAGATTGTGAAGCTGTAACCATTCAATTTTCCTTGGCTTAATAGGGATTACATGTCCCCTCGATGATTTTTCAAGAGAAATAACTTCCGTCGTTTCATCGGAAAACGTTATTGATATTTCTTTCCACCAATTATCATGTGGGAAATCCGACCTGGTGTAAAGCACAATTTTATCTGTTAATATCTCTCTGCCGAAATCCAGCTTCATTGTTGCGTCATCTTGTCTGTTTATGCCCCATGAGCCATACGGCCACTCACCGTGCGACAAATTTGCCCGCACACCGTCAATTGCGTTTCGTGCCTCAAAAACACTCTCTCCTCTTGTTTCAACATTTGCCGTTGCATGGGGGTAAACATTGACGTCCTTATGCTGATCTATAGGATTGAGGGCAAGATTTCTGTACATTGAAACCTGCTCTTTTGCGGCAACTTCAGCATACAGATAATGTCTGCAGCCGGTAAATACCTTGGGGGAATAACAGATTTTTTTGTCGGCGAACGGAATCACAAACTGTTCGGTATCCTTAAAAAAAACACAGGCAGGTCCCATTGCATCGTCAACCTGCCAATTTATGTGTATATTTTTCTGAGAGGACTGCAGTTCAATGCAGTCCCCTTCTTTGTATTCAGCAGAGTACACCAGTTCCACAAAATCCTCGCCGTGAACCGCTGCCAATGTGTTACCGTTCTTATCAAGAACCTTCAATGATAAAAAAGACATTCCTTCACCTTCCCTATCAACCTTTTATGCCGGTCGATGCCACGCCTTCAACAAAATACTTCTGAAACCGCAGGAAAACAATTACAAGCGGTATCAGGGAAAGAACTGAACCTGCCATAATCAGACCGTAGTCCGACGAATACTGTGAAATAAACATCTTAAGTCCAAGCTGAATTGTTTTCTTGGATTCGCTCTTTAAATAAATCAACGGACCCAGATAATCATTCCACGTATTTATGAATGTGAAAATAGTCAACGTCGAAAGTGCCGGTTTCGATAATGGCAACATTATTTTAGCATATATTTTGTATTCATTCATCCCATCTATTCGAGCCGCTTCCATTAATGAATCCGGAATGTCTTCATAAAATTGTTTCATTAAGAACACGCCGAAAGCCGAGAAAGCCTGCAGACATATAATTGCCAACAGTTTATCATTTAAACCCATCTTACGCATCATAATAAACTGCGGAACCATATATACCTGCCAAGGCATTGCAATGGTGGCAATATATGCCAAAAAAAGCTTGTTTCTGTACTTAAACTCAAGCTTTGCGAAAGCATATGCGGCAAAGCTTGACGTTAACAATTGCAGACAGGTAACCACCAAAGTAAGAACAACCGTATTTTTTACAAATATTGCCATTGGAATTTTAGTCCAGATTGTTTTGTAGTTGCTCCACTTCGGCACCTCGGGAATCCACACGAAAGGATCCATTCTGAATACATCCCTATCGTTCTTAATGGACGACGAAAGCATCCACAAAAAGGGTGTTATCATTATTGCTGCCAACAACAGAAGAATGAAATATACAATGATTTTTTCAATAAGAGCGTTTGCTTTTTTTGATTTCATATCACATTCTCCTCTCAATCTTTCTGTTTGGCCTGTATTCTAAACTGTACAAGCGTAATAACAAGAACCATCGCAAACAAGACCATTGCGACAGCGCTTGAATATCCAAGATTCCAGTCGATAAACGCCTTCTGGTAAATATAATAAACAAGCACGGTAGCCGATGTCGTAAGTTCGCCCGAACCGCCACCTGCCAGCATTATGGCAATGTCGTATATCTTAAAGCAGTTAATGGTTAACATAACTATTACAAAAAAAGTTGTAGAGCGAAGCTGCGGCCATGTAACATATCTGAATTTTCCCCAGGCGCCCGCACCGTCAAGTGCTGCTGCCTCATAAAGTTCCGACGAAATTCCCTGAAGGCCCGCAAGATAAACAACCATGTAGTAGCCCATGTACTTCCACACAGAAAAAAGAATCATGCTTAGCAACACCAGGTATCCGGTAAACCATTGCGGAAGTTC
The DNA here is from genome assembly GCA_045617045.1 of Lachnospiraceae bacterium. Classification (GTDB taxonomy): domain Bacteria; phylum Bacillota; class Clostridia; order Lachnospirales; family Lachnospiraceae; genus UBA1258. The sequence goes on from JAZLHV010000049.1 coordinate 33,864, forward strand.
CTCCTGCGGAACTTTGAAGACATTGTAAAGAATGTTATTAATCGGTCCCTTTGACGGGTGAAAAAGCATCTTCCATACAGAAGTGACAGCCACAAGTGACGCGATATATGGAAAGAAGGCAAGCGTTCTGAAAATGCCCCTGCCCTTTATTTTCTGATTCAATAAAACAGCCAATGCAAGCGATGCCAGCATTGTTAACGGCACTGTCCCGACACAATAAATAACCGTGTTTTTAAGTGCAGCCTTAAAAAAAGTATCCGTAAAAAGTTTTTTAAAGTTAGAAAAACCGGCAAACTGAATCGGATTGCTGCCATCCCAGTTCATAAAAGCGAGTGAAAACGCAAAAACAATCGGAATCAGCGTAAAAACACAGAATCCTATGAAATTTGGTGCAATAAAGGAATACGCAACAAGATTTCTTTTTGCCTGTCTTGATAATCCTTTCTTTTTACCTGCATTTATCGATAAATCCGCCACACTAATTCCTACCTTTCTAAAAATATAGGGGACCACTGCCAAAGTGATCCCCCTGATTAAATTGCTGAATATTACTTAAGAATCTTGCCTACTTCCTCGTTCATCTTTGCGATACCTTCATCAATTGTCAATTCACCTGACATAATTGAACCGTGATATGAATCAAGCACCGAGTTAACCTCAGAAACCTTATCGCCGTAAGGAACTTCAAGGTAAAGATTTGAAACATTTAAAGCTTCTTTGGATGCAGCGTCCTGAGGGAATCCATCGATTGCCGAAATAGCATCCTTAACATCTGCTGTCATAATTGCAGGGAAGTTACCTGAGGAAGCCATAACTGCAGCGCCTTCTTCACCGGATACCCACTTAACGAAATCCCATGCTGCATCGGGTGTATCTGTTGCTGCTGCAACTGCGAGACCTGTAATTGTACCAAGTGTTGAGCCTGCGGGAACGCCCTCAGCATGAGGATACTTTACAATACCCCAGTTTCCGCACAAAGATGCATCGTATTCGCCTGACTTAATGCTTGAAATAAGTGTAGCGATATACCAGGAACCCATGTTAAGCATTGCTACATCACCTGATGCAAAAGCAGCTGAATAGTGAAGACCTTCTGTTTTAAGATCTGCATAAGATCTGCAAACGCCATCTTTTTCCTGTTTCAAAATCATTTCATAATAAGGCTTCATGAAATCATAGTTGCCGTCAAGGATTGTGTGCTTGCCGTCCAAAACTGCGCAGAGCTGAACGGTGGATCTCCATGTATGATAGTGAGTACCGTAAATCTGCTTACCGAATGTAGTATCTGTTACGCTTCTTGCAAGAGCATCATACTGCTCCCATGTCATATCGTTTGTGGGGTATGCAACATTCTTTGCATCAAAAATGTCCTTATTGTAGAAAAGAACCCAGAAGTCATTTCTGAAAGGAAGCTCGTAAAGTGAACCGTTTACGACAACCTGATCTGTTGCTCCGGCATACTTTGCAAGGTCTACCTTGTCAGCCTTAATATAATCATCAAGGGGAAGAATTGCATTCTTCTGTACTAAAGTAGCATAACCGGGAACATCCTTAATTGTTACTACGTCAAAATCCGAACCCGAACCGGAAAGTTCTGTAGCAAGTACTGTCATGTAATCGGTTGAGCCCAAGTCAACCATCTCGATTGTTACATTAGGATTTGCAGCTTCATATGCAACCTTTAAATCCCCCCAATACTGCGTGGTGCTTTCATCCCAAATTGCCCACTTTAATGTAACCGCATCCTTTTTGGATGAGCTCTTTGAAGTAGTGTTGTCACCACATCCTGCCAACATGGCCGCAACCATTGATAAAGCAAGAATCAAACTGATAAGTTTCTTTTTCATAGTCGTCCTCCTTTTTGATAAACCCTTATCGAGTGAATTTAGAATATCAGTCTTCATCTGTTAATCGAATGTTAATTTTTTCTATTTCATTCAATATTTTTCTTTCTTACAATCAGAAGATGTAAAATTATTAGTTATCATATATTTTTTTTAACTAAATGGCCTCTTCTCTTTTATTGGGAGCCCCATTTATGATATATTTACGCTATGAAAAAGGAAAAATCATCTAAAACTTCACAGTCGCGCGGTCCCATCCAAAAAAGAATTATATCCATCACTTTGGGTGGGATAACTTTCATCTGCCTTATTATAGCCATAATCAGTTATTACATATTCACCAACTATCTTCAGAACTCTATGGTTTCTTCCACCAAAACAAACCTGTTAAACCTTGGAGAATCATTAAACAGCGGTGTTGACGATGTGTTCAGAATTGCAAGATACTGTCAGGGCAGTTCGGATATTGCCAACTATATAGAGGCAAGCCCCGAACCCGGCTCTGTTTTAAGTGTTGCAACGCATGACAGACTTTACGAAGAATATCAGGGAAACGAATCCAATTCCTACATACCGCGAGTCGTTGTCATTGCAGGCGGCAATTTCTTACAGGCCTGCACCACCACATTCTCCACAACGGCAAACCTTGCCACCTTAGTCCCGAAACTGCCCTTTTTTGACGAATTGTTAAATGCACAGACCTATAATTTTTCACCGGGCATTATCAGCGATCCTTTTATCATCAACAAAAGCCGTACGGTTATCCCGATAGTGCGGCCCATAACATACAAGTTCAATTCCGACCAAATCGGATATCTGTATATGGAGTTTTCCACCGAATTACTGACACGGCCCATGCAACATTACTACCTTGATAAGGGAAGTTCGCTTTACCTTACGATGGAAAACCACATATATCGTTTTGAAAACGGCAACCTTGTTAAGCTTGCAGACGATTATCTTGATATAAATAAAATTGTTTTAAACTTCGGAAACGACTCAACTTCCGTTATTCATACCGAAACAGGTAAAGATAAATCTACAATTGTTGCGGTTCCGTTAAAGATGAACAACTGCTATCTGCTGCAAAGTGTTTCACCCGCCAGTCTCAAAAGCGAACGTCGCTCACTTTTACTTGTTTTAACCATAGTGCTGACTTCAACCGTTGCCGTCGGTATCACAATGACGCTTTTACTGGATCGTTTCATTCACAGACCGTTACAGATGATACGTGAAAAAATAAAGCTTACGACCGAAGGTGATTTTTCAAGAGACCCTTCTATCGAATGGCCTCACGAAATGGGTGAAATCGGTCGCGGCATTAACGACTTATCGGAAAGCATCAATACACTTCTTGATGCCAAGCTTAAAGATGAGAAGCAAAAAAGAGATTTGGAATATCAAATGCTTCAAAGTCAGATTAATCCTCACTTTTTATATAACACGCTGAACTCAATTAAGATGATGGCCACTACGCAGGGAGCAACCGGGATTTCGGAGATGACAACCGCCCTTGCAAGCCTTCTTCGCAGCATTTCAAAGGGCACCAGCCTTCTTGTTCCGATAAAAGAAGAATTGTCGCTTGTAAGTAACTATTTCACCATCCAAAATTACAGATACGGCGGCATGATCGGCTTTGATATTTTGCTGAAAGACCCCGAAATCGAAACTTGCAAAATATTGAAATTCACGTTACAGCCTCTCGTTGAAAACGCTATTTTTCACGGTCTTGAGCCCAAAGGCGGCATTGGCAATATAACTATTACACTTTCTTACGTTAACAGTGAAATAACCCCCGCAAGCAGAGACATTCTTATTGAAGTCTATGATGACGGCGTAGGAATTACTCCCGAGAAAATTGACATCATCATGAACGGCGGTTCGGGCGGCAAAGCCGAATTTTTCAAGGAAATCGGTGTAAGCAATGTCCACAGCCGGTTAAAATACGAATTCGGCGAAGGTTACGGCATTTTTATTGAATCTGCCGAGGGACGCTATACGAAGATGAATGTACTGATTCCCGAAAGAAAAGAATAAATCGACAGTTTTGAACGTAATACGTTTGGAATCCGGTGGAGGCACGACATGTACAAACTTTTAATCGTTGACGACGAGCCATTGGTTCAGGTAGGCATCAAATCAATGCTTAACTGGCAAGAACTGAATATTGAAGTCTGCGCTACAGCTGTTAACGGGCAGGTCGCCTTGGATATTATAGAAAAGCAAAAACCCGATATAGTTATTTCGGATGTAAAAATGCCGGTAATGGACGGCCTTGAATTATTGCGCCGTTCCGACTCTTTATATGTTTCCGATCGTCCTGTTTTTATTTTGCTGACAAGCTACGAAGATTTCCATATTGCAAAAGAAGCCATAAAATACCGGGCATTTGACTATCTTGTCAAAGTAGAGCTCACACCCGAAACACTTAAAACCACAATTCAAAAAGCAATTGATGAAATAGCCAAAAGGACCTCTTCCCGCAAAAGTGCCCCGTCGATTTCTCCGACCGGGCTCAACGCCTATAAAGATCGGTTTTTAATCAGCCTATTAAACAATCTTTTTGAGTCCGACGAGCAAATGTATCTTCAAGCCAGGGATTTAAACATCAACATGAACGCCCTTCACTACTTGTGTTGTTACGGTTCTTTTGAAGTTTTCGAAAAAGACTCGCTTTCCAAAGACAAACAGATATCGCTCTTTGCCTCTTCGCTTCAAATGCTGCGGGAGCTTACCGAAAAATATATTTCCTGTGACGTCATCGGCTTGGATATTTCTCATTTTGCACTCATTCTTCAAACAGACGATGCGAAAGAATATACTTTGGATGACTATCGTAAAATATGTCTTTTTTTTGAAAAAATAAAAACGAGCCTTCAAAATTATTATAATGTGCTATTACGCATTGGTATAGGATTTATGGTAAACAATCCCGGCAGCATCTGCGAATCCTACCAATACTCACGCCTCTCCTACAGACAGACGTCACCCGGACAGCCTGTTTTTTACCAGATTCCCGAAGCGGATATGCCTCACGATGCGTTTCACTTTTCTTTATTCAGGAAAGAGCTCACACAGGCCTTCGAAGAATATAAATCGCAGGAATTGAAAGATACTATTTCGACACTTTGCGATCTTTTGTCCGCTCACCCCCACCACTATGTTCAGGCGCTCGATGCGGCAAGTAATATTCTGTATCTGGCAATTACATTGTTACCTGACGGCAGAAATACCTTAAACGAAATCTTCAAAGACTCCGCCGAAACGTATATGTCTTTGTACCGTCAGACTACGGTTGAACAGATTGTTAACTGGCTTGAATATCTTTCCTCGTCTCTTGCCGAGTTGTTTGAAGCCAAGAAAAAGGACTACAAAAACCGCATAGTATCTGATGTTAAGACTTATCTTGCCGACCATGTAAGCGAAAAATTGTCACTTAATGAGGTAGCGGCAAAATTCGGAATCAGCCCCAGCTACTTAAGCCAGTTATTCAGCAAATATAGCGATGCCGGCTTTAATGAACACATAAACATATTGAAAATCGAGGCTGCCAAAAAAATGCTGCGCGAAGACAAGCTGAAGGTTTACGAAGTTGCGGATGCATTAAATTTCGGTAGTGAATTTTATTTCAGCAAAGTATTTAAGAAAGTTGAAGGTATCTCTCCTTCAGAGTTTATCAATACAATTTTCCGAACCGATTTAAAAGATTAGTTAGCGAGGAATCATTATGGCAAGTAAAACCGGTGAAATAAAAAAGGACTGTCTCAAAACAGCAGAAAAATACGATGGTGCTCTCGTGCCCTACAAACCGTTTGAAAATATATCAAATCGTTCTTATTGGGACAATCTTGGCAAGGACCTCAAAGAATGGCTTGTATCTATGGGTAACGCTGCACTTAACGATGATTATCCCGCTATTTATGCAACCGACTTCATGAATTTTAAAAGAACAGGCAACCGGCAAGCGTACGAGGATGCCTTTTTCAAGCGCCGTTATATGCTTAACAGTCTTGTTCTTGCCGAGTGTGTGGAAAACAAAGGACGCTTTTTGGATCGCATTATCGATGGAATTTTCGTGATGTGTGAGGAATCTTCCTGGGCGCTTCCCGCCCACAACTCCTATACCAGAAATGCCCCCCAGCTGATACTTCCGGATTTAACCAATCCGGTTATCGATCTTTTTGCCTGTGAAACAGGTGCAACGCTTTCAATGGTAAATTACCTTCTTGCGCCCTCCCTTGACGGCATTTCACCCTTCATTTCCCAAAGAATACTGTCCGAACTTCGCAAAAGAATTATAGAGCCGTACCTGAATGTCCACTTTTGGTGGATGGGGAACGGTGATGAGCCTATGTGCAATTGGACTCCCTGGTGTGTGCAAAATGTTCTTATTACGGCGTTTATAAACGACACGCTCACAGATGCGGTTGAAAAGAAAACAATTTTTAAATCCGCCGCCGAGTCGCTTGATTTATTTCTAAAAGATTACGGTGACGACGGCTGCTGTGATGAAGGTGCCCAGTACTATCGTCATGCAGGTCTATGCCTGTACGGTGCATTGGATATTCTCAACGCGGTCAGCAATAATGCTTTTGCATCTGTTTATAGTACCGACAAAGTCAGAAATATGGCTGCCTACATAAGTATCATGCATGTGTCCGGTCCATACTATTTTAACTTTGCCGACTGCTCTCCCATTGCGGGTGCTTCGGGAGTTAGGGAGTATTTATTCGGTAAAGCCACCAATCAACAGTTTTTGATTGATTTTGCAGCATCAGACTATGCAAAAACATACGCCGAAAAATCTTTTCTTAGCGATGAATCTCAAAAGCTCAATCTTTTTTACCGTACGCAAACGGTTTTCTTCAGCAATGAAGTACTTGCCGCTTCCGCAAAAGCCCCCGGCACTTCTTACACCCCCGACATTTTTTACAAAAGCGTCGGAATATGGATTGCACGCAGCAAGACCTTTTCGGTTGCGGTAAAAGCAGGTGATAACGATGATTCTCACAACCACAATGATGTCGGCAGTATTATTCTTTACAAAAACGGTACACCCGTTTTAGTCGACATCGGTGTTGAAACATATACATTAAAAACTTTTTCACCCCAAAGATATGAAATTTGGACCATGAGATCCGAATATCACAACATACCTACCATTAACGGCAAAAACGAACTTCCCGGCAAAGATTACCGGGCAGACAATACCGAGTATTGTTTTGACGGACCCGTTAAATCAATATCCATGAATATTGAAGATGCATTTGAAAATCCCGATAACATCACATATCGCCGTACGGTAAAGCTTGATACCTGCGAAAATACCGTTACGATTAAAGACGAAAGTGACGCAAAAGATATTGTACTTAACTTTATAAGCTACCATGAGCCCGAATTTAACGCATCTTACATCAAGCTCGGCAACGCGGTTATGACCTTCGATAAGCCTTATGACTTTTCATACGAAATTCTTCCGATTACGGACGAAAGACTCAAAATTGCCTGGGATCATGACTTATACAGAATATTCGTAAAAACAGACGGCCCCTGTGAAATCACAATCTTCTGATGTTACAGGGGGCGCTGTGTGTCATATAGCGCCCCCCGGTAACATTCGCCTTACATTCGATGAAATAAATCTTTAATAGCGTAATACGCTTCTTTTGGACGTCTGTATTCGTCTACAACACCTTTATTGTTGTGACACCTTGCCCTTGACGGAAACCATTCCTCCTCAGTTACTTTGCAATCTGAAAACTGCCATACAAAAGCTCCCGTCAGTCGCTCGTCTTCCTTGTAGACATTTAAATGTTCGCTTATTATATCGGCCTGCCGCTCCTCACTCCATTTACAATGTCCGTGATCTCTGTAGCCGTACAATGCCGCTGCTCCAAACTCGCTTACGATTACGGGCTTTTCTTTTCCCGCAGCCGCATCTATCCAGGCCATCTCCTTTTCATGCGCTTGCCGTACCGAAGCATCCACATACCATCCCGAATATATATTAAAAGACACCACGTCCGGAAGGTCTAAGCATATATCCGTAAAATGCCTGCATGTTGCGGAAGTAGTCGGGCGCGACGTATCCAGCTGCTTAATCTGCTCATATTGGCTTTTGTATTTTGCGCGCCCTATATCGGTTTCACTTGCGCATTCATTTAAAATTCCCCAAATTACTATCGCCGGATGATTGAAATGTTGAGTTACCATCTCCTGTATGCAATCAGAACACTGTCTGTCAAAATTGGGGTTCTCCATCTTTTCAAGGCTCAGACCGCGGGCATGATTTTCTTCCCACACCATAATTCCACGTTCGTCACACATATCCAGAAATCTTTCGTCATTGGGATAATGACATGTCCTGACCGCGTTTGCGCCGACATCTTTAAAAGCATCAATATCCTGCGACATTACCTGAACCGGAACTGCGCAACCCAAAGTGCCGTAATCCTCGTGTCTGTTAAAGCCCTTGAGGAATACGCGTTTACCGTTAAGTCGAAATTCTCTCCCCTTAATTGACACTTCTCTGAAGCCAACTCTGTCAATTAAGTCATCAATGACTTTGCCGGATGTATCCCTAAGCTTTGCCGTCAGACTGTACAGATTCGGTGAGTCCGATGACCATTCCAGAACGCTTCCGACTTCTTCGGAAAAAGAAATTGCTATATCTTTACTTCCTTCTACGCAAAACTCTTTTTTTAATGTCCGGTCAGCCAATTCTATTTCGGCCATTCCCGAACAATCATTTTCGGATAAATTAACAATCGTAAAACTAATCTTCACTTTCCAGATGTCACCTGTTTTATGCGTCTCAAAGTGCATATTCTTAATATAAATATCGCCTATTTCTTCCAGCACCACCGGCCTTATCAGCCCGCCGTATGTATAGTAATCGTTGGGTACATGCAACGCCGATTCTTCGGAAAACGAATTATCCACTTCAACACGGATTGTATGCTTCCCTGTAGAAACATTCTTTACTACCTGTTCAAACGCTGTATATGCATTATAGTGATGTGCGATTTTTATATCATCCCAATATACATCCGCAGTATGGCTCACACCTTTAAATTCAAGCCTGACATTGTGCTTATCGTACACTGTTACTTCTCGAATGTAGGTAGCCTTACCTCTATGGTTCATCAAATCGGGATGTTGTTCCCAGCACCCCGGCACCGGAAGTTTATATTCTTTCCCTTCAATTCGCACATTCCAAAGTCCGTCAAGTTCCCTCTGTTTTCTGTATACGTGTTGTTCAAAAAGTCTTATCATGTTGCTCCCCTGTTCTCCGCCGTTTGTCTCGGTCAAGTTCAATCTTCATTTTCTTTACTCAGCATCGCGCGATACAATTCCTCGTCCGTAGCATGATTTTGAGTTAATAATATAAGTTTAACGCCCCTGTCTTCTTTTGCGTACAGATACTCGTACTGCCAACTGTAATGTTCTGAATTATCCCCGAGCTCACGCACAAGGCCCATAAGCTTTCTGATTAAATATGCCGAAAACTTATAATCAGCCTGACACTCATTATCGTAAAATCCCTGCCAAACTCCCATAGCGTTTTTCTTTAGCTCTTTATCAACTTCTTCGAAGCAATCCGCACTCTTTCCGAATGACAGGAACGCCTCCGCATAGTCTTTATGCAAATAATTTTCGTAGGCATCTTTAAAAAGCACAAACCCCATTGCCCCGCAATAATGCATTTTTACCTGAAGTTTCAAGTCACAACATCCGTCTTCATTATCCGAAATTTTTGACAGTAAATCTTCCTGATTGCTAAGTTTTTCCATGCATGCTTCCGCAAATTTGTCAAGCTGCTCATGAAGAGGAATGTCTCCGGTAAACCATTGCAGTTCGTTGATGCTGTCGGTTTTGCCTTTCAGTATATAGCTTGCGAAATATCTGATATTTTCCGTGTAAAACTGTTCTCCGGCATGCTCATCCGCATTGTTGCCAAAAGAAGGCGTAATGTTTGCAAACTCGCGATAACAGAAAGCCACATTCTCATTGCCGCCGTAATATTTTGCAACATAATCTTCTGCGTGGCTCTGCGCGCTTATATTAAGGCCATACCACTTTTTGGAAACCGCATCAAGGAAATAAGTATGCGGCTTTACATTTGAACAGTTGATAACCCAAAAATCTTTTCCACCGTTCTTAATTACCTCGTTGAGTTCATTGTTTACCAGATCGATTGAATTGGGAAGCATGCTTAAACATGCCGCCGCCTGCAAATCATAAAATGAAACATGATAATAAATTCCCTGTCCTCTTGTTTCATGAGGATCCGGCATTGCATTAACTCTGGGATTATGCTTTCCGCGACGTCTTGTAACCATCCTGCCAAAGCCGTTATCTGCTTTTACCAGAATTACCCCATCGGGGAAAGTTACACAACCGCGCTCATAAAGCTCCATTATCTCGCCATATAAATTGGTGCAGAAAATAGGGTTTGCAACATATCTTTTAACAATGTCAGCCTGTACTTTAATAATGTCGGAAATAACTTTGCCGCGCTTTTCATCGGTATCATAAGCTCCGCTTTTATCGTTGGTCCAAAACGGACAGTCTCCCTGACCTCGGAAGCAAAGGTTCCATACAACTTTATAGTCTTTCTGCGCTATCACCGCATCTTCCCATATTTTTTCAAAAAGATCGGGATGTTTAAAGTAATCAGCCTCAAGATCCGGATATAGCCTTGCAAACATCTCGCCCCCAAGAGGCTCTGCGTGATGATGTGTTATCCAAAGACCATACTCGAGTGCTGCTATTTTGGCATTTTCCCTTGCAAGTTTATCCGTTCCGGGAATAGCCATATTACCGCCGCACCTTAAAAGAGCTTCAAAAGCCATTCGCCAGCCTGCTTTATCCTGCTTATTAAGCGGCCAGCCCATCATTAAAACTTCATCGTTATAGAACCAGCCTCTGAACCTGACAACAGGTAGTTTACTGAAATATGTGCCGTTGACGACCTCTGCGCTTGCCTTTTGGCTGAATTTCTGTCCATTCCAAAACCAAAAAGGGGTAACGTTCAAAAATGTTTCGCTTATAAAAAGAAGTGCATACTCAAAGCCCAAATCATCCGATGCAAATATTGTTGCACACTCATCCGAAACCGCAATTTTATAGCCTTCTTCGGGAATTTCTTCACACATCACCAATTTGATGCAAGTACCGGCATTACTTCCCGTACACACCTTTTCGATATCACGCCTTAATATGTTAATTACGGTTTCCACCGGCTTGTGACTTTCAAAATATTCAAATACTGTAGCTCGATCAATGACCATACTGCTTATACCTGCCCTCCGATTTTTACCCGGACGTAAAACAAATGCCCTATTGGCAAAACAGTGTGTTTCGCCACACAAAATATGATTGAAACAGACTTTTTAAGTATATCACAACACCTTGCGAAGGATAAATCCTTCATATAAATTTATATCAACAACGAACAGTTGTTATGCATAATCTACTGTAAAGTTTTATTAATTTTCAGGAGGAAAATCTGTTTATGGAAAAAAAAGATAACCGCAACAGTGGGCGAAGCTGTTGCGACTTGGGAAATGTAACTACTCTTATCATCTGTATCGCAATACCATTAATTGTCGGAATGCTGTCCGCTTTTTTTACCAAAGATGCCATGGGCGCATTCGACACCATGAATAAGCCGCCGTTAGCTCCGCCTGCATGGTTGTTTCCTGTAGCATGGAGTATACTCTATATTTTGATGGGGATAGCCGGCTTTCTTATTCTTAAATCCGACGATAAAGAACGTGGCATCAGTATTTGCATTTACTTCTTACAATTGATTTTTAACTTCGCATGGAGCCTTATATTCTTTAATATGGCGCGTTACACATTCGCAGCAATTTGGCTTGCCATACTCGTAATAATGATAGCGGTTTTAATCGTAAAAACCTCGAGACTTTCCAAAGCAGCCATGATATTGCTGATACCATACCTGTGTTGGTGCCTTTTTGCAATGTATCTCAATATAGGAATTGCGGTTCTTAACTGACCAACCAAAAGCCTCTGTGAATCAAAAATTCTGTTCACAGAGGCTTTATATTAATTTTCCAATCGGTTTTATGATTTTTTAAGGCTTAACAGATACTGTTGTAAAAAGCTACTTAAAGGCTACTTAAAAACTACTTAACCAACATTTTACGTGCAAGTTCAATTCCGACCTTGTAAGGAAGCGGTCTTAGCTCCTTATCGGCCTCTTTCAATTTTTCGCGGATATTAATGTGCTGCGGACAGTGCTTTTCACACTTTCCGCAACCTATACATTGCGAAGCAAAGCCGGGTTCTTTGCGCATACCCATTGTTTGCGCAAATTCAAATCTGGCCGATGATTTCTTTTCTATGTAACACAAATTATAGAAATGGAAATTTCCCGGTATATCGACACCCATAGGGCACGGCATGCAATATCTGCAAGCCGTGCAGCCTACCTTTTCTTTGGAACGTATTATTTCAACAATGCTCTTTACTAACGAATTATCCCTGTCCGTAAACGCATTAACGCAAGCGTCCGATGCAATGCGGATATTTTCGTCTACCATCTCCATGGAATTCATACCGGAAAGCACACACATAATTCCTTCCTGATTCCACAGCCACCTTAAGCCAAGCTCTGCAGCACTGTAGCCATGCTCATCTTCCTTAAGAAGCTTAAGCGCGTCGCCGGGCAGATTGACCAGCTTTCCGCCGCGCAAAGGCTCCATAATAATTACGGGAATCCCTTTTTCTTTTGCGGCCTCAAGTCCTCTTTTGCCTGCCTGACTGTGCTCATCAAGATAATTGTACTGAATCTGGCAAAAATCCCAGTCATACGCATCCAATATTTTAATAAACATATCAGTATCGCCATGGTACGAAAAACCGATTTGCCCGATGCTTCCGTCCTCTTTATGCTTAGCAATCCATTCTTCAATATTTAAAGATTTAAGATGCTCCCATTCCGAATAGTCCGTAAACATATGCATCAGGTAATAATCGATGTAATCCGTCTTGAGTCTGGACAATTCTTCACTGAAGGTTTTGTCAAGCTGATCTTTATTGCGCATAATGTATTGCGGAAGTTTTGTGGCTATGCAAACCTTATCTCTGACGTTATTATTTGCAAGCACGTTACCAAGAATTTCTTCGCTTCCGGGATAAATATATGCGGTATCGAAGTAATTTACACCGTTTTCTATTGCATACATTATCTGCTTTTCAGCCAGGTCGTAATCAATATTCGCGCCCTTTCTGGCAAATCGCATACATCCGAAACCCAATTGTGATATTTCATTACCATTACGATCTTTTCTGTACTTCATATCAATGCTCACCTCGCAGATTTTCTGCCACCGCGTTTTTTGTAATCAATATCAATAGCCGCTTTCCATGTACCTCCTGCCAAAGCGGCATTCATCTCAGTGCTCTTACACTTTCTTACCCTTGTAACCGCAGCTTCAAGACACTCAAAATTCAGCGCAGTTCCAGCAGCGTCGCAATTATAATTTGCCGCGCAATCTTTGCCGATACCCATGTTTCCGGCGACTTCGATTGCGTCAATATTTGCTCCCAGGAATATGAATTCCCAGTTATACTTTTGCTTTTGACGTTCAATCATCCTTTTGACGTCTTTAAAACTGTACCGTCTGCTTGCATTCTCCATCCCATCGGTTGTGATAACAAAAAGTGTCTTTGCCGGTCTGTCCTCTTGGCGTGCATACTTATGTATGTTCCCGATGTGACTTATAGCGCCGCCTACAGCATCCAAAAGAGCGGTACAACCGCGTACGTAGTAATCGTCTTCCGTCATTTTCTTAACATCGCCAAGCTTCACTCTGTCGTGAAGTACTTCACAGCGATCGTCAAAAAGAACCGTAGACACATATGCTTCGCCATCTTCTTTTTGCTGCTTGGTTATCATTGAATTGAAACCACCTATTGTGTCGGTTTCCAGTCCGCTCATAGAGCCGCTTCTGTCAAGAATAAATACAAGTTCCGTTAAATTTTCGTTCATAATGATTGCCTCCTTAATTATCCTTAGGTTATCCTTCGGTAGATTAATGAAACATGTTTGCCTGTTTCTGAGGTAATCATATAAAAATAAAGGCTCTATGCGGTCTCCTGCCGGGCGACATTTTGCCGCATTTACCCTCTTTGAATTATATACGGAAAACCTGTTCTATGGAAGCCATTGTATAAACGCAGTTTTGTCCTTACTGTTATAACCCGCATCTTCATAGAACTTCAAAGTTTCTTCGCTTTTTGAGCCCGTAAGCAGCATCATTTCGTAACAGTTTGCCTGTTCGGCGATGCTTTAATTTAAACACCCTGTGGCATATCCGCAGCCTCTGTAGTCTGCATGTGTGACAACGTTCTCCATTACGGAATATAATAAATTATTTGAAAGAAGGCAATTCATCACGGGTAATAACAAGGTCACTATTGTAAATTTCGTATAAGGAATCCGTATTATTTGCGGTAATGTAGTCTGTATGCCAAATCATAAACCACGACCATATGCACCCATCCTCTTCAAATACAGCTGATACAGGTACCTTACCGCATTCGTGAAAGGCCATAGGCTTTGGAGCATCCGTAACCCGTAAAAGCTTCTTCCATCCTGCTTTATGTGAAGAATTGTCATAAGTATCCGAACCTATTATATCGCAATATTCATCGCCGGGATACCAGTCGGATTTTACTTCACCGGAATAACCTAATACCCAGATTAAATTGTTGAGTCCGTACTCATTTGTAAACTTATCATACATAAGCTGCCAAAGCTTAATAAAATTATCGCTTCCCTTCTTGCCCCACCAAAACCAAGCTCCGTCAAATTCATGAAAGGGTCGCCATAAAACAGTAACACCTTCGTCTCTAAGCTCTGCAAGGGCATTGGCTGCTTTATCCCAGCTTTGCATCAAAATATCATTTTCAGGCGTTCCCTCGGTAAGCATTTTGTCAAAATCAGGGACATCATCCAGCGATTCCTGATAACCGCTGCTTGATATACCTGTATGCCAGCATATGGTAACCAGACCGCCTTCATCCCACCACTTTTTGGCGCGTTTGTTAACTCCGTTAAAATCGTTATTCATATAATCCAGGCCGCGCATTGCCGGCAGCTTACCGGTTTTTTCAAGGATATAATCCATCTCATAATCGGGACTGCCCATCCATGTGCTTTCCTGTTGGCATGATAACATTTTAGTGCCAAAATTTTCACATATATACTCATAAACCTTTTGCGTGGTCTCATCCGCATTGGGATTTGAGAGCTTATACTCTGTCGTGGTACTTGCAACATTAATCTCTTCATCCGCATCTTTGCAACCTGCAAATACCGAAACACACATAATCAATATCATTATAATCGAAACATATTTTTTCAAGTTTCTTTCCTCCAATATCCGGCATATTCAATACGATTATTTAAAAATCATCCTAAGAAAATTATACAAGTGCGGGGTTACGCTGCTTGCGTCATGTCCTGTTCCCGACATTAGATGCCAGATATGCTCTGTCCCGTTTTCTTCCAGCATTTTGTGATAATTTTCAGGATTGGATCCCACTACACCATCGCTGCTCGAGGCACTTATCAGCACAAGCTTCGGTACATTATCCTTAAACATAAATTCATCTTTTTCGAGATTATAAGGATATCCGGTTCCCTGCACCACTCCGGGGGCCGGACATACAGCCCCGATATATCCAAACAGTTCAGGATGCTTGAATCCTATATAAAGAGCCTCTCTTCCGCCCATTGAGAATCCCGTCAAAGCGGTATTTTCAGGCCCCTTTGCAACAGAAAAAGTGTTCTCGATAAAGGGTATAAGATCTGTCAGAAAATCATTAATGAAATTGTCGTAATTTAAGGTATTTTCAGTATCCATACCTGTGCAATAGGGCATATCCTTGCTGCAATAAATATACGGACACACAATAATCATTTCCTTAGCGGCATCGCTGTCTGCCAAATTCTGATACATACTGTTTAACTTGACTACATCTCTTGCCATCCATTGCTCATTATCCCAATATCCATGCAAAATATATAAAACCGGATACTCTTTTTCTTCGGAATATCCTTTAGGCAAAAGAACATTGACCGGAGTTTCCCGTTCCGCGGTATTTGAATAATACTTATAACCGTTAAACACCGGATACTCCTTCCCTTCAATCTTCTCCAAAATATCCGCCTCCGGTTTTTCCGCTAACAGATTACTGCACATCTCCATATACATCTCCTTTGGTAAATCTTCCGTAACCTTTGAACAGCCGGTTAAAAAAAGCATGCCGCCCAACAAAAAAATAATTTTTCGCGCCAAATTGTTCATGACCTGTAATCTCCCTGCTTATATAAGTTATCATATGTTAATAACTTACCATCAAAGCAAGCAGTTTCTCAACGATAAATATTTGACATTTGCGGTCGGCGGAATATCAAAATTTTAAAAGTATGTAAGATTACTTTATGATTAAATGTGCCTTTTTTATTGTTGTCTCAATCAAATTTTTAAAACCGGGAACTTGTTGCAACTATTGTATTGCTATATACTGTTATAAACAGTACGGAGATTAACATGAATATAGAAAAAAGCATTTATCCATATAATCCGGAAGCAAGAGAACTGCCTTTATTTCTTTCGGGAATAGGCGGCAGTAATTTTCAAAAAG
This sequence comes from Lachnospiraceae bacterium, assembly GCA_045617045.1. Lineage (GTDB taxonomy): Bacteria > Bacillota > Clostridia > Lachnospirales > Lachnospiraceae > UBA1258. Next base: position 50,393 of record JAZLHV010000049.1, read on the forward strand.
AAGTATCTCGCCCGGACGGCTATCAATGGCATCAGATTTTGTTCTGTACCTTAGGCACAGGAGTCATGGAATGTAATCACACAACGCATCAGATAAATCCGGGGGAATACATATTTCTTCCTAAAAACCTCCCGCACCGGTATTATCCCGTCAGTGAAAAATGGGGTGTATCGTGGCTTGCTTTTGAAGGTTATCATTGTGATGAAATACTTGCAAAGTTAAAGATGACTGACTTTTTTATCACCGCTTTGCCGCCGTCTGCCATGCTTGAAAAAAACTTTGAAAAAATGATTCACTCACAGGAAACGGACTTTCTGTACTGCGACCACGTCTGTTCCGGTCTGTTGTATGACTACCTTTTGGAATTTCACCGCTATACAAATTCTTCCGCCGACAGTGAAAGGAGTCGTCTGATATCATTGTTGCTGCCTGCTTTGCAATATATGCACAGCAATTATAAAGAGAATACTTCCATGGTTGAGCTAAGTAACCTCATCGGAATATCTCCCGAACATTTCAGTCGCATATTTAAAAAGGCCCTGAATACAACTCCGACAAACTTTCTTACCGCAATAAGAATCAATGAAGCCAAACGTATATTAAGTCAGACCGATACCTCAATTGCAACCATTGCACAAGAGACCGGCTTTAATGATGCCGGCTATTTCTGCACGGTTTTTAAAAAGCATGAGGGTGTATCGCCTTCGGAATACCGCGAAACAGGTAAAATGAATCTGTCGTAAAAGAATCGGTAAATTTCCTATGTACTCAGTCTGCATTCAAAAGAACCGCATACATCAGCAGTTCCTTGCGGGAAGCCACTCCGAGCTTACTGTAAATGTTACGGTTATGATATTTCAGGGTGTTTTCGCTTATGCACAGTAATTCCATGATGTCTTTGGCAGATTTACCCTCAAGGTACAATTCGAAAATTTCCTGTTCCTTAGACGTAAGTGTTCGGAGATTTTCACGAAAAAGCTCAAAAGCTTCAGGATCCACCTCTTTGCGCTTTTGATCCGCAATACGGGAAAGCTCTGCTATTGCATTGTCGGCACTTGTCTGAGCTTCCCTGCGCTTTTTCTCGGTTTCCAAACGTTGCAGCTCATACTCCTTGTCTTTTTGGGCAAGGAAATCAAAGAGGTCGGCTATTTCCGAATAAGTCGTATCCCGATTCTGCTCATAACTGTTTTCTTTGATGGCATTAAGGGCATTTTGCACCGGGCGCAAATAACGGCGGCTGATAAATACCGATGCCGCGATGCTTGCAAGCATTACTGCAAGAAGCAAAATGTACAGCAGACGCGATCTTCCCTTGACAGCTTCGGCAAACAAATCCCCGGGCATCATTACAGCCACAGCCCATGTCTGATTTTCGTAAGGTGAATCGGCCGGATACAATTTAAGATAATCATATTTGCCGTAATAGATTTCTTTGCTTCCTTTAAACTCCGAAAACTCCGTTTTATCGTTTTTAAACGACAAATCGTCCGTCATACGATTGTCTGTCAGGTAAAAATTACCGGCAAGCATCCCCTCTGAGCTGAAAAGCGTATCATCACAGCAGGGAGCTGCCATTGCAAAAAGGTTTTGATAATTGCTCTCACGGGGAGAATAGCACTGCTTAAAAAGTCTGTCGCTAACCTCTATCCCGCATACGCCAAACACCGTGCCGTCACTTCCCCTTAATGGAACGCACAGCAGGAATCCTGCTTCGCTGTTACCCTTCAAAAGCACGCGTCCCGACCAGTAATACAGGCGTGACAGCGGAAGCTTTTCGTTCTTTTGGGCAATATCCATTACATCCGTAAAAAAAGTTTCATCGGTAATATCGTACTCCATCGCCCACTGGCCCATCAATTCTATTCCGTTATTGCGGGCAATCTGTGCAGGGCCCCGCAAACAGTAGCTCTTTACATTAACCGCCTGCGTATAAGCCGGCTGTGTCTTTTTCAGAAATATCCCCGATTTCGTGCTTTGAGCGTTTTCGGCCTCCGGATTTACGGTTGCATCAAGCAATATATAGACACCACCGCAGGAATGCGTATTCATGGTATTTAATAAGGTTTGTATCTGATTGGCAAGCAAGGGCTCAATAAGTGAGGGATTGTCCTTAAGGTGCGATGCCAAAATCCCCTGCGCCTCAAAAAAGTCATCGCAGGAATCTGAAATACTCTCTGCCATATTGATGCCTGCCAAAGACAGCAGACCGAAATCTTTATATACAGTGTCGGAAATATGGGCGCGCTCACTGTCAAGGTAACTGTTCACGGCATTTTCTTCCTTGCCGTTAAAACCGAACATAAGCAGCAGGAAAGCAAAAGTCAAAGTAGCAAGCAAAGCTATACTCACAAAAAGGATAATCAGTCTTCGCTGTAAGGTTGTTTCTCTATAGTTTTTTTTACATTTAGCGGAATCTTTCGCCTGTGTCAGCGTATCCAAAACCAATCCCCCCTTTCCGTTGTTATATCCGTCACTTACTGCTTAGTCATTTCCGCAAGTGCATCGTGCGCGGAATTAACCTTGCCGGAAAGATAGTCTTTCCGATAATTCGTCAAAAGAAACTTAAAATTCTTTTCATAGTTCTGGCTGACAGCATCAAAATCGTTCAGATTCGGAGCCGTAAACAGTTCATATTCATCGTACATGGAAAGAACCGTTGTCAGCATTTTAACTATACGTGCATCTTCAACAGTTTCAATGTAAGTGCTCATATCCTGTTCAAAGGCCTGCCCGGTTACCGGCAGATACCCGGTCTTGGATATAAATCGCATATTTTGTTCGGATGCCGTAAGCCATTTGATAAACTCTGTCGCAGCATACTCTTTCGCGGCATTCGATTTGGCTACCATAAGACCACCCCCGCGCTGCAGGGCCATTTTCCGCCCGTTTTCAAATACGGGATATGGAAGAATATTATATTCAACATTCTCAATGGTGCCGTCGGCGTAAGTAATCGTGTTTCCGTAAAACAAAACTCCCGCAGATGAACCGGTAGAGCAGACAAGATCGCCGGTTTTGGATAAATCCGAGGAATATCCGTCATAAACAGCAAATCCGCCCTCGACCGCGGGTGCGTATATTGTTTCGAAAATGTGCTTATAGTTATCATTTGAAAGGGCTAACTTTTCGCTTTCGTCAAAAATGTTTCCCCCAAGCTGCGCCATGCCTACTTCGGCAACGTTAAACCACGCATCGGCTGCATAAAACTGCTTTCCGTCATTCAAAATGTCCGGTGTCTGACTGTCCGTCCATTTATAGTACATAAGCGACAACTCTGCAATTCCCTCAAAGGTGGACAGCTTATCCATGCTTGCACCCGTTTCGGCAGCAAATCGGTCAAAGAGAGTCCTGTTTAAATAAAGAATCTCTGTTGACTTGGCTATTGGGAACACATACAGCCCACCGTTTTTAAGGCGCCCCTCTTCTATAAAGGCATCTACATAAGCTGACAGTTCTTCTTCGGTGAAATAATCATCAAAGTTTGCAAGCATCCCTTTTTCCGCAAACTGTACGGCAATTTTGGGATAACCGGTAAAAATATCGGGTATATCAGGGGCACCCGGATCGCCGTTTACTATCATGGCAAGACTTTTGTTTAAATCCGAGCTCGATGAAATGGCAGTGACATTTATGACAATACCCTTTTCCTTACCGACGGTAGCATTGAACCGGTCAATCAAATAGTCCATGGCTTCCTGCATATCTCCGCCGTAATTGTGCCACATATTCAGCGTCACCGGGTTTTTGGGGTCAAGCTTTACCTTGCCACCGCATCCTAAAAGACTACCCGACATCAGCACCATCAAAAAAACAAATCCGATTAAATTCTTCATCAAGAAGACCTCCCGAGATGATTTCCCATTCATTTTCCACCCTGCTTTTTACAAATTTGCTTTTTTACAAATCTGCTTTTGAAAAAACTGCTTTTTTTATACTTTTTATTGTTTTTCCCACCTTTTCGGGCTTTTGGGGTGGGGCACAAAAAGGAATTTTTCTGTATTGTAAAACAGAAAAGAATGTACGCAGATTTTTTTTAGTTTTGCATAAAAATTTTACAAAATCAATGCCAAGTGTACAGAAAACAAATATTTATTACAAGAGAAACGGAGATCATTATGGGACTTTTAGGTAGTGTACTTAAGAACGCGATTGGGAACGGAGTAAGCAGAGGAATCAACAAAGGAATCAGTAATGCGGTCAGCTCTGCTGCCAAGCGAATTGTTGCACCGAAGGTTGATGCATATGCAAACAGCGTTGCCAATTCTTTAGACGAAGCCTCGAAAGCGCTTGACGAGGCAGCGAAAACGCAGAAAGAAAATGAAAAGACCGGCACTTCTTCTTTGGAGCAGTCGCTTATCCGATGGTCACAGTCAATGGAACAGTATGCCGCGGCTGCTGAAAAAAAATACGCCGAAAACACTACAGGACTCGAGAAATGGAATGAATATCTCCCGGACTTCCCCGTTTGGCCTTTCGGCGGAAAAAATTTTTCAATCGAGATTCGCTATACCGACGAAAAGACGAGTTCATTGTTCTATGAGTTTAGGGCAGAGGGCGCTACCGCCGAAGAAATGAGTGCCTACGCCCAGATTCTTAAAAGAGACGGCTTTGTGCCAAAGTATAAAGATTACGATTCGGTACTTTACAAAAAACTCGGAGATGAATATCTTGGTTTCAGCTGTGTTGAAGCATTTAACGATTTGGATGTAATGTGTATTTTGCTTGGCAAGACCAAAGATTTAAATGAAATTTGAAGCTATATGTAGGCAATCAATATAAAAAAAACTTTACAAATGATATTTGCATGTGCCAATATTAATACGGTAAAAAAAGATAACGGAGGATATCCCCTTGAGTATCGTAGATATTGTTACCGCAGTCCTTTCGCTGGTTGCCGGAATTGGTATTTTTTTAGTCGCATGCAGCATGATGAGTTCCAATCTTGAAGCCGTCAGCTCCAATAAATTGAGAACACTTTTTTCCAAAGCTTCTAAATCAAAACTTGTAGGGGTTGGCATAGGTGCCGTAGGTACAGCCGCCATTCAAAGTTCGGGGGCCACTACAGTCATGGTTATCGGTTTCGTAAATGCCGGAATCATGTCACTGGCCCAGGCCGCTACCGTTATTTACGGAGCAAATATCGGTACTACAATTACCGGTCAGATTGTTGCCCTCGGTATGTTTGAAGGTGAAACAGTATCCACAACGGTGATTTTTTCAGCCTTTGCCGGTATCGGTGCTTTTGTAAATCTCTTTGCAAAAAAAGACGTCTTAAAAAGATTCGGCGGAATATTTGCCGGCTTCGGTATGCTTTTTGTCGGTCTGTCGATGATGAGCAGCTCCATGAAAATATTTTCGGAGCTGGACGGGGTAAAACATTTTCTTGCAATGATTACCAATCCAATCCTTTTGGTTTTGGTAGGCACCATACTTACCGCAATAGTGCAAAGTTCCTCCGTAATGACATCCATTGCAATCACAATGGTAGTAACCGGGCTGATTACTCTCGATCAGGGTATCTATTTAACTATGGGTTCCAATATCGGTTCCTGTGTCGTTGCTATTCTTGCCGGTATCACCAGCAGCATCAACGCCAAAAGAACAGCTCTTATTCACTTAATATTCAATGTAAGCGGTGTCGTTGCCTTTATGATTTTGGGCGGTTTGCTCTCCCTCTTATCCGGCGGAAGTTTAAACTTCGGTATACTGTTTGAAGCAATGTTCAAAGGTGTTCCCCAGACACAGCTTGCAATGTTCCACACAATATTCAATGTACTCACCGTGCTTCTGATTATGCCGTTAACAAATACCCTTGTACATATTGTGTCTGTCATTATTCCCGAAAGAGTCCGCAAGGAGGAAGACGTCGTCAAAGAAAGCTCCCATCGTCTCTACTATGTTGACTATCATATGTTAAAAACGCCTCCCATTGCTGTTGCTCAGGTAAAGAGCGAAATAGTAAACATGGCCGATCTTTCCATGCGCAACTTTTCATACGCAATCCGTACAATTTCATCCCTCGATTTTTCAAATATTGAAGAGTTTAACAAAAACGAAGAGGAATTGAACTATATTAACAATGAATTGGTGAAGTTCGTCGTTGAACTGTCCAACCAGGTGTTAAGCGAGAAAGACCACAGATATATTTCTTCTACCTTCCATACCATCAGCGATATAGAAAGGGTAGGCGACTATGCCGTTAATATCATAGAATATGCTCAGGCCTTGCAGTCCGGAGCGCAGGGATTCTCCGTTTCCGCCAAGGCCGAAATCCAATACATGCATGAAAACATCGAGAAGCTCTTTGAACTCGTAATCAAAGCTTATACCCAAAAAGATTTTGCCGCTCTTGAAGAAGCCGAAGCGGTAGAAGACCGTATCGATGTTATTACCGAAAAGATGGCCGCCAACCACATTACCAGGCTAAACAGCGGCATCTGTACAGCCCTTGTCGGTGCTCAATACCTTTCCCTCGCTTCAAATTCAGAACGTGTTGCCGATCACTTTATGAATATCGGCAAGATAATTAAAAGAATATAACTTCTATATTCTTTTAGTACCCATCTTTTTTATTTTAACCGCAAGCATAACTGCCACGACAATCAGTGAAAGAACATCCGCTACGGGCTGTGCCCAGATGAGTCCGCTTGCGCCAAAGATATTTTGAAGGATAAACATTGCGGGAATAAATATAACCGCCTGCCTGATTATGGATGCCAAAAGTGCCGGCACTGCCGCTCCCATCGCCTGAAGCGTATTCTGGCAGATTGCAAATGCCCCGATAAGCCATGCCGTGCTCATAAGTATTCTGGTAAACTCGATTCCCTTTTCATATGCAAGTGCATCCGTAAGGAATACATCAACAATAGGGCCGGCAAACACGAAGCACAGGATTGCCGCCACAAAGCAAAGTGAAAGCCCAAAGAAAGTAGAGAACTTAATCGTATCCGTCAAGCGTTTCCTGTTCCCCGCGCCGTAACAATAACCGAGTATCGGCTGCACTCCGCTTCCGACACCGATTCCGAACAGAGTGATAATCATCAGGACCTTCGAAGTAACACCATAGCCCGCAACGTACATATCGCCGTATTTCACAAGCTGACCATTAGCTATAATCGCAGTAACACTGGCAAGAAGGTTTACAAGGGAAGCCGAGATACCGATTGCAATGACATCGATTGCTATACGATTCTTCATCGAAAAGTCTTTAACACGGATACTGAGCGAGGTATTTCCCTTAAAAAAATAAGCAAGATAGTATAATGCACTTACCACATTTCCGATTACCGTCGCTACCGCTGCACCGGTGATTCCCCAACCGAGTGCAAGAATCATAATCGGGTCCAAGATAACATTCAGAAGGTTTCCGATTAAAGTTCCCGTCATCGCTTTCATCGGTTCGCCTTCGGTCCTTATTACATTTGAAAGGCAGTTTGAAATCATTGAAAATACTCCGCAACCTACCGCAATGCGAAGATAGCTTCCGGCATACTCAATCGTATTCTCACTGGCTCCAAGCATCATCATAAGATCATCTAAACATATCCAAACAATTGCCATGAAAACTATTCCGATAATCGTGCTTGCCCAGAAGCAGAAGGAGCTTGCCTTCTTTGCATAATCTGCCTTGCCTGCCCCAAGTGCTCTGGATATAACCGAACTTCCACCGACTCCGAAAAGAGTTCCAAGTGACATGAAAATCATAAACACCGGTGATCCAAGCCAAACCGCCGCAACCTGTAAATCGTCTCCCGTAAGTGCTATGAAAAATGTATCCGCAAGATTGTAAAGCATTACCATAACCATTGCTATAAGTGCCGGTATACTGTTCTTAATAACCACCTTTGCTATCGGATCGTTTGCAAAGGATTCAATTGATTTTGTGTTGTCTTTCTGCATTACTGATAACTCCGTTTTCTATTTTCTTTCTTCCTGCATTTTCTTCGCCGCATTAATGAGACGTCGACAATAGGTTTCAAACTGTATCTGCTCTTTGGGGCTAAGTTCCTCCATCAATCTACCGACCCATTCATCATGGATGTGCAGGATTTGAGCACATTTTTCTTTTCCGGATGCTGTAAGGCTCAAAACATTTCTGCGCTTATCCGCTTCAGAGGAAATACGTTGCAGAACGCCCTTGCCTTCCAAGGCCTGCATTGATTTAGCCGCTGTAGTCTTATCCATGCAGAGCGCTTTAGCCACATCATCCTGCGAGCAGTTTTCGTGCGAATAAACATATGAACATATCATACATTCGGTGTCGTTAAGCCCGCGTTCGCGTATCTGTCCATGAGCAAAACCTTTTGTCATTTTCATCAGAGAATTCAATACTTGGAAATCCATGAAAGCCTCCTTAACAGGGAAAAATACATTTCGAATTATAGTTGATTTTTCAACTATTGTAAAATGATTTTTTTGCAAAAAAAAGAGATTGGACCCACGTCCAATCTCCGCATCTTTCAGGCCTTAAAAAGACTCTGTCTCTTTTAGGCATCAAAATCAATACCGTCGTAACAACACCGACGATTATTACAAATAATGTGAAAATAATTATTCTTTTGCTGTTATGAGTCCGTCCCCTTCACATTATATGGGTAAGTGGCCTATTACTCATTTATCAAATGTAAATCTGTCAAATGATGCAACCGCACCATCTTCTTTTGAAACAAATTCGAAATAAACAGCATGCTTACCAACTACACCGGAAGTTAATTCAACTGATTTTTCATACTCATCTGCCAAATAATCCGCAGAAGCCACTATCTTGCCCTTGTAAGAATCAATTCTCACATTGAGCTTAATATCCTTGTGCTCTCCCAGAACAATTGTAACCGTCTTGGGCGAATTGCATCCAAATTGAAGATATCTAAAGCCAACCGTTGTACCTGAACTCATATTTACCACAGGCGATGAAATCTCGTCAATCTTCTCATACTTCGGCTGAATATATGCTCTTGTTTGGCTACCGTAAATATGGCACGCATATCCTGCTGAAATCCATTTGTAGGCATCAAGGCCGTTAATATGCGGTCCCTGCGATGTCATTTCCACTACACGCGATGAAACAGGCTCGCCGTCAAGATACTTAATATCTCCGATATAAAGCAGACCGTCTTTCCCGACTGCAACATCGATTGGCTCAAGCATTGCCTGTCTTGAATACTCATTGACACCGGTCTGTCTGTGATAGAAAATGTACCATTTTCCATTCACTTCAACGATGGAGCCATGGTTATTTCCCCACTGGTAAGTCATTGTTCCGCAGCCCTCTGCATCCTTAAGTATTTCTCCGCCGTTAAAGCTGATATCTCCGCCGTCATGGAACGGTCCAAACGGCGAATCACTGAAACGATATGATAAAAAGCCGTTATTATCCGTATATACGCCCAATTCCGGAATGGGCTTTTCATATCTTCTGGAAAAAAGATATACATATTTGCCCATTACTTTTCTGGGGCTGGAAGCCTCAAAGAAAGCATCAATAAGTGATATATGACCATCATCTTTAGGCTCCCACGGGCAGGTGGAATGCCCCAGCGGATTACTTACAAGGGTTTCCTCCTTCATGGTAGCCATATCATCTTCCAGTTCCACGATATAGCAGGGGGCCGCACATCCGCCCCAATAAGCGTAGACCTTGCCGTCATCATCCACCAAAACGCCGGGGTCAAATCCGAGCTTAGTCTCTACCGGATTTTCAAACGGTCCCCAAGGTGTCTTTGAACTGGCTACAACAATCAGATTGCCCTTATGCTCCGCCGCATACATATAATAGGTGTCGCCCTTCTTTACCACATCGGGAGCATATAGAATAGAATCATAATGTGTTTCATAGGCAACTCCATGGCAGGTCCAATTTGTCAAATCATCCACCGGTGCCGACCATACTACGTAATTGCGCCCGCAATATTCCGTTACGGCAATATCATGCGAACCATAAACATAAACACGTTTCTCGCCATTGTGCTCAAAAACTCTCGGTTCACCATCAGGGACATGCTCCCACAATGGCATGTACGGGTTTGCGCCCTTAATATAATCTTTCATTTGCTTGCCCTCCTATTGTCAGTGCCTTGACACGCTTTCTATCTTTCAGACCATTCGTATACTATTTCGTCGGTCCTAAACTCAACTTCACATTCTCTCCACCAGGGCTTTTTCTTATTCCGGATATACCCCTTGAAAAGAATGGACTGATATCTCCTATACCTCTATTATATCTTATTTTACGGCCAACCGCCGTAAAAACTTTAATTATCGCAACTGTTATGCCGGGATACATACCGATTTTTCTTTGAAAAATAAAATTCAGTGTTTCTGCACTGAAGGAACCTATGCCCACGTCCCCATGGGACCATCATCGCACCATGAAATCGCTTCCCAAGTTAATCGATTTCCGCACCTTTTTTGAAATAATCCAAGCCAGAATCAGTTTCAATATGTCCGGAATTACATATGGCAAAACACATATAAAAACCACCGTTCCGGCAGAATATGCTTGTCCACGAATCCCATATATAACCAGAAACCACAAAGTTCCGAATATATAACAAATAAATAGTCCGCCGGCAAGCGCTGCTAATCGTATTTTTTCTTTTTGGGATGATAACGGCTCAAGCATCCAATAAAATACCGCCGCTGCAAGTAAGCCAATAATATAACCACCGATTGGACCGACTATATGACCGATACCTCCCTGAAAACCGGAAAATACCGGCAATCCCACGCAGCCCATAAATATATATAACCCCACTGACATAAATCCCGCTTTCCCGCCCAAAAGGAGCAAGCTGCAAAACACAGCAAAAGTCTGCATCGTAAAGGGAACAGCGGCAGGGATTGTCAGCCACGAGCAAATAACAATAAGAGACGTCATCATGGCGGTCAACGACAAGCTCTTAATCGACATTGACTTGGTGGCTGAAGCTATCTTCGGTTTGATTTTTGGAACATCAGTCTCTTTGCCATTTTTCTTAATATCCGGTCTTGCCCTTCCGGCAGCCGCGGCCGCCTGCTCCTGAGATAACTTTTTAGCTTTTTCCATATTCTGCATGAGTTCTAAAGATTTTTTTGGCAAAAAAACTCCCGGCTCCGAACTGTTACATTCAAAACCAGGAGTTTATGTTTTACTTTAGTTTCGCAACTTTTCCCGCCTCCATCGATGGAGACAGTTTCCTTCTTCTTTCTTCCTTCAACAATTGCTTTTGTTGAGAAAAGGTCCTGGCCGCTTAAATTAATATACCACTCAAACTCACAATCCTGTTTTACGACTACCTTTATGTTATTGACATTTCATTAAACACATTTACCGCTATCGCATTTATTTAAGCTCTGCTGTAAAAGTAATCGTACCTTCATACTCTCCGGCCTCCGCTGCTTCCAAATCAGTTGTATCAGGCTTTATATATAGTGTTTTTGTTGTTCCGGCGCCGCTGTTTGCTTCCACTTCTGCCATTGAAAACTCAACTGCTGTTACCTTATCTGCTTCTGCACACGTTTCTGCCTTATATACAGCATACCCAATCTTCGTTGCTACTCCTGTTGTCACCAGCTTCCAGTCATTTGCAGCAGTCAAGGTAACAACAACATCTTTGTTCATATTTGTGCCCTTCACATTCAGGCCATTGTTCAAAACGGTAGCTGAGCCGTCTGAATTCATGACTGTTTCTGCGGGAATTGTCATAGTATACTGATTTTTCCCTGCTACCGTCAGTTTCACCGTTGTATTACCGGAATTTCCTTCTGCATATGCCGGAACTGACATACTCATCGTGCCAATAACCATTACAACAACAAATATCATCGACAATAATCTTCTTTTCTTCATCATATTTTCCTTCTTTCGTGGCATTTATCTCAAAACTGCGCATTTTTACAAGTTCTTTGTCTTTCATTAATCAATACAAGTCAAATCTAAAGCGGTAAATTCTGTCGTACCTATCGGTTGCACTGCAAACTCTCGGAATTCAGCACCCCCGGAATTCCCATGAAAAGAGTAAGTACTGGTTGATATGTTAATGGTTACATCAAAAGGAGCATAAGCATCAAGAAATTCAAGTTTAATTGCGTTATTATCCTCAACCGCTGCTAAGTATTTGCCGGCAAAACTGCTTGAAACATCTTCATCTCCACGCATAGCTTTCTCACTTTCAAACCCTGTCTCGGTCTTTTTGTATGTAAATTCATACACGCAATTTTGAGAAGGAACCCAAAGAGATAATTTACACTTTGCCCCGGTTACCAATACATCAGCCAGAGATGGTGCATGACCTTTAAGGTTTGCCGTAAAGGTAATTGTACCTTCATAATCTCCTGCATCTGCTGCTTCCAAATCTGTTGCATCAGGCTTTATATAAAGTGCTTTTGTTGTTCCTGCTCCACTGTTTGCTTCCACTTCTGTCCTTGAAAACTCAACCTCAAATACCTGATCTGTTACATCACAGGATTCTGCATCGTATACCGCATAACCTATCCTCGTTGATACTCCCGTAGCGGACATCTTCCAGTCATCAGCACCCGTTATGGTTACGACAACATCCTTGGTCATGTTAGTGCCCTTCACGTTCAAGCCGTTGGTCAAAGCAGTTGCTGAGCCGTCCGAATTCATGATTGTCGTCGCGGGAATAGTCATAGTATACTGATTTTCTTCCATAAGCATCAGTTTCACTTTTGTATTACCGGAATTTCCTTCTGCATATGCCGGAACTGACATACTCATCGTGCCAATAACCATTACTACTGTGAGCAATGCTGCGAAAAGTTTTTTGCTTCTCATATATATATAATTCCTTTCGTTTATTTTGTTCATTTATTATACGATTTCTTCGCAAACCAATTCTTTGAACTACATCGTTTCATTTTCGCAAAATCAATAAGCATTGGTCAGTTTCGCAGAAAATGTCAATACATCGGAATATTCTCCGTCATTAACATTGTTCCATTCATCCTTTTCCACATAAATGCCTATTGGCTTTCCCGGAGCGCCGGTAACGGTTACATCCGCGGAGTTGAAAATAAATTCTACTACCGCCATGCCTTCTTGCGTCTCCCTTAAATCATAGGCTATTGATTCATTCTTGTCTGCATTCACAAGTTGAAAGTCATTTGCTGAAGCAATAGTAACCTCCACTGCCTTTTGAGTAGAAATCTTCCCATTAACTTGTAAGTTGCAAGTAAGGTCTGTCCACCCGAAATCCGTTACAGATGTTGATGCGGGAATAATCAGACCATAACTGTTTTTTGCTTCCACTTTTATTTTTACCGTAGTTTCGTTTTCGTTGGCAAAAGCAACAGATGTGCTGGAAATCATCAGCAGAAACGCCACTGCCATAGTAAAAAAGCGCAACTTTCTGCCCATCTGTGACTACCCCCTTTCATGATTTATATGTATTCATTTTACTAAGACAGTTACCTTAATCTCAGCACCATTTAGTTGTTTCATATTTTTTAAGGAATAGCAGTCATATTTCAGCGTGACTTCTTCATATGTTCCCGCACCTATCGGCTCAAATAGCTCAATACCGGTAAAGGCCATACCGGGTTCTAACAGTTCTGATGTCCATAAAACTGTTCCATCCGCAAGGATAAGGCTCAGTTTGAAATAGCATGTATTGTTTTCGGGATTGTGCAACGTTACTTCCTGATAAGTTTGCCCCTCACGAAACTGCAGAGTTTCATATCCGGGTATAGAGATGCTATCTGCTTCTTCAATATCGCTGTAGTCCTGATCTTCAGCATATTTTCTCACCTGTCCGGCAATCGGAGTCTTGTTCGCTTCATCTTTTTTGAAAAAGCCACCGATAGCTAATCCTGCCAAAAGTGCTGCAAAAACAAGTAACACAACGATGACAATAGAGATGATTTTCTTATTTTTAACCATATTAGTGCACTTCTCCTAATCATACTAATCAATCAGTATAATAGCGTTCTATCTGTAAATAGCTTCATTTCAATCACTTTTACCAATAGCAATCTTTTTTTATTATAACATTTCGACTTAATCAAGTAAATTGTATCGGAAACAATCGGTCTCAGGCTCAAAATAATAGTGGCTATCACTATCTACGCGCCTGCAGACCGATTTTTCCGTATTGAACTAAATCGCGTATTCGAAGCCACTATGGATCCTCTCCCAATCCAAGAATACATTCCTCAATCTCATCAAGTTTCTCATGTGCAACTGCATTCCCGAAATTCTGCGCAACATAACCGATGGTTGCATCGATAAATCTTTCTGCTATATATTTGTCATATCCGACATGCCTGCCGGCTCACCGTTATATTACTCTCCCCGGCAGAGCATTACTTTCTCCTTGGGAGCAAAATTTGTCTCCATAGTCCATGTTACCGCTTCACAATTCTTCATTACAAGAATCTGCAAAAGATTATCAATACCATTGTCTTTCCATGCCTGAAGGAATTTTCTCGTAGGATGATTAAAAATATCTTCTCTCAGTTTTTCGTCGTTCACTACTTCAAGTTTACCGGTCACACGAATCTGAACACCGTTTCCGTTGAAGCAAAGTTCAGCCTTCGGATTCTCCATAATCTGTTTGAACACATCCTTTGTTGATGCGGTGTGGAAAATAATCCCATTATCATCCGCATGAAACAGCATCATTCCTCTCACATGAGGCTGATCTCCTTCAACCGTTGCAAGATAAAATCCAAGGTTCGCATTCATAAGCTCATACATTTCTTCTTTTGTCATATTTCTTAATCTCCCTTCTTGTTGTTGATGGAGATTATAATACGACAAACAGGCAGGATAATATCAAAATCCGACCAATCATTTGCAAAATCGTGCCAAATATTATTCAATAAACCTTTTTCGATATTCCTGCGGTGTCACGCCAACACGACCTGCAAAGCACGAAGAAAAATGAGAAGCGCTTCCGAACCCGGTTCGCAGTGCCACATCGGTGATACTGATATCTTTCCGTTTTAACAAAAGCTTCGCCATCCGAATTCGCACTTCAATCAGGTACTCAATGGGTGAAAGACCAAATTCCTTTTTGAAATGACGGTTAAAGGAAGTAGCCGACATTTGCCCGACCTGAGCAAGAGTCCTGATGGTAATGGGATCCGCATAATGATTCTCAATGTAATGTTGTGCTCGCGCCAGTGAATAATCAGAAGCTACCGCGCGCATGTCAAACGTCTCTCCCATAATAGAGCGGATGGTCCAATGAGCAATAATCTCCGCCTGCGCCGACAATGTCACATCAGAATTCTTCATATTTTTGCTGACCTCAAAGACAAATGTATTCAGTGTCTTCAAAATGTCCGAGCAAAAATCAAATTCATGCATGTTATATATCGGAATCTCCGGCTCATACATCCGAATTCTCTTTTCAAAATACTCTTTCTCCACAAGTATGATATAACAGTGTCGGCAACCCCTACGCTTGTGGACCACTCCGGGCGAAGTGATACTTGCCCGAAACTGATGAGTATCAGGTGAAGACATGTTGAAATCCACAATTACCTCGTAGCATGGATAACTGTATTGCTTCGACAGTTCACACCGGTCGTCAGTAATCGGAATAAAAACACCAAGTTCATTATGAATATAGAAATCGTAGCTTGATTTGTCTTCAAAAAAATCTTCGAACATATTACCTTCCCCTCATTTTCCTCAATCATAATTTTTCATCCTGAAGTTCGTCGCTAAAATCATCAAGATACTAGTCCGGCAAATCATTATCTCTTTTATTTTTTACTTAATGAATGCATATTTTTCCGCCGTCTGTGCCTGCGAACATGATGTATCCCTCGGAAGGAAGCGGAATATTACCGTCAGCATTACGCATATGGGTTGAATATACAACCTCATGATACTTATTATAAACGTATATTACTGAATTTTCGGGTCTTTCAGCCTTAATGGTACTTCCAGCCACATCCTCCCCGATTTTAAACCATTGTGCCTCATCGCTATTAAGTTTAACATCTGTAACATCTGACGTAAACAAAGGAAACTCATCAACAAATCTGTAATTTAAACCTGACGATATCTTGAATTCAGTAATTTCTGATTCATCCGACAACGTATTCTTTGTAATCTGCGCATCGATAAGATCACGGTTAGTCGAGCAAGGCATCGTCGTAAAAGATACGGCATTCCTCTCATCCGTAATCTTCAGAGTTTTTCCACCCTGTTCGTTAAGAGCATAGATATATCCGGGAAGATCGCCAAGCATGAATATTTCCGCAAACGGTCTGTCATAATTTGTGGAAGAGTATCTTTCGTTGAAGATGACCATCTCTCTTTTGCAGATATTCTGCCATGAAGCAACTGCGTCAGAACCTACGGAATTGGGATTGACACGTTCTGCCGCATATTGAATGTATTGGCTCGTACCAAGTCCGGTCATCTGCTTACTCATTTGAACAGTAATATACACCCCATTCTCATTTGCTTCAAATCTTCCGATATAGCAATCGACCGTAGGCACTCCGTTTTCATCCACGCTTACAAAACTGCCATCCGAAGTAAATCGGTATTCATCAGTCATCTCTGTGCCAAAATCCATATGCTTAACATACATCTTACCATCGTCAAAAAATACATAAGCATACGAGGGTCCCGAAAAAGATGAAAGAACATAGAATCCTTCGTAAGTAAGATATTCTTGCGGTACTTCATCCGTAAAGTCAAAATTCTCATTGTTTTCGTGACTTACAGTAATTCCCTTTTCTTCCAAAACAGCATCAAGAAGCGCCTCTGCCAACAACTCATTACAGCTCGAACTTCCGCCAGCAGATAAAACTGCTACGGATACCTCCTCATCCGGAGCTACCATAAGAAACGCGTGCTGGTTAGTTATATCTCCGCCTTTGCCAAGCACTGTTACTCCTTCCGCCTCATAATCAAGACTTTCAACATAATCCCATCCGAGGCCATTAACATCCTTGTAAATATCGGTATTCTCCTCTTCATTGTTCCACCTTGTCGCCATTTTATCCTTCGATTCCGCCGACAGAAGCGCATCGTTTTTCTTAAAAAACGCACTTCCAAAGGTCGCAAGATCCGATGCCGTTGCATAAATACCGCCGGAGCCTATGTTCATGCAGTAATCGTAATCATAAGGTACATTCCCTTCAAATGTAATAGGAGCGTTCAGTTCATTTTTAAAAAGGGTAAACGCTGAACCTATATGCATTGCACCCACGGGAGCTGCGATATTTTTCTCTACGTATTCCGTATAATCCGTCCCCGTCACATTCTCAACAATAAGCTCAAGAAGTCCAAAACCGTCATTGCAATATGCCGCATATTCTCCCGGAGCATGTGTCAGATGTTGAAGAGACAAACTCTCAAGAAGATAATCTCTGTCCTTGTAATTATCATCATACAAAGACATATTTTTCTCGGATGAACCCATGATACCGGAAGTATGATTCATCAACATTCTTACGGTTATATCCATATATCGGACATCTTTCATCGTAAAGTCAGGAATATAAGTTGTAATCGGTTCATCAAGTTCTACAAGTCCCTGCTCTACAAGTTGCATAACAGCCACAGTTACGTATACTTTGCTTACAGAACCTACGCAATAAATTTTCTCATCTGACAATTCATTTAATGATATGACACTGTTACCGTTTGTTTCAGCATCCTCAGTCTTCTGCCCCATATTTGCCTCACCGCCGGTTGTCTCTGCATATACTTTTTCCGAATATAAAGTTTCGATGCTTCCACTCACGACAGCTGTCATCATTGTGAATACCAATATATTTTTTATTATTTTCTTCATAACTTTTTCCGTCTTTCTGTGAAACTGCCAATGCACTGTAAAACAGGTGCACCGGCATTCGCCAATTGATCAATATGTTTTTCGCTATACAATTTCTACTCTGTCATCAATTCATTAACCGAAATCTTCTTGATTTTGCCTGCGCCTATATATGTCATTACGAATGTAAATACTATAAGCGCCAGGTCGGTAAGAATCAGAACCGGAATATTCGTTTTCATAGGGACACCGAAAGCCATAAACCAGAATATCTTATTGAAAGCAATTGCTGCAAATGATGCTAATATTACCGATACTATCGTAATAGGCATGATACTGATTGCTATCTGCTTCATCAAATCATTTGATGAATAGCCAAGACTCTTCATTATCCCTAAGTCTTTCCTTCTCTTCTTAACATTTGAAGCAGCAATGATTCCAAGAATAACAGCAACAACAATACCTATAGCTACTGCTCCTATTCCCGTGAACATTCTCGTGATATTTGCTATCGGGTCAAGCTGTGATTTAATAAGATCCTGATATGACTGAATATCCTTCATAACAAACTGCCTGCTGTTACCGGTAATAATTTCATCCCCAACTCTTATTGCATAATCTATACTCGTAATTCCATATGTTGAAATAAGCGTAGCAATTTTGCCGGCAGCCGCCGATTGTATCTTTTCTTCCAAGGTTTCACCCAAAATTCCCCCGGACATTGCTGTATCCGCGCTCTGACCGTAAACCATGCTAAGCTTTTGTTCAAACTGCTCTCTGTCCACTCCATTCTCAAGATAAATCTCAACACCATCCGGCAAGGCACTTCCGCTTGCTCTCTTATAGCCGTCAATTGTCATGTAAAGATTCATCTGATTATTCGACATGGTGCCGACAATTCCCGTAATAATGTAACTTGTCTTCACGCCTTTCCGATCGATAACTATCGTATCTCCGATATTTAAATCATAGTCTTTGCTTCTTCTGAAAGAGATCATCACCTCATTATCATGCTCCGGGTATCTTCCATCCATTGGAAAAATATTTCCCATATCGGTAAATTCGTCATACGCAAAGACCGTTCCCTCCTTTTGGTCTTCCACACGGAAAGCCGGGTAAATATATGTAACACGTGTCTTTCTTACCTCCGGAAAAGATTGAAGTTCTTCACATAATTCATAAGCATCAACGCCTTCATTTACAGTGATGACATCATCCGATATCTCAATTCCCATGAGTTTTACCAACCCATCGGACCCTTTAAAGAACATTACAAAGGTGAACATGCAAAACAAAAGTGCAATGCCCGCAAGGAAGATGCAAAA
>JAZLHV010000050.1:0-80338 GCA_045617045.1 Lachnospiraceae bacterium
GCGTTCCTCTGTTGTGTCATTTGGTGTATCTGGATATGTACCGGATTTATACAAATCAACACATAATAATTTGAATTCGTAACTATAACGCATAAAAATACCCTCCTTACTGGTTTGTCCAGTAAAGAGGGTACATATCAAAATGATATGTGCCGCTTTTATTATTTTTGACTTATATAGTTCATTAAACCGTTAGCATTGATAATCTTTTGCATGAATTCGGGAAACGGCTGACCTTTGAATGTCATGTTCTTTGTGACATCGGTAATTATGCCGTTATCGAAATCAACTTCAACAATATCGCCTTCATCAATGTTCTCACTTGCTTCTTTACACTCCATAATCGGAAGGCCGATATTTATGGAGTTTCTGAAAAAGATTCTTGCAAATGTCTCGGCAATTACGCAGGAAACACCGGCTTCTTTGATTGCAATCGGTGCATGCTCACGTGACGAACCGCAGCCGAAATTCTTGGTTGCAACAATTATATCGCCGGGTTTCACTTTTTTAACAAAATCCTTGTCTATATCTTCCATGCAATGTGTTGCAAGTTCTTTAGGATCGCTTGAATTTAAATATCTGGCAGGAATAATAACGTCTGTGTCAACGTTATCACCATATTTGAAAACTGTACCTTTAGCATTCATGATTAATCTCTCCTATTCAGCGGGAGCCGCAATATAGCCCTTAACGGCGCTTTCAGCGGCTACTGCGGGACTGGCAAGGTATATTTCACTTGTAATGTGACCCATACGTCCCACAAAGTTACGGTTTGTGGTAGATACACAGCGCTCATTTTCAGCCAAAACCCCCATGTATCCGCCCAGACACGGACCGCATGTGGGCGTTGAAACAATACCGCCGGCTTCTATAAATATTTTAAGCAAACCTTCTTCCATCGCTTCAAGATAAATCTTTTGAGTTGCCGGAATAACAATAAGACGCATTCCCTTTGCAACGTGACGACCTTTCAAGACTTTCGCGGCAACACGCAAATCGTCCATTCTGCCGTTTGTACATGAACCGATTACAACCTGATCGATTACAATGGAATCTTTAATTTCATCTATCGTTTTGGTGTTTTCGGGAAGATGAGGAAATGCAACCGTTGACTTTAATGTACTTAAATCAATAGTATATTCTTCATCGTAAACAGCATCGGCATCTGCTTCAAATACCTTGTATTCACGCTTTGAATGCTTGTTCATATATTCCTTGGCAAGATCGTCAACAGGGAAAATGCCATTCTTGGCACCGGCTTCAATAGCCATGTTTGCAATCGTAAATCTGTCATCCATGGACAGGTTCTTAATACCTTCCCCCGTAAACTCCATTGATTTGTAAAGTGCTCCGTCAACGCCTATCATTCCGATGATGTGCAAAATAACATCTTTACCGGAAACCCACTTTGAAGGCTTTCCGACAATATTAAACTTGATTGCGGAGGGTACTTTAAACCACGCTTTACCGGTTGCCATACCGGCAGCCATGTCTGTGCTTCCGACACCGGTTGAAAAAGCACCGAGTGCCCCGTATGTGCAGGTATGCGAGTCTGCACCGATAATTACATCACCGGCAACCGTTAACCCCTGCTCGGGCAGTAACGCATGCTCGATACCCATTTCTCCGACTTCAAAATAGTTTGTAATTTTATTTTTTAAAGCAAACTCTCGCACACATTTGCAGTGTTCAGCGGATTTAATATCTTTGTTGGGCACAAAATGATCCGGAACAAGTGCAATTTTGTCTTTATCAAAAACGGTATCAATATTCATCCTGTCCATTTCTTTGATGGCAACAGGACTTGTAATATCATTTCCGAGAACAAGATCAAGATCTGCCTCAATAAGCTGGCCTGCAACTACGCTTTCGAGGCCGGCATGATTGGCTAAAATCTTTTGAGTCATTGTCATTCCCATTTATATATTCTCCTATAAATCTTTTCAGTCATTTTCAAAAAGCGGTGTGGAAAAATAACGTTCGGCAGTATCCGGAAGAACCGTAACAACAGTCTTGCCCGGACCTAATTTCTGGGCAAGTGCAATTGCGGCAGCAACATTTGTGCCACTTGAAATACCGCACATTAAGCCTTCTTTTCGCGCCAAATCTTTAGCGGTACTTATTGCTTCTTCGTCTGTTACGATATAAATATCGCTGTAAATGGACATATTAAGGTTTTGAGGAATAATTCCGTCACCTATTCCCATTTGAAGATGCGTGCCGATATTTCCGCCTGCTAAAATTGCGGCATTTTCAGGTTCAACCGCCCATATTTCAATATCGGGATTTTGAGCCTTCAGGGTTTCGCCTATGCCGCTTATGGTTCCGCCTGTACCTATTCCCGAGCAAAATCCGTCAATAGGCCCGGCGACCTGTTCAAGAATTTCAAGCCCCGTATGATGCTTGTGCACAAGAGGATTGTTGGGGTTTTCAAATTGTTGAGGTATATATACGTGCGGATTGCTCTTTGCCATATCAAGTGCGGTTTGAAGGCACTTATCCATGCATTCGCCTATATTTCCCTTATCTTCAATAAGAATAACCTCGGCTCCGTAGTGCTTAACAAGAAGTCTTCTTTCGGAGCTTACCGAGTCAGGCATTATTATAATGGTTTTAAAGCCCATTACAGCCCCCACCAAAGCAAGTCCTATGCCCTGATTACCGCTTGTCGGCTCAACTATTATCGTATCATCATTGATGATTCCGTCTTCAATTGCCTTGGTAATCATATTATATGCAGTTCTTGTCTTGATGGACCCGCCGACATTCAAGCCTTCGTATTTAACAAGAACACGTGCTGAATTTTCGGGGACCATTTTATGAGACAATTGAATAATAGGTGTATGTCCTATTGCTTCGCAAACATTGTCGTAAATCATATTTAAAAATCAGGGGAGCCATTGGGTGGCTCCCCATTACCTTTCGGGATTTAGTTGTTGATAAGCTTATCAGCTTCGTTGTTCCAGCTGTAGAGTTTACGAACTTCCTCACCAACCTTCTCTGAAGGATGCTCAGAAGCTAACTTTCTCATAGCCTTAAAGTGTACCTGCTTGCCTGCCGGTGACATATCAAGCAAGAATTCCTTGGCGAAGGTTCCGTCCTGAATATCGGAAAGAATCTTCTTCATGGTCTTCTTTGTTTCTTCTGTAATAATTTTAGGACCTGTTATATAGTCACCATACTCAGCGGTATTGGAAATCGAATAACGCATTCCGGCAAAACCTGACTGATAAATAAGGTCAACGATAAGCTTCATCTCATGGATACATTCAAAATATGCATTTCTGGGATCGTAACCGGCTTCGCAAAGGGTTTCAAAACCTGCCTGCATAAGAGCACAAACGCCACCGCACAAAACAGCCTGCTCACCAAACAAGTCTGTTTCTGTTTCGGTTCTGAAGGTTGTCTCCAAAACGCCTGCACGCGCGCCGCCGATACCTAAAGCATAAGCAAGTGCCAAATCCTGAGCCTTGCCTGTAGCATCCTGATGTACAGCTACTAAGCAGGGAACACCTTTGCCGGCCTGATACTCCGAGCGAACCGTGTGACCGGGACCCTTGGGAGCAATCATTGTAACGTCAACATTTGCGGGGGGATTAATGCATCCGAAATGAATGTTAAAACCGTGTGCAAACATTAACATATTGCCTGCTTCAAGATTGGGCTCAATATCATTCTTGTAAAGATCTGCCTGCTTTTCATCGTTAATAAGAATCATAATAATATCTGCAAGCTTTGCAGCTTCAGCTGCTGTATAAACCTCGAAGCCCTGTGCCACAGCCTTATCCCAGCTCTTTGAGCCTTTATAAAGACCGATAATGACATGGCAGCCCGAATCCTTTAAATTTAATGCGTGTGCGTGGCCTTGTGAACCGTAGCCGATGATTGCGATTGTCTTACCTTCTAAAAGTGAAAGGTTACAATCCTGTTGATAAAAAATCTTTGCCATTTCTTCTCTCCTTTTTATTATGCATACATAAAGTATGTAATATTTTCTTAATCAAAATATGTAATATTTTCGGTGCCGCGTGTAAGCCCTGCAATACCCGTACGGGCTAACTCAAGAATTTCGAAGCCTTCAAGCAAATCAAGGAACACATCAATTTTCTCACGCTCTCTGGTAAGCTCAATAATAAGACTTTCCTTGCCGACATCTATAATGTTTGCCCTGAAAATGTCAGCAATGGATATTATTTCCTGACGTTTTTCGGGAGTACATCTTACTTTAATCAATGCAAGCTCTCTGTATACGCTCTTTTTGGGCTCCAATACCTTAATGGCACGTACATCAATAAGCTTGGCAACCTGCTTTTCTATCTGATCGAGAATATCATCATCTCCGCTTGTGAAAATCGTAATGCGGGTAAATCTCGGATCTGCGGTAACACCTGCGGTAATACTTTCAATATTGTAACCGCGCCTTGAAAACAACCCGGAAATACGACTCAAAACACCTGATGTATTATCAACAATTAACTGGATAACTCTTTCTTTCATAATTACTATAGCCCTTTTGATTTATCGCTTTAACACTTTAAACTAATACTATACGCCTTTATTTTGTTTTGTCAACAACTATTTACTGGTCATTATCAGAGCACTTCGGAAGCGCAAGTATTCCCGTTCTGGCAACATCAACGACGGAAAAGCCTACCAGCATTGAACGGAAAACCTTAACCTTATCGGGCGAATCGCATATTTGAATAAGCATATGTGTCTTGGAAGTATCAACAATATCTGCCTTGCACATAGCACATGTTTCCATTAAATCCTTGCGGTTTGACTTGTTGTATTTTACCTTAATGAGCATCAGCTCACGGGAAATTGCCGAGTCCTCGGTAAACGTTTTTACCTTAATGACATCAAGTTTTTTGTTTAATTGTTTTTCAATCTGCTCAAGCGTTCTTTCGTCACCGGAACTGACAATTGTCATGTTGGATACTTCCGGGTCAAAGGTTTCACCAACAGCCAAAGAATCAATATTAAAACAACGCCTTGCAAACAGACCGGAAACTTTACTGAGCACACCGGATCGGTTTTCTACCAAAACAGAATATATCTTTTTCATATTCTTTCACTCTCAAATCGTTTTAATTATTTTTGACAATATCTTCAGGATCTACAAGCACTTCCATAATCGATGAATTGGGACTGTTCAGAAAATCATCCAGCGTCTTTGACGCATCCGAATTTGCTGTCACCTTAAAGTAATCAAAATCATACGCATCGCTCAATTTACTGTAATTAGGATAATCATTCAGCTTTACAACCGAATAATTGTCTTTGTAGGTAAAATGCTGATACTCACGTACCATTCCCAAAAAGTTGTTTTTCAAAACAATAATCTTAACGACAGCCTTTTCCTGCTTAATGGTAGCAAGCTCCATCATAGACATTTGGAAAGAACCGTCACCGCACACCGCAATAACCTGCCTGCCGGGATTTCCGAGCTTGGCGCCCAAAGCAGCGGGAATTGAATATCCCATTGTGCCCATACCGCCGGAGGTCAGGAAACGCCCTTTTTTAACTTCATGGAACGCACAACTCCAAATCTGATTCTGCCCTACATCGGCAACATAGATTCCGTCATCCTCCATCTTTTCGGATAAGGTTTTAATAAAAAATTCTGGATCGGTATAGTTTTGAGACGGATTACGTTTAGGCTCCATAGAAGTCTTATACTCATTAAGCGTATTAATCCATTCAGAAGTATCCGTCTGAATTTCCTGTGCATTCAGCTGTTCGAAAATATTACGGGCATCTCCTACAATCGGTATTGTAGGGCCGCAGTTTTTGCCTATTTCGGCAGGGTCAACATCTATGTGAATCAATACCTTATTGGCTGTAATAACATTAGGTTGATTTACCGCACGATCGGCCACGCGCGCACCTACCATAATTAAAAGATCCGACTCATTCATGGCACGATTTGCATACGGTTTTCCGTTATTGCCGACCATTCCGAAATATAGCGGATGTTTGGTAGGCATTGAACCTATACCCATCATCGTAGATACAACGGGAATATTTAAGCTTTCGGAGAACTTACGAAGTTCACCTTGCGAATCCGACAAAAGAACACCGCCACCTGCACAAATAACAGGGCGTTTCGCCTTTGAAAGTTCCTTAATAACCTTTTTAACCTGCACAAAATTACCCACTACCGTAGGCTTATATGTCCGCATCACTACTTCGTCGGGATACTTAAATTTCTTAATCTCTGCATTTTGAACGTCAATCGGGATGTCAACAAGAACCGGACCCTTACGACCGGTACGCGCAATATGAAACGCTTCTTTCATTACACGCGGGATATCATTAACATCTTTTACAAGATAACTGTATTTTACAAAAGACTCTGCCGCACCGGTAATATCGGCTTCCTGGAACACATCCGATCCCAAAAGCGACGAATTAACCTGACCGGTAATACATACAAGCGGGATGGAATCTGCAAAAGCAGTGGCAATACCCGTTAAAAGATTTGTGGCACCGGGACCCGATGTAACCGCGCAAACACCAACTTCACCGGTAACCCTTGCAAGACCGCTTGCCGCATGAGCTGCGCTTTGCTCGGTCCTCACCAATACGGTTTTAATATCTGTAGATAGGACAGCATTATAAAAAGGACATATTGCTACACCCGGATACCCGAAAACATATTTAACATTTTCCAATGATAAAGCCTTGCAAATGGCATCTGCACCATTCATAACACCAAAAGCCTCCTGCAAATTAAGTATACATTCGTAAGAAACACTTATATAATCTGATAATTATTTAGTTATGATTTTAGCACACTAAAGTATGAACGAGCAACAGCAAGTTTGCTTTTTATTCTGCAATATGCTATTATTTTTTAGTATTTTTGTACATATTGAACGGAGACATAGATATATGAAAAAAAGAATCACCGCATTATTAATTGTTTTGTGTATATTGCTTACAACCGGTTGTACCGAGAAACATAAAGTGGATACCAAGGCTTTGGAAACTTACAAGACAAAAATGACAAGTTTCTTTTCAGACCTTGAATCAATCGATATGGATATCAATGCGATAGACCCCGAGAACTCGTCAAGCATTGAAGCTTTGTTTGCCGCTTTCGATGAGATGGAAAAAGAATTAAAGAAGCTTACAGAAATTGACGTCCCCGTTGATATGCTTTATCACGACGACATCATAACGCTTTCCGGCGAAGCCTATGACTATATGGTACAGGCCAATCAGTACATGGACGATTCTTTCGATTCAACTTCTTTTAACGAATATACCCTTGAAGCTGCCATGGAGTGCTATAAACGTGTAAATAAGCGTATCCAATACATCATTTACCTTATTCGTGATGAAGTACCCGGTGATGACGTTGGAAATTTTTAAGTGAAAATTTACCTGTTACGTATATTTACTATAACAGTTTACCTTAAAACAAAAGGTATTCCGACATATTCTAACCGTTCCCCTTGTAGGAACCCTGTAGGAATAATGTAGGAATACCTTTATTTTTTGATGTTTATTCAGCTAAACTAAACTTAACAACCACGGTTTTACGCGATTATCAGAACTTACCTGCCTTAGCAGCTTCTTCAATTGAAACAGCTGTTGATACAGTCATACCAACCATAGGGTTGTTACCTGCGCCGATAAGACCCATCATCTCAACGTGAGCGGGAACTGAAGAAGAACCTGCGAACTGAGCATCTGAGTGCATACGACCCATTGTATCTGTCATACCGTAGGATGCAGGACCTGCAGCCATGTTATCGGGGTGAAGTGTACGACCTGTGCCACCGCCCGAAGCAACGGAGAAGTACTTCTTGCCGGCTTCAAGTCTTTCTTTCTTGTATGTACCTGCAACAGGATGCTGGAAACGTGTAGGGTTGGTTGAGTTACCGGTAATGGAAACGTCAACGTTTTCTTTCCACATGATGGCAACACCTTCGCAAACATCGTTAGCGCCGTAGCAGTTAACCTTTGCACGAGGTGAATTTGCATCCTTGGAGTAGCACTTTCTGGAAACTTCCTTAACAGTGTTTGTGTAAGGATCGTACTGTGTCTCAACAAATGTGAAACCATTAATACGGGAAATAATCTGAGCTGCATCCTTACCTAAACCGTTTAAGATAACGCGAAGGGGTGTCTTACGAACACGGTTAGCCTTTTCAGCAATACCGATAGCACCTTCAGCAGCAGCGAATGACTCGTGACCTGCAAGGAAAGCGAAACACTCTGTGTCCTCTTCAAGTAACATCTTACCAAGATTACCATGGCCAAGACCAACCTTACGTGTATCGGCTACAGAACCGGGAATACAGAAAGCCTGAAGACCTTCACCGATTGCAGCAGCTGCATCAGCAGCCTTACGGCAGTTTTTCTTGATAGCGATTGCAGCGCCTACAGTGTAAGCCCACTTTGCGTTTTCAAAGCAGATAGGCTGAATACCCTCGATAAGATGGTAAACATCAATACCGGCTGCATCACAAATATCTTTACATTCTTCGATGGAAGAAATACCATACTCCTTAAGCTTAGCAAGGATCTGGGGCTCTCTTCTCTCATATGATTCAAATAATGCCATTTTAGAGTCCTCCTTATTTAACTTCTTTGTCGGTTCTGGGATCAATAATCTTAACAGCATCAGCAACACGACCATACTGGCCTGAAGCCTTTACCAAAGCTGTGTTAGCATCGTCGCCCTTCTTGATGAAGTCCATCATCTTACCGAAGTTAACGTACTTGTAACCGATAATCTCGTCGTTCTCATCCAAAGCGATACCGGTGATGTAACCATCTGTTAACTCAAGATATCGGGGACCCTTAGCAAGTGTGCCGTAAGTTGTACCAACCATTGTACGGGTACCCTTACCAAGGTCTTCAAGACCTGCACCGATTGCAAGACCATCTTCTGAGAAAGCAGACTGTGAACGACCGTAAACAATCTGTAAGAATAACTCTCTCATAGCTGTATTGATAGCATCACAAACAAGGTCTGTGTTTAATGCTTCCATAACAGTTAAGCCGGGAAGAATTTCAGCAGCCATTGCAGCTGAATGTGTCATACCCGAACATCCAAGTGTTTCTACAAGTGCCTCCTGAATAATACCGTCCTTAACATTTAAAGAAAGCTTGCAGGCACCCTGCTGGGGAGCACACCAGCCAACACCGTGTGTGTAACCGGAAATATCCTTCACTTCCTTGGCCTTAACCCACTTAGCTTCTTCAGGAATAGGAGCACAACCATGGTGCACACCCTGAGCTACGGGACACATTTCTTCAACTTCTTTTGAATAAATCATGTAATAAACTCCTTTCAAAGTATATTAATCAACCACATTATTGTGGCATACTTGCGTGTAAAAATCCAGTAAAAAATCAACTAATATGATAATTTTTTAACGTTACTCTTCGTTCTTTTTGATAATAGTATCGTTCTTTTTGTATATTGAATGTGAAGGTACAACACCGCGCACGCAGGATGTGGGGTAAACATTTGACCACTTGCCGATTACTGTACCCGGATTAAGCACAGAATTACAGCCGACTTCAACATTATCGCCCAGCATTGCACCGAATTTTTTCAAGCCGGTCTCGAAGTTTTCTCCTTCATTATGCACAACAACAAGTTTCTTGTCGCTCTTTACATTTGACGTGATTGAACCGGCACCCATATGAGCTTTAAAGCCGAGTATGGAATCGCCGACGTAGTTATAATGCGGAACCTGAACCTTGTTAAACAAAATAACATTCTTAAGCTCTGTTGAATTACCTACTACACAGCCTGCGCCTACCAAAGCGCTACCGCGCACAAACGCACCGGGACGCACTTCGGTTTCGGGACCTATAATACAGGGACCGGCGATATAATTGTTAGGGTAAATCTTGGCAGTTTTGTGAATCCAGACATTGTCACCCTTGTAATCGTACTCGCTCTCACTAAGTGTGGGGCCAAGCTTTAATATAAACTCCTTGATGCCGGCCAAAGCTTCCCAGGGGTATGTAAATTGTGACAGGTAATCTCCTGCCATGGATTCTTCAAGAGTATACAAATCTCTTATTTTAATTTCAGCCATCTTTCTCTCTCCTTAAAACGTATTTTTATGATTTATAAAACTGTGCAACGTAAGCGTAATCACTCTTTAAATTATAAATCTCATTTTTATCTCTTACATCAACCGTGTGCTTAGTCACAAAATCATCAAGTTTCTTTAAATAGTCATCGGAGGGAATCTCACCTTCCGCAACCATTGAAAGCCCCAGTTCCCAGCTTGCCGTAAGTTTGGGACGCAACAAATGCGGAATACTTCGCTTAACAACACAATATATCATTTCTCCCATTAATGTAGGCGTCAAAATCTGTGTTTTTTTGTTAAGGTTAATATATCCGATTGTAATAAGCTTCTTGAGAATTTCGGCTCTCGTCGCACTGGTACCGATTCCGCTTCCTTTAATCTGGGCGCGCAAATCTTCATCGTCAATAAGCTGCCCGGCATTTTCCATCGCTAAAATTATCGAACCGGAATTATAACGTTTCGGTGGTGACGTTTTCCCTTCTTTTATGGAATAATCGGGAAGCCGTAACTTCATACCTTCTTTTAACTTGATAACTTTTCCCAAAGCTTCCTTGGTAAGCTTGGGTGAATCTTCCGAATCATCCGTTTTCTCGGTATCCTTTTTGGATGACTTGAATGTATATTCCATAAGCGCTAAATAACCCTCAGACTCAAGGGCTCTAAAGTTAAAGAAGAAACGTTCCTTATTACGTTCAAGCACCAAAGCTACCTTACGATACACCGCTGCCGGTAAAAAGATTGCAAGAAAACGTTTTGCAATAACCTCATAAACCTTCTTGGCAGTCTCGTTTACACCGCCAAGATTATTAAGTCCCTGTCCGGTGGGAATTATTGCATAGTGGTCGGTAATTGCCTTGTCATTGACATATTTTGAGCTTGCAAGACCTTTATAGGCACTCTTATCAAGTATCAGCTTGGCATAATCCGCAACGGGCTGATAACCTTTCAGACCACCTATGTTTTTGTATATTTCCTTGGCAACAGCCGTTGAAAGCACACGTGCGTCGGTTCGAGGATACGTTACAAGTTTCTTTTCATAAAGTTCCTGAACTATCGCAAGTGTTTCGTCGGGGCTTATTTTGAATAATTTGGAACATTCATTCTGAAGCTCGGCGAGGTTATAAAGAAGCGGCGGTTTCTTTGTTTCCTTGGAATTTTCGATCGAAACAACAGTCGCCAAATCATCGTCGCCGGCTTTTAAAATACTTATCAAAGCTTCGGCATCCTCGCGCTTTTTAAAGCCGTTTTCTTTGTAAAGCGCAGGACTTTCAAAATATTTGCTGCCCTCATATGTACGCCACTCACCTTCGCACACACACTCATCAACCGGAAAAGAACCTAATACCCTATAGAACGGAGTCTCCGTAAATCGTCGGATTTCGTCTTCGCGCTCCGTAATCATTCCCAATACACATGTCATAACACGGCCTACGGAAATGACTGCCCGGTCGCGTTTCAAAAACTGTTTGACCGAGTACGAATATTTAAGGGTAAGTGCGCGCGAAAAATTTATACCCATAAGATAATCTTCTTTGGCGCGTAAATATGCAGCAGCGCAAAGATTATCGTATTCGGAAAGATCTTTTGCCTCGCGTATTCCCCTCAAAATTTCTTCTTCGGTCTGCGAATCAATCCACACGCGACGCTTGGCTTTACCAGTAACCCCCGCCATTGTGTCTACAAGTCTGTAAATATATTCACCCTCGCGTCCCGAGTCGGTACATACATAAATTGTATCAACATCTTCACGGTTCAATAAGCCTTTAACTATATTAAACTGCTTTGAAACACTCGGAATTACCTCGTACTTAAACTCAGAGGGAATAAACGGCAATGTATCGAATGACCATTTTGCATATTTTTCGTCGTACTTTTCGGGATAAGACATTGTTACAAGATGGCCCACACACCAGGTAACAATTGCCTCGGGACTTTCCATGTAACCGTCTTTTGAAACCATATTAAATTTTAATGCTTTGCCGAATTCCTTTGCTACACTGGGCTTTTCGGCTATAAATAATTTTTTTGCCATATATCTAAATATTATCCAACATAAACAATTTCAAATTCTTACGAACTTTGCCCTCCAATGAAACCTTTTCGTCAAAGCGCGTATTCGTAAACAGGAATATATAATCGGGCGTCAACTGCGCCTTTTTGGCACAATAAAGAAGCCATTCATAATCATCGTATGTAAGCATCGGTTTATCATAAACACATAGCGCCAGAATATTCTTTCCATCGTCGCTTGTACCGACAATATCAATGGTACCGGGTTTCCCGAGCCATGCTCCGAATTTATTGACCGTAATCGGAAGTCTGCCGCGATTATTAAGCTTCTCCATAAATTCAGTGCAAACCTCACCGTAAAACTTACCTACATAAGCTTTAAACTGGGGCTGCACATGAAGGGAGTAAAATTCTTCGGGTGACTCAAACTCTAAAAACGATGAATTGTTAAAAAGAAAGGTATACTCAAAATCGACAAGCTTATTGGAAATTGCATATAATCCCTTTAAGGCATTATCGCGACCTTCGGTATCAACACTGAAAACCTTTTTTACAAGCTCAATTTCCATAAGGTTTTTAAGATAGACACTTATTTTTGCACGACTGAATTCGGTATGCTCATACAGATCATTAAGCTTAAGGCGTCCCTCGGATATTGCGGAAAGAATTGTATTATAAACATTTGTTTCACGAAGTTCATCGGAAAGAAGTTCTTTTGTAACATTTCTAAGTACACCGTTTGGTGCAATTATGTTTTTGATAATATTTTCCTTAACGGAAATTTTCCCGTCAAAGCAATTCCAAAATCCGGGAACACCGCCCAAAACAGACCAACACATCATCAGATCTTCGTTGGTGTACAGTGAAAAATATTCGCGCAAATCATTAAAGGTCAATTCCTTAAGCTTTAAAAATCCCGATAACTCAAATGCGGCTTCACCGATTTTTGAAACAAGAGAATTTTCAACAAACTCTACCGAAGAAGAAACCAATACAACAAGATATTCCTGAGTGTTCCAATTTGAATGAATAAACGAAATGAGCCGGTCCATAAAATCCGGACATGCTTTGATAATGTTTTGAAACTCATCAAAAACTATGACTTTCTTTTGCGTATGAGTCATTGAAAAGCATGAAAAAACATCATTAAACTCAGGATACTTTAATGTCTTGACACCAAGCCCCGCAAGATATGCGCCAAGACGGTATTTCATCTCACGCTCGCTTAAAGGATCGCACAAAAAGTAAAACCCCGGCTTATCAAGCATAAATTCTCTAAGCAGCGCGGTCTTGCCTATATATTTCTGACCATACATAACCAGGATTTGCGAATGATCCCTGTCATAATATGTGCCAAGCTGATTAATTTCCGATTTACGTCCTAGTATCATCAAAAACCCCAACTAAATAATTCTAAGTAACAATTCCTCAATCATAGATGTGTCCATAGGCTTTCCGAGATAATATCCCTGAATAAGATCGCATGAAATTGACTGGAGATATTCAAGCTGTTCACCCGTTTCAACACCTTCGGCCACGGTTACATAGCCAAGCTTTTTGGACATTGAAACAATAGTTTCGGTAATTACCCTGGAAGAAGGATCCGAAATAACATTATCCACAAACGATTTGTCAATTTTTAATGTATCAATCGGAAGACCCTTCAAATAAGAAAGTGACGAAAAGCCGGTTCCAAAATCATCAAGCGATACCTTTATTCCGTAGTCTTTAAGTTCCTCCATTTTTGAAACAACCAAATCAAAATCATCTATTAAAACCGATTCCGTAATTTCAAGTTCAAGGTTATACGGATTCATGCCGTATTTTGAAAGATATGAAACGACCTTAGGCACGAAGTCTGTTCTGTTGTACTGAATTGATGAAATGTTAATGGAAAGAATCATATCGTAGTTAAAGCGCTTCTTCCATTGCATGTATGTTTTAATTGCATCATCCAGCACAAAATCGCCGATCGGAATAATTGTTCCGTTCTTTTCGGCAAGGGGAATAAACACTGCAGGGCTTATCATCGAACCGTTATTGTCTCTCCATCTGAGCAATGCTTCAACACCGCGAAGACGTCTTGAATCCGAATAATATTGCGGCTGATAATTTAAAAAGAAATTTGATTCATGAACAGCTTCTTTTAACTTGTTTTCAATTTCAACATCCCTCAAAAAGCTGTTCAGCAGAGTCGAATCAAAGAATTTAATGTTGTCCTTACCGCCCGATTTGGCTTTAAGCATTACTATTTCAGCACAGTTAATAAGGCTTAAAGCATTGTCCGAAGCTTCGGGATATTCAGCAACACCGACCGAAACGCTCACAAGTGCATCGGATAAATCCGTAAGTTTAATTGGGCGCGACAAATACTCCTTGATTGAGCGATATATGGCATCAACGCTTCGATAACCTACGGGATCGTATATCGCAAGGGCAAATATGTCACCGTCGAAATGCGAAGCGATAATGTTTGAATCGCATATACCATGAATAAAGAGCCCCAGATTCTGAATGATTTCATCACCGATAACAATACCGCGCGAATCGGATATTTTATGAAAATCATCAATGTCTACATACATTACGGAAACGACTGAATTTCCCCTTGAGGCTTTCTCTATGAACTCGCTAAGCTTTGTGATGAAATAATTCCTGTTATACAGATTTGTAAGGTTATCGTAATAAGCAAGAAATGTAAGCTCATCACGATGAATCTTTTGTTTGGTGATATCGGAAAACGCAATAATCTTTTCGGTGGCGGCACCTGATTCATCATAAAAAACATTAGTCTGAACAAGATACCATGTACCCGATTCTTTGGCCTTTAATTCCAACGATTCTATTTTGCGGTTTTCTTTTTCAATAAAAAGGAGGCGCCTTAACTCAGGTTCATCCGCATCGTCAAATTCGTCAAGCAGATGAACAAGTTCCGTCGCCTCGTTAATGCGAAACGCAAAGAAATCATCCCATCTGCCAACAGTCCTGACCGCGCCGTTTGACAATGTAATGTACAAAACCGCGCGGTGGGATGTGTCTGCTATGAGCTGATACATGCGCTCGTCCAATTTGAGTTTTTGATTAATAGCTGTCAGTAAATCAACCTGATAACGTAAATCATCCATAAAAAGCCTTCTCCTTTGGTGTAACCCCTTACACTTTAGAAAAATTATTTAGCTTGAATGTAACCTTGAGCCTTTAATAACTCAGCACATAATACTGCACCACCGGCAGCCCCGCGAACGGTGTTATGTGAAAGACCTACAAACTTATAGTCGTAAACACTGTCTTCACGAATACGTCCTATTGAAACGCCCATACCGTTTTCATAGTTAACGTCAAGCTGCACCTGCGGACGATTATCCTCCTCAAGATACTGAATAAAGTTCTTGGGAGCACTGGGAAGATTAAGCTTTTGCGGTGCACCGCTTGCCGTGCGAAGCTTTTCAATAAGCTGTTCTTTGGTAGGTTTCTTTTTAAACTTAACAAATACCGCAGCTGTATGACCGTTTAATACCGGAACACGAATACACTGACTGGTAATTACAAGACCTTCTTTTAACTTAATCTCACCATCGGAAAGCGTGCCGAGAACTCTTAAAGGCTCCTGCTCGGACTTTTCTTCCTCGCCGCCGATATAAGGAATAATATTTCCAACCATCTCGGGCCAATCCTTGAATGTCTTGCCCGCACCGGAAATTGCCTGATATGTGGTTGCAACAACCTCATAAGGTTCAAACTCAGACCATGCCCACAAAGCAGGTGTATATGACTGAATTGAGCAGTTGGGCTTAACTGCGATAAAGCCTCTTGTTGTGCCGAGACGTTTCTTCTGGGTCTCGATTAACGCTGTATGATCTGAATTTATTTCAGGTACAACCATCGGAACATCTTTTGTCCAGCGATGAGCCGAATTGTTGGAAACTACAGGTGTTTCCGTCTTTGCATAAGCTTCCTCAATAGCGCGGATTTCGTCTTTTGTCATGTCAACCGCACTAAAACAGAAATCAACTTCAGAAGCTACGTTCTCAACCTCGGTAACATCTTTTACAATAATTTTCTTAACAGCTTCCGGCATGGGAGTATCCATTTTCCAACGCTCTCCTACGGCTTCCTCGTAAGTCTTTCCGGCCGAACGCGGGCTTGCTGCAATCGTGGTCACCTCAAACCAGGGGTGATTTTCAAGTAATGAGATAAATCTCTGTCCTACCATACCGGTACCGCCAAGGATACCAACTCTTAACTTCTTATCCATAAATTTCTCTCCTATTCGTTATCCTTCCAATCTTTTGAAAGGTAATCTTTGCAAATTGTAATAACAGCATTCATGCTGTCAGGTCCGGGTGCGCCTATTGTAAGTCGCTTTGACACACACGTTTTAAGTGAGATTGCTTCATAAATATCTTCATCAAAAAGTTCGCTGAAGGACTTAAGCCTTGAAAGCTCCATCTCATCGATAGCACATTTTTGCTCTATGCAGTCAAGCACTATCCTTCCGATTACACCATGAGCATCTCTGAAGGGCATCCCCTTTTTAACAAGGTAATCAGCTGCGTCAGTTGCATTTGTAAAACCGTTCATGGCACTTTTTGCCATAATTTCTTTATTAAACTTTGTGGTTGCAAGCATCCCCGTAAACAGTTCAATGCAATCTTTAACAGTATCTATAGCGTCAAAAGAAACTTCTTTATCCTCCTGCATATCCTTGTTGTACGCTAAAGGTAAGCCCTTCATAGTTACGAGTAACGATGTAAGCGCACCGTAAACCCGACCGGTCTTACCACGCACAAGCTCTGCAATATCAGGATTCTTTTTCTGCGGCATAATAGATGAACCTGTTGAAAACGAATCGTCAAGATCGATAAATCTGTATTCGTTGGAATTCCAGATAATGATTTCCTCGGAAAAACGCGATAAATGCATTGCAATAATACTTAATGCAGAAAGAAACTCAATAAGATAGTCCCTGTCCGCTACAGAGTCTATGCTGTTAAGCGTAGGTCCGTAAAAGCCCATCAGATCAGCCGTATACTGACGGTCCAAAGGATACGTGGTACCGGCCAGCGCACCTGCTCCAAGCGGGCAGTAATTCATGCGGTTAAATATATCCTGCATTCTTGAGCGGTCACGCTTAAACATTTCAAAATAAGCACCTAAATGATGCGCAAGTGTAATCGGCTGAGCCTTCTGAAGGTGTGTAAAGCCGGGCATATATGTCTCGGTATTATTCTCCATAATATCAAGAATAACGCCAAGCAAACTCTTTAATGCCTCGTCAACATACAAAACCTCAAGCCTTGTATAAAGTCTCATATCAAGTGCGACCTGATCGTTACGGCTGCGCCCTGTGTGAAGCTTCTTGCCGGCTTCACCTATTCTTTCGGTAAGTACAGCCTCCATGAAACTGTGAATATCCTCGTATTTATCGGTTATTTCAAGCTTACCTTCACAAACATCATTTTTAATCTGAATCAGGCCATCAATAATCTGTGTGGCCTCATCATTAGTGATGATGCCGCATTTACACAACATTGTCGCATGAGCAACAGAGCCCTCACAATCACGTTCCATCAAACGCTTGTCAAAGTTTATAGAAGCATTGAAATCATATACTTTTTTATCTGTTTCCTTGGTAAATCTTCCGCCCCAAAGCTGTGCCATCGAAAGCCTCCGAAAAAAATAAATTTACTTTTAACATTTTAGCACACTAAACAATAGTATTACAACACGATAAAGCACTAAATATCGGAAAAATTCTCGGAAAAATTGTTGAAAAAGTAGAAATGCATCGACGACCTCAACGAACCCGACGCACCCAACGAACCCAACGAACCGGTGACCCGACACACAACAACTCTGTTGTTGTGTGATAAAAAAAGAGCCCCCTTGCTGGGGAGCTCTTTTTTTATGTAGGTCGCCCTATTATCTTCAAGCTCCCGGCCGGATTCGAACCCGACGCACAAACATTTTGTTTGTGCGATTCTCCACAGCCCCCCTTTGGGGTGCCTGCGGAGAATGTTTACCGGTGACCCGACACACAACAACTCTGTTGTTGTGTGATAAAAAAAGAGCCCCCTTGCTGGGGAGCTCTTTTTTTATGTAGGTCGCCCTATTATCTTCAAGCTCCCGGCCGGATTCGAACCGGCGACCTACGCATTACGAATGCGTTGCTCTACCAGCTGAGCCACGGAAGCACCGAACATAAACGATTATAATGGCTATCCTTCTGTTTGACAAGTAGATTTTTCAAATACATTTACGCTTAACGGTGCCATACGTAAATGTAACGCTTCATTTGCGGACGATGACTTGGAAGGCTTGGTAAGTACCGGCTTTCCCGTAAGTTTCTTCTGCCCGCCGAAACGCTTCAAAGCAGTTGAAAAGATTTCTTTGTAAACGCCCTTTTCGACCAGGAAGTCATAATCGGAAATTGAATTACTAAAGTTACATATGACGATTAATGCTTCCGACTTACAGCGTCGTTTAAATGCAAATACTTTATTGTCGGCATCGAGTGTATTGATCCATTCGAAGCTTTTCAAATTAAAATCATTTAAAGACAAGGCCTCATGCTCTGCTTTAAATTTAATAAGTTCCGTGTAAAAAGTGTCAAACATCAAACTTTCGCTCTTAACAAACGGAAAACATTTAACACACGGCATCAGCATTGAAAACGCAACAAGACACCGTAAGTTATCAAGCTTGAAATCATCGTTTGAACCATACATCCGATTTTTAAGATTAACATCCGTTTCCCCATATGCATCGGAAAAAGCTAAAATAAACCGTTCTGAAAACAGTTTATCGGGAAGGAACACAATTTGGGAATGAATATCGCCTCTAAACAACGGATCTTCACTGAAATAATCATATAAATCCGCATCAAACGATGAGTGAATTTTATAATCAAAGCCCATTCCGTTTTCGCTTACACTTGCGGTCAGTGTTTCGGATTCAAAAGAATCCGCAGCAATAATCGTCAAATTTCTGAAGGATTCATGCAAAAAGGCCGTAAGTTCTTTTAAGAACGAATAAGCCGAAACACATTCATTGCCACCATAAATATTCTTGGCACAACCCGAATTTTCACGACCGTAATCCAGATACAAAATGCGGTCAATACCGCCGATACATAAACCATCCAAATCAAACGTGACTATTTTAAAGTTGCAGGCACTCATAAGGTAATTTCTTACAAACGGTTTATCATAATCGTAGGTCAAGCGATTATCGATTAAAAAATCATCCTTTTCAAATAGTTTTGTGCCATCAAACCCTTTTAGCCCGCAATTATCCGATATCATCGAAGACATATCAAACTTCATAAATACCCTGATACCGGCCGCATGCAGTTTATCGATAAACTCTTTAATATTTTTAAAAGTTATATTTTCGGTATTTACAAGATAAGGCGATATAACACCCTTTCTGCACACCGATTTATTGGTATAAACAGACAAATCTTCCAAAAGAACGCTGTCATACGAATATTTATCAATCGAAGCCAGGCAGTCATCAACCAAAGCATCATATCCGTACTTTGAAACATAATCATTCACATCAAGGCTTAATATGAACGGATTATTTTCACACTCACTTCTTTTGTAATGAAAATATTCCCATTCGGGTTCTTTAAGCACAACAGAAGCATCACCCTCGCCGGCTTCAATTTTGAAAGCATACGGATCGCGCTTTAAATACGTAAGGCCGCCTTTTATTTTAATTTCAAATTTGTACAAAGAACCAATTGAAACATTCGGAATGAACAATCCGAAAATTCCCTCGTCGTTAACCCGAATCATCTGGTTAACACGACCGTCCCAATTGTTAAAATCACCGACCACGCTTACCCTGAGTGCTTTGGGCGCATACACAAAAAACTCGGTTCCGAGTATGCCCTTACGCTCGCAAAAATGCGCGCCGAGGTATTTATATGAATCTACAAGTTCTCCCTTTGAAAGTTTCTCGGTCAAAGTACCCCAAAACTTCGGAATAAACCCATAAACTTCGGGTCTGACCTCTTCGCGATCGTCATATACAACAACATACTCGTAATACTTTGAATTTTTACCCGATACAAGGCAGGCAAAAAAACCCTCCTCATCGGCGCATTCCATCGGAATTTCATCACCGTTTACAAGATTTCGATAATAAACGACACTTGCCCCGGGGAAAAAGCACTGGATAAGATACCCGTTTGATACCTCGTGACACCCCAGCACATTCTCGGGATGGTCGGTATCTGAATATACAACGCCCTCTATTTCGGGCCAGTTCATAAGTTTATATAACTTATTGTCCAACTTTGTACCTCACAAGTTAAGATAATTCATGAATAAAAAGTCCGCTCCTTAATTTGGGCTCAAACCAGGTTGATTTAGGAGGCATCAATAGCCCTGCATCAGCAACCGCAAAAAGTTCTGTCATTTGTGTCGGATACATTGAAAAAGCAACAACCGCATCGGTCGATAATCTTCTCTTTAACTCCTTTACACCACGTATTCCCCCCACAAAGTCAATTCTGCTGTCGGTTTTCGGATCTTTAATTCCCAATACCGGCTCTAAAAGATATTTCTGCAAAATCGAAACATCCAACAAATCAACAGGTGAGGATTCCTGTAACGCATGTTTCAAATTGAGAACATATTCGCAGCCCTTAAAATACATATAAAAATCACCCTTTTTAGAAGGCTTGTCATCGTTTTGAGGCTTAGCCGTAACAGTAAAATTTTCACTTACGCGTGCCATGAATTCACTGTCCGACAAACCGTTTAATGATTTTAAGACTCTGTTATAATCCATAATCATTAACTCGTTATCCGGAAAAATAACGCTTAAAAAATAATTATACTCAGCGGACGAATCGTTATTTTGACTTGCTTTTCTACGCATTTTGGAAACCTTGCACGCAGAAGCACATCTGTGATGCCCGTCGGCAATATACAGATTGGGAATTTTGTCAAACGTATTAATAATATAATCAATGTCGGCGTCATCATTTATCTCAAAACACTTGTGCCCGATGCCGTCTTCGGATACAAAATCACAGTACGGGCTGTGCGCAGCTTTAAACGAAGCAAAAAAACGGTTTAACTCATCGACACCTCTGTAAGCCAAAAAAATCGGTCCCGTCTGCGCGTCAACCTTATCTACATGGTTTATACGGTCAAGTTCCTTATCAGCCCTTGTATTTTCATGCTTTTTAATAATGCCGTTATCGTATTCGTCTACAGAAGTGCAGCATACAAGTCCGGTCTGCGATCTTCCGTTCATGGTCTGTTCGTAAAGGTAAAAAGAAGGTTTCTTATCCTTCACAAACTTACCGGTATTTAAGTATTCCGTATACATTTCACGAGCTTTTACGTAAACACGGGGATCGTACGTATCGGTATCATCCGAAAACTGTGATTCGGGCCTGTCAATTTTCAAAAAAGAAGCCGGGTGCGCCGATATATACTCCTTGGCCTCTGCCCGATTATAGACATCATATGGAAGTGCTGAAATAATGCTGTCAAGACCTGCCCCCGGTCTGACTGCGCAAAAAGGTTTAACTGTAGCCATTACTTTGCCTCCAAGTTTTGTTTCCCTTTAAAATCATAAAAATATTTTATCAAATATTCAAAATATAAACAACATTTTGTGTACTGATTAATTAAAATATTCAGTATTTTGATGCAATACACAAAGATTCTGATTTTTAGCACAAAAAAAGAAGAACTCTGCGCTGTATTAACTGTCAGACTCACATCTAACAATTAATATCAGTACTCTTCGTTCTTCTTTCTTTTACATTTATTATTTAACCACTCTTACACGATAAACGCCGTCAATGCTTTCAAGTTTCTTAACGATATCATCCGAAACCGAATCTTCTACATCAAACATTGTATAGGCGAATTCACCCTTCGATTTATTCATAAGGTTAGCAATATTAATTCCAAGCTCACCGAAAGCTGCGGTAAACTGTGTAATCATATTTGCAACATTCTTATGGAAAATGGCAACACGTCCGGCAACCTCGCAAACACCCATATCCACAGCGGGATAGTTTACTGAATTCTTAATGTTTCCGTTTTCAAGGTAATCCATCATTTCAAGTACAGCCATCTTAGCGCAATTGTCCTCGGATTCCTCTGTTGAAGCTCCAAGATGAGGGGTAACAATACATCCTTTTGTGCCGACTGTAGTATTGTTAGGGAAGTCAGAAACATATTTTGCAAGCTTACCTGCCGACAAAGCATCTACAACAGCTTCTTCATCAACAAGAAGATCGCGTGCAAAGTTAAGCAAAATTGCGGTAGGCTTCATCATCGAAAGCGCTTCACGGGAAATCATCTTTTTGGTGGAATCAAGAAGCGGAACATGAATTGTAATGAAATCACATTCTTTATAAATTTCATTGACATCCGTTACATGCTTAACCTGACGGCTTAAGCCCCATGCGGCATTAATTGAAATGTAAGGGTCATAACCGTATACATCCATTCCCATATGAATTGCGGCATTGGCAACTAACGCACCGATTGCTCCAAGCCCTATTACACCAAGCTTCTTACCGGAAATTTCGGTTCCGGCATAATTTTTCTTTTGCTTTTCCGCTGTCTTTGCAATGTTTTCATCATCCTGATTTGCAAGACACCAGTTAATACCGCCTACAATATCACGTGATGCATAAAGCATACCTGCAAAAACAAGTTCTTTTACGCCGTTGGCATTAGCGCCGGGTGTGTTAAATACAACAACACCTTTTTCGGCAAGCTTATCAAGCGGAATATTGTTGACGCCTGCGCCTGCGCGGGCTACGCACAAAAGATTATCGGAAACTTCCATCTCGTGCATATCTGCCGAACGTACCAAAATACCGGCAGCTTCATTTACATCATCGACCTTTTCGTATTCAGCAGTAAAATTTGTAAGACCTACATTCGAAATCGAATTTAAGCAATTATATTTAAACATTATGCATTCTCCTTCTCATATTTTGTAAGGAAATCAACCAATGCCTTAACGCCTTCAATAGGCATTGCATTGTAAATGGATGCTCTTAAACCGCCTACAGACTTGTGTCCCTTCAAGTTATCAAACC
Source organism: Lachnospiraceae bacterium (assembly GCA_045617045.1). Taxonomy (GTDB): domain Bacteria; phylum Bacillota; class Clostridia; order Lachnospirales; family Lachnospiraceae; genus UBA1258. The sequence continues at coordinate 23,167 of JAZLHV010000050.1, forward strand.
CTGCAGCCTTTGTGGCAGCCACAACAGCTGCGTCTTTCTCGGCACTTTCGGTAACAAAAGGCACATTCATAAGAGAACGGTACTTCTTTTCAACCGTACCCTTAAACATTTTGGAATTATCAAGGAAATCATAAAGGATTGCTGCTTTTTCCTCGTTAATCTTATTCATTGCTTCCAAACCGCCAAGGTTAAGAAGATACTTAAATACTTTACCGCATACATAAATTGCCCAGCAGTTGGGGGTGTTGTACATTGAACCGTTTCCTGCATGAGTGTCGTATCTTAAATAAACGGGAACGTTTGCGGCAACATCTTCGCGGATAAGATCTTCACGAATAATTACTATTGCAAGTCCGGCAGGACCAACGTTTTTCTGAACACCGCCGTAGATGAGACCATACTTGGAAACATCACAAGGCTTTGACAAAAACATTGATGACTGATCGGCAACTAAAATCTTACCTTTTGTATCGGGTAACTCCCGGTAAGTTGTACCGTGAATTGTCTCGTTTTCGCAAATATAAACATAATCGGCATCATCATCGACAGGCAAATTCTTAACATCGGGAATGTAGCTGTAATTCTTGTCTTCACTTGACGCAATAACATTTACCTTACCGAACTTCTTGGCCTCTGTTGCAGCCTTTTTGCTCCATGCACCGGTAACAATGTAGTCAAAAACACCGTTTTTGCAAAGGTTCATGGGAATCATGGAAAACTGCAAAGTTGCTCCGCCCTGGATAAATAAAACTTTATAATTATCGGGAATATTCATTAAAGATCGTAAATCAGCCTCTGCTTCATCGATAATCTGCTGATAAACTTTAGATCGATGAGACATCTCCATAACGCTCATTCCGCTTCCCTTATAGTCAAGAAGCTCAGCCTGGATTTCTTCAAGCACAGGTAACGGCATTGTAGCCGGGCCTGCTGAAAAGTTATAAACTCTAGCCATTTTTACATCCTCCCTGGATTTTTTATTATAATAAATTCATTATATGCGTTGATAAATTATTGACAATCCAAAAGACGCATAATTATTCAATATTTTTTGCATAAAACTTGTTAAAAATAACATATACCTTTTAGCGGTCTATAGGGCAATTAAAGATTTATAAGCATTTTACGTTAAACAGTCAATAAAAGCTAAAAAAGCTCAATAAAAACTCAATAAAAGCTTTTTCTCTATTTATACACGATTACAGGGATTCCGACCTCAATGCTTTCATAAAGTTCCCGGGCATCCTTAAGTTTTAAGTTAATGCAACCGTGCGAACCGTATCTTAAATATCTGTTCCCGCCGAATTTCTTTTGCCATGATGCATCATGTAAACCTATCGCATTATATATTGCCATCCAATAATCTACATGTGATAAATAATCTTCGCCCTTAAGATAAGTATCCGTAGCCATTTTATATACACACGTAACCATTTCCGGGGTTTGATATTCAGCGGTCGGCAAGCCTGAAACAATATCATATTCGTGCAAAATCTGATTGCTTTCCACATGATATAACTTTTGATTTGTTAAATCGATTTCTATATAGACAGGACCTATATCGTTTTTACCACGATGGAAAGGCATCACGCTGTACTTAGGTATATGCGTTTCTGATTTGAAATTTACAACCGCATCATACAAGTAGTCCGCTTCGGACGTCCGATCTATTTTTGTGCCGTAAAGCGAAGTCGTAAATTCTTTTACATCGCCGGAAAATGTCGTATATGTACGCGGTAACATATATGTATCGTACTCATCGCACAAAGCGTTTACATACTCGTACACGCGCTCTTTGCTTATATAAAAAGAACCATCTTCGTTCTTTTTATATACCGTGTCAGAGTCGACTTCCATGAAGCTCTTAAGAACATCTCTGTCAATGTCAACGGTTTCATCGCCCAAGTCATACGTTATTCTGGTTAAAAATCTGTCTTCCAGTTCATTGAAAAGCTTATATGCATTTGCTGCATTTTCGCTGATTTCAACGGATTTAAAACAATCGTCGGGCAAAAAGACTTCTTTTTCTTCGCGCTTTACAGCATCAAAAATCGTTGCACGTATACGGTCATAATCTGCAATCGGGTGATAGTTTTCATCGAGTACATAAACCCCGTTGACGGCAATTATTTTAGCATACTGGACATCGTCATCCGGATAATCTTTAAAAAGCTGTAAACCCGAAATATAAGCGTCGAAACGTTCTTCATCAACCGATATTTCCGGGAAAATATCGAAGTTTACCTTGTTGACAATCCACTTAAACAAATCCGGTTTACTGTAAAAATCATCAAGATAAGCCGAATAATCTGCCGTTAAGCCGATATCTTCCGGACTGATCACAAAATCCTCGGAATAATTGCTTTTAACCGTAATGCCGGCGGTTTTGTGGTTTTTCAAAAGCAACGCATTTGCCTCGGCAACATTCATTCCGGTGATATATTCACCGTTTATCGTCGTATCGAATGCGAAACTTTCACTGTAAAACATCAGCATAAAAATGTAGAAGGCCAAAAAAAGTACAATTGCACCGATTACGACGCCTAAGAAGAACTTAAGTATCTTCTTCTTCATGAATCACCTTATTTTCTGTCAAGGTCCTTTTCATCAAACACATCACTTAAAGGAGCACCACCCGGAACCATCGGGAATACTTTATCATCCTCATCAATGATACATTCGATTACGGAAGGCGTATTGTTTTTCAAAGCGCTCTTAAATGCTGCCTCAAACTCAGACTTACTTGTAACGCGATATGCATCACATCCAAATCCTTCCGAAACCTTACAAAAATCAACCTTATCGTTTAGTACGGTTTGTGAATATCTTCCTTCATAGAACAACGTCTGCCACTGGCGCACCATTCCGAGCACATGGTTGTTAATAATAACCTGAATAATCGGAATATTAAACCTTGAAGCTGTGGCAAGCTCATTACAGTTCATGCGGAAGCAACCGTCACCTGCTATATTAACACAAATTCGCTCCGGATTGCCAACTTTGGCTCCAATGCATGCTCCAAGTCCGTAACCCATTGTTCCAAGACCGCCTGAAGATAAGAATGTACGCGGCTTTGTATATTTATAATATTGCGAAGCCCATATCTGATGTTGTCCCACATCGGTAGTTACAATGGCATTTCCGGCGGTAAGACGGTCGATTTCCTCTATTACCATCGGACAGGTAAACTTATCTTTGTGGTATTCAAGCGGATATGTTTCTTTTAACTCTTTAATGTGACTCATCCATTCGGTATGAGACTGCTGTTCCATACGCTCATTGACAATGGATAAAGCAGTTTTCAAGTCACCGACAACAGATGCTTTTGTTTTGATGTTTTTATCTATTTCAGCAGCGTCAATATCAAAGTGAATAACCTTGGCTTTAGCCGCAAATGCTTTTACATTTCCGACAACACGGTCCGAAAATCTTGCCCCCAAAGCCACCAGGCAATCGCAGTCGCTGACGCCTAAGTTGGACGCCTTTGTGCCGTGCATACCAATCATGCCCGTATAACGGTCACTGTAAGCATTGAAAGCGCCTTTACCCATAAGAGTGTCGCACACCGGTGCATCAAGCAAATCGGCAAATTTCTTTACTTCTTCGCAGGCATCACTTGCAATCGCACCACCACCAAGATAAATAAACGGCTTCTTGGAGGTTTTCATAATCTTTATGGCATTTTCAATATCTTCATCGCTGAATCGATTAGGCTTAACGATAGCATCAGGTGTTTTGGGCGTATATTCGCATTTTGCTGCGGTAACATCCTTTGTGATATCCACAAGTACGGGACCGGGACGACCGCTTGCTGCAATATAGAATGCCTTTCTTAACGTATCAGCCAGTTTTGTAACATCTTTTACTATGTAACCGTGCTTGGTAATCGGCATCGTGACGCCGGCAATATCAACTTCCTGGAAAGTGTCTTTGCCAAGCCACGGCAACACAACATTTGCCGTAATTGCCACCATAGGTACGGAGTCCATATAGGCTGTGGCAATACCCGTTACAAGATTTGTGGCACCGGGACCCGAGGTGGCCATACATACACCGACTTTACCCGTGCTGCGGGCATAACCGTCCGCTGCATGCGCTGCACCCTGTTCATGGGATGTAAGAATATGATTAATCTCAGGGTGTTTGTATAAAGCATCATAAACGTTTAATATGGTGCCGCCCGGATATCCGAATACCGTATCCACACCATGTTCTTTTAAAACTTCAATTACAATTTCCGAACCGGTTAATAACATAATTATCCCCTTTAACTTATTTATCTTTTCCAGGAACTTTTAATACCGCGCCATTTGCTGCGCTTGTAACAAGTTCACGATAACGCAGAAGGTATCCTGACTTAATATCGGTTTCTTTGGGAACCCAGTTCTTTTTACGTTCCTGTATTGTAGCCTCATCGACAAGCATCTCGATGAGATTTTCATTAATGTTGATATGTATCATGTCGCCTTCCTGCACAAAAGCAATCGGACCGCCCATAGCAGCTTCCGGTGAAACATGCCCGATGGAAGCGCCTCTGGAAGCGCCGCTGAAACGTCCGTCGGTAATAAGCGCTACACTTGACCCAAGGCCCATTCCCGCAATTGCGGATGTGGGGTTAAGCATTTCTCTCATGCCGGGACCGCCTTTGGGGCCTTCGTATCTGATTACAACAACATCTCCCGCTACTATTTTACCACCCTTTATGGCAGCGATTGCATCATCTTCGCATTCAAATACACGTGCGGGGCCTGTATGCTCCATCATTTCGGGCACAACGGCCGAACGCTTTACAACTGAACCTTCGGGTGCAAGATTTCCCTTTAAAACGGCAAGACCGCCTGTTGTACTGTAAGGATTCTCAACCGTTCTGATTACTTCGGTGTTCAGGTTGAAGGCATTCTTTATGTTCTCGGCAACGGTTTTACCTGTAGCGGTAATTAAATCGGTATTTAAAAGGTTAAGCTTGGTAAGTTCTTTCATTACCGCATAAACGCCGCCGGCTTCGTTCAAATCTTCCATAAATGTAGGACCTGCCGGAGCTAAATGGCAAAGATTGGGAGTTCTTGCGGATATTTCATTTGCAATTTCAAAATTAAGCTCCACTCCCGCTTCATGAGCAATTGCCGGAAGATGAAGCATGGTATTTGTGGAACATCCCAAAGCCATATCAACTGTCAAAGCATTGATGAATGCTTCTTTTGTCATAATATCTTTCGGACGGATATTTGCTTTAACAAGCTCCATAACCTGCATACCGGCATGCTTTGCAAGCCTGATTCTTTCGGAATATACAGCGGGAATTGTGCCGTTTCCGCGAAGTCCCATACCGATAGCTTCGGTTAAGCAGTTCATGGAATTTGCCGTATACATACCCGAGCAGCTGCCACATGTAGGGCATACCTTCTCTTCCATTTCGGTAAGCTCTTCCAGGGTCATTTTATTTGCCGCAATAGCACCGACTGCTTCAAACATTGCCGAAAGGCTCTTCTTTTGGCCATCAACTCTGCCCGCAAGCATGGGGCCTCCGGATACAAATACCGTAGGTATATTTACGCGGGCGGCTGCCATTAATAATCCGGGAACGTTTTTGTCGCAGTTGGGAACCATTACAAGCCCGTCAAACTGATGAGCAATAGCCATACACTCTGTTGAATCGGCAATAAGATCTCTTGTAACAAGTGAATATTTCATGCCGACATGTCCCATTGCAATACCGTCACAAACAGCAATTGCCGGGAAAACAACCGGTGTACCGCCTGCCATTGCAACACCCATCTTTACAGCCTCAACAATTTTGTCGAGATTCATATGTCCGGGAACAATTTCGTTGTATGAAGAAACAATGCCTATCATAGGGCGCTTTCTTTCTTCCTCGGTAAAACCCAAAGCATTAAACAAACTTCTGTGCGGAGCCTGTTGTGTGCCGCATTTAACATTATCACTGTTCATAAAAACTCTCCTTTATATTCTCTCAGAAATTAATTTACCCATTTCACTGCATGAAACTTTTACGGTACCGTCAGTATAAATGTCACCCGTTCTGTAACCGTCTTCAAGTGTTTTGATAACCGCCTTTTCAATAGCATCTGCCTCATCGCACAAATCGAGGCTGAAGCGAAGCATCATTGCTGCGGAAAGAATAGTTGCTATAGGATTTGCCATGTTTTTGCCGGCAATATCCGGAGCAGAACCGTGACTTGGCTCGTAAAGTCCGAACTTTGACTCGTTTAAGCTTGCACTTGCAAGCATACCGATGGAGCCTGTAATCATTGATGCCTCATCGGAAAGTATATCGCCAAACATATTCTCCGTCAAAACAACGTCAAACTGAGCAGGATCCTTTACAAGCTGCATTGCACAGTTATCGACAAGCATGTGCTCAACCGTAATGTCGGGATAATCCTTTGCCACTTCATTTACAACAGCTCGCCATAATCTTGATGAATCCAAAACATTTGCTTTATCAACGCTTGTAACCTTCTTGCGTCTCTTGGAGGCAATTTCGAAAGCCTTTACGGCTACTCGTCTGATCTCGTTTTCATCGTATGTAAGCGTATCTACGGCTTTACGAATACCGTTTTCCACGACGGTTTCACGTTTTCCGAAATAAAGCCCGCCGGTTAACTCACGTACTATAATCAAATCAAAACCGTCTTTGCTGATATCGGTTTTAAGCACGCATGCATCGGCAAGCTGCTTATATAAGAGTGCGGGGCGCAGATTTGCAAACAGCCCCAGCCCTTTACGAATCTTTAAAAGACCGGCCTCGGGACGTTTTGAAGGCTCTAATTTGTACCAGGGAGAAGTGTTTGTATCACCGCCTATCGAGCCCATAAGCACGCAATCTGCTGCTTTTGCATCTTTAATTGCTTCGTCTGTAAGCGGCACACCATATACATCAATTGAAGCACCACCCATTAATATATCTTTATAAATGAATTCATGCCCAAACTTTTCAGCTACAACATCAAGAACGTTCTTCGCCTGGGCAACAATTTCGGGACCGATACCGTCACCGGGAATACATGTAATATTGAATTTCATGTTTTACCTCCGAATATATTTTTCTTTTATGAATCGAATAATTCATTTTAAGAATTTAACGTAGTACAGTATGAAACTGATTCTAATACATGTATTCAAAAACTGCAAGCACATTTAAAAAAATCCCTTGCATAAACGCAAGGGATTTGACTCTGAATTACTGTTCGGGCTTTTCAACCTGTGCTATAGCCGTCTTCTGCATCGGGATACGGCAGTTTTTGTTGTTACCGAATTCAACGATAACAGTATCATCCGTAATATCAATAACTACTCCGTAAAAGCCACCGCTGGTGAGCACGCAGTCACCGATAGCCAATTCGGAAAGCATTGCGTTTACGCGCTTCTGTTCTTTCTTCTGGGGCTTAAGGATTACGAAGTAAAAGAAAACACCGAGAATTAAAAATGAAATAAGCATGCTGATAAGGCTTGCTGTTGAATTAGCCGCAGCCGCAGCATCTGCACCTGTTAATAAAACTTGCATAATAGACCTCCAAATAAAATGTTCACTTGCTAATAATACATAATATACGTAAAAGTCGCAAGAAAATAATTGTTTTTTTAGAAATTAATTTTCATTGAATTCGGTCATGGAATCCAGTTTATTCTTTTTATAGCCGGCATAATTGCCTGCATCGAGCGCATTTCTGATTTCTGTCATCATCGTATTGTAAAAATACAAATTATGAAGAACGCATAAACGCATACCGAGCATTTCCTTGGCCTTAAGCAAATGTCTGATATATGCCCTTGAATAAGAACGACACGCCGGGCACATACACCCTTCTTCTATCGGGCGCATATCTTTCTCGTACTTTGCATTGAAAAGATTCAGCTTGCCGTGATTGGTATAAACATGTCCGTGACGTCCGTTACGTGAAGGATATACGCAATCGAAAAAGTCTATACCGCGCTCAACACCCTCCAAAATATTGGCCGGTGTCCCCACGCCCATCAGATATGTAGGTTTATTCTGCGGAAGATACGGTGTCGTTGCCTCAATTATCCTATACATTTCCCCGTGCGACTCACCTACGGCAAGCCCGCCGATTGCATATCCCGGAAGGTCAAACTCCGATATCCGCTTGGCATGTTCAATTCGGATATCCTCGTAAATTCCACCCTGGTTGATGCCAAAAAGCATTTGCTGCGGATTAACCGTATCCTCGAGGCTGTTAAGGCGATTCATTTCATTTTTGCAACGTTCAAGCCATCTTGTAGTACGCGCAACAGACTGTTCAACGTATGATTTTTCGGCAACGCTTGAAGGGCATTCATCAAATGCCATCGCAATTGTAGAGCCTAAGTTTGACTGAATCTGCATACTTTCTTCGGGCCCCATAAAAATGATGCGTCCGTCAACGTGTGAATGAAAGGTAACACCTTCTTCTTTTATCTTACGAAGACCGGCAAGTGAGAACACCTGAAACCCGCCCGAATCCGTAAGTATCGGTCTGTCCCAGTTCATAAATTTGTGAAGGCCTCCAAGTTCTTTTATGAGCTTGTCACCCGGTCGTACATGTAAATGATATGTGTTCGATAACTCCACCTGTGTGCCGATTTCGTGTAAATCCATTGTGGAAACCGCGCCCTTAATCGCTGCAACGGTACCGACATTCATAAACACAGGTGTCTGAATATCACCGTGAACCGTATGGAAAACGCCTCGTTTGGCAGCGCCTTCCGTTTTCAATAACTCGTAACTCATTAACACCTCATAAACTCCTGATTTTTAACAAATCAATCTCTAATGTATTTGTCTACCATCCGGCCGAATAAGTTAATATCGACAGGCTTTGCAAGATGATCGTCCATGCCCGCATCCTTGCACTTTAATATATCTTCCGGGAAAGCATTGGCGCTCATTGCTATAATCGGTATCTTTTCAAGATATTCCCTGCCCGAAGAACGTATCCTGCCTGTAGCCTCGTAGCCGTTCATAACAGGCATCTGAACATCCATAAGAACCATACTGTAGTAGTTGTCGGCACTGTTTATAAGCTTCTCACAGGCTTCTTTACCGTTAACCGCCGTTTCGGGTATAAAGCCTTTCATCTCGACAATCGCCTCCGCAAACATGGCATTGATTTCAACGTCTTCAACAATCAATACTCTGCGGCCCTTTCCGGTGGCAACCAATTTATTTTTATTCCGTCTTGCACGTTTGTCAAGTCCATCGGATATAGTTCTTATGAAACTGTTTTTGTATATAGGTGATGACACAAATCCGTCAAAAGAAAACTCGTCATCGATAAACTGTGTGGCAAGCGAATAGTCAAGCCCGGTTACGTCAATAAGCAAGGGATCTTCGCCGAATGCATTTCTGATTTGCTTTAAAACACCGATTTCATCGGGTATAGGCTGCATAAGGGCTACAACAATAATCTTGAAATTCATGTCGTTGTTGCCATCAAGTGCGGCATACGCATCCTGTAAAGATGCATATGTATCGACATTCATTTTCCCTTCCTTCAAAATGGATGCAATGTTAGCCGCAAGCATTTCATCAAGCGAAATAATCAATGCATCTCTTCCGACAATTTCATCAAGATCGGTCATCTTATGTTCTTTTTCAAGTTCAAAAGAAAACTTTACCTTAATGGTAGTGCCTTCTCCTAATTTTGAGTCGACGCTTATTATGGCACCGATTCCGTCAAGAATCGACTTGGTGATTGACATGCCCAGTCCGACACCTTCACGATTCTGAGTAAGATGGCCGCGTTCAAACGGCACAAACAGTTTGGATTTGGTGTCATCATCCATTCCCACGCCGTTATCCCTAACCGTAAACTCAATAACTACATTACTGTTACCGATGCTTTCCTTCTCAGTCATGGAAACATAAACATCTTTGCCCTTATCGGAATATTTAACGGCATTGGAAATAATATTGTTAAATACCTGTGAAAGTCTTACCGGATCTGAAATGATTTCCTTGTGGAATACATCGGCAACATCTTCATGTATTGTAACGTTACTCTTGCGATACTCACGTCTGATCATTGCTATACTCTTTTCAAGAGTATCCACGATATCCATCTGCTCGCTTTTAAACACGAGCTTACCTGTTTCTATACGCGACATATCAAGAATATCATTTATAAGAACCGTCATATGGCTCGATGACTCTTCTATTTTTTCAAGATAGTCCAAAACCTTATCACGATCATCGATATTTCTTAAAGCAAGCTGCGTCATACCCGAAATCGCATTCATGGGTGTTCTGATATCATGTGACATTTGCGACAGGAAAACCGTACGCGAATAATTCATCTTACGTGCAGTTTCCAATGCCATTGCAAGTGTCTTGCGTTTTTCATCTTCGGTCTGTCTGATATTGTCAATATCTCTTACAAGCATAAGAATACGCTTATCATCGTCATTGGACTCTATTCTTGAAAGAGTAATACCTGTATAACTGTATCCTTCAGAACCGTTTAAAAATTTGAACTCATGATACTGCGGATCGTTATTATCATAAATATGTCTGAAATTTTCAATCGAAATAATTTTTGCAAAACGTTCTTTATCTTCACCCGACAAATAATATGACTGCATCTTCAACATATCATTGTCGTAATCGTTACGCACTACCGAAAAAGTTCCGTCGCTGTTTTTAACGGTACCGTAAATGGATGTCTTAAGGATATCATCCTTAATTGAAAAAGAAACCGTATACTGATTGGTACCGATAACAGCAATGGCAAAATTTGAGTTTTCGATTGCCAGTTGCTTTTCTTTTCGCGCAAAAATATTTTTAAACAATAAATAAACGCCGATAAACAAAAGCACAAAAACAAAAAGTGCAAACAACCACACAACTGTCGGATTCTCAGCTATCAGTGATTTTATCGAAATATCCTTTATGCCTAAGAACTCGGAAATAATCTTTTCATTAAGAGCTTCGGAATCCAGATAATACAGGCTTTTTGAAATAATCGTGGTAAGTACCTTGTCATTATTAAGACTTCCCACGCAGAAATAATCCTGTACATTTTCTATCTTTTCATAAGCCACACGATTTCCGTTTGGCCCCGAAATATAAATTGGGGCCTGGTAAACCGATGTGTAAAATTCATCAATTACACCGGCAAGCAACGCTTTATAGCAATCTTCGGCGCTGTCAAAATACTTAATCTCTTTTCCTATATAATCGGGATTTTTAAGAATCGTCGATGTCTTGTTGTATACACCGGCATACCCTGTTGAATTACTTCTTGATTTTAGGAATACTCTGCATACAGGTGACACAAAATAAGGTGCCGAAAGCGAATAATCAAGCTCATTGGCCAGATTATAATCCAGCGTAGCGTCAGCAATAATTTCGAAGTCCTTATTGATGATTGCTTCGTTAAATTCATTTGCGTCGCCATAAACTTTGTAAGAAAAATTCAAGCCGGTCAATGCTGATATATTTGAAACAATACTTGGAATGATACCCTCTAATTCATTGTTTTCGTAGTAAGAAAACGGTTTTTTGCTCTTTAAAACACCAACAGTTATTACGTCTGAGAGTCTCGAATTGATATAATTCTGCTCGGTTGCCGAAAAATATACCACATCGTCGGATTCAATATTAAAATATTTGGCATTAAGAAGCTCCATGGCATCGGGCTCATATTGGGCAATTGATAACAGCGCCATGTTAACGGCTTCAATGCAGGCTGAATTATCCTCACGCATCAAAAAATAGAAATGATTATTGGAAAGATTGTCAAATTTACGTAATCCGTCAATACCGGCCGGAAGTGTCCCGCAAACAGCATCTATCGAATGCTTAACTCTTAAATCAAATATCATTTCATCAAAGTTATCATAAACGATGCAATCATAATCAAAATGATGCGATGCAGCAAATTCGGGCAGATACATTTTTGAAAAGTCACTTGCGAAGCAACCGATTTTAATACCGTCATAGGTATCATAATCTTTGGCTGTGATTTTATCATTGCCGATATATGTATAAATGTCGGTAAAAAAAGAGCCACCCTCATATTCCGAAAAAACGACACCATTAAGTTTTTCGCCTTTATATGTCATCAACGGCAAAATATCAATTTCGCCGTCGTAAAGCATCTGCCGACATTCGGCGAAGGTTTTATCGTACCCTACATATTCCGCATCAAAATTTCCGTAAACGGACATCTTTTCGTATAGTTCAAAGCCATATCCCGAATAGTTTCCGTCATCGTCGATAATATGATACCCCGGATAATAAAAGTAGCCCACCTTAACCGAATTTGAATTTTCGGTCAAAGCAGGCTCATCTGCATATGCATCGGCTTTAAACAAAGCAAACGACAGGATAACGATTAGAGCAGCCGCAAGAACATTTCTTTTCATAAATTGTCTCCGTTAAATCTTACAAACCTTCAATAAACTCCTCTAAAGTAATGTCATTCTCCATAATATACGTAGCAGCCTCGACACCAACATATCTAAAATGCCAGGGCTCGTATTCTATACCGGTAATTAACTCTTTGCCGTATGGATACCTCAAAATGAATCCATATTCGGCGCAGTGATTCTTTAACCACAAACCTGCAGCCGTATCACCGAATTCGTAGTCAAGCGTTGCATGATAATTTACCACAATATCAAAAGCAAGACCCAACTGATGCTCACTCGCGCCCGGCATAATAACCTTTCGCGAGGATATTCTGTATGCATCAATATAAGAATAGCCCAATCCCATGTAATAATTTATTTTCTTGTCAAAAAGAGCCGTCTGAAGAGCAAAATCTCTGTACGGTGAACAAACATACAATCCATGCCCTTCCTTCTTGGCGGCATTTAAAAGTGCAAGAAGGGGCTCCAAAACACGTTCGTCACATTTCATTGTCGAAGTAATGTCGGCAAGTGTAATATTGTAATCTTCCGGAATGGGGTGTGTCTTGTTAACAAGAATCAAATACCATGCATCCTTATCAAAGCCGGATGTCTTCTCATCAACGTAAAAATCATCCTCACCGAATTTTTCAAGGAAATCATCGAGTGTAAACGTATCGATATTTTCAGTGCTTTCCAAATCGGAAGACTCGGATTCGGACAACAAAGACACACTAATTATCTCATCATTGATTTCATCAATTTCAAAAAGATCGTCAGGATAAATAATCTCAGAAAGCGGAATGTCTCCGTCCGCAACATCGACACTCTGAATATCTTTGCCGGAAACATCCGAATTTATGCCGGTATCAACAAGGTAAATTTCAGAATCTTCAACCTGTTCGAACGTTGCAAAGCTTGAACTGGTAAAAAAGAATACCAGACAAAGAACTATCGTGATATAACGTTTGGAATTGTTGGCAAAATAATTGAAGACAGCACAAAAACTCAACACTACAGCCAGTCCTGAGATAATAAAAGGCTTAAGCCACTTATGTTGTTTTGAAAGTGATGCGGCTTTAATGACCGCTCTTTCTTTAAATGACTTCTTCAAAACTCCCACCTTAAATAAACTTTTACCCTTATACTATAACATAAATGACGTTAAATAACACAAACATTTTGCATTCTTTGCATCATTTTAATTTCAAAAAACATATGATATGATATTATCAATTAAGCAAAAAGAAATTAACAATAGTAACGCCAAGCAGACGACTTAACCTGACGTTTATGAGGTGCCTTCGGCACGTTATGCGGTGCCTGCGGCACAGAATGGAGAATTTATGGCAAAGTACGTTGCATATGTATCAAGTTATACTCAGGGCAACAAATTCGGTATCACTATTTATGATGTTGATACCCGAAAAGGTCGTTTTATTTACAAAGACCGGATTCTTATTTCAAACTCTTCGTATCTTACAATTTCTCACAATCGTAAGTATCTGTATTCGATAACCGATTTTGGAGTTGAATCATATCTTATTAACGCAGATGGCTCACTTGCCGTGTTAAACATGCAATCCATAAATGGCATGCGCGGTTGCCACTTATCCACTTCCTATGACGATGCTTACCTGTTTGTTGCAGGTTATCATGACGGTAAAATAACTGCATTAAAGATTAACGAAGACGGTACCGTCGGTGAAATTACAGACGAAATATTTTTAAAAGGAATGGGGTCTTTGGCCGACAGAAACTATCATCCTCACGTTAATTGCGTAAAAATGACACGCGACGATAAATTTCTTTTGGCCGCAGATTTATCAATGGATCACGTAAACGTCTACAGCCTCGACCATGCCACCGGCAAGTTAAAGCTTGTTGACATTATCAGAAGCGACCAGGATTCCGAGCCCAGTCACATTAAGATTTCAAAAGACGGCAAATATATTTACATTATTCACGAGCTTAAGAATTACATTGATGTATACAGCTACACCACTGAAAACAATGTACCTTTCTTTGAAAAAATACAGACAATTTCGAGTGTAAACGATTATCACTCCAGTGATACAGCCGCTTGCGCACTTAATTTGTCACCGGATAACAAGCTGCTTATCTCATCAAGTGCCGGCGACAATTCGGTAAGCATATATAAAATGCTTGAAGGCGGTAAAATAGAACGCCTCCTTTGCCTGCCGATAAGCGGCGATTACCCTAAAGACTGTGCACTGTTCCCCGGCAACAAACACCTTGTTTCATGTAATCACGAGTCAGATACACTGACCTTTTTCACCGTTGATTTGGAAGCTTGTACAATCGTTATGAACGGACCGGAAATTCATCTTGAAAAGCCCAACTGCATTATTATGCACAAGTTACCCGATGAAGCCTGAATTTAAATTTTGCATATACAAATATACAAAAAAGGAGCGTTTCGCTTATGAAACGCTCCTTATATTATCCGCAGGATTATTAAACTATTTATATGCTTTAACTTTAATCCAAAGCTCCGAAAGTTTCTTTCTTAAGAACTCGTCGTCGGTAAATACTTCATCCTTTTCGAAACCTGTACGGGGAATGTATGCTTCATTACCGTCATAAAGTCCGCCTTCTTTGGTAACCTCGGCAAGTACATCACTGTTAACGGATGCATAGCCGACTGCTTCGGTATTTGCATATGCCGCATCGTAGCTTATTACATAATCGATAAACTTATATGCAAGGTCAACATTCTCGGCATTCTTGGGAATTACCATAGCATCAACCCATACATTTGTGCCGGAATTCGGGGTGAAATATCTCATATCTTCGTTTTCCGACAAAATATATGCCGCATCACCGCTGTATACGATTGCAAGGTCTTTACGCCCCTGCGCCATACCGTCAATAACGTCATCGGTAACTGTGATGGGAGCCATCGTTGCGTTAAGCTCGCATAACCAGTCATACGCATTCATGATTTCATTTTCATCGTTGGTGTTCGTGGAATATCCAAGAGCCTTAAAGGCAATCATAAAGCTGTCGCGTTCACTGTCATACATGTAAATACGATCTTTATAAGTTGTGTCTTTCATAATATCAAAGCCCTTAGCTTCAACCTCTGAAGCCGGAACATTTTTAGCATTGTAAACAATACCTACGGTTCCCCAGAAATAAGGAACCGAATATTCGCTGCCGGGGTCAAATCCGTTATAAGGAGCATTCAAAATGTCCGGAACAACGCTCTTAAAGTTTGAAATTTTGGAAGTATCAAGCTTCTGTAAGTAATCTTCTTTGATAAGTCTTTCAATCATATAGTCCGAAGGAATCAATATATCATATGATTCACCGGACATAACTTTTGTGTACATCATTTCGTTGGAATCAAAGAGTTCAACATTGACCTTAACGTTATACATTTTCTCGAAATTCGGTACTAAATCGTCGCTCATATATTCACCGGGCATGAAAATATTAAGCTTCTCCTTCTGCGCACATCCGGTAAGCGCAAGCATGCAGGCTACAGCTGCAAAGATGAGTAAAAACTTCTTTTTCAATTTGAAAATTCCTCCTAAAATGTTTTTGGTTTTTTATTTTATGTTTTCTTCTAAAAAAACATTATTTTTATTATGCTTTTTGGCAATAAGCGCAGGGACAACATTAACAAGTATAAGCGCAATCGTAATAATTGCCACAATTACGGTTGAAAGCGCATTAATTGAAGGATTTACACGCTTGGATTCCGTATATACAAGAATAGATATATTGCTGACACCGTTACCTGTCACAAAATATGAAATTACAAAGTCATCAAATGACATTGTAAAAGCAATTAATGCTCCCGAAATAATACCGGGCATACACTGCGGCACAATAACCTTTGTGAGTGCCTGCCAAGGAGTAGCGCCCAAATCCATTGCGGCTTCGGCAAGGTTGGGGTTAAGAGTTCGAAGCTTAGGCATGATACTTAAAATAACATATGGTATACAAAACATGATATGTGCCAACAGCATGGTAAACAATCCCTTTTCCAAACCAATGGCACTAAACAGCATCAATAACCCTATAGCTGTTACGATTTCAGGGTTCATGATAGGAAGTTCATTTACCTGTTCAACAATGTTCTTTACAACTTTACGCGATTTTGAAAGGCCGATTGCCGTAATGGTTCCCACAATCGTTGAAATGACGGTCGCAACAATCGCTACAAGTATTGTGTAAAAAAGCGCTTCCATCATTGTGTTGTTTGAAAACATTTTTTCGTACCACTTCAACGAAAAGCCCGTAAACTTTGTAAGTGACTTACCTTCATTAAACGAAAAAACTATCGTATACAAAATCGGAACATACAAAAACACCACAATCAAAGCCATAAATATTGAGGAGCCAATCTTCTTTTTCTTTTTTTTCATACGTTTCCGGCTCCTTCCCCGACTTCGCTCTTATCAACCTTCTTGGTAATATACATCGAAATTATGATAATAACAGCCATGATAAGTGAAATCGCACTGCCAAAATTCCAGTCTCCCGCAGTTATAAACTGTGATTCAATAATCGTACCTACCATTACGTAACTGCCGCCGCCCAACATTCTGGGGATACAGAAAGAAGAAACCGCCGGCAGGAAAACAAGTGTTATACCGCTGATTACACCGGGCATTGAAAGGGGTAAGGTAACACGTAAAAAGCTCTTTGCCGGACTTGCTCCCAAATCGCTTGCCGCTTCCAAAAGACTGTTGTCCATCTTTGTGAGCGATGTGTATATCTGTATAATCATGAACGGCAGGAAATTATAAACCATACCTAAAATTACCGCAAAATCCGTGTACATAAAAGAAACCGGACCGATTCCGAACACCTTAAGTATTGAATTGATGACACCGTCATCTTGTAAAATACCTGTCCACGCATACGTTCTTACCAGCATATTTATCCAGGTTGGAAGGGTTATTATCAAAACCCATTTCATCTTTACGGACTCAGAATATCTTGCGATTATGTACGCGGTCGGATACCCTAACAGCATACAGATAATTGTTGTTTCAACAGCTATACGCAAGGAGCGGTACAAAACTTCAAGAAATGTCTTATCTGTCAGGAACCGTTTGAAATTTACCAGGCTAAAACTTATCTTTGTGACCGGTGTTCCGTCTGTCGTAAATGCATAAAACAGAATAAGAAGCATCGGAATAACAATGATTATTGTGCTCCATACTATGTAGGGATACACCATTTTACGAAACTGTTTCATACTCTGCCCTCATTTAAAAGTTCTGCTTACACATAATATGAAGATCTTCAGGGGCAAATTTAAGCCCTACAACATCACCGACTTTAGTTTCATCGGTCGTGTCAACTTTATATTCGTATCCTTCAGTTCTAAATGTAACACTGTAAACACCGGGTTCGGGATTTACAGGGTCAAAATCATATAATACATCTGTAATGGTAACCGGCGAACCGTCTTCCAAGCTCCACGCAGACGCATTTGCCCAGGTCTTCAAATCGGTCTCCAGTGCAATACTTTCCTGAATTTCATCTGCATTCTTGAAGAAATTAACTGCGTAAATTTCTTCTTCATAATCCTGATTTACAACCCGGTTTTCTTTTTCAACAATCATATTAACCGTAACCGATGTGCCGAGCGAGGTTGAAAAAGTAACCGGATAACTGCCGTACTCGGGCAATGCTTCATACTCAACTCTGTGAATTGAAATACGCTCATCGGTAGACGGATTCCAAGCCTGCGCATCCGCATGGGCAATAATAAATTCATCTGTCAATGTTTCAAAATCGGCAAGGTCAATATAGAAATCGTTTGCACTCATCATTTCATCGACTTCTTCGTTGTGAACGGGTTTTCCATTTGAAACATTCATTTTAACGGTAATACTTGTACCGGATTTAGTCTCGACAATAGTCTCGTAATGTACACCTTTAAAAAGAACAGACTTAACGATACCCTTAAGCTTGCCGGCACGGGGACCTACGATTTCAAGATCTTCGGGCCTGATTACAACATCAACCGGCTCATTGGGGGAGAATCCTGCGTCAACACATTCAAACGTCTTATCCTCAAATATTACCTTATGATCTTCAACCATAATTCCGTCAACAATATTACTTTCGCCTATAAACTGAGCAACATAACGATTTACAGGCTCATTGTAAATATCTGTGGGAGTACCTATCTGCTGAATTTCACCGGCTTTCATAACCACAATCTTATCGGACATGGTAAGGGCTTCTTCCTGATCGTGGGTAACGTATATAAAGGTAATGCCGACCTCTCGCTGAATCTTCTTAAGCTCATGCTGCATTTCTTTGCGAAGCTTTAAGTCAAGCGCACCCAAAGGCTCATCCAAAAGCAAAACCTTAGGCTCATTAACAAGAGCTCTTGCAATTGCAACTCTCTGCTGCTGACCGCCCGACATTTCATTAACGCCGCGCTTTCCGTATTCTTCAAGCCCCACCAGCTTAAGCATACGTGCAACTTTCTGGGCAATTAAGTCCTCCGGCTCCTTTTTTATACGTAAGCCAAAAGCAATGTTATCGTAAACATTCATATGAGGAAACAAAGCATACTTCTGGAACACGGTATTAAGATCGCGCTTATACGGCGGAAGTCCCGAAATATCCTGATCGTCGAAAATAACCGTTCCTTGTGTGGGCTCCAAAAAGCCTCCCAAGATTCGCAACAAGGTTGTTTTTCCGCAGCCGGAAGGACCAAGCAATGTCACAAATTCATTTTCATAAATATCAAGATTAATACCCTTTAATACAAGCTGACCGTCAAATTCTTTAATAATATTCTGAAATTGTATTAATTTGCGCATACCGGACTCCTGTTCTAAAATAAGGGAGGGGTTGAAACCCACAAAACCTTAGCTTCTTTTTTGTTGTTATTTATTATTCTGTGAAATTCCTTACCGTGAAGGTAAAAGGTTTCACCTTTCTTAACCGTTTGCTTTTTGTCACCTATCAAAAGGACAACGGAACCTTCCAAAACCATGCCGAATTCTTCACCTGAATGAGGTGCCATTTCAAAAGTTTCTCCGCCGGGATTTATAGTCACCAGAATCGGTTCCATGTCGTTCTTCTGGGAATTAGGAACTATCCAGGATACAAGGTATTCGCCTCTGTCATCTTCAAAGAAGTCTTCCTTGTGAAATACGGTTGTCTCTTTTTTGCCATCTTCCTTAAAGAACTCCGGCAGCGAACTTCCGAGTGCTTCAAGAATATCTTCAAGCGTAGCAATTGACGGTGATGACAAATCGTTTTCCAATTGAGAAAGAAAGCCCTTTGTCAGTTCACATCTGGAAGCAAGTTCCTCGAGCGTCAAATCCTTCTGATTGCGTAATTGCCTGATTTTGTGTCCTATATCCATTTAATAATCTCCGTTTTTTCGAAAAGTTTGGTAATACTAAACTTATTCTTTGTTATCCCTAAACACAACGATTTTATTATACAGAAAATTTTTAAGAATGCAATATGTTTTTAAAAATTCTAAACAAAAAGTTTAGTAAAGCCAATCTGCCCGGCTCTCGAAGCATTCGAAGAACTTACCCAATTAATGCAAAAAAGCCCCGGGAACGGTGTCCCGAGGCTTAAATAAACTATATACGCGGCTGTTTTAAAAGATTTTCCCACTCATTAATAATTGCACGGTCTTTAAAGTAATCAATTCGCATTGCGGACTGTACACGGGCAAGCGTTTCATTGGTGGTCTCACGGGCCTTTTCGGTACCGGCCTTAAGAATATCGTAAACGGTATCAATATCACTCTCCCATTTTGCACGCTCCACTCTTATAGGTTCCAAGGTTTCCTCAAGAACCGATATTAAGAACTTTTTACATGTGCCGTCACCCAAACCGCCTCTGCGATAATGTTCTTTCATCTCCTCAAGGCAGGAATACTCGGGAAGATATTCTTCAAAATGATGTTTATCGCTAAATGCATCAAGATACGTAAATACAACATTTCCCTCGGTATGACCGGGATCCTCGATTGCAAGATGCAAAGGATCCGTAAACATCTTGCCGTTAACCTGCTTTTTAACAGTCTTGGCATCATCGGAAAGATAAATGCAGTTACCCAAAGATTTACTCATCTTCGCCTTGCCGTCTACACCGGGGAGTCTGCGCTGCATTTCGTTTTCGGGAATAAAAGCCTTGGGAAGCACCAACGTTTCGCCGTAAGTTTTGTTAAACTTTTCAACGATTTCCCTTGTCTGCTCAATCATTGGCAGCTGGTCTTCACCAACAGGAACAACATTTGCGTTGAACGCCGTAATATCGGCAGCCTGTGAAACAGGATATGCAAAGAACCCAACCGGTAAACCTTCTTCGGCAAAACCTCTCATCTGCATCTCGCTCTTAACGGTAGGATTTCTGGAAAGTCTCGCCGTTGTAACAAGATTCATATAATAAAACGTAAGTGCATGTAATGCGGGCAACTGCGACTGTATGCAAATTGTTGTCTTTGACGGATCGATGCCTACCGACAGATAATCAAGTACAACATTAATGATGTTATCACGGATTTTGCCGGGATTATCGGCATTATCGGTAAGCGCCTGGTCGTCGGCAATTAAAATGTTTATATCATCGTACTTACCGGAATTCTGCATTTCAACTCTCCTTTTAAGAGAGCCTACATAATGACCGAGATGAAGTCTTCCGGTCGGCCTGTCACCTGTTAATATAATCTGCTTATTTTCGTTACTCAAAATAAAAACCTCCGCGTTCTTAACTTATAGAAAACACAAAAAACATTTTAACCGCAATTCATTTTTCGGTCAAGAAAAAGCAAAAAAACGCCCTAAAAACTATAATGAAGAAAGCAGGAAGACCGTAATCGTACGCCCCGAAGCTCTATAAACAGCATTTGTATACAAAGCAGCCGTTTCCTCATTAAACGAGCAATCCGTAGATCCATCGGTTGAATACAGGAGCTTCCACGAATAATCTTTTCCGACAAGGGGAAGGCTATACTCTCTTTCTTCCCAATTCATATTATAAATAATATATACAGAAGCTTCTTTTTGCCCCGTATACTGTTTCGAATAGTCTCCGAAATACAGGATACCAAATTCCCTGGAAACCGGATTTTGGTCCATTTTAAAAGCTTCCGCGCCGTGGTATGAAACATCCGGACATTTGCACGACATATAATCAAACAGCATAAGCTCACGTGGTTGATGCAATATGCTGTGACGTTTCCTGAACGCCAAAAGATTGGCCGTTAAGCAGTATATTTCCCGCGCACTCTTATCTGTTCTATATTTGACCCATCCGATTTCATTGTCCTGACAATAAGGATTATTATTGCCGTTCTGAGTATTCAATACTTCATCGCCGCCGCGTATTACAGGCGTTCCCTGACACAAAAGGGTAAGCAGCAACGCATTCTTTACCTGTTTAAGCCTTGCTTTATTAATACTCCTTTTGACAGTATCGCCTTCGGCTCCCATATTCCAGCTGTAATTATAATCGGTACCGTCATTGTTGTTTTCGTGATTTAACTCATTATGCTTATAGTTGTATGCCGTAATATCGTAAAGCGTAAAGCCGAAAAAGTCGGTAATATAGCGAAGCGGGCTGTAACCCTTGGCATTTTCACGTACCAGATAGCTAAGCTCTGCAACCGTATCCTCATCACTTTTTATAAAACGTCTCGCACTAATAAGAAAGTTATCGTTTACAAGGCCTATATTTCGATAAAGCGGCACTTTATCTTTATAAAGCGCCATACGGTCATCAATTTCCAAAAACAGTTTTGAGTCGCTTAAGAACGGATCGTCAATAAGTTCTTTTGCAATATTTTTAAGACCTATCAGTCGAAACCCATCAAGGTGATATTCGCTCACCCAGAAACGGAATACATCCTTTACAAATTCAGCCTTAACATCTTCCGCAAAAGAAAAGGTTCCTACGATTTCTATTCCTGCCCGGTGGAAAGCAAGTATCATTTTTTTAAATTCCGCAGAAGCATTTTCGGATTGTGAAAATGATGACTTAACCGCATAATAAAACGATTTGCAAAAGCCCCAGTAATTTACAATCGGTTTCCCGAGAGGTTTCATGTAATCTTTAATGCCGGCAGCATTATCGTTTGCGAAACCCTCGATAAACTCATAAAAAGGCATCAGCTCAACGCAGTTAACATTAAGTTTCTTTAAATACGGAATCATCGATATCAACCCGCTGAATGTTCCGTTTCCTTTTTTGCATGGTTTGTACAATTTGGTGGCACCGCGCACATGTGCTCTGTAAACCACTAAATCCTGCATGGGTATACGCAAACGAGGTTCGATTTCAAAGCCGACCGGCGAACTGCCTGTTTCGGGTGAAAAATATAAATCGTCAGCCGATACTGTTTCGCCAAAGCTTTCATTGCCGCATACTTTGCGGGCATAAGCATCCTCAACTGTACGCTCATCAGCCCACAAGCGATATTTAAACCCGCCCGGTTTAACCCCTGTAAGCTTAAACGAATAAACGTTTCCGGTTTTAAATGAATCGTCTAATTTAAGCAAGGTACTCTTTTGGGCATCGAACATATCGTATATCATAATGCCCGCATTGCGGCACTCCGGCAGCACAACACCGAAATATATACCGTTCTTTTTAACCTTACATCCGAAGCCCTCAAATGGCATCTTTTCAATTTTTATAACGTAATCTGTTCTATCCATGAACTTAATATAGCATAAAATTAATATATTGCCTTTATAATTTATTTAAATTAGAATATTTTTTGAAATTTAAAAGCGCAAACCGGAGGTGCAAACATGAGCATAGATAACATTGATGATTTTAACAACGAACTCGACGAGGAAATGACTGTATCACTCGACCTTGATGACGGTCGTACCGTTGTATGCAGCATAGTTACAATACTCACTGTAGACGGCAAAGATTACATTGCTCTTCAGCCGCTCGATGAGGAAGGCAACGCAGCCGACGAGGACGTATGGTTCTACGGCTACAAAGAAGACGAAGCCAACCCCAATGCCGAGCCTGAGCTTATCTACATTGCCGATGACAATGAATACGAAGCCGTATGCGATAAGTTCGACGAATATCTCGACGAAATTGATTTTGAGAATATGTAATCATCTTATATTGTCCAAGAATCGCGAAGGTTTAAGTTGACTGCTCCCCGACTTTGTTAACGTCGTAAGGAGCAGTTTTTCTTTTGCCCTTGTCATGGCAACATAGAAAAGTCTTCTCTCCTCGTTCATACTCATTTCCCGTAAGGCAATTCTTCCCGGCACCTTTCCTTCCACAAGATCGGGTATTATCACGACATCAAACTCAAGCCCTTTTGACGCATGAAAAGTCATAACCGCGCATTTTTCACTTTCGCCTTTATTCTTTTCTTTAGCGATTGCAGCATATGCCGATTCAAGCGCATTGTTTAAAGCAGCTTCGTAAGCCCTAAGAGACTGCACACTTTTTGAAATACATAAAAGATCCTTAATCACCGCATCAATATCCGACAAGCTGTATTCCGGATATGTTTCGACAATGTATTTCTTTACACTTACAATGTTGCACAAATACATTGTGAAACTAAACGGGCTCATTCGCTTAAGCATTTCTATGTGTCGTATAAAAAGCGTAAGTTTTTCGCGCTTGTACATATTTTTCACCGACTTAATCAATGAATTCAAATCTCCCGAATATCCTGCAAGAATACTCCTTGAAATTAATCTGTCGGGAACGTTTAAAATATTTGCAAGGTCCTCAAGTCTTCCGTACAGGCAAAACTTTACATAGTCGGAAACTATTGAAAAAACATTTGCCATAATATGATTATGTATTTCGCCGTATTTTTGATTGCCGGAAATGACCTTTTCATAAAACAGTCTGTCTTTGTTGGTTCGGGTAAGAATTACTGTTTTCTTTTTAAGTGAAATATATTTTAAATACTCTTTTTTAACATATTCCTTCTGCTCGTTTTCGTCCTCGAACGATACGATTTCAAGATGATTGCCGGACGATGTATTTATAGCTGTAACATTCCTGCTTTTAAGCCGATCGTTGTTTTGACTTATCACCCTGGAGGCGGCTTCCTGTATCATCGCATGACACCGGTAATTTGATAAAAGTTCATACACCGATACATTTTCATATTCATCGATAAACCGTTTCATCAAAGTAACATCGGAGCCTCTGAACGCATATATTGCCTGGTCTTCGTCGCCTACCGCAAAAATATTTTTGCTTTTTTGCGAAAGTCTTTTCAATATATCGTATTGAATTTCGTTTATGTCCTGAAATTCATCTACCAGAATATACTTGTATCTTCCCTGAATATCCTCAAGAATCCCTCTGTTTTCGGAAATCATCTTTCTGAAAATCAAAAGAATATCATCGAAATCAATAAAATCGTTAGACTTAAGATAACTATCATACTCAGTAAAAATATCGTCAAAATTCTTTTTTTCCTGCTCATCAAGGAAAAGAAATGTTTCACGGTTAATTAAACTTTTATAGTTGGAAATCTTACCTGACAGAAAGTCTTCATCATCCGATTGACCGGATATACTTTCCAGGATTTTGCGCTTATGCACTTGATTTACTATCCTTAAATTCCGATTGGTGTACTTCAATATGAGTTTAAAGAACACGGAATGAAAGGTTCCGAATGTTACCTGATTGTCGGCCGCACCGCACATTAATCTGTAACGGCTCTCCATTGATTGCGCTGCCGCTTTGGTAAACGTTATTACCAATATTGACGACGGTGAAACTTTCAATCGATCCGTCAAATAAACTATGTGATGTGTAAGCACTGTTGTTTTGCCCGAGCCCGGACCCGCAAGCACTAATGCGGGCCCGTCCCGATGCATCACAGCCTTTAGCTGATCTTTATCAATTGAGGGCATCCTTCAGTAAGGAAATACCTTTCTTAATACGTGCAACAGATTCATCCTTACCGAGTACTTCCATAATTTCGGTAGCACCTGCAGGTGTCATCTGCTTACCCGACAAAGCTGTACGTAACGGCCACATCACAAAACCTGTCTTATAGCCTTTGCCGGTAACATATTCTGAAAGCATTGCATACAATGCATCATTACTGTAATCATCAAATTTTTCGAGTAAAGGAAGGGTTTCTTCCAAAACTTGAAGGGAAGATGCAAGATCCGTCTTCATTTTCTTATGCTCGTACATATTGATGTCGTATTCGGGAAGTGCCTCAAAGAAATCAATGTGCTCTTTAATATCCGGGAATACTTCAATACGTGTCTTTGTCATAAGTGCAATCTTTTCAAGATTTAAAGGCTTTGAAATCACTTCTTTAACAATCGGAAGCGCCATCTCCAAAAAGTCTTCATCGGACATTTTCTTGATATACTCGCCATTCATCCACTTAAGCTTGTTGATGTCGAAAACCGAAGGGGACTTATTAATCTTCTTGTAATCAAACTTTTCCACAAGCTCTGCAAGTGTAAAGAACTCGTTATTGTCCTCGGGAGACCATCCCAAAAGAGCAATATAGTTCATGACAGCTTCTGTTAAAAAGCCTTGTTCAAGAAGATCTTCAAAAGAACTGTGACCGCTTCTCTTTGAAAGTTTCTTGTGATTCTCATCGGTAATAAGTCCTAAATGAACGTATTTGGGGGATTCCCATCCAAACGCATCATATAATCTTTGATATTTAGGTGATGATGAAATGTACTCATTACCTCTTACAACGTGTGTGATTCCCATAAGATGGTCATCAATAACATTTGCAAAGTTATATGTCGGGAATCCGTCCGATTTGATAAGAATCATATCGTCCAATTCAGAGTTATCAACCGTGATATCTCCGTATAATTCATCGTGGAATGTCGTGGTACCCTCGTTGGGAACATTCTGACGTATTACATAAGGCTTACCTGCCGCAAGATTCGCTTCAACTTCTTCCTTGGAAAGGCTTAAGCAATGTTTATCGTACACAACAATTTCCTTGCCGTCGATAACCTGCTTTAAGGATTCAAGACGTTCCTTGTCACAGAAGCAATAATATGCATCGCCTTGCTCAACAAGCTTTTTGGCATACTCAAGATAAATACCCGAAGCGGTACGCTCACTTTGTACATAAGGACCGAAGCCCTTATCTTTATCGGGGCCTTCATCGTGTGTTAAGCCGGTCTTTTCTAGAGTTCTGTAAATTATATCTATTGCTCCCTCTACAAAACGCTCCTGATCGGTATCCTCAATTCTTAAAATAAAATCTCCACCCTCATGCTTTGCAATCAAGTACTCATACAACGCGGTACGTAAATTGCCGACATGCATTCTGCCTGTAGGGCTGGGTGCAAATCTGGTTCTTACTTTACTCATAAATTCAAGTTAGTCTCCTGTTTATAAATTTTCTTATATATTTTAGCTTCATTCACCGTCAAATACAAGTAGCTGCGCTAAAAACATTTCCCCTTGTTTTCCATGCCGCAAAGGCAACTTTTAAATGTCCGGCTGTCGACATTTCGCTGCACACGACCTATATAAATTTGTGATTAGGCTATCGAATATCGAAGTTTTCGGTCTATAGCGAAACATTTGCCGCATAGACCCCGCAAGACCGTAATATCCGGATATTTGCGGGGTCTACGGAAGCACTTATCCTCTATAGACCGACAAACTCATACTTTTTAAAGGTTTGCGGGGTCTATGAAAGCACTTATCTTCTATAGACCGACGCCTGCAAGCTTTTTAATTGTTTGGGATTGGGAACGATGTTCGCGCAACCGGCTTCTGACAAAAGAAAAAGCAGTGGCGAAGCCTTTTCGCCACTGCTTGCCAAAATATATATATTGGTTTATCTTTGCTTTTCCAAAGGAAGGTACTTACGTAATATTCCGTTTAGCCACATCATATCAATCGGCTTGGGAACATAATCGTCAAAGCCCTCTGATATAAACATTTCACGAACTCCCGCCATTACATTGGCGGTAAGTGCTATGCACGGAACTTTCTTCATGTATTCGCTTGTATCTGAGCGAATCAGGTTAAGCGTGTCAATACCATCAAGTTCAGGCATCATATGATCAAGGAAAATGATATCGTAATCTCTTGTCTCACGCAAAATTTCAAGACATTCGCGGCCACTCATACAAGTATCAACCGAAATACCGAACGTTCTGATAAGACCTTTGGCAACCTTTAAGTTAACGGCATTGTCATCAACTACAAGCACCTTAGCCTCCGGTGCCATAACCATAGGTGTTTTTTCGACATTGTCGGAATCTTCAAAAACAGCAACCGACTGATCGTCGCAAATTTTCTGACTTAAGTGAATCATAAACTTGGAACCGACACCGTATGTCGATTCTGCCGAAATATCACCGCCCATGAGTTCAAGGAGCTGTTTGGTAATTGCAAGTCCCAGGCCCGTACCTTCACGATTACGTGAGCGGCGCGAATCAACCTGCTGGAAGCTTGTAAATAACTTACACATTTCTTCTTTCTTGATACCGATTCCACTGTCGGTAACCGACATCGTAAAATCCACGAAACCTGAATCGCACACGCCTTCGACGTCCAAAATAACATAACCGTTATCGGTAAACCTGATTGCATTTGAAAGAAGGTTAAACAAAATCTGTCTGATACGTATTTCATCACCGATTAAGCAATCGGGGATATCCTCGGGAATGTTGTACTTAAGCTCTACATCCTTATCTTCAAGCCTTACCCCCATCATGTTAAAGACATCTTTAACCATATGTCTGAACGAATACGAAACCGGGATGATTTCCATCTTTCCGCTTTCCATCTTGCTGTAGTCAAGGATATCGTTAACTATTGAAATCAATACACGGCCCGCAGTCTGGATGCTCTCCGTGTTTTCCTTAACAACCGGTGAAAGACCGGGTTCTCGGAGTGTAAGCTCAGCCATACCGCATATAGCGTTCATGGGAGTACGAATTTCGTGAGACATATTTGCCAAAAACAGACTCTTTGACTCGTTGGCATGTTTAGCTTCCAAAGCCTTGTCTGACATGCCTTTCAAATACTTTTTGGCATTTTGGGAAAGAACATACAAATTAAGCAATGCACACAAATAACAAATAATATAAAAAGCAAATATTTCAAGTGACGCCACATTTTCAAGAATTGCCTCGGGCAGGAATATAATATACGCCGCATAAGCAATTACCGACATTACAGCCGCATATACAATATATCTGGGCTCCAGGAAAATGGTAACCATTGCAGACATAATCATATATATCAACACTGAGAAAGCAAGCGTGTTAAGAAGCGTCCCGATAAGAGTTGTTGAAATGATTACCGAGGCAAATTCAAGAATTACAATTGCATCCTGATTTTTAACAAGTATCGACAGCACAAATGTAACCGCTATCATTACCGATGAAACCAAAAGAACAATCTGTCCCTTTTCCGCACCGAATTTGGTAAATGCATAAATGATATGAAGCACTAAAACCGCAAGGTACTCTGCAAGGGTTAATTTTAATGTTTTCTCATATCCGTACATACATTACTCACAATCCACATCCGTTTGGATTTAGCCTAAGCTACAGATGCTTGCCGGTTAAACCGATGTCGCAATGTCTCGTTATCTTTCATCACCAAAAAAGAACAAAGCCACCGTTCCCGGGCCTGAATGAGACCCGATTGTCGGTCCAATCGTATTAACAATATTATCATTTATTCCGAAACGTTTAATTACTTCTTGTTTAACAAATTCAGCATCTTCGGGGCAATCACCATGGCTTATAAAGAATATTTTATTCTTCCCTTCATATGAACCGATTTTGGCGGCCATATTGTCGACAAGAGCCATTAATGACTTACGTCTGCCGCGAACATTTCCTATAGGTACAAGATGTCCTTCATTGTCAACATGCAGTAAAGGCTTAATGTTTAAGACATTGCCAAGAACTGCCGTGCCCTTGGAAACACGCCCTCCGCGATGCAAATATATTAAATCCTCAACAGTAAACAAGTGTACAATATTATGCCGATGCTTCATAAGCCGGTCATACACTTCTTTAACCGACAAGCCTTCACGCCTTAATATGCACGCATAATACACCAGCAATCCTTCGCCCAGACTTGCGCACAAAGAATCGACTACGTATATATTAACGTTTCCGCGTTCTTCCGCGATTTCCGTCGCTGCAAGCCTTACACTGTTATATGTGCCCGACAGCCCCGATGAAAAAGCGACATATAATATATCGGTTTCTTTTTCCAAAAGTTTATCAAAATTTTTGCGGGCCTCACTCGGATTAACCTGTGAAGTGTTATAAACCGCTCCATTCCTCATACTTTCGTAAAAAGAATGGCCGTCCAATTCTTTTACGTTACCATATTCCTCTTTACCGTCAGAATATGTGAGGCTAAATGTTTCAATTTCCTCTGTCTTCAGAAAATCTGCAGGCAAATCTGCAGTTGTATCTGTTACAATTTTAAAAAAAGCCACTTATGTGTCCTCCTTTACCTTAAAATCAGGTTAATGATAACATCATAGTGGCTATAATTCAACAAAAACAATGCAAAAAGTGTATACAATTAGTATTTTGTATTGTAACAAGTAGTTTTCAAAACTACTTTCCCGTTGTGCTCCCGAGTCCTCCGTTTCTTTTTGCATCCACACAGTCATCATCGGTAATTCCGTACTGCATAAAGATTCCCTGCGCAAAAGCAACTCCCCGATCGACGGTCAATGATTTACCCTCATTGGAATCATTGGTAAGTTTCACAAAAATGTGCCCTTCATTATCGGATTCATAATAGTCCGCATCAATAACGCCTACCGTATTGTTGAGCTGCAGACGATACTTAAATCCAAGACCGCTTCTCGGGTAAATCATAAATACATAATCTTCACGCATACTGACACGAATACCCGTCGGAATCTTTACTGTCTGTCCCGGCTCAAGCACAAAAGGCACAGGCGTAAAAATATCATAACCGGCACTTTTCATGGTAGCCCGTTTGGGAAGAATTATATCGCTATATATGGCTATAGCTTCTTTATCTGTATAGTTTGTGAAAGAATCACAAAAATCTTTAACAAAGCGATCAACGCTTACTTTCTCAAAATGTGCAACTCGTTCCATTGTAATCTCCGCAAGTAACAGGCTTGGCTGTGACAGGATTATTGTAATAATCTCCGCAATGAAGTATCGGATATGTCGGATCGGTCTGCTTCAAAGAACGCTTAACATCAATAACACGCTGGTTGGAACTTCCCTTCCACATAAGCGTTACATCAAGCTTATCCACCATGAATTCACCGTCCACGCAAACGTCCACATAATTCATTACAGGGTAATGCATAATATTTTCCCAAACATCACCGGTATAGAGCCAGATGGTTTTGTCGGGATATTTTTCTTTAATCTCCGCGGCTAAGTTTCTGATTTCAACTCTGTTTGCAGGGTGAAGCGGATCTCCGCCGGAAAATGTAACACCGGAAATGTACGGCTTATCAAGCTGTTCAAAAATTTCAGCCTTGGCAGCATCATCAAAAACCAGTCCGCCGTTCGGATCCCATGTAATGGGATTCTGACAATCCTTGCAACAATGATTGCAGCCCGCAACCCACAACACCACGCGAAGACCGTCTCCGTTCTTCATGTCGTCTTTGGTAATATCGTGATACCTCATTTACATCGACTTCCTCTCTTTGATTTCTGCCATCTTGGCATCATTAAGACGTGTATCGCCGTGAACTCTCGAATAAGACAAATAACCGTTCATGCGATCGATTTTGGTAAGGTTGCGACTGCCGCACTTGGGACATACATCCATTTCAAGCTCCTGGTGACCGCAGTCGTCACAATATGCCAGTGAAAGGTTAACACCTTCATAGAAACCCATATCCATTGCACGATGAATCAATGTCTTTACAGCCTCGATGTTGTAGTCAATCGGGTACTTAACGTATTGGATTTTGCCGCCGTTAGACAGATCCCAAAAGCGATTTTCAAGGTCCTGTTTCTGAATAGGTGTAATATCTTCGGTAACGTGGCAGTGGAAAGAATTTGAAACATATTCCCTGTCTGATACGCCTTCGATAATGCCGTACTTCTTTCTGAACTGCTGTATCTGCAAACCGCAAAGATTTTCTGCGGGGGTTCCGTATATAGCATACAAGTTTCCGTCGGCTTCTTTGAACTCGCTGATTTTCTTGTTGATATATTCAAGTACTTCAACCGCAAACTGTCCGTCTTCCACCAACGACTTACCGTTGTAGAGTTCCTGGAGCTCATTTAAAGCGGTTATGCCGAAAGAAGCCGTTGCAGTCTTAAGTAAAGGCTTTATCTTATCCGTAAGCTTTAAGTGACCGCCGTAAAAACCGCCTTCACAATAAGCAAGCGGATTGGTGGAAGCACGCATTTCGCCAAGGTAAGCATAAGTACGGATATGAAGCTGTCTGATAAGCTCAAGGTAGTAGTCCAAAACCTCATAGAAATCACGTGATTCCTTGCGTGCCTTAGCCAAAATCATAGGAAGATGAAGCGATACGGCGCCAATATTGAAACGACCCACAAATACAGGCTGATCGTTATCATCCGCAGGATGCATTCCGCCACGCTCATACCAGGGGCTTAAGAAAGCTCTGCAACCCATCGGGGAAATGATTTTGCCATACTGCTTGTAGATGCTTGCAACATACCCCTTGCCGGTAAGTGACAGCCAGTCAGGATACATCGTTTTGGCAGAACACTTAACACCGGCTTCAAATACATCTTCAAGTTCCTTGCCCGGACCATGTAGGTTTTCATCGTACAGGAAAACAATCTTCGGGAAAAGAACCGGTTTCTTGCATTCGGGCTTGCCCTGTCCGCGGCGGCGGACATTAAGCATTGAAATGGTTGCAAGCTTTGCAAATCTTCCGGTACCGGTACCTGCCGTTACTGTTATAAAAGGATAATCGCCTCGTGAGGAGGCAACTGTATTGAATTTATATTCCCAACCCTGGAAGCCCTGCTCCATTTCCTTGGTAACATCCTTGTAGGCTTCGGATTCACACGTTGCATCGTCAAGGCCGAGTCTTCTGTATTTTTCAACATTTCTGTCGTACGATTTCTGAGCGAAAGGCTCCAAAATAAGGTCAACGCTGGGAACGGTGAAACCGCCGTACTGCTGGCTTGCTGCACTAAGTACAATGTCGCCGATTACGTCAAATGCCACATCCAGAGTCTTAGGCTCGTTGTACCAAATGTTACCCATTTCAAAACCACCGTGTAACACAGACTCAACGTCAAACAGACAGCAGTTCATGGTATCGCGACGTGCAGACATATCGTGGACATAAATATATCCGTCACGGCATGCCTGAATTTCCTCGGTAGTCATAAAGAATTTCTGGTAAAGTTCTTTGTTTAACTGGTTAAAAATGAGGCTTCTTTTGGTGGAAACAAGTGCAGAATCGGTGTTTGCATTTTCCTTATCGCCGACATACATGATTGACTGGCTCTTTTTGTATACATCATCAAGCATGCGCACAAAATCCTGCTTATAGTTACGATAGTCACGATAACTTTTGGCAACTATAGGCTTAACATCCTCAAGTGCATGCTCTACTATATTGTGCATAACGGGAATCGGGATCTGCGTATCACCCATTTCATCAACCCTGCCAACAACATAACGGCATATATTTTCGTTATCCTCACAGGTAAATTTGGTGAGTGCACGATAAGCACTCTTTGAAACGGCATCCACTACTTTCTGAACATTAAAAAGCTCCCGGCTTCCGTCCTTCTTAATGACATAAACTTCCTTTTGCGGCTTAAAAAGTTCGCCGAAATCGCGGTCTTTATTGGCATCGCATCCCATACAGGCATCCTCCCAAATATTTTCTGTCTAATATATCGGATAATTTTTAACAAAATTTAGATGGAATTTAAAAAGAAGACACAACATCTTGTGTCTTCTTTAGTATAGGTTCAATAGATATCCATGTCAATAAAGATATAAAAGTTTCGTTAAATTTCCAATGGCTCAAGGTTAAATACACTTCTCAATTCGTTATAACTGCAAACCGTCATTAATGGCTTAATTTCCGTGTCGTTTTCAGCCTTTGACGGATTGTACCACAATGTATCTATACCGTTTGTGACACCCCCCTTTATGTCGGATGTCAGTGAATCTCCGATAATTAACATATTATTTTTATCGGGTTCGGATATTCTTGGCAAAATAGCGTCAAAGAATTCTTTGGAAGGTTTGTCGAAGCCTACATCTTCGGAAATAAAGAATCCTTTAAAGAAGGAGCCTATTTTGCATAGAGCAATTCTCCTTACCTGGGCATCTTTAGTACCGTTTGTAATCAAATACATATCTTTTGTCAGTGAAAGCTCGCGCAATGTTTCGAAAGCTCCCGGTATCAAAAACGCATAGCCTGCGACCTTATCAAGGTAAAAATGATTAACATCTTCGGGCGTTTTTGCGTTATAACCGATTTCTGCAAAAAAATCTCTGTATCTGCCCACAAAAATCTCATCCCGCTTAATCTCTTTGCGCTCCATTCTTTTCCAGTATGAAAGATTAATGCGCTCATATATTTCAGCCTGTACGGGATTGTACGCAATACCCATATATTCGAAGGTCTGGCGCAACGCCAAATCCATTCCTTTATCAAAATTTAAAATTGTGTTATCTAAATCCCACAAAAGGGTTGTATAATTTTTCATCAGTCAATTTCCGAAGCTTTGCCCGTCACCTTTTCATATTCTGTGTCAATTTTTAAACCGGCTGTGTCATCGGCCGCCGCGGTTGCAAGACGATCGCAACGCTCGTTTTCCGGGTGACCGGCATGCCCTTTTACCCATGTAAAACGTACTGTATGCGGTTTCATGGCAAGCAAAAGCCGTTTCCATAAATCCGCATTGGGGACAGGCTCCTTACCCTTCATAAAATTTTTCTTTTCCCACGAATCAACCCAATGTTTGTTAAAAGCATCCACAACATATCTTGAATCGGAGATTATTTCGACATCACAAGGTCTTTTCAAAGCCTCAAGTCCCTTGATAACCCCCAAAAGCTCCATACGGTTATTAGTGGTAAACCTGAAGCCTTCGCTGATTTCAAGATCGTACACTTTACCGTTGACATCAACAAATTTTAAGTATGTGCCATAGCCTCCCGGCCCCGGATTTCCGCGTGACGAACCGTCCGAATAAACAGTAATTTTATCCATTAAAGAATCCTCCACACAGACGTTTTTGAAAACTCCTCGGACATATCTTTGGCATTTTCGACGACAGAATCCGCAAAGCCCATAATTGACAATAATTTAATGGCATTTCTGGATGTGGCTTTACCTGACTTTAATCTGTAATTGAACAAAACGTCGTCGTCCTTAATTTCCTCGTCAAAATGGTAATTCGTATATACCGACTCAAGTATTTCGGTAAGCTCATAATCATGAGTGGCCGCAAAACAAAGCACTCCGTTATCCGAAAAATTCTTAAGTATCTGTGAACACGATGCTATTCTTTCGATTGTATTCGTGCCTCTTAAAAGCTCATCAACAAAGCAAATAACTTTGTGCTCAGGGTTTTTACCCGCATAATCAAATATTCGCTTTACGGCCTTGATTTCAACCATAAAGTAACTGTTACTGTTCATTAAATCATCACGCAACGACATTGATGAAAAGAGATAACAATCCTCTGTCACCGCACTATCCGCAGCACACGTACCGATTGTTTCGGCCAAAAGAATATTAAGTGCCACCGTCTTTAAAAACGTAGATTTACCCGATGCATTGGAGCCGGTAATCAAAATACCCTTTTTAGTATCAATCGAGTTCTTAACCGGATTGGCGATAAGCGGATGATAACAATTTTCAAGCTTTACGCCGACACCGGGTTGCGGTACGCACGATGCCGGAAGCGCTTTCCTGACCGAAGCAGCGCAAATAATTGCTTCGAACGAACCGAATGTAAGGTACAAATCTTCAACACTTTTACGTTCCCGCTTTATTATCGAAAGCATCCGATAAAAAGCAATAATGTCTATATGCAAAAGCATTCTTAAGTAATCCATAATAATTTCCAAAGGGTTACCTGCTCCGATTGTGCCTGCCTTACTGCCCACTATCAGTTTGGAAAAACGTTCAATCGCCGAAAGTTTCGACACATTGCTTTTAATTTCCGAAAGCTCCGCATTAAAGGGCTCAGCCTTAAGCTTCAGCAGCGCTTTGGAAACAATTATAAGATTTGCTATATACGAAAAGCATACAATAAACGGTTCAATCCTGCCACGCTTGTTGTAATAAGAAACGATTCCGTAAATAAGAGTACCCAGCAAAACCGTAGCACCCAGCGATGCCTTAAAAAACATCAGCAAAATCGATATCGCCAAAAGAAAAATGACCAGGCATTCTTTAATAACAGGACTTGGCTTAACCGCATCAATAAGGTCAAGCGTTGAAAAAAAATCAAGTTTATTCAGATATCCGCTCTTTAAAAACAGTGTCTGAAATTTAATTCTTTCATTTTCGTTATTAAGTAAAAATTCAATTTTGTCGTTTAAGTCTTTTCGCTTGGCCGCATCATGAATCGGTGTCCGCAACATTCTGTAAAACGCCTCGGACCCGGGATTTGACTTGGCGATATTCATGCTCAAAAAAAGTTCATCGATTTCAAGATCGTTGGCAGTGATATCGTCAATGCTATCATCATCTTTGAAACGGTAAAATAATTTCTTAAGCCGCTCCAGGTCTTCTATTTTCATCTCGGCATTCGAAAAATGCCCGAAGCTTTCAACTGCCTGTTTTGCCAAAAACTCAAAATGTCTTTTTGAGTCAAAATATTCCTTTAGCAGAAAGAAAGCCAACAGTGCAACTACCACCAGGCCGATTACTACGTACTCCATATCAGTTCAAATTGTCCGGGCCGAAGCCGCAAGGCAACATCTCCTTTAATGTCATCTTTTTAAATGTATTTTCATCTATACCTGTTACAATTTCAAAAGTTTCGGGATTGCAAAATTCCTGCATTACCTGACGGCATACTCCGCAGGGAAATGCATAATCTGTAACAGCCTTTCCGACAGGTCCGCCTACAATGGCAATTTTTGAAAAGTGACGTTCTCCTTCACTTACAGCTTTAAAGAACGCCGTTCTTTCGGCACAGTTACCGGGTGTAAAAGCCGCATTTTCAATATTACATCCGATATATACCTTTCCTGACGCCGTCAACAAGGCTGCGCCTACCGCATAATTTGAGTAAGGACAATATGAAGCTTCACGTCCTTTAAAAGCAAGTTTAATAAGTTCACTGTCTGTCATAAAACCCCCTATAGCCGCTTAAAGGCTGTGTTTTTAGTAAAAATACAAAGAGAGTAAGCATTTCGCTTACTCTCTCATTTTAACAAACAATCACCGAAAAGAAAAATTATTTTACTATAATCTTTCTAAAATTTTTCTTTCCACGTTTTAAAATAAGTTCATCAAAAGCCTTGATTTCATCGAGGGAGAACGAAGCCTTAATGTCGGTAACTTTGTCATCGTTAATCATTACGCCACCCTGCTCAATAGCTCGACGACCTTCGCTTCTTGTAGGTACCAGACCAGCCTTAACAAGCATTGCGATAACATCGACTTTGCCGTTAAAAAGGTCTTCTTCACCGATTTCGGTTGTGGGAACGTCTGCACCGCTACCTCCCTGGAAAAATGCCCTTGCCGCATCGCGTGCCTTGTTTGCTTCTGCCTCGCCATGTACAAGATTGGTAAGCTCGTATGCTAAGATTTCTTTTGCTTCGTTAAGTTTTGCGCCTTCCCAGCTTTCCATTGCCTCAATCTCCTCTATGGGCAGGAATGTAAGCATCTTTAAGCACTTAATAACATCTGCATCACCGACATTTCTCCAATACTGGAAGAATTCAAAAGGTGTAGTTTTGTTGGGATCAAGCCATACAGCTCCTTTTTGCGTCTTACCCATCTTTTTGCCTTCAGAGTTAAGCAAAAGGGTAATTGTCATGGCATATGCATCTTTACCGAGTTTCTTGCGGATAAGCTCGGTGCCGCCCAGCATGTTACTCCACTGGTCATCACCGCCGAACTGCATATTGCAACCATAACGCTTGTAAAGTTCCAAAAAGTCGTAACTTTGCATAAGCATGTAGTTAAACTCCAAGAACGTTAACCCCTTCTCCATACGCTGTTTGTAGCACTCTGCACGAAGCATGTTGTTAACGGAAAAGCATGAGCCTATATCACGAATAAATTCAATGTAATTTAAATCGCGCAGCCAGTCGGCGTTGTTAACCATCATTGCCTTCCCTTCGCCAAATTCAATAAAACGGCTCATCTGCTTTTTAAAGCATTCGCAGTTATGGTCAATCATCTCTGTAGTCATAACCGTACGAAGATCGGATCTTCCGGAAGGATCGCCAATCATACCTGTACCTCCGCCTATCAATGCAATAGGGCGGTTTCCTGCCATCTGAAGTCTCTTCATCAGGCAAAGTGCCATAAAATGGCCTACATGAAGGCTGTCTGCCGTAGGGTCAAATCCAATATAAAACGTAGCTTTACCGTTATTGATAAGATCTCTGATTTCATTTTCGTCGGTTAACTGTGCCAGCAAACCTCTTCTTTGTAATTCCTCGTAAAGTGTCATAAAATAATCTCCTTTCTACCGGCCCTGAAAAGGGAAAATAAAAAAACCCCGTCCAATATAAGGACGGGGTTAACCGTGTTACCACCTTAATTCACAGTATGCTCACACATACTGCCTTCGCAGGTACTATCATACCTTTGCATTTAACGCACGCACTACGTTACAGCCTACTTAATTCGGTGCACAGCTCCAAGATGTATTCTCTATGCAAAATATTGCGAAACCTTTCACCAAACGGTTCCTCTCTGAAGCTCATCTGCACGATACTTGTTCTTTTCACAGCCTTTAATATTTGTGATGTTAGCAAAAGAAAAAAATTTTGTCAAGCGTGATTTAACCTATCATCAAATTAAGTAACTGCTTAACTTCATGGAAATCGTACATATCGTATGATTTCTTAAGTTTGGCAAATATTTCATTCTTTTCATGACCGAAATTCATCTTGGAATAACTTGCCATAATCTTATCGCTTTCCTTAAGATTCATTGTATCAAGATATCCTTTGAATTCCTTAAACATCTCGTCTGTAATAACCGTAATTTCCTGCTCTTCTTTTGACTCTTGAGACTCTTCCTCGACATAGTCAAACTTACCTAAATTTGTAAGGTATTCCTTAACATCATCGAGAATCTTCTTAAAAGCTTCAATATAGTTATCGTAACGAGCTTTAATAAGTTCAAGATTATTATCTTTCCCCGCAAATTCAAGTTCCTTAAACATTAAAGAAACCGTTGCGGCTCCGATACTTGCACTTGAAGATTTTATGCCGTGTACATGCGTCGTAAACAACGAAATATCTCCGGCTTCCAGCAAATCCGGAAGTTCTTTGATTTTCCTGAGTCCTTCGGCATAATATGTATTCAAAATCGCATGATATGCTTCAGCATTGTTACCGATATTTGCAATACCCTTGTCGGGCTCAAGAATGTTATCGGCCATATTAATTTCTGATGCTTTTTCCGAACTTTTACTGCCTTTTAAAATTTTCTTAAATACATCCTGCGGCAAAAAACCGGTAAGAATCTGTGTTAAATACCTTTGCTTTATGGGCTTTGCAAGATATTCCTGGAAGCCCAGCTCCAAAACTTCCTCACGGATATTTCCGCCGGTATTTGCTGTAAGCGCCACAATCGGTACATTCATCATGGAAGGGATACCTGAATTTCTGATACGGGTAAGTGCTTCACTACCGCTCATTTCCGGCATTACCATATCCATCAGCACAAGATGATATTCTGACATCGTCATCTTACGGATTGCTTCTTCACCACTCTTTGCAACATCAATATCAATCTTATAATTCTTAAAGATACCTGTAGCCACCTTTAAGTTGACACCGTTGTCATCAACAACAAGTATTCTTGCTTTTCTGCCGTCATATTCTTCTGCTTCATTTTTGATGACGTAATCCTCGGTTTTCCACAAACCGTTTATGACATCACCGATATTCAAACAGCTTACCGGATGACGGATTATCCTGCATTTATCGAAATCTCCGTACGAATTATTTGAATATCCCGCAACATACGTATTTTCTTCGCAATGATACATTGCGATAACATTCGAAACCGAAGAATAAAGCTCGCTGGTTAAGAATATATAGTCATATTTTACATTCTGAACCGCTTTTTCAAAAGCAAAATATGAATTAACGTAGTCAGGTCTTATCGAAAAGCCTTCCATAACCGCTTTCCAGGCGGCCAATTCACGGTTATCGTTTATGTATATCAAAATTTTCTTTTGGTAAGCGTTTTCCATCGAAACCATCGGCTCGGAATTTACAACATCACAATCAAAAGAAAACCTTGACTCAAGCCCCATACCGTCGATAGAGTTTATGGTCAAATCACCGTTCATCAATTTAAGAAGTGAATTACAAATATTAAACTTAAGAGCGATTCCTTTAAAGTTTGAATTCTGTCTGGAGTCGTAAACGTCATAAGCACCGTAAATTGCGTCAAGATCGACCTGCGCCAAACCGCAACCTGTATCGGACACCGTCCCCGTCATATGCGCCACGCCGTTTTCTTCATCTATATCGCACGAAAGCGACATCATAATACGTCCATTTTCGGTTAAAGACAACGAAATAAACAAAAGTCTTAACAGTACCTGTTTAATGTGTACATCGTCACCTCTTACGATTTTGGGAATATTATTGTCAAACTTAACTCTTAACTTTAAATCCTTATTTGTCATTGCTGCCGAAATAGAATCAACAACCTGTCTTAAAAGCTCGTCAAACTTAAAATCTGAGGCAACCAGCTTTAATTTCTCGGATTCAAGCTTTGAGTACATCAGTACATCATCGATAATATCAAGGAGTTCATATGAAGACTGTTTAACAACATCAACCTCATTACGCGTAACGTCGTTCATGTCTTCCTTAAGTATCAGTTCCGAAAGCCCGATAATGGAGTTCATGGGCGTTCTTATTTCATGAGACATATTCGCAAGGAAACGGGACTTTGCGGCACTTGCTCTTTTTTCCGCATCCTGCGCATTGTCAACCGCATTCTGATAACTTCTGAAATTGCGTTCCTGGAGGTATATTACAAACGCTAACGCCATAGCAATTCCTATAAACACAATCACAAAATTTATAAAGAAATCAAGCGGTTTTGAAATTTCGGCATCAATATCACCGTTTACAAAAAATCTTATAACCAAAAAAGTATTTACGTAAAACGAGAAAAAGAAAATGATAAGTGAATCTTTTAACGCGAGCACAAAGAACGTTGCAACAATTGCCGCGGTAAAGCATAACGGTGTACTCTCGGATGTTTTCGGTCCCCAGATAATAAAGATGGGAAGAAGCACAAAATGCAGATAGCAAATATACAGTATTGAAAATATCCTGTAATTTTTGTCTGTTCGTATAAAAATAAGCATAACAAAACTTAAAACAGCCGTTACACACATACTGCCAAAATATATTGCCGAAACCTCAAAAAATATACCTGTAACTAAAGCCATTAGACAGGAAACTATCGCAACCATCTGAAGAACAATTTTAAAACAGTCTTTTTTTAGGTCATAATTCATTAAGTTTTTTAAATCAATCTTCGCGAATGAATTTAAAATTTTCATGAACACATTATCCTTCTACCGAGAAATTTAGTAACGCCGAATCCAAATGCTCTATCAGCGATTTTTCAAGTTTGTCGATTTCAATAGGCTTTGTAAGATAGTCGTCGAAGCCCTCATTTAAGAACATTTCACGTGCACCCGAAACAACATTTGCGGTTAATGCGATAACCGGAACAGGATTTACAACATCATTCTTTTGTTCAAACTCACGTATAGCCTTCAACGTATCGATACCATCCATATCAGGCATCATATAATCCAGATAAATAATATCGACATGCTGACTTTCAAGCGTAATAAGACATTCCCGTCCGCTGGCTGCGGTAATAATATCGGGCTCATACCTTGAAAGAATACCGGCAGCAACGTCAAGGTTAACAAGGTTATCATCAACAATAAGAACCGTAGCATTCGGAATGCTGAATGAACCTTCGTAGGTCTGCTTTCTTGCCGAATAACTCTTTGTGTGATTGAACATATCTGCAAGGTTAAGACTGCTTACAGGCTTTGTGATAACATTTTCAAACGGTTCATCGGAATACGAATAGTTACAATCACTTATTACCACAAGTTTCTTCCAGTCAATACAGCGATTGCTGAGATTGTTTTTTAATTTTTCATACGCCGAAACGTCAAGAAGATAATAATCATATTTCGGATTATTGATATAACACAAAAATTCCGCTTCGCTGTCAGCTCTGTCATACCCTATCTGCATTGATTTAAGAATGGGGCCGATATTTTCAACTTCAGCGTTTCCGTTTGCAAAATAGCCTATAAATACATCATCATCTTTAACGGTTCCGACATTTCCCTTTGTGTAGGGCACTTCAAGATACTGATTAACTTCAAAAGTAAAGGTTGACCCTTTGCCGTACTCACTTTCACAGGAAATTGAACCGCCCATTGTCGTCGCAAGTTTTCTGCAAAGCGCAAGTCCCAAGCCGTTTCCCTCTATCAAACGGTCCGTAATCTCGCCGGAGCGGTTATAGGGTTCAAATATTTTCTCTATAGTTTCGGGTTTAATGCCGATGCCGGTATCTTCTACTTTAATGGTTAAATGAACCGTATTTGAAGTATCATATGCATAATCCACATAAAGTTTAATATACCCTTCCCGGGTATACTTAACACCGTTAGACAGCATATTAATCATTATCTGCCTGATTTTACCGCCGTCGCCGATTAAGCTTTTAGGTAAAGAAGGATTAATATATACAAAGAAATCCACATTCGTATCAAGCAGTCTTACCGATATAAGATTGATAATATCGTTAAGCATAACCGCAATATCATAAGACTCACTCACAGGCTTTACCGAATCGATATTCATGCGTGAGAAATCTAAAAGATCGGATGTGATGGACAGCAAAGCATGACTCGAATTTGAAATATTGAAAGCCATTTCTTTGATGTGATTGTTGGCATCCGACTCAAGCAGCAAATCGGTTGTTCCGATTATCGCATTCAAAGGGGTACGGATTTCATGCGATACATTAACAAGGAACATATCCTTGGCATAGTTAACAAGCTCTGCCTTGGCATTTGCATCTTCTTTTAACTTCATCTCGCCCATTAAAACTTTATTTCTGTAATATACAATAATTCCGCATATCATACCCGAAACAACAACCGCAACCTCGAGTCTGAAGAAATCAAACGATTCCGAAACACCTAAAAAAGCCTTATCAGCCATACGTATAACATAGCAATAATATGAAACGCATACATTAATTGCCAAATCAAGGAAGAAAAGAATGTATCGTAAACATCCCTTCATAAGAACCAGTATAAATGTAAGGCCGATAATACCGTAAATAGGCATTTCGACGGTATTCTTCGTGCTGAAAATCATACAAACAGGGAACAGCACAAGATTATTGACAACAAGATAAACTATACTTAAGAACTTTGTCCGGTGAGTCTTTGATACTATCAGAAAAAAAACAATACTTTCAACAGAAATGAACACAAATAACAGGCATGTGAGTATATCAATGCCTATAAGATAACCTATAGTGCAAAAGCAAATTCCGAAGCCTGCACTCAGAGCGGTTGCTATATAAAATAATCGTTCAATGATAGGAACATTCTTTCCTAAATACCTTTCGAAACGAGCGAGCATTTTTTCTCCATTTCGCATTCAATATAGTTTACGGATTTATCTTCGCAATTTCACGTTCGATTTTTGTAAAACAATCTACAAGATCCGGATCGAGCATTGTAAACTTTAAAAACTTAAGTTTCATGATTGCTTCGGCATGAGACAAATTCCTGCCGTCTTTATTCATGTACCTGTAATTATCATACGTATTTACAACGGCAAGCACTCTGGCTTCATAAGGAATGTTTTTGCCCTGTAATCTGTCGGGATAACCCGATCCGTCCCAGTTTTCATGATGCGATCGGCACATATTCCGTGCAAACGACATAAAATTGTTTTCCGAATCCGTTGACAACTGTGTAATCTTTGAAATCGTATCTGCCCCGAGCTTAGTATGTGTCTTAATAACTTCACCCGCAAACTCATCAACATTAAGACCGTTTTCAGTGTCCTGCAAATATTTATCAAGAATACAAAGCTTGCCCACATCATGAATCTTCGACGCAAAACAAATCGTTTCAACGTCCTCTTTCTTATATTCGAAAAGACCTTCTTTTACAAGTCTTTCCAGGAAACATTCAAGGTCTTTTTCAACACGTTTGGCATGTTGTCCTGCGAAGCTGTCACGCTTTTCAAGCATATCAACGAACATATCTACGACAGAATACTGAAGTTCAATGATTTTCTTTGATTTTTCGCGAACCGCTGCCGACAAACTGTTTGTATATTCTGTAACTTTTCGGTGCTGATTAATCAGTTCGACCTGGATATCCACACGTTTTTTCAAAAGATTCGCCGTAAAGGGCCGCTTAATATAGTCGACCGCGCCGAGATTATACCCTTCTATCTCGTTTATATCGTCATCATGTGCCGTTATAAACATTATCGGAATATTCGCAAGCCTTCTTGAGTTTTTCATTTCGGAAATAACCTGAAAGCCATTGACATTAGGCATATCAACATCCAAAAGAACAAGCATCGGAAGATCCGGCATATCGTTTAAGCATTCAAGCGCAGAAATACCGCTTGAAACAGGAATTACCTCATACGCATCTTCCAAGGTTTTACGCACCATTATCAGGTTGGCCATATTGTCATCGACTATCATTATTTTTTCCATAATGTCTCCATTCCGTTCCTTAAAAACCTTAACGCCTACGCCAAAAGATTTCCGGCGCTTTTCAAGCAACAGTCACAGAAAATATCATTTTGATAATAAGCCCCACCAATTAGCGGAAAATTTAATTTACAATGCTACTATTCACATATTCAATCAAAACCACACTTATTTCCGTCAAGCTTGCTTGTAAGGAAATAAGTGCGGTTTTGATTGAATGCTGCGAAGCAGTGGCTTCCCCTTTATGAGTAATCCGCTTATGCATAAAACGCTTCCGGTAAGATGCGTTCCTTAAACGTCCTTCTTAAGGAACACATCTTACCGGAAGCGTTTTATGCATAAGCTTTGAAGCACGAAGTGCGAGATTACGAATAAAGAAGGGAAGCCATATGTGAATAGTATTTGTGCGTAATCTCAAAGCACGAAGTGCGAGATTACGAATAAAGAGGAGGCCATATGTGAATAGTATTTGTTATTCACATATGTGCGTAACATATGTGAATAGCATATGTGCGCAACACATATGACTAGCATCTACGGTGCATTCCCCTACTTCCCAAACTCTTCTCCGATTTCTATTTTTTTATCACGTAGCATTAATTCCCTAACTGCCTCGGCAGGTGACTTGTTTTCAAA
Source organism: Lachnospiraceae bacterium (assembly GCA_045617045.1). Taxonomy (GTDB): domain Bacteria; phylum Bacillota; class Clostridia; order Lachnospirales; family Lachnospiraceae; genus UBA1258. The sequence goes on from JAZLHV010000050.1 coordinate 68,081, forward strand.
AAGAATAAGATTAACCTGTTCAATAATCGGAAGATCAACATCATATTTACGTGCAAGAAGTAACGCCGCTTTAGCTGAATTAACGCCCTCGACAACCATATTAACCTCATCCATTGCTTCCTGCATTGTTTTTCCCTGACCTATCAAAATGCCGGCACGTCGGTTTCTTGAATGCATTGAAGCACATGTAACAATCAAGTCTCCTATGCCGGTCAGACCTGAAAAGGTTTCTGCTTTGCCCCCCATTTTAGTGCCAAGCCTTGATATTTCGGCTATACCGCGTGTAATAAGGGCCGCCTTGGTGTTGTCCCCATACCCCAGACCATCTGCTATTCCGGCGGCAAGTGCAACAACATTCTTAAGCGCCGAGCCAATCTCCATACCGAGCATATCCGGTGACGTGTAAACCCGGAATGATTCATTCATAAATGCATTTTGAATTGTTTCGGCGGTTTTACGATTATCTGCGCCTACCACAATTGTTGTCGGAATAGACCTTCCGACTTCTTCGGCATGTGAAGGTCCGCACAACACCGCAACCTCATTGTCGTAAAGTTCTTGTTTGATTACCTCGGACAACGTTAAAAGGGTACTCTCTTCAATCCCCTTTGAAACATTCACCACAATAGTATCTTTATTGAGAAAAGGGCGGATTTTCGCTGCATTATCGCGAATACCCAAAGAAGGAACCGCTAAGACCACTATATCTTTATCACGACAAGCCGATTCCAAATCTGTCGTAAAATCAATTGAATCACTAAGCTTTACACCCGGCAGTTTATCGCTGTCCTCGCGCTTTGTGCCAAGCATTTCAGCCTGGCCGGCACGCCTTGCCCATACAACAACATCGTGACCGTTTTTATCAAGCAAAACCGAAAGCGCAATTCCCCACGAACCCGCACCGATTACACCAATTCTCATTAAAGTTTCCCCTTAAACGAAGCATTTGTTTCGGCATCCATTTTATGCTTCCGAAACAGATAAGTCTTTCTTTCGTTGCCTGCAAGCAACCGTTTAATGTTTTCGCGATGCATGAAAAACGCAAGTACCATCATCAGGAAAACAACAACATACATCTCAATTAACAAAGAGCCCGACATATGGAAAAAGCCAAGCTGCCCCAGCACAATCGTTTCAGCGAAGAAAGCTGTGTACAAAAGAAGCGATCCGAGCGAAACCATATGCGTAATTGCAAAATTTCCGAAAAACAAAACAAATCCCACGGGAATATACAGCCAGTGGCTTGCAATCATTATGCCTCCCGTTGTCGCAATTCCCTTACCGCCTTTAAAGTTCATGTAAAAGGGAAAATTATGGCCCAGCACACACCCTAAGCCGGTATATATAACCAATAACTGTTCAAGGCTCTCATAATAAGGACATATAAATGTTTTTACCAATAATATGGCAACAATCGATTTGAGCATATCTCCGAAGAAAACCACAATACCTGCTTTTGTGCCAAGAACCCTTAATGTATTTGTGGTTCCGGCATTTCCGCTCCCGTGTTCCCTAATGTCAATTCCGTTAAGCTTTCCGTAAAAGAAAGCTGTCTGAAGCATGCCAAAACAGTACCCTATAAAAACTGTAAGCAAACGAATCATTTCTGGTCCTCTTTACGTTCCCTGATAATAAAGTGCAATGGCGTTCCCTTGAAGCCAAACGTATCGCGAATTTGATTTTCAATATATCTTGTATATGAAAAATGCATTAATTCCCTGTCGTTTACAAAAATAACAAATGTAGGCGGTTTAACCGAAGCCTGGGTAATGTAAAAAAGTTTTAAACGTTTACCCTTATCTGTAGGCGGTTGCTGCATTGCAACGGCTTTAGCCATTATCTCGTTAAGTACACCTGTTGAAACTCTCATACTGTGATTTTCAAAGACCGCATCAATAGTTTCAAACAACTTGGGAATACGCTGTCCGGTCTTCGCCGAAATAAAAATAATTTCCGCATACGTCATAAACGACAATACATTCTGCACATTTTCGGTAAACTTATATATGGTCTTGTCGTCCTTTTCAACGCTGTCCCACTTATTTACAACAATAATAACCGCTTTTCCCTTATCATGGGCAATTCCCGCAACCTTGGCATCCTGTTCGGTCACGCCTTCCGTTGCATCAATCATCATCAAAACGACATCGGCACGCTCAACGGCAGCCAATGTACGTATAATCATATAATGCTCCAAATCTTCATGAATACGGCTCTTGCGACGTACTCCGGCAGTATCGATAAATACATATTCCCTGCCGTTATATACTACATTAGTGTCAACCGCATCACGCGTTGTACCTGCAATATCCGAGACTATAAGGCGATTTTCACCGAGTATTTTATTGATAAGTGAGCTTTTCCCGACATTCGGCTTTCCTACAACCGCGACCTTTATGCGGTCATCTTCTTCGTCGGGATCGACAGCATCGTCAAAATGACTGATAACCTCGTCAAGCAGTTCGCCGAAGCCTAAACGATTCACGCTCGAAACAGGGAAAGGTTCACCGATACCGAGATTATAAAACTCATAGACATCAGCCATATACTTATCAAAATCATCAACCTTATTTACCACCAAAAGCACAGGCTTACGCGATTTGCGAAGCATATCGCAAACTTTGGTATCCGCATCTACAAGTCCCTGCTTTACGTCGGTCATAAATAAAATAACATCGGCGGTCGAAATTGCAATTTCCGCCTGCTCTCTCATCTGCTTTAAGATGACATCATTGCTGTCAGGCTCAATACCGCCTGTATCAACTAATGTAAATGCATAATTAAGCCAGGAAACATCCGCGTAAATTCTGTCACGCGTAATGCCCGGCGTATCCTTTACAATTGAAATTTTTTCACCCGCAATTGCGTTGAAAAATGTGGACTTACCTACATTGGGACGTCCGACAACGCACACGATGGGTTTTCTTTTCTCGCTCATATAAATTCCTATCTGCCTATAAATGCGTTTAACAAATCATATCCGCTTGATTTTAAAACTTTTACATTAACTTGTAAAGTTTTACATAAATCCTCTACGGTAACATCATCCAGGAATACCGCTTCACCCGCTCTTAACATACACTGCGGAATTACCAAAGTCTTGGCGTAATCGGTTCCCTTGAGCTGATTAATAATATCTTTACCGGTTATAAGCCCGGCAACAGTTATTTTTTCACCGAAAAAGTCATTGCGGATTGCCCTTACGTCAATCGAAGCATTCGGATAATCGTTCATTACCATGTCCGCAAACTTCTTAATGCAGGGGAAAGCAAGCTTACCTGTCACAAAAGTTAACGGCTTCTTTTTAACCATAAGTTTCCTAAATGGTTTACGTGAAAATTCCGCATAAGCCTCCGTAAACTCGTCTTCCAGAAGGCGTACCATACCGACTCCGTTTTCAAGTTGCAGATATCCATCGTAGGTATCTGCGCCCGGCACCTGCATGCCTGCCAAAATATACCATTCATCACTGGCATGCACAAAATGAAGTCCGAATTCTTCAAAAGCTTTCTTTTGAAATTCTTCGATAAGGCTTATTACATTAACCGCGTCTTCTTTTTCAAAGCTTTCAAGCGGGTAAAGATTGTCACGGTATTTGGTAAGGCCTACCGGAACTACCGACACACTTTCAAGAACGGGAAGATACTTGTACAGATCATTTAACGAGCGCCTAAGCTCTTCACCGTCGTTTACGCCTTTGCACAGTACAATCTGTCCGTTCATCGTGATGCCTTCTTTATAAAAACGATCGGCAATTTTAAGGGCATCGCCTGCGAACCTGTTATTGAGCATTTTGCATCTTAACTCGGGATTTGTGGTCTGAAAAGATATATTTACGGGCTCCATCTTAAACTTTACGATACGCTCAACATCATGCTCGGACATATTTGTAAGCGTTACGTAGTTTCCCTGCAAAAACGAAAGGCGTGAATCGTCATCCTTAAAGTACAGTGTTTCACGCATTCCGTGGGGCATTTGGTCTATAAAACAGAAAATACAGTTGTTTTTGCATCTTCTGTATTCATCCATCAGACCGCTTGAAAATTCAAGACCGAGTTCTTCCTCCTCGCCTTTATGCACGCAAACAGAAAATTCTTTACCGTCACGCATTAACTTAAGCGAAAGATCTTCGCATAAAATACTGTATCTGTAATCAAACACATCCTCTATCGGTTCGCCGTTTACAGCCACAAGCTCATCATTTACCTTAATACCTGCTTTCATGGCCGGCGAGTTTTTATACACGTTCGAAATTGTTCTTGCACTTGATTTTTGATTACAACAAGACATATTGCACAAATCTCCTTGAAATATTCACGAATATATATTAAACGATTTACCTTGACGTGTCACGCAAACTTTGTCTAGAATTATTAAAGAATAAATTTAAGATTTCTTGAAAGGAAAACACCATGCCTGATTTAAGAGTTCTTGAAAATGCACTTCCTGTAGCCCCGCTTAAGATATGTGCTCTCTCTTCTGCCGCAAAGCTTGGAAAGAGTGTAGATAACTATCTTGTAAACTTTAGACAACAGATTAATACCGGTTTAAAGAAAGATCCTGCTTTCCATGGATACTGTGAACCTTCTTTCCTTATCGATGCCGACTGTCCCCGTTTCGGAACAGGTGAAGCCAAAGGAATTTTTCACGAATCCGTTCGAGGCAAGGATCTTTTTATTTTGGTTGATGTATGCAATTCAAGCATCACCTACAGTATGAACGGTTACACAAACCACATGTCACCCGACGATCACTATCAGGATTTAAAAAGAATAATTCAGGCAGCAACCGGTAAGGCCCGCCGAATTAACGTAATAATGCCCTACCTCTACGAAGGCAGACAGCATAAACGTAACGGTCGCGAATCGCTTGACTGTGCTTACGCACTCGAAGAGCTGTCAAAAATGGGTGTTTCAAACATTATCACATTTGATGCCCACGACCCGCGTGTTCAAAACGCCACACCGCTTGTAGGTTTTGACAACTTCAGTGCTTATTATCAGTTTTTAAAAACCCTTCTTGAGGGCGAGGAAGACATGATAATCGATAAAGAACACACCACCGTAATTTCCCCCGATGAAGGTGCTCTCGACCGCGCCATATATTTTGCAAGCGTTATGGGCGTTGATGCCGGTATGTTCTATAAACGTCGCGATTATTCCACAATGGTAAACGGCAAAAATCCCATAGTTGCCCACGAATTCTTAGGCGACAACATTGACGGCAAAGACGTAATAATTGTCGATGACATTATTTCAAGCGGTGAAAGTATGTTAGACACCGCAAGACAATTAAAGAAAATGAATGCAAAGCGAATTTTCATACTTGCAACCTTCGGCCAGTTTACCAACGGACTTGATGCTTTTGACAAAGCATACGAGCAATGCGCCTTTGATAAAATAATCACCACAAACCTGATATATACACGCCCCGAATTAAAGGAAAAGCCTTACTATCTTGAGGCTGACGTATCAAAATTCGTGGCACAGATAATTGATTTTATGAATCATGACGTTTCTGTCGGCAACGTTCTTACATCAACCGAAAAGATTCATGAAGTTGTCGGAAAATACAACGATCGCCAGCGTTTTGAAATGACCGAGAACTGACACTTAAGCATTACAACCGTAAATACATCAAAATTTTTAAGCCGGACCGTGTAAATGGTTCGGCTTTTTATACAGTTTTACGCAGGTTTGTACAGATTACATGGCTTGAAATTAATCCTTATTTATGAGAAAATATCGCAGGAAAAGATTATGTAATTATACTGTAGGAGGTTTATGTTATGGCATTTGATCCATCAGTTTTTACTGTTAACGACACAAACTTAAGCTCAAGAATCACCCAGGCAAAACATTACCTTGAGCAATATGAAAACGAAGTCAGCCGTGCGCAAGGTGCATCGGGTTACCTGTTTCCCAGTAAGGAAGACGCCTTAGGGCGCATCAAGGTGCTTGTTGAGTATGCCCCCGACAACGACGAAATCAAAGATATGTTTGCACGCGCCAAGGCTTGCGTAAAGGGTGGCTATGGCAACGTAAATACCGTAGACGACACCTACACTCAGTACCTTGTCAATGAGGAAAACCTGCGTAAACACTATGCCGAAATAAGTGAAAAAGCATGGAATGAGCTTTTGGAAAAACAAAGTGCCGAAACTCTTGAAAAGCCCTTCCCTGCCCCTGATTATAACGAAGTTGACATCGAAGAAATATTGGGCAAAATCGTGGTGCTTGATGAGATTATGTACCCCGACAATCAGTTTATGGGGCTCACCGGTGAGTATATTTACAGCGGTAAACGTTCTACCGGTATGTATTTCGTTAAGATTGACGGCAGACAATGGCTGGGACCTTATGAAGCCGTCAAACGTTATCGCAGAAATATAGATACCACCATGAATGAAGTTACCAAATGGTCGATAATCGGTAAGATTGTCGATTTTACAGGTGAAGTTCCCGAAGCGGGTGAAAAGAAAATCGGCAGCCTTGTGATGGGCTGGGTGGTAGAACCCATCGCCCTTTATGTACCCGGACATACCATGGCTGTCTGCGAGAGGTACCGGGATTACACCGGCAGATTCATCGGCGAGGAAGACATGGAGGCTCTTAAAGAAGCATGGTACACCGTCAAATCGGTTCCCGAAGATGTTACTCCCGAAAGGCTTATTGAAATATATATGTCCGCAATCAAGGAAAAGAACTATGAGCTCTACAAATCATGTATTTCCCCCGACAGACAGGAAAAGCCCCTTCAGCAGGAAATGCTTATGTACCATTGGGAACTTCATCAGGAGCGTTTCCACAACGAATATATACATGCAAACATTCTGCCCGACCGCACAAAGCGTACCGTCATCAGCGGTTTCGATGAAACATCCGACGACAATTTCTTCTTAGACGATGATGAAATTGCAAAGCTTAAAGAAAGCATGGGTGAAAAGGTTGAAGAAGCCGTTGTTTACACCTCTTCTTTTGACAAGAACGGTAAGCAGCTGGGTACTCCCGCAGGGCATACCCTTATCAAAACCGGCAACGGCAGATGGTACATCACTACTTATGAAGTAAGGTTTTAAGGAGGTTACAATGGGCACAATAGTCGAGGATGAAATTGAAGAATCTTTAGACAATCTCGGAATAGAGCAGATTACGGAGGCACAGCTTAAAAAAATGGCCTCTGAGTTCAATGTCAGAATGCGTTCTTATGGTGAAGGTATAAAAGATGCACTTACCGGCGGAGTATTCGAAAAGGGTGAAAAGGGATTAAAGGATATTCAGAACGAACTGGCTTCCGGCAGCGTCGTAAGCTTTATCCGTTCCAAGCAGGCTATCGTAAGACAGATTGAGGCCGGCGGAAAAACCGGCAATACCCCGGCACAGACAGCAAACATTAAAGCAGTTTGTAATTTTGTAGATGCATACAAAAAAACATCATATCTTTTAAACGGTTTCAGGATTCTGTTTAAAGATTTGGAATCCGGCGCCATGGATTGTTCCTTTAGGCTTAACTTATTTATTCAATATCTGACAATGATGGACGTAAATTCCGATTTCAGACATGAGCTGTGCGATGTATACAGACATTTTGAAGAACTGGCCACCTACTACAAAACCATAGACAAAACAACCGACATCGATACTCTTGCAAACACGTTCTTTGATGCACACACCAAGGAATACGAAAAAACACGTAAATATCTCGACCAAAAATTGTCTCAGGCATACCCGTCTTCCTATAAATATCTGGATCCGTTTAAGATGCACAATGTTTATGGATCGCTGCATAAAATGAAATGCATTGACGACTGGACAAAATCGTATTGGCCGATAAATGAACACCTTGAGAAGCTCAGAGATGCGCGTAAAGTTTTGGATGATCTTGCCAAGGACATACAGGAGGCGGAAAAAGAAAACCACAGCGAGATTTTCAGTACGATTCTGTCCGGATACAACGAGGCTTGCCGCAATATCAGTTACGGAACCCGAGGGGCATTGGACCATGCCAAGGCTATTGAATCCGGTTCCGATACAAGTCCCTATTGGATTATGAAATACGAATCCAATATAATTGCCACAAAAAGCAAATACGGCATAGGTAACAGCTCCGATGTAATCAGAAAAGGCACCGATTACTATGATAGTTTCAAGCTGATGAGTGAAAAATTGGGAAATATCGCTGCCGATGCAATTTCTACAGCTATACGCAACAGGCGCGCGGAAATCGGATATTTTTAAACCGACCGGGCTACGGTACCATGTACCGCTCTATTACACAAATAAAATCGCTTAAGCAAAAATTCGTACTCACTGCCGGACATATATATGTTCGGCAGTGCCTGTACATACGCAAATGCTTAAGCGATTTTTTATAATCAATATATCATCTATTCATTCTATTTGGGTCCATGGTTTGGGGTATTCAATCCTCCGTAACGAAAAATCCAATCATTACTTTAAATAAATCTCCGTCAAGCACAATATCAAATGTACCCTTTTGAGCTGTTGTCAACGATTTCGCAATTGAAAGTCCCAGACCGGAACCTTCCGTGCTTCGTGAAACATCGCCGCGTATAAAACGCTCGGTAAGCTCCTCGGCCGGAATGTTTAACGATTGCTTGGAAATATTCTTTAACGACAGCACTGCCTTATCTTTACCGCCTTCATTGATAAGCTTAAGGTCTAAGTAAACTCTTGTGTTCTCCAGTGCATATTTGCAGGCATTATTTAAAACATTCTCAATAACTCTCCACATATGTCTGGGATCGGCAAGAATATACACCGGTTTATTGGGTGTCGATATCACGACATCAAGACCGCGCTCTTCAAATTTCATCTCAAACTCGCCGCTTGTCTGATTCACAAACTCAACAAGATTTAACTTAATGTAGTCAATTGAAATGTTTCCGGATGTAATCTTTGAAGCTTCTACAAGGTCAAAAGTCAATGTTTTGAGCCTCTGCGCCTTTTCATCCAGAACGCTTATATATTTAACGGCGCTTTCGTTATCAAGCTTTGTATTTTTCAAAAGATCGATGTAATTGATTATCGATGTAAGCGGTGTCTTTATATCATGGGAAACATTGGTGATAAGGTCGGCTTTCATCTTTTCATCTTTGATGCTTGTCTCGACCGCACGATTGATTGCCGCTCCGATATTGTTAACCGCTTCCGAAAATGCTTTGTTTTCACCATGCATATTCGTGGAATCAATCTGATAATCATAATCACCGCTGTTTATTTTACGAATTCCGCCAATGATTTTATTACGCTCATTGTTACGTCTGTAAAGAATAATACCTACGCCGAAATCAAATATCATTAAAACAATTACAGGCACTATTCTCTTTCGGCTGTAGAAAAACATCAGCGCCCAGAAAATGTTAAAAAGCATAAACAAAACATATGATATCGTCGTTCTTAACCCTACACCCGCGCTGTCATACACTTTCCAAAACCAGGCTTTAAACCTTGCAAAGAGTTTTCCCAAAGGCTTTGCAAGCATAACCGTAAAACTGCCCTCCAAAAGGTTGTGGCATATTGCGCGCCTCAAAAATCCGTATACGAATAAAAGCATGATATAAATATCCGCGGCGAACAACAAGGATATCGGCACAAACATCTGCGGAAGGTTCTCGGAAATATGCGATGAACCGTTCTTAATAAGAACCGACTCACCCAGTACGAGTACCAGAATAAGCAATACCAGGAACAAAAAAGTAACCTCTATAGGAAGTCTGTCGAAATCGCCAAGCTTCTCATAAGCGTCTTCTCCTGTGTAATTCTTCTTTTCGACAAGATACACGAAAAAGAAAAGAAGGACAAACGCGATAATTGCAACAGCACCTAAAGATACAATCCAGGGAACAAGTCTCTGCGTCCTCAAAAAAGCGGTTTCGTTGTTATAAAAAACATCTTTAACCGGATATGTCGAATCGACTGCTATCCATAATGTGACACTGTCTGCCAGATTGTCGTTATAGTTGTCGAATATTTTTATGACATCTTCGCACAAAACAGAAGTGTTTGTGTCGTATTCAAGCGTTGAGGGCGTAATAATCATGTAGTCACCGAAGCCTTTAAACTTAACGTTAACGGCTTCTTTTGACGCGCCCTTATGCATTACCGTAAGGTTTGTGTAAGTTTTCTCGACACCTTTTTGCACAGTCTGAAGATAAAACCTTATATTTGACGCATCTTCATTGTAATAGCTTGTATACTGCAGGTAATCGTGATAACTTTCCTTAATATCCTTTATTGTTTCCTCTAACGCATTTGTGAGATTGATATAATCATTCTTGTTGTCTACACACTCTTCTAGCTTTAAACCGTCAACCGTAAAATACAGGTTATCGACAATTTCGAAACTTTCAACCGCCGAAACACTTTTTTCTTCAGGATTTTCGATGTTTTCGCTATCGTCGGGCACCGCATTGTCGTGTTCAATCGCAAAAAAATCATAGTATGAATTCCAGTCAAAAAAAAGCTTATATTCCCTGGCAAAGCCTCTCTGCCCCCAGTTAATGAGGTCCGCAAGCTTATATGTCGCATCCGGTCCGTTATATTCGGTTTTAAGATACTTGGCGGAATACTCGCCTATGCTTACATTTTTATTGCCATCAAACGTATCTGTTGTTTCAAACTGCGAGCGTATTATCGCATAATTCAACACATCCGAAATCGCGCGTGAAAGATTTTCCCTGTAAACTTCAGACTCTGTATATTCAAGCCGCAATTCATCAAAAGAAGCTCTTGTTGATTCTTCGTAATTAAGACTTTTTACCGTAAGTCTCGCAGAAATCAAATAACCAAAAAAACACACACCTATTAAAGCGCCCGACAAAGCCTGTAACGCTATAAGTGTATGTTTTCTGACGGTATTGAGAACCGTCTGCTTTTTTAACTGCTTTAAAGCATCAATTTCCGCCTGCTTCTTAACTCCTTGTTTTCTGCCCATCGCTTATTCGGACTTCTCCTCCTCGCTGTCTGCCGTCTTTTCAATCTTGTACCCGACGCCCCAGACAACCTTTAAATAGCGGGGTTCACGCGGATTTATTTCAATTTTCTCACGGATATGTCTGATATGAACGGCAACCGTATTATCTGCGCCGAAAGCCTGCTCATTCCAGATTTTTTCGTAAATCTGGTCAATGGAGAAAACACGTCCCTGATTTTTCATGAGTAAAAGAAGTATATTGTATTCAATGGGCGTGAGCTTAACCTGCTCGTCGTCCACAGTAACTTCTTTGGTCTCATCGTTAATCACAAGCCCACCAACCGAATATACCGACTGTGAAGCAACCGGAATATTGCCAAGTTTGGTGTAGCGTCTTAACTGACTTTTAACCCTTGCAACAAGTTCGAGCGGATTAAAAGGCTTTGACAAATAATCATCCGCACCGACATTTAGACCTAAAATCTTATCCGGATCTTCTGTTTTGGCAGAAAGAATGATAATCGGAATACTTGAAGTTTCACGAATTTTCAAAATTGCATGAATACCGTCAAGACGGGGCATCATAATATCGATAATAAGTAACTGAACATCATTATTTTTAAGTGCTTCCAATGCTTCGATTCCGTCATAAGCTTTGAAAACGGTATAGCCTTCCTGAGTAAGATATATTTCAATTGCTTCAACTATTTCTTTATCATCATCACATACCAAAATTCCGGGCATAGCACACCTCCTGAAAAAGTCATCATAAATGTATCAGTCAAAATAGAATATAATTGTATGATAATTCTTAATGTTTCTTTAAGTTAACCTGTAAACGCATTCTTTATCCAATTTACGGAACTTGCGCATATTCCGATGGCATCAAACCGTGCAGGCGTACTTTCCGGCAAATGCTTTTCGTAAAAATACACTCTTGCGGCATTATATATACGTCTCTGTTTTGCCTTGGTAATTGCTTCGAGCGGATCGCCGTAGCGGTCACTTTCACGATATTTCACCTCCACAAACACATAGGTATCGCCATCTCGTGCCACAATATCAATCTCACTGTGCCTTGTATAAAAATTACGGTCAACTATTTCAAGACCTTGTTCCTGCAAAAACAAGACCGCAATCTGCTCTCCGTTATTTCCGAGACTCTTTTTATTTATCATTTGCCACGTATAATCCAATCATCTTAGATGGTGATTGGATTTATTCCTTTCTCCCAATTATCACTGGGTATCTAAATCCATCTCTGATATATTTTGAAAAGGCACTGTGGATCTGTACCTATAAACTTACAGCTTTGACTGGTAC
>JAZLHV010000051.1:0-55776 GCA_045617045.1 Lachnospiraceae bacterium
GACGAGGTAGATAGGGCCAAGGTGTAAGTACAGTAATGTATTCAGCTGATGGTTACTAATAGGTCAAGAGCTTCTCCTATGAAGGTTGTTATCGAAGGCGGATGAAGTCTTTGGTTCTGTGTTCAGTTTTAAGGTTCATCATTTTATCGGTTTCTTACAAAAAACTTGAAACTTATATAGTTTTTTGTAAGAAACCGATTTTTTTATGCTATAATTCTTATATGAAATCTTTAAATTCGGGAAATCTTAAAAGGGATTTTTTTAAATTCATAGTTCCGTGCGTTATTAACCTGATTGTTTTTTCACTGTACTCAATTGTTGACGGTATTTTTGTAAGTCGTTATGTCGGGGCTTACGGGTTAGCGTCCATAAATATTTGTCATCCTTTTCTCAGTGTTTTGTTTTGTATAGGAATTTTGCTGGCAGTAGGTGCCAGCACCCTTATAGCTGATGCACTTGGAAGAAAGGACACGGACTATGCATGCTTTGTTTTCTCTGAAAATCTTATTGTTACAGTAATTATCGGTATAGTTATTAGTGCTCTTGTGTATTTTTTCTTAACACCGTTTTCAATGTTTCTTGGCGCGGATGCTGACACTTATATTTATACGAGGGAATATCTTGGAACACTTGGCTGGTTTTCGATTTCATTTATTCTTGAATACAGCCTTGAGTTTTTGGTAAAAACAGATGGTAATCCGATTTTATCACTTGTGGCAGTAATAAGTTCCTCACTGATCAATATTTTCCTTGATTATGTTTTCGTGGCAGTCTTTTCACTGGGCGTTTTCGGGGCTGCTTTGGCAACAGGTATTTCACAGGTGCTTGCTACGGTTGTTTTTCTTGCATACATATTGACAGCCAAAGACGGTTTATTTACTTTTAAACGTTTCAAATGGGATTTCTCTGTTTATAAAAAGCTTATTCCTCTGGGCGTTGCCGACGGAAGCTTGGAAATCTGTTCTGCGATTATTTTATGGATATACAACAGAATCATACGTGGAAAATACGGCGCCGACGGAATCGCGGCATATACGGTTGTTGCGTATGTCAACAATCTTGTTTTTAATATGGAGATTGGTGTCAGTCAGGGTATGCAACCGCTGGTAAGCTACTATCATGGAGCAAAAGACAAGGCTTCCGCGCAAAAACTGTATAAACATGCGCTTGTGTTTGAAATGGTTTTGTCCGTAATTGTTTTTGCCTGTGTGCTGTTTTTTGCCGGTAATATCTCGCAAATGTTTATAAAAGAAGATAACTCCATTGCGGATATTTCTTCAAAATGGCTCAGAATAGTTTCGCTTTCTTTCCCGATTATCGGGTTTAATATTGTATCGGGCGGTTATTTAACGGCTATGCTTAAACCACGAAAATCGATTATTATCAGCTTGCTCAGAGCTTTCTTTGCGCAGGTAATCGTTTTGTTTACGTTGTATTTTGTATTTGGAGCCGGCAGTGTTTTTTATACAGCCGTAATTGCGGAATTTGTTGTTCTTTTCGTGTCAATTTCTTTTGTAAAAAAGGTTTAAATGTTTATTTTAAGTTAATTATTTGCTGATACTATGATTGAGGTTAGTTATGTAAAGTTGCTTAATACATATAGCCATCGCAAAATATTGCGAACAGTAATAGACTATAATTTATAAATTAAATCTTTTGTTTATGAATTATAAAAAATATGCTATAATTTCTAAGAGTTTTCAAAATAAGAGCTGATAAGGGATACTTATCACGGACAGGAGTCGGTATGGAAACAAAGATTTTGTTGGAAAGTGGCACTAATGAATTTGAAGTGTTGGAGTTTGTGCTTGATAACCAGTCATATGGCATCAATGTTGCAAAGATTCGAGAAATAATACCCTATGCGGAGGTTACCCCCGTTCCTAATGCTCATCCTTCAATTGAGGGAATTTTTATGCCGCGTGACACAATGATTACAGCAATTGATTTAAAGAATTGCCTTCAGCGTGGTAAATCTACTCCTGGCGGATTGTTTATTGTTACGAATTTTAACCAGCTTGATATAGCATTCCATGTTGATCAGGTTGTCGGTATTCATAAGGTTTCGTGGAGCGATATTATTAAGCCCGGCGCTACAATTTCAACTACTGAGGACGGTATTTCAACCGGTATCGTTAAGATGCACGAGAAACTGATTATCATCCTTGATTTCGAAAAGATTGTTTGTGACATTAATCCCGAAACCGGTCTTAAGATTCAGGATATCGATGAACTTGGCGCACGTAAACGCTCCAATGTACCGATTCTTATTGCAGAAGACTCTATGCTTCTTAACAGACTTATCGTTGATTCGTTAAAGAAAGCCGGCTATGATAATCTTATTCATACCGAAAACGGTCAGCAGGCTTACGATATCATATGTGAATGCAAGAAGAAGGGTACCTTGAAAGACCATGTTCAGTGTATTATCACCGATATTGAAATGCCGTTAATGGATGGTCATCGTCTTACAAAGCTTGTTAAATCCGATGAAGAAACGAAGGATATTCCGATAATTATTTTCTCCTCGCTGGTTAACGAGGAAATGATGCGTAAGGGTGAATCGCTTGGCGCCAATGCCCAGTTATCCAAGCCTGAAATCGGAAAGCTTGTCCAGGCAGTTGATTCTCTTGTGGGAGTTAACACCGCAAAAGCAGACGCAGCGGTAGCAGCAGAATAATAAAAATAAAAAGGCCGGTTTTTTAGCCGGCCTTTTCCTTTGTGCGATAAGGCGTCAATTATTGGAGGATAAAGTGGAAATTAATTTTGATAATTATGATATGTTCCTGATAGGAATAGGCGAAGAATTTGCAGATAAAGATTCGGCGTTGGAAGCATATAACAATCTGGCCGATAAACTTATTGGGAAAAACTATTTTGTGGTGACGCTTAATATGGATGATATTATATATTTAAGCCGCTTAAACAGTGACAGAATTGTAGCACCGCTGGGAACCGGTCTTAAAAAACAGTGTCCGGATGCATGCGATAATCTTATTTTTGACGACAATACGGAAATTTGCCCCAAATGCGGGAAAGCGTTAGTGTCTAACAATATTTTATGTGAAAACTATATTGAGCAGGGCTATATGCCTATGTGGGAAAAACACAAGAAATGGCTTACCGGGACACTCAATAAGAGATTACTGGTAATGGAGCTGGGGGTATCTTTGAAACTGCCTCAGATTGTAAGGTGGCCATTTGAAAGAATTGCCTATTTAAACGACAAAGCATTCTTTGTGCGTGTTAACAGCTCAATATATCAACTCAGCGCCGAAGTTGCCAATAAAGGGGATTGCGAAAAAACAGATGCCGTATCTTGGCTAAAATCGTTGTGAATTGATGATTCGTATGATAAAATTTTAAATGTATGTACATAGTATTTTGCATAGCATATTTTCAGTTTTTTAAATAAAGTTTATTAGGGGATATAATGACCAGCGAAGATTATTTAGAAAGCTTATTAAAACAGGCCGAAGAAACCGACGATCCAAATTCGGCGCGCAGTCGTATTCGTGAGATTAATCGCCGCGAAGCAGAGGAAAAGGCGGCAGAAGAACCTGTCACAGCGGAACCTTCAGAAGATGCTCAAAGCGCAGCGTCAAAGGAGAGCACACAACCCTCGATTGGGGAAATGCTTGAGCTGGCAGAAAATTCAGATTACTCAAATGATGCGGACTTAAAAAATCTTTTGGAAAGCATTGATAAAGAACTTGAGGCAACCGACAGTGAGGCTGCATCAAGTTTACTTGATGTTGAAAAATTGTCCGAAGAAATGCATGAAACGGTAGAAAAGGATACTTCATTGCAGGATACGGATGATTTACTTAAAATGCTTGATAATCTCGAACTAAACGAAGCAATTTCCAATGCAAAAGAAAATATTGGAGACAGCTTTGAAGATAGCTTTGAAGATAGCGTTGAAAGTAGCATTGAAAGTAGTATTGAAAGAAGTATTGAAAGTAGCATTGAGGGTAATACCGAAAACTCTGAAATTACAGATACCGATGTAAATATAGATGATTATTTAAAGCTGTCCGAAATTGCCGAAACGACCGAAAATACTGACAATCCGGCAACTGATGAAATAAGCGATATTGAAAATTTTACAGAAGATAGTGTAAAAATCGAGGATTCCGATATACTCGGTGAAGTGTTGGAAAAAGAAGAAACTGCGCCTTTAGAAGAGCCTTCTTTAGAAGAGTCTTCTTTAGAAGAACCTTCTTTAGAAGAGCCTTCTTTAGAAAATCCGGCCGATGAGATTGAAAAACTTTTACAAACCGATTTTTCGGGTGAAGTTGAAGTTGAGGATATTGATAAACTATTGGCTGCCGCTGAAGATTTTGCAAAAACATCCGGCGAAGAGGAAAACAGTGCACAAGAGCCGGATGCCGAGATAGACAGCGAAACTCAAAATCTTTTAAACAGCGAAAATGAAAAGCAGGAAAATACCGATGCAGATGACGCATTGGCGCTTGACCAGGATGAGATTGAAAAATTATTAAGCAAGGCGGAAGAACAGCCGGTCAATGAAGCAAATGAAGCAGGAGAGGTTGAAATAGATTTAAATAATCTTGACAATCTTGAAAGTCTCGGTATTTTTGATAAGAACGATGTTGGAGAAGGCGTTGGTGATGATGCCGGTGAAGGTCTTGATGAAATAACAATGCTTCTTAATACGGCAAGCAGCAATGAACCGGCTTCCGATGAAGATCTTGAGATGCTTAATCTGCTGGAAAATACGATTTCCGAGCAGAAGGCTGCTGAAGAGAAAGAAAAAAATCAGATTGACAATCTTTTCGAAAACGATATTGAAGTAACAGATAACGAAGAAACGAAAAAAGAGAAGAAAGCAAAAAAAGAAAAGAAAAAGAAGAAAAAATCCGATTCGGACGAAGGACAAAGCAGCGATTCTGCCAAAAAGAATCCTTTTAAGAAACTCTTTGAATTTATGACAGCCGAAGAGGAAGAAGATAACGATGCTTTGGATTTGCAGGGGGATTGGAACGCTGAAGAGCAGAAAACTCCGAATACCAATGAAGAAGGCGCAAACGGCGAAAATAAGGAAATCCTTGATGAGGTAGACAACCAGGACGCCGCAAAGGGTAAGGGAAAGAAGAAAAAGAAAAAAGGCAAAAAGGGAGAAGACAAAGCTTCGGCAGAGGAGTCTGATGGTGAGGAGTCTGCTGCGGAGCCTAAAAAGCCCAAAAAGGAAAAGAAAGAAAGAAAACCGCTTGTACTTGACATAGATACCGGTAAGCCGTTATCTAAAAAGAATGTTAAGCTGATTTTTTTGCTGGCGGCAAGCCTTCTTGTATGCATAATAGTTGCTGCATCAATTATTCCGAAGGTTATCACAAACGCATATGCCAGAAAGGCATATTATTCGGGCGATTACGAAACTGTATATACAACATTCTTTGGTCAGAAGATGAATGAAAGCGATCAGCTTCTTTATGGCAGATCTGAGATAATACTTAAGGTTCAGCATAAATATATGGCCTATTCGGCTTATTCCAAGATGGATATGAAAACCGAAGCATTGGATCAGTTGCTTCAGGCTGTGGATAAGTACGAGACCTGGTTGTTTGTTGCAGAGTCATTAGGCTGTACAGAGGCATTTAAAGCAGAGTATGGCAAGATATTGGTGGCTTTAAACGAAGACTTCGGTATTGACGAGACTGCTGCAAGGGCGGTGCTTGCACTTCCGACTGATTTGGAATATTCACTAATGTGTGAAGCAATTGCAAACAAGACGGAATATATCGATCCTAACGCCCCGCTTCCGGGACCGTTTGTGGCTCCGACTCAGGAACCTAAAGTAGAATATCAGGATGTTTTGCCTGAAGAGGAGCAATGATGATAGCAATCATAGATTATGATGCGGGAAACATTAAAAGTGTTGAAAAAGCATTCGACTTTTTGAATCAGGAATATGTTCTTACCCGTGATGAAGCAACTATTATGGCGGCAGACAAGGCTGTTTTGCCCGGAGTCGGCTGCTTTAAAGATGCAATGGACAATTTACGCAAATACGATCTCGAACGGGTAATTAAGGCATTTGTGGCAACCGGGAAGCCTTTCTTGGGAATTTGCCTGGGATTGCAGCTTTTGTTTGACGAAAGTGAAGAAAGCCCGAACGTTAAAGGTCTTTCTGTATTGAAAGGCGTTGTAAAGAAAATTCCGGAAAACACCGGCTTAAAGGTACCGCAGATTGGTTGGAACTCGCTTGAATTTCCGCGTTCTTCAAGATTGTTTGCGGGTATAAAAGAAGGCTCGTATGTATATTTTGTGCATTCATATTATTTAATGTGCCAAGATGAGTCGGATGTGGCTGCTACAGCGGAATATGGTGTAAATATACATGCTGCCGTGGAGCACGGAAACATATATGCCTGCCAGTTTCACCCCGAGAAAAGTTCAAAGGTCGGGCTTCAAATATTAAAAAACTTTGTTGAGTTGTAAGTATGTATACGAAAAGAATAATTCCATGCCTTGACATCAACAACGGACGAGTTGTTAAGGGCGTAAATTTTGTAAATTTAATAGATGCGGGAGATCCCGTGGAACAGGCAATTTTTTACGACAAAGAAGGTGCCGACGAGCTTGTTTTCCTGGACATTACGGCATCCTCGGATAATCGTGATACCGTAGTGGATATGGTAAGAAAGGTTGCGTCTAAACTTTTTATACCTTTTACTGTGGGCGGAGGCATCAGAACGGTCGATGATTTCAAAAAGCTTTTGCGAGAAGGTGCTGATAAGGTTGCCGTAAATTCGGCAGCAATTATGAACCCTAATCTTATAAGCGAAGCTGCGGATAAGTTCGGATCGCAGTGCGTCGTAGTTGCCATTGATGCTAAAAGGCGACCTGATAATTCCGGATGGAACATATATAAAAACGGCGGAAGAATTGATATGGGGATTGATGCCGTTGAGTGGGCTGTGAAAGCATGTGAACTTGGCGCAGGAGAGATTCTTCTTACAAGCATGGATTGCGATGGCACCAGGAAAGGATTCGATAATGAACTGACAAGAATAGTGTCTGACAGCGTTAATATCCCCGTTATTGCTTCGGGGGGTGCCGGTTGTAAGGAAGATTTTTATGATACCTTTACGAAGGGACATGCGGATGCGGCGCTTGCAGCAAGCCTGTTTCACTTTAAAGAGCTTGAGATTAAAGATTTGAAAGAATACCTTAACTTGCGCAATATTTCCGTGAGGAGAAATTATTAATGATTGAGAATGAATGGCTTTCGTGCCTGCAGGCTGAGTTTTCTAAGCCGTATTATCGAAAACTTTACGAATTTGTAAAAAAAGAGTATTCCGAAGCTGTTGTTTTCCCGCCTTCAGACGAGATTTTTGCCGCACTTGAACATACTTCAATCAAGGATGTTAAGGTGGTTATTTTGGGGCAGGACCCTTATCATGAGCCGGGACAGGCTCACGGTATGAGCTTTTCTGTTAAGCCCGGGGTAAAGGTTCCGCCTTCACTTCAAAACATATATAAGGAACTTAATATTGAGCTTGGCTGTTATATACCCAATAACGGTTATCTTGTGAAATGGGCAGATCAGGGGGTACTTCTTTTGAACGCCTGTTTAACAGTAAGAAGCGGGTGCGCAAATTCTCATAAAGGCATGGGGTGGGAACAGTTTACCGACGCAATTATTGAGGCTGTCAATGAAGTTGACAGGCCTGTTGTATATATGCTGTGGGGCTCAAATGCACGTGCCAAGAAAGCTCTTATCACAAATCCCAAGCATCTGGTTCTTGAAGCCGCTCATCCCAGTCCGTTGTCCGCATATAACGGTTTTTTCAGATGCGGTCATTTCTTTAAATGCAATGAGTTTTTAAAGCAACACGAAATTGCACCAATTGATTGGCAAATTGAAAACATTATTTGACGATTCGATTATTTTATGATAGTATGTCTCTTGTGCTGATTGCCGGTGTGTCGGAATGGCAGACGATGCAGACTCAAAATCTGTTGTGGGCAACCACGTGCGGGTTCAAGTCCCGCCACCGGCAGTAACTTAAGCAAGCTAATAAGCTTGCTTTTTTTTTCAAAAAACATTAAGGAGTAAATATAGTACAATATAAAGGTCCCTTATCGGAACCGTTTTTATTATTTATTTTCAAACGAAAGGCCATGATTTATGAAGAAAATTATCAAATTCTTGAGCGCAGTAACATTGGCGGTAATATTGTCATTTACCTCTGTACTCCCCGCATTCGCCTATGGAGAAACATATATCGTTCAAAAGGGCGATACATTATCTAAAATCGCAAAAGCAACTAATATGACTATTGCAGAGCTTAAGAACACAAATCCTATGGTTAAGGATATTAACTTAATCTATGTAGGTCAGGTTCTTAATACAACCGGTGTAGACAAAACCCTTACACAAAAGGATAGGGATATTCTGTGGGCTATGTTCGATGCAAAATATTATGCAGCAAATAATCCGGACGTTAGGGAAAAATGTGGTATAAATGCCATAGCACTGTTTGAACATTTCTGTGAGTATGGCTTATGGGAAACAAGAATGCCTAATGCTGACTTTAACGTAAACGCCTATGCAAGTGCTTATAATGACTTATATATGGCTTTCGGAAAAGATGTAATGGGTTATTACGAGCATTATTATAACAAAGGAAAAGATGAGGGCAGAACGCTTACAACCATTCCCAAGCTTCGTGCAAACAATATTATTCTAGTAATTAATGTATCACCTAATAAGGATATTAATGGAAAGCCTTTATTTGGAACTGTAACTGCACAGCCCGAAGAGTCAACGCCTACGGATACTCCGTCAACGCCTACGGATACTCCGTCAACGCCTACGGATACTCCGTCAACACCTTCGGATACTCCGTCAACGCCTACGGATACTCCGTCAACGCCTACGGATACTCCGTCAACACCTACGGATACTCCGTCAATACCTACGGATACCCCGTCAACGCCTACGGATACTCCGTCAACGCCTACGGATACTCCGTCAACACCTACGGATACTCCGTCAACACCTTCAGATACTCCGGCAGCGCCTGAACAGTCTGCGTTTGATAGGTATATGGAGTCCTTATTTAGTGCTATGGATAGAAATATCCTTTTGTTAGCAGAATTAATGGATTCCAAACAGATACCGGGCGTTGATTTTGCAGCTATGATACAGAATAAACCCACTGCCGGAAACGGTACTTTCGGTGATTACTATATGAATATCATCAGTGAGATGAATACTCCGACATATGCAACCTATTTTACTAATGATGAAACATCTTATATAAAGGGATTAATGCTTGAAACACAAAGCTTAGTAGCATCATTTATGAATATACAGGCAATATCAGATGCGTGTCCCGACTTTAAGGCTATTTATGATGATTATAAAGCACAGATGCCTTCAGAAGATGAATATAAAAACAAATTCAACGAAGACCACGATGCTTGGGAAGCATTATATAATGCTCAGGACTACTCATTTCCCGGAGCGTTTATTAATGGACAGTGGTATCCTGTTAATAGTTTTTATAGTTCAGATAAGAGTCCGGATGAATTGTTTACAGAAGCCCACGAAAGTTGGGAAGCACAAGAGCCTAATAAACAGACATATCTTGACGAAGCAATGTCAGCAGCTCTTGAAGCGCATAGAAACGCAGAACCTCAAGAAACAGACTTTGACGACATCTCCCTATATGACTTAGCTTATGATGAATGGATAAACAATGCACCGTCAGAAGACGACTTTATTGATTCGGCAGAAGAGGATTATCAAATTGCTTACGGTAATTGGTTAGATGATGAACCTAAACGAGGATATTACGTTAAAGCAAAGTATGCAGATGGAGAATCAGCAGAAGCAGCAAAAGCAGAATGGCTTTTAGCTAATCCCGAACCCGACAAAAAATATTACGAAAAAATGTATGATGAATTATGTGAAACCATAGAAGGTACTTTTATGGAGGAATTCCTTACTTTAGGTAAATATGCTAAGGAATATGTATCCATGTCTTCAAAATTCAGTCGTAAAAAGTAATAAACAGTAATAATCAGTAATAAACAGTAATAAACAGAACCGGTTAGGCGAATATGCTTAACCGGTTTTTATATTTGTTCGATTATATATAATTTCTCACAATATCTTGGAGTGCGTTATGCTGCGAAACTATCTGCTTAAAGAAATGTTATAAGCAATTGTTTTTACAAGAATTCTCAGCAGAGCTATGTCAAAGGTGCCGAATTTCGGAGCACGGTTGAAGAAATCGAGGGAAACTACGGAGATGGGAGTGTTGTTTTTATCACATTCCATACCCATGATATATTTACCGTTGCCCTGTGCGGTAAAGAGGTCGTATGCTTCTTTGGCGGTTTCAATCTTTAGCATGCTGCTGACTTCGCAGAAATTTTCGTGGTCGAAATATCTCAAAAAATCAGGGCTCATGCAAGGCTTTAATGACATAATCGGATTAGTGTAATTGCCGTAAGCACAAAATCTTTCGAGGTTTTCTCCGCGATAAAAACTTATACCGTCAATTCTGAACATATTGCACATGTTTTCGAAAAGTTCGCCAAGATTTTCAACTTTTTTGTTTTGAATTTCAATAAGCCAGCGACTTACATCCTTGCTCTTTTGTAAATCGTTTACGGAAGAGTCGATTTTGATGTTAACACCTCTGTCGTCGTCAACCTTCACTTCTCCATGTTCGGATTCGCTATATACCACAAAACGGTTTTTGCCGCCCTTTTTGGCAACATATAAAGCTTTATCGGCGCGTGCGAAGAGTGTATCGTAATCGGACGCATCTTTTGGATAATTTGAAATTCCGATAGAAGCTGTTATGCTTTTGTTTAGGGTTGCATCGGCAGCCCAGGCCATGGAGCGGTTTATAGAGGCAAATATTGCGTTCAGTTCTTCGATATCTATAGGCTGTGTAAGCAAAATTACAAATTCGTCACCGCCGAAACGACCTACAATACCACGATCGGCTACGATGCCTGTAAGAATATTTGCGGCACGCAGTAACACCTGGTCACCATATAAATGGCCGCAGGTGTCGTTTATTGTTTTAAAGTCATCGATATCAATCATTGCAAAATAAAGGTTTGCACCGGGCTTTGACATTGCTTCAAGACAATAGTCATGCACAGCGCGCTTGTTAAGTACGCCTGTTCCGGAATCGTAAGAACCTTCCATAAGTCCGATGGATTTATCGGTTTTCGATATTTCGGAAGGATGGCAGAGACCGATTACTATTTGCTCACCGGTAGGCTCTGCGATAGTATTGAAGACAACCGAAAGTTTTTTGTCAAAATTTTCAAATCCGAATACGGAAGCGTCTATTTTTGTTTTCGAATATCCTTTTGATACAAGCAGCTGACTGTAGAATTTTTGGAATTCATTTGTCTGAACGGTATTTAAATGTCTGTTTGAAAGCACTTTTTTGGCTAAATCGGTAAGGCATCCGTTATAGAAATAATGCTTTCTTTTTCCTTCAATTTCATAAAGTGAGAACATATCGCTTTCACGTATATATTCGATGTAATAACCGCCGTATAATGACATAAACTGGCAGGTGACGGTGCGTTCGCTGTCACGCAGGGGGAATGTTTCGCAAACATACGGTATTTCATAAAAATCTCCGTCATAGCAGGGATTTCCTTCAGAGGTAACTCCGGGATTTTTAAGAATGCAATATATTAAGCGAACAGTATTGTCGGCACACATAACCCTTAATACAAGGCGCTTTTCACCTTCCGACAAAGAATTTGCGGCGCTTATAAAAGCTTCGCGGTCTTCTTCGATAACAACCTGATCGAAAGAAATGTTTATTCTGTTGCCAAGAAATTTGTACAACGATTCAGAGTATCTTTCGATTATGTAGTTTTCACGAAATACGCCGTAACCATGCTCGAGATGGATGCTTTCATTTAAATCAAATAAATATTTTTCGATTGAATTTTCCATTTTTTCTCCGTTGAAATACATTTTGTGTACATACTAATATACATAAAGTAACATATGATACTTATCCATCAGTTATCAGACTGTTAAAAGCGGTTTAATTTAATGAATATATGTGGTAAACTTATAAAGACGTTTTATGCTTATATATAATCGAGTTATTATGGACAATTCATTGAAAAACTTTTTGGCAAAGAATAATAAAATAAGACTTGTCCTTTCAGGCATTTTACTTGCGTTAGTGCCTGTTTTGGGGTGCTTTTTGTGGATACTCATTAAGGGGGGCAGTGTAGACCGCGTCTTTTTGGGGGCAAGTCCGTGGAATGATGAACTTATATACTACAAACAGATAGAGTGCATGGTAAGGGATAATATTCCCAGGGGTTATTTTGGCTACGATGAAAGTCGTGCGCTTATCGGTTCTTTTGGCGCATGGACACCTGCACTGTTGATTCCGTGGGCAATTTTCGGCAAAGTGTTCGGGTGGACATATAATACCGTTTTTTTTGCAAACTATTTTTTCCTTGCACTTGCCTTGTTTGGTTTTGTACTTCTTTCAAAGTTTGACTTAAAGAAAACCGTTGTTGCGGGCGGAATTCTTTTATTGATGGAACCGCTTCAAAGATACCTTCTTTCAAGCATGACCGAGATTATCTGCGTTTCGTATTTATGCATTTTCGCGGGACTTTTACTGGGATATCGGGATAGCAATCATAAGAAACTTTACTTTGCATTTATGCTTGCGGTGCTTGCAATTCTTACGATTTTGCGCCCTTATTTTGTGATATTTTTTGCTTTTACATATGCGGTAACGCACAAAAGTAAGCTGAAAATTGCACTTACAACAGTTACCGCGGCAGGGTCATTGCTTGCAACGTTTGCAATATTTGACTATTTTACCTGTCCGTATCTCGGAGATGTTTTTCACACTGAAATATTTACTATGCTTTTCGAAGAAGGCTTTTTTGCAACCTTAAAATATTTCTTTGAAACGCTTTTCCACTATATTTTTGCAATTTTGAGTGCTTCATACGGCGGACTTAAGTCCGGTTACGGTCCGGGTATATATTTCGGCACTTTTCTGGTGATGACACTTTTGCTGTTTATACAGCTTTTACTTAACCGTAAAAAGAAAAATGTCGCAATTCCGATAATAATGATTGTGTGCCATATTCTGATGCTTTTGGCATTAATATTTATGTACAATCTGCAGGATGGCTTCAGACATCTTATGGCATTTATTGTTATGGATATTTTACTGATTGTATATGAAGACACTAACCGCTGCAAAATATCTGTTGCGGCCATGGTAACGGTCCTTGTGTATCTTGCAATCCGAACCGTCAATCCGCTTTATTTTGAAATTCCTTTCGATGGTTCCGACGGTGTTTCAAAAGCCTGCATCGAGGACCTTCGCAAAGAACTTGACAGATGCATGTTTACTACGGACGGTTGTTCGTATGATAACGATGTAATTGTTGTGTTTATGGATAAAGAAGCCGGTTCGAGTGAAGAAGAAACTGTTATTAAATGGCAATACGGCTATGCGATTCCGGAAGGTTTTGCGATTTCACTGTGCACTTCCGAATACATTTATGCAAATGTCGGTTCGTTAATGAGCCGGTACATCATGACACAGTCAGGTGGCGCGATCGAGCAACTTATTAAGGATGGTTGCGAGTATATTGCGGGCAATGAAGAAATTGCTTTTTACAGAATATTAAACTGACGGCAGTTTAACTTGGCACAGGGTTGTATATAACCGTACATGGGTTAATTTTCTATGAAAATATTAAAAACTTACGATTGTAAATTATGTGAACACAGCATAAATGATTACCTTGAAGGTAAATTGACTGATGCCGATACGGTATCTTTTCTGGAGCATGTTGAATCGTGCCCGTCGTGTTTTGACGAGTTGAACATTCAATATCTGATCAAAGTAGGTCTTTCCTCCATCGATGATATTGCCGAAATCAATTTCTCGGAAGATATCAAGGTCAAAAAGGCAGAAGCGCGCAAACGTGTAAATTCTGAAAGAAACGTCAAAAATGTATTTGCAGTGCTTATGTGTATGGCGTTTCTTTTGTTTTTGGGCGCAACATTAATGATTATTCTTTAGCAGTATTCTTGCAGTATTAATTATTCAGGTATGGGGTCATGAAGAAAATTTTACTTGTAGACGGTAATTCAATATTGAATCGCGGATATTACGGATTACCGCTTCTTTCCGACAAAAACGGAATATATACCAACGGTGTTTTGGGCTTTTTGAATATTCTTTTTAAAGAAATTGCCGACGAGAAGCCTGATTATCTTACGGTGGCATTTGATTTACCCGAGCCTACTTTCAGGCACAAAATGTATGACGGGTACAAAGGAACGCGTAATCCCGCACCGGAGGAGCTTGTGATGCAGTTTCCCATCATACGTGAAGTTCTGGACTCCATGGGCGTTTGTGTGGTTGAAAAGAGCGGCTATGAAGCTGATGATATTTTAGGCACGCTTGCCAAAAAGTCCGAGGCAAACGGGGTTTCAGCCGTTATTCTTTCGGGCGACAGAGATTTGCTGCAGATTGCCTCGGAAAACATTAAAATTTCTATCCCGAAAACTTCAATGGGCAAGACGGAGACATATCATTATTTTGCCGAGGATGTAAAGCGTGAATATGGTGTTACTCCGGTTGAATTCATTGAGGTTAAGGCCCTTCAGGGCGATTCAAGCGATAATATCCCGGGTGTTTCCAAAGTCGGCCCCAAGACGGCTACGGAGCTTATATGCAAATATCACAGTCTTGAAGGTATATACGAGCATATCGATGAGATTACCGCCAAGGCTTTACATGAGCATCTTGTTACCGACAGGGAGCAGGCTTTCTTTTCGCGTGTCCTTTCGAAAATTCTTACGGACGCTCCGGTTGAGCCGGATTATGATAATGCATCGCTTGACGGAATGTTAAATGATAAGTCAATGGAAACACTTATTAAGTATTCGCTTAAAAGTGTTATTGCCAAGCTTGAAGCGTTAAAGGAAAGTTCGCCCGCATCTACGGAAAACACTGTCAAAAAGGTTGAATACCGCGTAATAGAAGACTTTAACGACACAAATGCATTAATTGCCAAGGTTGCAGCGTCAAAATCCGTCGGAATCTGTTCTTTTGACAGCAACGGTATTGCGGTTTCCGTAAAAGAAGGCACTTATTTTATTCGTTGCTACGGTTTTGTGACGATGGAATATCTTGCCGATGAATTAGCCAAGGCATTTCGTAAAGTTGAAAATATATATTCATACAGGGTTAAAAATATATACCCGATAATCGGTGAATATCGAAGCGGAGTTAACGATTGCGAACTTTTGGCATACCTTGACGATCCGTTAAAGGGAGACTACCCGATTACGTATTTGGCCATGAAGTATTTGCAGGAATACTATGGCGACGAGAAACTTTTGGCTGCAAATCCCGAGGAATATTGTGCTCTTTGCGCGTCTTTGTCGGTGCGGCTTTTTGATGTACTTATGCGTAATGTGCAGGATGCCGGAATGGATTCTTTGTATCACAACATTGAAATGCCGCTTTCGCATGTTCTTTATGCAATGGAGAAAGAAGGTATATACGTAGATTGTGACGGTTTAAAGCGGTATTCCGAGCAATTGTCCCAAGATATAGATAAGCTTGAACAGACAATATATTCGGAGTCGGGAGTTGAGTTTAACATTAATTCCCCCAAACAACTCGGAGAAGTGTTGTTTGATAGGCTTAAACTTCCAAGCGGAAAGAAAACCAAATCCGGATATTCGACGGCAGCGGACATACTTGAAAAACTTGCACCGGATTATCCTGTTGTGAAGCATATTCTTGACTACAGACAGCTTACAAAGCTTAAATCCACATATGCGGACGGTCTTCAGGCATACATAGAGGAAGACGGCCGCATACATACCCATTTTAACCAGACAATTACCGCTACGGGACGTATAAGTTCTACGGAGCCTAACCTCCAGAATATACCGGTAAGAACCGAGCTGGGCAGGTTGTTAAGGAAAGTATTTTTGCCACGTGAAGGCTGCGTGTTCGTGGATGCCGATTATTCGCAGATAGAGTTAAGAATTATGGCGCATATGTCGGGGGATGAAAATCTGATTAATGCTTATCGCAACAATCAGGACATTCACAGAAGTACAGCTTCGCTGGTATTTGATACACCTTTTGATGAGGTTACCGATAAACAGAGGCGTGATGCCAAGGCTGTAAACTTCGGAATAATTTACGGTATAAGCGCATATGGCTTAAGCGAAGATACAGGCATCCCGATAAACCTTGCCAAGGAGTATATAAATAATTATTTCTTAAAGTATCCGGCGATAAAGGCATATCTTGATGAAGCTGTGGCATCTGCGCGTGAAAGCGGATTTTCAAAGACCATATTCGGGCGTGTAAGGCCTATTCCTGAGTTAAAGAGCAATAACTTTATACAACGTTCTTTCGGTGAAAGAGTTGCAATGAATGCACCACTTCAGGGCACTGCCGCCGATATTATGAAAATAGCGATGATCCGCATCTTTAACAGACTGAAAGACGAGGGACTTAAGTCTAAGCTTCTTATCCAGGTGCACGATGAAGTTCTTGTGGAAACATATACAGACGAACTTGATAAGGTTAAGAACATAGTGGTTTCTGAAATGGAGAATGCGGCAAGCTTAAAGGTTAAACTGGTAAGTGAGGTAAATACCGGCAATACATGGTATGATGCCAAATAGGAACCCGGTCTTAATGAGGGAAAACCGCGCTTTGGATTTCACAAGCGAGATGGAGATTTATATGAAAGTTATCGGAATTACGGGTGGTGTCGGGGCCGGCAAATCGCTGATTCTTGATTATTTAAAACGTAATTACATTGCAAAAATTCTGATTGCGGATGATATTTCCAAAAATCTGTGCATAAGTGGCGAACGTTGCTTTGAGCCGCTTATAAAGCTTTTGGGAAAAGAAGTTTTGGGGCCGGACGGTGAAATAGACAGAAGCAGGATGGCTTCGATGATTTTTGAAAATGATTCGTTACGTGAAAAAGTAAATGATATTATCCATCCAAAGGTAAAAGAGTATATAATGGAGCAGATTGCCGAATGCTCTCAAACCGGTTATTATGATTTTCTTTTTATTGAGGCGGCTCTTTTGATAGAAGCAGGTTACGGAAACGTTGTAGATGAAATGTGGTATATTTATACAGAGGCATCGGTACGTCGCAGTCGCCTTAAAGCTTCCAGAGGATATTCCGATGCCAAAATAGACAGCATCATGGCAAGCCAGCTTACGGAAGCTCAGTTTTGTAAAGCTACACAGTTTACGATTGATAATTCAAAAGATCGTGAATTTACATATCAACAAATTCGTGAAAGGATGAACTTATACTATGGCTGAAGGTAAGGATAAAATTGTTTTTGGCTTGGATATAGGTACAAGAAGTGTTGTAGGTACGGTAGGATATCTTACAAAGAATCGTTTTACCGTTTTGTGCCAGCGTGTAAAGGAACATGAAACCCGTGCCATGCTGGATGGACAGATTCACGATATCGGTCGCGTTGCAGAGACTATCAGACTTGTAAAAGAAGAATGCGAAAAGGCAGTCGGTACCGAGCTTAATACAGTTTGTATAGCGGCAGCAGGACGTGTTTTACAGACGTTGGATACGCATATTGACATGGTGTTCGAAGATGAGAGGGAAACAACACCCGAAGATGTATCGAATCTTATGTCGCTTGGCATTGAAAAAGCATATCGTGAGTTTGAGCCTAAATCAAATACCGATTTAAAGTACTATTGCGTAGGCTATTCGGTTGTTAAGTATTACTTAAACAAGTATGTAATCAGTAATCTTGTAGGTCATAAGGCCAAGCAGATTTCTGCGGATATTATAGCAACATTTTTGCCGGATGATGTTGTTGACGGATTATACAGAGCGGTAGAGCTTGCCGGGCTTGAAGTTGCAAATCTTACCTTGGAGCCTATTGCGGCTATTTCCGTTGCAATTCCCGAAAAGTTCAGGATGTTAAATATCGCCCTTGTTGATGTCGGTGCCGGTACAAGTGATATATCCATTACAAAAGAAGGCAGTATTATCGCCTACGGAATGATTCCGCTTGCCGGGGATGTGTTAACCGATAAAATTGCGGCACATTGTCTGGTTGATTTTGATATGGCCGAGAAGATTAAGCGTGACTCGGGCGTAATGGAGACAATTTCTTACGAAGACATTATCGGCCTGCCGCAGACTATTACAGCACCGGAGGTGTTGGATGTCATTCATGATGACATGGACAACATGACCACTTTAGTAGCTGATGAAATAAAACGTCTTAACGGCGATAAGCCTGTCAGTGCGGTATTTATTGTCGGCGGAGGCGGACTTGTTAAAGGTTATACCGAAATGCTTGCCGACAAGTTGTCCCTTCCCAAGGAGAGGGTTGCGCTTCGCGGATTTGAAGTGATGGGCAATATCGATTTTGAAGAACGTGATGCCATGAAGACGTCGCTTATGGTTACGCCTATCGGTATATGTTTAAATTACTATGAACACAACAACAATCTTATATATGTGAACTTTAACGGAAAACGCATGAAGCTTTACGATAACGGTCATGTGTCCGTGGTTGATGTTGCAATGCAGGCAGGTTTCCCGACTGACGGAATGTTCCCTAAACGAGGTCGCGCACTTACGTTTTCGGTTAACGGCAAGTCAAAGATTTTAAAGGGTGAAATCGGCGAAGCTGCTGAAATTACCATTAACGGAAAGAGCGCCGATATTACTTCAAGAGTTAATTCAAACGATCGTATTACCATTAAAGAATCTACTCAGGGGGTAAGAGCGCGTATACGTATCGAAAACCTTCAGGAGTACAAGGAAGGGCTTAAGCTTAATGTTGACGGAAAAGCCGTAAACATTGAAAGACCGATTTTTGTAAACGGTATGCCCGCGGATGCCAAGTATGAAATAAAAGAAGATGACAGAGTTGAAATTAGGGATTCGGTTTCAAAGCACGCTTTGGAAGATGCTTTGGAGGATACCCCGCAAGGTATAGAAAACAGTGGCATGAACGGCAGCAGTACTGTTCAAAGCGAATCGGCCGCACCCGGTCTAAAAGAAACACCTGTTAAAGATTCGAGCGCAATTACCGTTAAGGTTAACGGTCTTGACGTAGAGCTTACCGGTAAAAAGGAATATGTATTTGTGGACGTATTCGATTTTATTGATTTTGATTTAAATAATCCACAAGGTTCGGGAGTTGTCACAAATCATAACGGAAGCCCGGCACAGTATATGAATCCGCTTCTTGAAGGTGATAATCTCGAAATATATTGGAAGGATTGAGCTTTAAATGAGGTTTTGTAGTATTTCAAGCGGCAGTAGCGGAAATTCCATCTATGTCGGTTCCGATACCACGCATGTTTTGATAGATGCAGGAATTTCCGGCAAAAGAATAGAAGAGGGGCTTAATCTTTTAGAACTGACTGCCAAAGATTTAGATGCGATTTTAATTACTCACGAACATGCCGATCACATTCAAGGGCTCGGCGTGTTGGCACGTAAAATCGGAATTCCGATTTACGCAAGTAGCGGAACCATAGAGGCAATAAAGAATTGCGGTTCTCTTGGAAAAATTGACAGAGAATTGCTGGTACCCGTAAGCTGCGACAAAAGTTTTACCATAAAGGATATAACGGTTTATCCTATGCATGTTTCGCATGATGCAGCCGAACCTTTTGCGTACAGACTCCAAGCCGAAGGCAAGTCTGCAGGTATCATTACAGACCTTGGCGTGTATAACGATTATACGGTAGAGTGTCTTAAAGGTTGTGATGTTCTTTTGGCCGAAGCCAATCATGATGTCAGAATGCTTCAGGTCGGAAGTTATCCATATTACCTTAAACAGCGAATTTTAGGCGATCGCGGTCATCTTTCCAATGAAAATTCGGGACGCCTGATTTCGACGTTGCTGCATGACAACATGAAATATATTTTTTTGGGACATTTAAGTCACGAAAACAATCTTCCGGAACTTGCTTATGAAACCGTAAGACTTGAAATTGAAGCTTCGGACAACAGCTATCATGGCAATGATTTTCCGATTAAAGTTGCTAAACGGGACTGCCCGAGTGATATTGTAAATATTTAAAAGAGGGAGAATTAAACATATATGAACAAGACAATTATAACGGTGGTCGGCAAGGACACGGTCGGTATTATTGCAAAGACATGTACATATCTTGCGGACAACAACATTAATATCCTGGATATTTCGCAGACGATTGTGCAGGATTACTTTAACATGATGATGATTGTTGACATGAACAATTCATCCAAGAAATTAGGGGTCGTTCAGCAGGAACTTGATGAACTCGGCAGTAAGATAGGCGTAATTATCAAGTGCCAGCAGGAAGATATTTTTAATTCAATGCACAGAATATAAATCGAGGTAAACCTTTATGATAAATATGTTCGAGGTCAAAGAGACCAACGAAATGATAGAGAAGGAAAACCTTGACGTACGTACGATTACTCTGGGAATAAGCCTTCTGGACTGTATAGACAGTGATGTGGATGTTGTATGTGATAATATCTATAAGAAAATTAAAACCTATGCGAAAAATCTGGTGAAAGCAGGTGAAGAAATTTCACATGAATACGGAATCCCGATTGTTAACAAGCGAATTTCCGTAACGCCGATTGCACTTGTAGGTGCTTCTGCGTGTAAAACCACCGATGACTATGTGAAAATTGCAAAGACTCTTGATAAGGTTGCATGTGAAGTGGGCGTAAATTTTCTGGGCGGTTACAGTGCTCTTGTATCAAAGGGCATGACGCCTTCCGAAGAACTTTTGATTCGCTCAATTCCAAAGGCTTTGGCTGTTACAAGCCGTATTTGTTCATCCATAAATGTCGGTTCCACAAAAACCGGTATTAACATGGATGCAGTGAGACTGTTAGGCAATATCATCAAAGAAACCGCAGAACTTACAAAGGATGAGGACTCATTGGGTTGTGCAAAGCTTGTAGTATTGTGCAATGCTCCCGATGATAATCCGTTTATGGCCGGCGCTTTTCACGGAGTTACCGAAGCCGATTGTATCATTAACGTCGGAGTAAGCGGTCCCGGTGTTGTCAAGACAGCCCTTGAAAAGGTTCGGGGCGAAAGCTTTGAGGTATTATGCGAAACAATAAAGAAAACCGCATTCAAAGTTACGCGTGTGGGCCAGCTTGTTGCCAAGGAAGCCTCAAAAGCTTTGAATGTACCGTTTGGCATAGTGGATTTGTCGCTTGCACCGACTCCGGCTATCGGAGATTCCGTAGCGGATATTTTGTGCGAAATGGGTCTTGAATATGCCGGCGCACCGGGAACTACCGCAGCACTTGCTTTGTTAAACGATCAGGTTAAAAAGGGCGGTGTAATGGCTTCTTCGTATGTAGGCGGTTTAAGCGGTGCTTTTATTCCCGTATCCGAAGATCAGGGAATGATTGATGCTGTTTCCGCCGGCGCCCTGACGCTTGAAAAGCTCGAAGCAATGACATGTGTATGCTCTGTAGGGCTTGATATGATTGCAATTCCGGGGGACACCAAGGCAACTACGATTTCGGGTGTCATTGCCGATGAAATGGCTATTGGCATGATTAATCAAAAGACCACCGCGGTAAGAGTTATTCCTGTAATCGGCAAGACGGTAGGCGATACCGTTGAATTCGGAGGCTTGCTGGGGCATGCACCGATAATGCCTGTTAACGGGTTTGGCTGTGATGATTTTGTGAACCGTACCGGCCGTATCCCCGCACCTATCCATAGCTTTAAAAACTGATTTTTTACACACCCTATGCCATCAGGAGTGGTCTTCAAATTTCAAAGCCCTTCAGGCGGCAATAGTCGTGCGAACAACGCTCCCGCTTTGTCCCTCGCCAAGCGCCGACGCTGCGGGAAGGTTCGCACTGACTTATTGCCGCCCGAAGGGCTTTTTTGCGCTTGGAGACCTTTTTCTGATGGCATTTCGCCACACCCGAGCCTGTGAGCGGTACTGGTCGGTCTATAGAGAAAATTGATTGCGATAGACCCCACAAAATTGCTTTATTAAGGCAAATTTCGGTCTGTGGAAGGGTATTTGCCATATAGACCCCGCATATCATAAAAATCAAAGGATTTGTCGGTCTGTAGAAGCATATCGTGTGTATAGACCCCACACAATGTTTAGAACAAAAAATTTGTCGGTCAGGGAGAGAAAATATCTTGTATAGACCCCACGCGGGGGAATTGCCCGGCTCGGGTGTGGCAAAATGGCGTCAGAAAAGTCGGAATGTAACGCAATAATACGGACAGTAATAAAGAAACAATTCGAACCTTCCCGCAGCGTCGGCGCTTGGCGAGGTTCTAAGCGCGAGTGCTAACGAGCGCACGAGCCTAGCAGGGCGGCGCACGGCGCACAAAAGCCGGCGTCAGCTGAGTGGCAGCCCTGCCGCTACGCGAGGGACCAAGCGGGAGCGTTGTTCGAATTTTCTTTATTACTGTCCGTATTATTAACGGGTAAAAATACAGCCTTTTCTAATGGCATGGGGATGGGGATGTAAGAAAAGCTTACGGTTAAATTACCGTAAGCTTTTTTGAATATTCGGGGGTATGATTGCCTGATAAGCTGTCGTAGAGCGTTGAAGCAAACAATTCATAATCCAGCATTTGGCGGGTAATACTGTTAAGCTTATCGTATTCATCGGGAACCTTGGTGATAAGCTTAATTTTGGATTTTTCTGCAATTTCACGAATAAGCGGGGCGGCAGACTCTTTGAAGCCCAATA
The DNA here is from genome assembly GCA_045617045.1 of Lachnospiraceae bacterium. Lineage (GTDB taxonomy): Bacteria > Bacillota > Clostridia > Lachnospirales > Lachnospiraceae > UBA1258. The sequence continues at coordinate 22,804 of JAZLHV010000051.1, forward strand.
CCCGTAAACATGAAATATGCCCTATTGACTGCTTATAATACGTGTTGCTGCCGTCAATGTTGAGCATCACGTGCAACAGTGCTCGTGAAATTCTTGAATGCGTGTAATTTTTTGTTTTTAGCAAGTCAACAAAAGAAGAAAAGCTTTCAAACTTGTTAATGTTATTGATAATTCGCTTGGAAAGGTCTTCGGAAGCTTCCAGATAATTGTTAAGGCTGTTTGTGTTGATAAGTAAGGAGTAGTACAGTGCCATCGACAAATCATCGGGACTTACCGGCTTGTCCGGTATGCTGTTTAGGTCGTACGGGACATAGTTTGTAATGCGTGAAAAGTTTCCGTCAAACAAAGCCTTGCGGATGGCTGTTGCGCTCATGTACGTAAAATCGTCGCTTATTGTGTCATCTTCGTAGCCTTCGCCTTCACGTATGTGGGTAAACGGAACCATGCTGCTTTCAAATTTAATCAAATGCATTATGTATTCCAAGGCTAAAACATTATTAGGCTCTGCCAGTATGTCTCTGAATTGCGGGAAAAGAATGGAGCGCGCTTTGGCAAATGTATTCCCGTCTTTCATAAGAGTTTTGATTTCGGGTGAAGTAATCTGACCTTCTTTAAGCAATTTCCCCGCGCAAATATATAAGTCATCGATGTTGCCGGACTCCGAACCAAAGCATAAGTAGTCTATGCAGTTCAAATTTTCAAGAAAATACACTGCGCCGTAAGCAAATAAGTCGGCGCTTCCGGTAGCATACGGAAGCGGAAGCAGTATAACAAGGTCAGCTCCGTTTTCTAAAGCCCATTTTGTGCGAAGCTCTTTAGAATACAAAGCAGGCTCACCGCGCTCCACAAAATCACCGCTCATCATAAGTACTATGTAATCGACTTTGAGCTTTTGACGGATTACGTCAAGCTGATATTTGTGACCGTTATGAAAGGGGTTGTATTCGCATATTACAGCAGCAATAGTCATATTTTCCTCGAATCTGTTTTTTCTTTTGTCAAAAGTTTAACATGCTGGTAAAATAAAAACAACCCGAAATTGTACTTAATTTTGTACATTGCGCATACTTGAAAAATACGCATCTTATTTTGTATAATCGGGTTAAAGCAAAGAAATTGTATACAATATGCGTTAACGAATTGTGTACATAAAAAGATTTGCATTGTTACATACTTAACAATGCGGAATGGAGACTGATATGGCTTTTATTGATAAGATTAAAGAACAGGCCCGTACAGACAGGAAGACAATTGTTTTACCGGAAACGAATGATAAGAGAGTATTGATTGCCGCTGCCAACATCATCAAAGAAGGTATTGCCGACATTATTATGGTCGGTGATAAAGAAAAGATAATGGATGGCGCCAATTGGCTTGAAGTCGATCTTTCTCAGGTGCAGGTAATAAATCCCAAAACCACCGAAAAACTCGATGAGTATGTTAACCTTCTTTACGAAACACGTAAGGCAAAAGGTATGACTGAGGAAAAAGCAAGGGAAATTCTTTTAAACGATTATTTAACTTTCGGTGTTGTGATGGTTAAGGCGAACGATGCTGACGGTATGGTTGCAGGCTGCTGCCATGCAACAGCTGATACCTTAAGACCTTCACTGCAGATTTTGAGAACAGCTCCCGGGGTTAAGCTTGTTTCCGGTTTCTTTATTGTAGATGTCCCGGATTGTGAATATGGTGAAAACGGTACATTCCTGTTTGCAGACTGCGGTTTGAATCAGGATCCCAATGCAGAAGAACTTGCGGCTATTGCAGATACTTCCGCAAAGAGCTTCAAGCAGCTTGTGGGTGCAAAGCCTATAATTGCAATGCTGTCACATTCCACAAAGGGCAGTGCACATCATCCGCTTGTAGATAAGGTTGTCGAGGCAACAAACATTGCACATGAGCAGTATCCCGGCTTGTGCCTGGATGGTGAATTACAGCTTGATGCTGCAATCGTTCCGTCCGTTGCCAAGTCCAAGGCACCCGGTTCAGAAGTTGCCGGTCATGCAAATGTTTTGGTGTTCCCGAACCTTGATGCAGGTAACATCGGTTATAAGCTTGTGCAGCGTCTTGGCAAAGCCGAGGCATACGGACCGATGCTTCAGGGTATTGCCAAGCCGGTAAATGATTTGTCACGTGGATGTTCGTGGGAAGATATCGTAGGTGTTGTAGCACTTACCGCAGTACAGGCTCAGCTTAATTGAATTTAACAATATATGACATTAAAAGAAGCCAAACGTATATAAAAACTTATAAATCATATCGATTTATAAAGCCGTATACAGGGCTTCTTTTTTGTGTCCTTAAAAAATAAGAAAGTGCACAATCGGATAATATAAACTTGATATAATACGCACAATACTGATTTTATTTTTCATTGAGTGAAAAATCGGTTTATTTTTATTGCAAAATGTGATATAAATAAATGTATTATTGACTTTTTGTGCTTTATTTTTCCCCAGAGGTGTTTTATGAACATTTTAATCGCCGGCGGCGCCGGAACATTTGTCAACAATCTGCTTATTAAACTTAACAAGGAAGGTCATAAGGTATCTGTCCTGTCAGGTAGCAGATTTAGCAAAAAGGAAGATTACAGGAAGCATTTTGAACTTTATAAGTTCCCGTATGATGCAAACTGCTTAAATGAAATTTTCGAAAGTGCGGCACCGGATGTTACTATATTTTCAGGTGCGTTCGATTCGAACTTTATGTGGCAAAATGAGGAAAGCGATTCCGTAAGATATACGGCTTCGCTTGCTAATATTTTGACGGCTTACGCAATGTACGGTAAGGGACGTTTTATTTACTTTTCGTCTAATCAGGTATTTGGCGAGGATACCTCTGAAGATATTCGCGAGACGGACAATACAACAGTCAGCGGATTTAAAGCTCAGGCATTGTTCCAGGGCGAGACTATGTGCAGTAACTATGCCAAAAACCGTGAGCTTGATATAGTTACTGTTCGATTTGACAGTATGTATTGCATTCCGGGATGCCGTCAGGATATTAAAGACACTGTCACAAAAATGTGCCTGGAAGCATTGGAAGAGAAGACTATTCATTATTCCAAGGACGCAACATTTTCACCTCTTTATGAAAACGATGCGGTTGAGGCGTTCTATCGCTTAATTGTATGTTCTTCACACAAAAACAGTTTGTATCATATTTCGGCAAGCACCCCCATAACAGAGGAGGAACTTGCCAATCTTGTGCGCGACAATATAGATAACGAGTGCGATCTTGTATCAAATCACGACAATTCCAAGTTTAGAAATGTATTAAGCAATTCGCTGTATACCGAAGAATTCGGTACCGTGAACTACAATGCGATTTCCGCAATTGTCAAAAAGATAGCGACGCTCATGAAGAAAAAGTCTTACGTCTTTTTGTCGGACGAGGATGAAAATCTTCCTTTGGGACAGCGTTTAAAGAAAAAACTCGGATGGTTTATTAAGGTAATTATTCCTTTTATTGAAAATCTGATTGTATTTGTCCTTTGCTTTATATTCTACAATAAGGCTGCTTCAAGTAATTATTTTGCAAGACTTGACCTTTACTTATTGTATGTTCTTTTGTTTGCAATAATTTTCGGACAGCAGCAGGCTACGTTTTCGGCGCTTTTGGCAGTAGTGGGATTTTATCTCGGAAATATTCAGGACAGAACCGCTTTCGAGGTTTTACTGGATGCAAATACTTATGTGTGGATTGCACAGATATTTATTGTCGGATTATCGGTCGGATATTTAAGAGACCAGATTTTGACAATGCAGACCGAAAGCGAAGAAGAAAAAGATTACTTAAAACAGCAGATTGAGGACATTGCGGTTATTAACTCCGCAAATGTGCGTGTTAAAGATATTCTTGAAACACAGGTTATCAATCAGTCCGATTCTGTTGGAAAGATTTACAGCATTACATCACAGCTTGATGAAGTAAGCCCCGAGGAAGTTTTGTTTAATGCTGCCGAGACGGTTTCTCAGGTTATGAAAACAAATGATGTCGCAATATATCAGGTTTCGAATTCAGACTATGCGCGACTTTTCTCGGCAACTTCCCCCAAAGCACGCTCGTTGGGAAATTCAATCAGATATAGCGAAATGGAAGATGTTTATCAGACATTGGCATCGGGGCGTGTATACATTAACCGTAATATGGATTCAAGATATCCGCTTATGGCTAACGCCATTTTTGAAAATTCCGAGATGCGTTTAATTGTTATGTTGTGGGGCTTGTCTTGGGAAAATATGACCTTGGGCGAGGCTGACAGACTTGTGGTATTGTCTTCTCTTATTCAGAATGCGGTGCTTCGTGCAAACAGATATCTGGCTGCACTTGAAGATACAAGATACGAGACGGGCACCAGAATGCTTGAAACAGAAAGCTTTAAAACTTTGTATGAAGCATTTGTAAAGGCTGAAAACCGTAATCTTACCAATTGTGCCGTTATCAGAATTCCGCTCGATGATTTGGACAAAAACAAAGTTATCGCTTTCGTTGAAAAGACTCTGCGTGATACAGACTATCTCGGAAAACTTGATGACAACGCTATTTACACACTTTTATCCAATACAACCGAGAATGATGCCGAAATTGTTAAGAAACGTTTTACGGATGTGGGCCTTAGCGCAACTATCCTGGAGGATCGCAAGGTATGTCACTAAGCATGATATTGTTTATTATCTTTTTGGTAATAAACCTGATACTTACAGTTGTATATTTGATAGTTTCGCTGTTCTTCAGAAACGTTAACCGCCATCTTGCATGGTATAGGGCAGTTATAATGCTTTTGGCGCCCGGCGTCGGAATTTTGTTTTTGCTGCTTGGAAAGTTCGGTTACAATTTCGTGTTTAGAACGGATGTCGACCTTTCGGACGTTGTATTCAACAAGGAACACGAAAAAGAAATCGTTAAAACAAATGTTGAAGCTGAGAGAAATATAGTTCCGATCGAAGAAGCGATTACAATTACCAATAAGTCCGAACTGAGAAGCCTGGTAATGGGTGTGGCACAGGGCGAATGCGATGATTATCTTGCGTCGATTGCACTTGCGCTTAATTGTGCCGACTCCGAAACAGCACATTATGCAGCATCTATTTTGCAGGATGCGCTTAATGACTTCAGACTTAAGGTTTCCAAGGGCTACAACATTGTCAGAAAACGCGACGAAAGGCTTAAAGAAGTTGCCGAAAATCTTTTGGAATATATGAATAAGCTTCTTAAGCAGAAGGTATTTTCACCGATTGAGCAGCGTTCTTTTTCAAATACAATGGACAGCATTGCCGAGATTCTTTACGAAGAAATACCCGAGGCGGTTACCGCTGAAATTTGCGAGAATGTCAGTTTAAGACTTTTGGAAGTAAAAAGTTATGAAAAGTGCGAAAAGTGGTGTCTGCGCAGCAAGGAAATGTTCCCCAACGAGCTCTCATCATTTTCAAGCCGGTTGAAATTATATTTTAACAGCGAGCGAAAAGAAGATTTCTTTAATACGCTTGCTGAATTGAAAGCTTCACCGGTTATTATTGACAGCGAAACGCTTGAATTGATAAGAGCTTTCGGCTAGGAGTTATTTATGTCGATGACAGTAATCACAATATTTCAATTATTGGGTTTATTTGCATCATATCTTATAATTACTGTTCTTTTGCCGCATTTTGTGGTGGGCAAAAGCGTTCGGTTTAAAAATAACTATGAGCGCTTTATGCTTTATACGATGCTTGGCAATTTTTACGTAATTAATCTTGTGTATGTGCTGGAACTTTTGCATATTTCATGCATGTTTACGCTACTGTTGTTTACAATTGTTCCGGCAGTCATCATTAAGGTTAAGCTTGAAAACATTCCGTTTATACAGAATGTTTCGGATTCGTGGGCTACATTAAGAAAGCTGACCGGCGGTCAGCTTAAGGTAAAAGCGTACAGAGACCGGAAAATCCCGGTTATCAGGGGAAAATATGTAAGCCTTAAGGAAAATTTCCGGGTAACATATGTCAAAAACTGGGTTGATGTTGTACTGATAATCGGAGTTTTGGCATCACTGTTTTATGTATACGGAGTTGATGCCATAACGGTATACGGTTACAAGGCCTCGGATATCGTCGTTCATAATTATTGGGTAAACGGTCTTTGCGACAACGATTTGTTTACTGCAGGTATATATCCGTATGGATTTCATAATGTGGTTTATTATATTCATGCGGTATTTCGTATTGATACATATGTTATTTTAAGACTGATGGCTTTCGTACAGGTAGTTTTTGATGCACTGGTTTTATTGTGTGTGTTGAAATGTATATGTCGTTACCATTATACGCCGTATGCAGGTACTTTGATTTTTACCGTTTCGGATTTTCTGAAAGACAATACGTATACCAGATATCGTTCTTCGCTTCCGCAGGAATACGGAATTATGTTTGTGCTTCCGGCGCTGTATTGCGGATATGAATTTTTCAGAGAGCAGCGCAGAAAATTACGAGGCTCCGAATCAAAGCAAAACTATAAATATCTTTTTGGATTTTTGGCTTGCTTTTCAACAGCATTTACGGTTCATCTTTACGGGGCGGTAATAATTTTCCTGGGTGCTCTGGCCATGGCTATCGGTTATTTTGCATGGTTTATTAAAAAAGAGTATTTTGGGAAAATTGTCACAACCCTGGCAGTAGCGGTAGTTGTGTCTCTTTTGCCTGCGGTAATTGCTTTTGCATCCGGTACAAAATTTCATTCCTCGTTTCAATGGGGATTGTCTGTTATGCAAAATTCCGAGTGGGAAGATAATTCTATATCCGAAGAGATGGAAAACAATTTCACCGGAAATACCGTAGAGAGTCATACGATTGTAAATACCAACGAACAGTCTCAGACAACTGACGATAACAAAAAAGTGTCACTTGTTGACAAAATAGCTGCAAAGTTCGAGGCGATTGTGAGCTCCGTAAAATACTCGGTTGTTAAACCCGAGGGAAGCTTATTTACATATCTGTTTTTGCTTTCGCCGATTGCTTTGTGTGTAGCGGGTATTTATATTTTGGCTTTCGCACAGCATAACAGAATGTACGGTGCGATGGTTTTAAGTGTAGGGCTTTTTATGGCATTCAGTATTATCCTTGTAAGCTCAAATGCGCTCGGAATAATATCACTTATGGATATGAACAGGGCTTCGGTTTATTTCGGGTATACATGCGGTATGGGCTTTTCGGTTTTGATTGATGCTCTTTTATTCATTTTATTCGAAAGAAATGTGTCCGTGCGATATGCGGATCTGGCCTCGGCGTTTTTTATTACCGGGTTTGCGGTTTGGCTGTTGAGCGGAAACTACATAAGAGATCCACAGCTTGGCGGTGCTGCCGAAATGAATGATGAGATTGAGTGTATCACCAAAATCATTGCCAACGAAAAGGATTTTACTTGGACGATATGCGGTTCATCGGATTCATTACAGATGGTTTACGGACACGGGTATCATTTTCAGCTGATTGATTTTTTGCTGAGAATGGAAAGCATCGGTAACATGGGTGTGGTAAGAATTCCTTCCGAAACAGTTTTTGTGTTTGTGGAGAAATATCCGATTGAATATTATGAAGAGTACGATGGCGTGGGCAATCCGATTTCGGAAGAATATGCATTGATGGATTTGCATGAAAAGAGTGAGGTTTATGCCTATTACGGCGAGAGCCGTTTCGTGCTGATGTCAAGAGTTTTTTATTGGGTTCAGGCCTTTGCAACGTTGTACCCTAACGAGGTTTCAACATATTTTGAAACCGACAATTTTGTGTGCTATAAGATTGAACAGAATCCTTACAGACTGTTTAATTTTGCAATAGATTACGGATATAACATAAATTAGGAGTAAGTATGATTTCACGCAGAAATTATCTGATTATCTTAATAGTGATGGGGATTGTGTTCTTTTTGTTTCAATTCAGTCAGATTGTTACCGAAAACAAAAATGAGTTCACAATTAACGAATACAAGGAGCTTAAGGTCGTTCCCAATAAAAGCTTTAAGCAGACATCCGTTGATGCCAAAGAAAGCGGTATAAGCTCATTTAAAGGAAATGATTATACGCTTTTTATCGGGGATATTGACACTAATATCGGAAGTATAGTAGGTCAGTGGACCAATTATACAAAACGTGATCTGGCTGTTGGTGAAAGCATCGAATATCTGGATGTTTCAACGATGCCGTTGCCGGATTTCCTGATAGTAGATTCAAACTACGTTGACTTTGCCAAAGATGTTGATTTCTTTTTTGACATTACCGACAAGGGTGTTTCGGTAGTTTTTTGCAATATGCCCGACGTAAAGTTCTTTGACGACAAGGAACTTTGCAAACTTATGGGTGTTTCGTATGTAAGAGAGCCTTCCGTCGAAGTTGAAGGCCTTAAACTTTTTGAAGGTTTTTTGCTGGGCGGAGAGACAATTTATAAGCCTGAAAAAGCAAAAGATGCATGGCGTCAGGATTTAGATCTTGAAATGCCGTGGTTTGTTACAAGCGGTGGCACAAAGACCTATATGGTCGGCATTATGGATGAGTATTTTGACGATTACGAGTATGGCAATGAGCTGCTTCCCGCTGTCATATGGCGCAACAGCTTAGGCAAGGCGCAGGTATTCTGCGTACTTGGAGATTACATGTCAGAGACTACGGGACTCGGCATATTGAGCGCAATGATAAATGAGTTGAGTTCTTATCAGATTTACCCGGTTGTAAACGCCCAGAATACTTTGGTAATTGATTTTCCGCTTCTTGCCAATGAAAATGACGAAAATATAAATAAGATATATTCAAGATCGCTTGATTCGTTCCAAAGCCAGGCTATGTGGCCGACACTTATTTCGCTGTCAGAAAAGTATGGCATGAAATATACATGTTTTATGACTCCGAAGTACAATTACAGCGATTCGGTAGCACCGGAATACGATTATTACGTAACTTACCTTAAATTGTTTAAGGAACGTGCTGCCGAAATAGGTATGTCACTTGAACATGCGTCGGGCATTTCGCTTTTGGATAAGCTTGAATATGACAGCGATTACTATGATGTGATTGATAACAGATATGACATTACAAGCGCCTTTTTGGATTTAAAAGACGAAGATGAGCTTAATAAGGCACTTGCAAACCGGTACCTTAAAAATGTGCGTACGATTGCGTGTGATGCCGATATTGACTTGCCGATACTTAGCTATATAACGGACGATATTACGTTGCAGTCACTTACCAGCAACACCAAAAAGTTCACTTACTCAAAAGATTTAATGTTAAAGAGTATTGAGACCGTTCTTGCATATGATAATGCTAAGCTCAGTATGAGCGATGTCGCATGGCCTGAGTCCGTGGACGACCAGTGGGAAAACATATACAATGATATGTCAAGTTCGCTTGCAACTTTCTGGAAGCCGTTCAGAGTATTTGACAATACAACACTTACCGAGAGCGATTTAAGAGTAAGAACATTCCTGAATATAGATTATGAAAGTTTAAGAAAAGATGATACCATTTCGCTGAAGGTGACCGGAATGGATGATAACGGATGCTGGTTTATATTAAGAACCCACAGCGAGAAGATTGATTCGATAAGTGGTGCTTCTTATACAAAAATAGAGGATAACGCTTATCTTATTGATGTGGAGAGTGAAAACATTACCATTAAGCTTGCAAGATAATCGTTAGAAGATGCCGGAGTGTAGATATGAAAATATGTATTGTCGCAGAGGGGTGTTACCCTTATGTTGTCGGGGGTGTATCGAGCTGGATTCACAGTATGATAAAGTCATTCCCGGAGCACGAATTTGTGGTTCTTTCAATAATTTCAAATCGTGAACAGAGTGCTAAGTTTACATTTGACTTCCCGGATAATTTGACTGCCGTGTATGAAGCTTATCTTGATGATTTTGACTGGAGCACCGGTAAGAAAATCGGAAGACGCACTAAACTTAAAAGAAACGAATATCGTGCGTTAAGAAGTCTTATCATGAATAACAGAGTGGATTGGCCGACGATTTTCGATATGTTTCAGCAGGATAAGTTTGCTATAGACGATCTTGTGATGGGCGCGGATTTTTTAAAAATCGTTACGGAATATTATAATGCCAATTATCCTCAGATTGTTTTTTCGGACTTTTTGTGGACAATGCGATCGATATATTTGCCATTGTTCCTGGTGCTTAAAACTAACATTCCCGAAGCTGATGTATATCATTGTGTAGCAACGGGATATGCCGGAATTTTAGGTGCTATGGCAAATCATTTGTATGGTTCCAAACTTCTTATTTCAGAGCATGGTATATATACAAGGGAACGAGAAGAAGAAATTATAAAAGCTTCCTGGGTAAAGGGAATATATAAAAATATCTGGATTGAGCAGTTTAGAAAGATGTCCGCACTTGCCTATAATAAGGCTGATATAGTTACAAGCCTTTATGAGCATGCAAGAGAGCTTCAGGCAGAAATCGGATGCCCTACGGCAAAGCAGCAGGTTACACCTAACGGTATAGATGTGGAACGCTTTAAGGATATTTCGGGAAAGACCGAGGACGATGCCGACTATATCAACGTAGGCGCTGTGCTTCGCGTGGCTCCCATAAAGGATGTTAAAACTTTAATTCAGGCATTTGCTTTTGCCAAAGAGAGAGTTCCTAACTTAAAATTGTGGGTTATGGGACCGACAGATGAAGATGTTGAGTATGCTGATGAGTGTTATGACCTTGTGGATGCACTTTCGGTTAAGGATATTGAATTTACAGGCCGGGTTAATGTGCTTGACTATCTTGGAAGAATGGATTTTACAATTCTTACAAGTATCAGTGAGGGACAGCCGCTTACAATTTTGGAAAGCTTTGCGGCTAAAAAGCCGGTTATTGCAACAGATGTAGGTAACTGTCACGAACTTATACTAGGAGATAACGATGATTACGGTGTGGCAGGTATCATTACACATATTATGAACGCCACTGAAATAGCGAATGCAATAGTTGAGCTTGCAAAAGCACCCGAACAATGCGTTAAGATGGGAGAATGCGGTTACAACCGTCTTATTAACCGTTATCGTATTGAGTTCATGAAAGAAACTTACAAAAATATCTATGAAAAATTATCTGAGTAAATTATAGCAGGGAAAATTATGGCAGGCATTGGAATTAAGTTAAACAAGATATTTAATAAAAACACATTGACCGGTAAACTTTTGGGCTGTGGGTATTCGGTTGTTGTTACGATTGCCCCGATGTTGATTATCATTGCGGTAGTATTGCTGATGCAGGTGCTTTTGGGCTTTTCAAAGCTTGATTACGCAACCCGCGAGCTTTATTCATGCACGGTTCTGTACATGTTTATTTTCTCGTTGCTGACGGCATCGCCGTTTAATGCGGTTATCTCAAGATATATGTCCGATGTAATATACGAAGAGCGCTATGAAGACATTCAGCCTTGCTATTACATGGGGCTTTTCATGAATACGATTCTTTCTTTTATTCCGGCATTGTTTTTCTGCATTCACGAGCATAATGTGGGTGGCGTAAATATCTGGTACGTATTTCTGGGATTTTTCGGATATATGAGCTTGATGTTTACTTTCTATACAATGTTGTATCTTTCGATATGTAAAGACTATAAGCGTATATCGTATTTCTATGTAACGGGTATGGCAATTACACTTCTTTTGTCGCTGATACTTCATTACATATTCGGTGTACCGACGGATATTGCCATGCTCGTATCTTTGGATGTGGGTTTGTTTATTATCGCCTGTCTTGAGTTTTCACTGTTTTTAAGATACTTTAAGGAAAATTCCGGAAGATATACAGCAGTGCTTCCTTATTTTGTGCGTTATTGGCAGCTTGTAATTGCAAACTTCTTATATATTTTCGGCTTGTATATACACAATTTTGTGTTCTGGACTACAGATGACCGGATGGTAGTTGTAAAAAGTTTTGTGTGCAACCAGCCGTATGATATGGCTACATGTCTTGCGATGTTTACCAATATTACGGCAAGCGTTATTTTCCTTACAAGAGTTGAAATGTATTTCCATGGACGATATAAGTCATATTCCGAATCGGTTATCGGCGGACGCGGGATGGATATTACAACCGCCAAAACAAGAATGTTCCGTCAGCTTATGAAGGAAATTGTTACACTTACACGTGTTCAGTTTATTGTTACAACGCCACTGTTTCTGCTGGCAATGATTTTGCTTCCGAGATTCGGTTTCGGTGGCAAAACATTACGTATTTATCCGTGCCTGTGCGCAGGATATTTCGTGATGTTTATTATGTATTCGATAATAATTTTCCTTTATTATTTTAATGATCTAAACGGTGCCGCACTTACTTCACTTTCATTTTTCTCGGTAACGTTGCTGGTAAGTGTATTTGCCACAAAGTGGCCGGTTATCTGGTATGGATCGGGATTGCTTGCAGGCGCATTGGTGGGCTTTACCGTAGCATATTTCAGAATACGGAGTATGGAAAAAACGCTGGATGTGCATGTTTTCTGTAACGGTAATATTCTAAAGCAGGGAAAAGGCCGCAGACCGTCCAATCTTGTATATGTAAAAAGATAAGTAATAAACGGACCCCGCATTATCGGGATGATGGAGAATGCTATGATAGCTTCGGGATTATATATTAAAATTGCGCTTGGAATAATTGGTACGTTTGTTTTGGTAATTTCAATACTTTACCTTGCCAAGCGAAAGATTAATGAAACGTTCAGCCTTGCCTGGGGTGTAGTGGCTGTGGCGCTTATTGTAGCTTCTTTTGCCATAAATCCCACGCAATGGGCATCATACGTTTCGTTAAGAGGCGTTATATTAATATTCATAATTCTTTTGGTATTTATTTATGCGGGATTTTTTGTGAGTATACGAATTTCAGATTTGACCCGCAAGAATAATGAACTTGCAATACAAGTGTCATTGCTCAATCAGGAGAATGAGATTATTTTGAATAAATTGTCAAAAGTTATCGGAGATGATTTCAGATTGTCGGGCAAGGAAAATGAATAAAGCGGAAGTTATTTTGATATTGATGTTTGATTTTTGACGAAACGAAAGCAAGGCACGTCAGTAATTGAGGTGTCTCTTTTCTTTTGCCGGACAAATCTTTCAGGGAGACTGGTATGGAAACTGCAAAGAAGGATGTTTTAATAATTATTCCCGCATATAATGAGGCAAAAACTATCGGACCGGTGCTTGATAAATTGGAAGCCCCTGAAATATCATCGATTTGCGATATCCTGGTGATGAATGATGCGTCAAGTGACGGCACACAGTATATTGTGAAGAAACGAGGTCATGCTGTCGTTACCCATGTATATAATTTAGGCTACGGAAGCGGTCTGCAGTTGGGATATAAATATGCATGTCGACGCGGATACAAGTATGTTATTCAGATGGATGCCGATGGGCAGCACGATCCCGAAAATGTTTTACGTATATATAATGCCATGAAAACGCCCGATGCGGATGGCAGATGTCCAAACATTGTTATCGGCTCACGATTCGTGGACGGGGCAGTTTCATTTCCAGTGCCGCTTACCAAAAAGATTGCTTTTGTGTGGTTTAGAAATCTTATTAAACTTGCGACAGGGCAGAAAATAATGGATCCGACTTCGGGGCTTCAGGGACTTGACAGTAAGGCAGTCTGGTATTATTCAAGGTTTTCACATTTTGACGATAAGTATCCGGATGCGAACATGCTGATGCAGATGCTTCTTTTGGGATTTAAAATTTCCGAGATTCCCGCAATAATGTATGCCAGAACAGAGGGCAAAAGCATGCATTCGGGCATCATTAAGCCTATGATTTATATGTTCAGAATGACTTTTTCCATCTGCGCCGTATGGGCTCGAATAAAGTACTACAAACTGGATAAAGGAGCTTTGGATGAAGCAGAAAGTATCGAAAAACTTAAAGAAGATTCACTTTTGTCCCGCTGAGTTTACGGAGACAACTGAAGAATTGGTAAATCCGTGTAGGGGATGGTACCAGATTCATACGTTTAAGCTTGGAGATGCATTAAACTTTTCCGAAAGAAAGTATACACTTGAAAATAACGATGCCCTTGCTTTCGTGTTAATTGATATCAGTCGGTATCGTCGCAATCCGTTAGACGAAAAAGCACTTAAGGATCTTCATGATATTTTTATGTTTTTCAAGATGTATGGTCTTGAAATGATAGTCCGCGTGGTTTACGACACTGTCGGACAGTGTCTTGATAATGAACCGGACAGCGAAGATATGATACTTGAGCATATTTCACAGCTCGTAGGGGTTATGGAAGAGTTTAAGGATATAATTTTTGTGTATCAGGGACTTCTTATCGGTAACTGGGGTGAGATGCATTCTTCAAAATATCTTTCACCCGCGCGATTAAAAAAACTATCTGAAAGACTTCTTTCCGATATAAACGATACGGCTTATCTTGCCGTAAGAAGACCTGCATATGTGCGTATTCTTTTCCCGGAGGGGGAAGATACCAAGCAAAAAACGGTCGGTCTTTTTGATGATGCTATTATGGGTTCGGAAACCCATCTTGGTACATTTGGTAATAAAGCAAAAGCACAGGTTAAGCGTGAGCAGTCATGGCTGCCGGCCGAGGAAATTGACTACGTTTCAACGCTTTGCGACCGCGTGCCGTATGGTGGCGAGGCATTGTGGAATGATGAAAAAGATGCTTTGTATAAAATCAGACATTCGCTTTCGGAAACCGTTAATTACTGCTCAAAGCTGCACCTTACGTATTTGAATCGCATCCATGATGTGCGTTTTATTGATAATTTAAAGAAACTTGTATGGCCTTCCGGAATATACAAAGATTTTAATGGTTATGACTATTTCAGCTGTCATTTGGGATACAGATTTGTGTTAAGAAATGTAACCTGTGAAATGTTGCCCGATCCGGTTGAAGCGCTCATGATGTGGAAAATATCAATCGAAAATGTAGGCTTTGCACGGGCATATTTTGACAACGATGCATTTTTGGAAGTGTTTGACCAGCAAGGCAATAAAACGTCTTTTGACATTTCAAAGTGGATTGTGCTTAATATGATTGAATCAAACGGTACGCACACATTTAATGTTGTAACACCTCCAATTTCTGGATTTGTTTTTTTAAGATTTTGCAAAGCGGATAATAAGCAAACGGTTTTCTTTGCAAATGCATCCGTGTTTGAAAAGATTAAAGATGAGAAGATATATGTAGGTTGCATTGATTGTGATGTTAAGGAAAGAGCGGCAGATGAGCAATAGCAGATCGGAAGATAATACGCATAAAGAAGAAATGCAGCAGTTCAGTACGAAAGACGTATTTGACGTTTTGTGCAGAAATTTTAAAAATGCGATAAATGGTTTGGATTATTCTTTTGAGCCGTTCTCGCTTACGCAGGCGTTTGAAATCGTCAGCAGGCGTCGTATAGCACCGTTATACAGTGAAGCGTTTGCAAATGACAAAATGTTTAAAAGCATTACAAATTATATTGGCATGAAATCCGTGGAGGCATATGACATTCTTTATCGAGAGACCGTATCGGTAGATAAAGCCTTAAAGAATGCCGGGATTGAAGCATGCGTTATTAAGGGTATTGATGCCGCATCGTATTATCCCAATCCTAAGCTTCGCAATTTCGGAGATATTGATTTATATATAAAAAATACAGACCGACTTGGCGATATAGAAAAGCTTTTTGCAAATATGGGATATTTGCGTGAACAATCGCAGAATTCACCGCATCATATAGCCTATATAAACGATTTGGGAGTTGAGGTTGAACTTCACATAAAGCCCAACCGTTCTTTTGAAAACGTAAAGCTTAACCGTGCAATTTCCGAAATTTTTGAAAGTGACGGGTATTCGTTTGTCGAAAAAAATATTGGTGGGGAAAACGTGCGGGTGTTGCCGGATGCCATGAAAGCGTTGTATTTTCTGGTGCATATGGCGCAGCATTTCGCGTATGCGGGCTTTGGCATAAAGCTTATTTTTGACTGGGCCCTGTTTTGGCATGAGTGCACGGACGCTTCCGTATACAAAGAATATATGGACCTTACGCAAAAGTGCGGTCTTAGGACGTTTTCGGACAACATGGAAAGTCTTATGCGTAAGTTTTTCGGGGAAGATTTTTTTGTCGTTAATTACGATGCGGTAGGATTAGATGAAGAATTTGAATTTTTACTGATTGACGAGATTATCAGTGCCGGGGCGTACGGAGAGTCATCTTCGGAGCGGATGGTAAATGCTTCGAATCCCACACTTACAGGCTTGTTTAAAGCGTTTCACAATCAGATGAAGGATAATTATCCAAACGCTTCAAAGTGTTTTGTGACATGGCCGGTTTTGTGGGTTGCTACTTATGCACGATTTGCAAAGAACAACAAAACGGTGCGTAATACAAGCACGAAAGCGGTTTTGGACAACGCGCGAAAACGCAGCAGATTGTATGCCCTGATGAAGCTGTAGCTTGGCATTGGCGGGAACTGTTTATTGACTAAGTAATACGATATTGCTATAATAAGGCACGAACATAAGGAGAAAGTTTTATGGCAGATTATATGAATCCTATATTAGCAGCCGGCGGACAACCTGACGGATTGTTCCAAAACAGTGGTGGCGATGATGGAACGTGGGAATGGGAAGCATGGTGGGCTAATCATAATTCCGGTTCTCATTCGGAAATGGAAATTAAGGGAAAGAACTTATCCGGCAGAGAATTCAACTATGTAATGGTAAGAGTAACGTTTATCGGTAACGGCGAAATATACGAAGAGCCCGCTGTTACAAGATGCACCAGTTCTTCCTTGAGCGGCAACACTCTTACGATTATTTTTGATGGACATGTGAATCCGGGTGAAAATGTCAGTTTTGGTATTCCCGATATTAAATTTACAAATCCGCAGTACAAGAAGTGGGACAATGTAAGCGGCACATTTGTAAATGTTAGTAACTGTTCCTACTATGAGACGAGTGATAGTCAGCACTGCAACTGTATAGCAACAGAATTCAAAGTTTCATATTATTACAGCATTTAAAGATTACTTAATGGCATCACATTTTTGTGATGCCTTTTAAAAATATGACGAAAAATTTACAGCAGGCAAAAAGAAGAAAAAGGAAAGAAAGAATAAAAACCATTGAGCGAAAACTTAAATGGCTTTATTTTTATGCACGAAAATTCTGGCTGTTTATTGTTTTGTATACCTTGTTGGGGCTTGCGGGAATTGCCGTATCATTGTTCGGGGCTTTTGTTTCCCGTGATATGATTGATATAATTACAGGGCACAAGGTAGGCGAATTAATCAGAACGTTTGCCATGATGATAGGTGCTCAACTTGGCAATTTGGCGGTTTCGCAGATTTCTATGTACTTTTTGACTTACATAAATGCCAAAGTGGAGAATTCACTCAAGGCACATATGTACGAACAGATTATGACATCGGAATGGGAAGTCCTTGACCGGTATTCTTCGGGATATATTTCCGCAAGGTGGGGCGGTGATACCTCTTTGATTTCAAACGGACTGCTGACCTTGGTGCCTAACGTGGTGTTACACATTGTAAGGCTGCTTTCCTCACTGATTATCGTGCTTAAAAACGATCCGATGTTTGCATTGATTGCGTTAGTAAGCATTCCGCTTAACTTGTTTGTTACCGGTAAAAACGGGAAAAGATTAAAGAAAGCTAATGAAGCTTCCATGAATAACAGCGGAAATATGTCGCTGTTTATATCGGAATCGTTTGTAAACATTCAACTTATCAAAGCTTTTGATATGATTTCAAGTTATAAAAACAAACTTAATAAAGTTCAAAACGAAAATCTTTCCGTGCGTATGAAATATCAAAAAGCTACCGCCACAAATTCGCTGATTTTGATGATTGTTTCGATTATAGTAACGTATTCGACCATGGGGTTCGGTATTTTCAGAGTATGGAACGGGTATTTGACGTACGGCTCGATGACCATGCTGATAGGCCTTGCAAATTCGCTTTCCGCATCAATTCAAGGCTTTATGGGTATCGTTCCCTCGGCAATAAATCTTTCAAATGCCGTCGGGCGTATGATGGTGTTTGAAAACCTTCCGAAAGAAGATTTCAGTCATTTTGATGACGTAAAGAAATTTTATGAAGAACATCATTCGGAAGGCGTTGGCCTTTCGGTCTCTGATGCATCGTTTTCGTATGCAAACGGTACAGAGGTGTTTGATAATGTTTCATTTGAAGCTCATCCGGGCAGCATTGTTGCCCTGATTGGTCCTTCCGGGCAGGGAAAGACTACTATGTTAAGACTTCTTTTGGCTATCATTAATCCAAAATGCGGTAATGCATATTTGACGTATGGCGATAATACTTATAATGATAGTGCGGAAAAGCTTCCAATTTCTGCTTCAATCAGGCAGCTTATAGCTTATGTGCCACAGGGAAATACGATGTTTGCGGGGACGATTGCCGAAAATATGCGTAATGTACGCGAAGATGCTACCGATGAAGAAATAATTGAAGCGCTGAAAATGGCCTGCGCGTGGGACTTTGTGGAAAAACTTCCCGATGGCATCAACAGTGAAATTAAAGAGCGCGGTGGCGGATTTTCAGAAGGCCAGGCACAACGTTTGTCGATTGCACGGGCAATTGTACGCAGATCACCGATTCTGATGCTTGATGAAGCAACAAGTGCGCTGGACATTGCTACCGAAAAACAGCTTCTCGAAAACATAATTTCCGATTCAACCTTAAAGACGGTTATTTTAACAACTCACAGGCCCGAGGTTATGGAAGTTTGTGATTATATTTACACTATAAACGATTGTAAATTGGAATTAATGCATGAAGAAAACAAACAATGATAATAATGAAAAACCTCTTGTTACCGTAATAGTGCCATATGTGAATGCAGCCGCAACAATCGAAAGATGTCTGCTTTCTATTACAGATCAAAGCTATGACAATCTTGAGATTATTTTTGTGGGTAGCAATTCGACGGATGATACATATGCCATTTTACAAAGCGAGCAGGCAAACGACAATCGCATAAAGTTAATCACGTGTGAAAAGAAAGGGCCTGCGGCTGCAAGAAACGCGGCCATTAAGGCTTCTTTGGGCGAATGGATTGTTTTCGTGGACGATGATGACGCACTTTCGGAGTACGCAATAGAGCATATGCTTGAGGCTGCCGTTAAAAGAGGGGTCGACCTTGTGTGCGGATCGTACTATTTGTGCAACGATGTAAAGTTTAAGCGAATAGCACGTAAATTAAATGATTTCAAAAGCTTTTCCAAGGCAGATACTCAGCGGTATTTTCTGTCAACCGGGCTAAACTATAATCAGGCTTGGGGCAAGCTTTACAAAAAAAACATATTTGACAGTGTCCGGTATACCGAAGAACATTTTTACGAAGATATATATGCGCTTCCGCACATTATTGATGCAGCAAACGGATGCGTTGTTACGTCCGAGCCGGTGTATTTTTATTTTCAGAATGAAGACTCGATTTCTTATGATGGAAATATAGCAAGACATTTTGACGGCTTGAAGGCACGTATCGACAATACGGAGTTTTATAAGAAAAACTATCCAAAACATTACAGATTGTCGCAGAATGCGGCGCTAGAGTTTTCTTTTTACCTGTTGGGACGCATTTACCGTAAAAAAGAAAGCATCGACCCTGCCATGTGGGATGATGCGGTAATAAGCCTCAAAAAATTTAAAAGAAAAGTGAAGTTTCCAAAGTTTAAGACTTTGTGTGCTTTGGCGATTTTTGATATTCAGCCTAAATTTGCGTCGATGATATTTTGCAAATACTCGCAAATCAGAAACCGGCAAAAATAAAAAAAGCATCCGATATGTGTATGTCGGATGCTTTTTCAATACAGAGTAAGTGCAGTGGTACTTTAGAAATAAATTTACAAAATTGCCTTAATGGTTTCAACGGAATCTGCGTCGGCAGTGCAGGAGAGTGCGTAAAATTTTGCGGCACAGGCAAGACTTTGGGCTGCATCGCAGATCTTATCGAAATCGGCTTGATTATAATACGGGGTTGTGAGCCTTGCAATAAGCTGAGGCAATGCTGCATCGGCATCAAGTTTGGAAGCAGCATTTGCGGTGGAACGTTTCAAAAAAATAATGCCGCCCAACGGATAACTTTCGGTTGAATATATTTTGGAAGTGCCACACCAGGGAGTACCATATGCGATTACACCATGATCGGTTGCTTTAAGTAAGTTCAAGTCGCCGTTAATGACAGGAGTGTCGCAAAGCTTGCTCCACAGATTGGTGTGTGTACTTTTACCGGTACCGGACGGGGCTGAAAAGCAGTAAAGCCTGTCTTTGTAAAGAACAGATGCACTGTGCAGCATAAGGTAGCCTTGTTCTTTCAGTAAAGCCAACACGCAATCTCTTAATGCAAGCGAAAATTCGGATTTGAGCGTTTCGCCCGGAATACCCGTCGCATAAACCGATACATAGCGGTAATCCTTGGAAATATGGACTTCTTTAATCTGTGAAAATTCGTGATACAGCAAAATGTATTTATCGGAAAGCTCCATGATGGTAGTGTAGTTGTTACGTGCAATTACATTACCGTTTTCGGAAGGCTTTTTAAAACCGAAATCAAAAGAAACGAACTGGTTGTACCGTAAAGTGTCATTTGAGGGTACCACGAAGTCATAAAGGCTTGGCGAAATAATATCGAAGTGCGACTTTATGCATATTAATGCCGAACCGATTTTAACGCATGTTTGCGGTGCCGAAAATTTATTGAAAGATTCTTCGGGCAGAGATTTTTCAATAAGCATATCTTTAGAGCGCAGAATACGCAAAAAGTCTGTTACCGTTGCGGTAAGACTGTCGACGGACCTTTCACCGGTTAAAGAATCTGCCATCAGTTTTTCAACGATTTCCGTGACGGTTGTTTCGCACGCCAATAAATCCCATATTTTACGCCCGTCATCGTTTAAGGTTACGATTTCGAGTCTGTCGGCCAAAGCCTGGCGCATGGGAACAAGGCAAGTTTCGCTATTTATTTGTAATAAACCGAAAGAATTATTGCGAATCATGGTATTATTATATCAAAGCTTTCTTTTTAATTAAATAGCCCTCTTGAAATAAAAAATACCTTGACAAAGTAAAGGGCTGTCGCTATACTAATTCAAGTGTGGATAGGAGTGAGAGTATGTTTGTAAACCTTTCTGAGTTTTTTGACTTAAAGGGTAAGCATTCGGAGATCCTTGTTCACCTTGATACGGATTCTTTTTCAAACGGATATGTTGATTACACTGTTGTTGAAAAAGGTGATCTAAAGCTTGGAATCGACTATTTGGGAGATGATAAGCTTAGTGTTACGGGTGAGGTTGATGTTTTACTTAAGATGTCTTGTGACAGATGTCTTCAGGATGTCAACGTGGATGTTCCGGTTTCATTTGAATACACGGTCGTTAAACCCGACGGCTACCATGAGATAGATGACGACGAGCAGTATTTCATGGATGGTTATCAAATGGATGTTCAAACTCTTGTTAACAATGAAGTGATTATGAGCCTGCCGATGAAAGTTTTGTGTAAGGACGACTGCAAGGGACTGTGTCCTGTATGCGGTACCAACCGAAACAATGGTGACTGCGGTTGTGATACATTTGTCCCTGATCCCAGAATGGCAGCAATAACAGATATCTTTAACGCGAAAAGGGAGGTGTAACGATGTCTATTTGTCGCAAGAATAAATCTTCCAAAGGTAGAAGAGATAAGAGACGTGCAAACTGGAAGATGAGCGCTCCTACACTTGTAAAGTGCTCTAAGTGCGGTCCTTTAATGATGCCTCACAGAGTTTGCAAGGCATGCGGTTCTTACAACAAGAAAGAAATCGTAGCTGTTGATTAATTTAATGAATTATTAAGGAGGACTTTCGTTTCGAAAGTCCTTTTTTCTTGCTTTTTTTCTTGTGTTTTTGTATAGTATAAAGGTATGACTATATATGTATTAAATGTGATTCGAGGGCTATTATGGATTATATTAAAGTAGTTGTAGATGCTATGGGTGGTGACAACGCACCGGGTGAAATTGTAAAAGGTGCGATTGAAGCGTTAAATGAATCTGAAAAGATTTTCCTGTGCCTGGTGGGACAGGAGGCTGCTATTAATGCACAGCTTAGTAAATACAAATATCCGACCGATCGCCTGACGGTATTAAATGCCGAGGAAGTTATCAGTCCCAACGAGCCGCCGGTAATGGCTATTCGCAAAAAGAAAGATTCCTCCATCGTTAAAGGCCTTGAACTGGTACGTGACGGCGAGTACGATGCATTTCTTTCGGCCGGTTCAACCGGAGCCGTTTTAGTAGGCGGTCAGGTTATTGTAGGGCGGTTAAAAGGTGTCGAGAGACCTCCGCTTGCTCCGTTGATCCCTACCACAAAGGGATGTTCCCTGTTGATAGATTGCGGTGCCAACGTTGATGCGCGTTCTTCGCATCTTGTTCAGTTTGCGCATATCGGCTCGGTTTATATGGAGAACGTTTTAAACATTAAGAATCCGAAGGTTGCAATCGTAAACATCGGTGCCGAAGAGGAAAAGGGAAATTCACTTGTAAAAGAAACATATCCTCTTCTTAAGAACTGTCCCGATATTAATTTTGTAGGCAGTATTGAAGCACGTGATATTCCAAACGGTGATGTTGATGTAATCGTATGCGAAGCTTTCACCGGCAATGTTATTTTAAAAATGTACGAAGGCGTTGCGGATGCACTCATAAAAGTTATTAAAAAAGGTCTTATGTCGAGTCTTAAAGCAAAAATCGGCGGCTTGCTGATAAAGCCGACTTTGAAGAAGACGCTTCGCGGCTTTTCGCTTGAAGATTATGGCGGAGCACCGCTTCTGGGGCTTAACGGCCTTGTAATCAAGACGCACGGAAGTTCAAAATCGGTTGAAATCAAAAATTCCGTTTTGCAGGCGATTACATTTAAAGAGCAGAATATTAACGCAAAGATTATTGATAAACTTTCAAAAGAAGACTAAAATTTCACATATTGCGGAGTGAATCCGAAGTTTGAAAACAGATTTTCAAACTATATTGATGTTTTCAATTCAGCAGGCAGGCTTGAAAAGCCGGTAAACCATAAAACCTGATTGAAAGCATTTGGAGGCAAGTTATGGAAATAGACATATTAAAGAGAATTATTGCCGAAGTCATGAAGGTTGATCCCAATGAAATTAAAAATAACACAACCTTTGTAGATGGTTTGGGCGCAGATTCTTTGGATTTGTGCAGAATTGTAATGCGCATGGAGGAGCAGTTTAACGTAGTGCTTCCCAAGGATACTTTGTATAACATCAATAATCTTGATGATGCCGTACTGGTAATAAGACGTGCAAAAAATCTGTAAATTAAAGCCCCGCAGGGGCTTTTGCCAAGTATAGGGAAATATATGGATACAGCTAAAATTATTGAAGAGGTTGAAAAAGAAATCGGGTACACTTTTAAAAACAAAAATTTGCTGCTTGAGGCAATTACCCACAGTTCTTTTTCGAATGAAATGAAAATATATAAGCGCAACCACTACGAGAGACTTGAGTTTTTGGGGGATGCTGTTTTGGAGCTTATTTCCAGCGAGTATCTTTTTGAAAAATATCCGGAAACTCCCGAGGGCGGATTGTCCAAGAAGCGTGCGTCGATGGTTTGCGAGCCGTCACTTGCCATATGTGCAAGAAGTATGAATCTGGGAAATTACATTTTCTTCGGGCACGGAGAGGAGCAGCTTGGCGGGCGTAACAAAGATTCAATTCTTGCAGATGTGACGGAGGCTTTATTGGGGGCGATTTATCTTGATGCGGGTATTGAAGCTTCAAGAGAGTATGCCACAAATCATATTTTGAATATGTTAAAAGAACAGCAGCTTTTTGTGGACAGTAAGACATTGCTGCAGGAATATGCGCAGCATCTTCCCGGAGCACCGATAGTAGTTTACGAGCTGATAAGCGAGGCGGGCCCCGAGCATGATAAAACGTTTACGGTCGGTGCGTATCTTGAGGGTAAATTGTTGTCTCAAGGATCCGGTAAAACCAAAAAGAGCGCATCTCAGGCTGCCGCATACAACGCATATAAGTTGATTAGTAATGTTTAAGGTGAAAGTATGTATTTAAAAAGTATCGAAGTTCAGGGATTTAAATCCTTTGCCAATAAAATAGTTTTCAGCTTCGAAGAAGGCATTACCGGTATTGTAGGACCGAACGGTTCCGGTAAGTCAAATGTTGCCGATGCTGTTCGCTGGGTACTTGGTGAGCAACGCATTAAGCAACTGCGCGGTGCCTCCATGCAGGACGTTATTTTCTCGGGTACAGAGTTAAGAAAGCCGTTAAGCTATGCATATGTTGCAATTACGCTTGATAATTCCGACCACCAGCTTGCAATAGATTATGATGAGGTTACCGTTGCCCGTCGTATATACCGTTCGGGCGAAAGTGAATATATCATTAACGGAACTGTTTGCAGGTTAAAGGATGTAAACGAGCTTTTTTATGATACAGGTATCGGTAAAGAAGGCTATTCAATTATCGGGCAGGGCCAGATAGATAAGATTTTGTCGGGTAAGCCCGAGGATCGTCGTGAATTGTTTGATGAAGCGGCCGGTATAGTTAAGTTTAAGCGCCGTAAGGAAACCGCGCAGTCTAAACTTGAGTCAGAGGAAGCAAATCTTTTACGTATAACAGATATTCTTGCCGAGCTTGAAAAACAGGTAGGTCCGCTTGAAAAACAGGCGGAAGTCGCCAAGGTATATCTTAAAAAGAAAGAAGAACTTAAGTCCCTTGACGTTAACTCTTTCTTACTTGAAAACAATCGTCTTAAAGGACAGTTGGACGGGGTCAACGAAAAACTTGCAATCACCACAGATGACTACAATAATACAAACTTAAAATACGAGCGCATTAAAGAAGAATATTCCGAAATTGAGGAGAAACTTTCAACAATTAATGAGCGTATTGACAATGCAAAAAACGAACTTTCGAATACGTCCATTATGCGTGAAAAGCTCGAGGGTGAGATTCTTGTTTTGCGCGAGCAGATTAAGTCTTTACGCACCAACGAAGAGTCTTTGCACGAACGTTTGCAGTCGATTAATAAAGACAAAGACTTAAAAGAAAAAAGCCGCGATGAGATTCTTTTGGAAAAAGAAAAGAATGACGAAGAATACAAGTCGCTGCTTGAAGGCAAAAAGGAAGCTGCCGGCCTGTTGGCTGAAGTTCAGGCACATATTGAAGAATTGTCCGAACAGATCGAACAGGGTAAAAATACAATTATTAACGAACTTAACCATCGTGCTACCGTAAAGACCGAAATCGGTCGTTATGATACCATGAAGGAACAGATTAATATTCGTAAAGCCGAGCTTAATTCAAAACTTTTAAGTGTTAAGTCCGATGAAGTTAAGCACGACGAGGAAATCAAACGTCTTCTTTCGGAAAATGATAAGATTAATGCCCTTATCAGAGATATGAACGACGAGCTTTCCAAAAAGGAAGCTGCGGTTGAGGAAATTCGTGAAGAAATTGCGGCAAAAGACAAGGAACTTCGAGATACACAGGTTACATATCACGAGGAAAAATCCAAACTTGATGCGCTTTCGAATTTAACCGAACGTTATGAAGGTTACGGCGGCTCTGTCAAGAAAGTTATGGAGCAAAAGGACACCAATAAAGGCATTATCGGTGTTGTCGCAGATATTGTTAAGACTGACGCCAAGTATGAAACCGCTATTGAAACCGCGCTCGGCGGCAATATTCAGAATATAGTTACAAGTGACGAAGATACAGCCAAGAAAATGATTTCTTTCTTAAAGAAAAACAAACTCGGCCGTGCAACGTTTTTGCCGCTTACCACGATTGAAAATCCGCAGGAATTCAAGACACCGGAAGTTTTGAAGGAACACGGTGTTATCGGTATGGCCGATGAACTTGTGACAACCGACAAAAAGTACGTAAATGTTGCCAAGGCGATGCTGGGGCGTATTGTTGTCGTTGACAATGTGGATAATGCGCTGATTATTGCCAGAAAGTACGATTTCGGTGTCAGAATGGTTACAATCGAAGGTGAGCTTTTAGTGCCCGGCGGTGCAATTTCCGGTGGTGCATTTAAAAACAATTCAAACCTTTTGGGACGTCGTCGTGAAATTGAGGAACTTGAGGCTCGCACGAAGACATCTTTAAAGCGAGTTGATGAGCTTTTGGCACAAATCGAGGAGTTAAAGCAGAAGCGTAACAGCTTGAGAATGGGCGTTGAAGAATTAAAAGTATCCATTCAGAAAAAGTATATTGAGCAAAATACATCTTCGCTTAATGTTGAGAAAGCAAGAGAAAAGAAAAATGAGGCAATACTCGGCTCTAAGAACTTAGAGAACGAGAGTGTTGAAATTGAAACACAGTTAAAAGATATCGAGATTCGCAAAGCTGAAATTATTGCAGCACTTAACGATTCCGAATCTTTGGAGAAAAAACTTACCAAGGATATCGCAGCCTGGCAGGAAGCATTTGACGTTGCAAGAGACCGTGAGAGCGGATATTCCGTTGAAGTTACAAAGTGGGAACTCGAACTTAATAAGTGTGAGCAGAAGAAAGATTTCGTAAATCAAAACTATTATCGTATCGAGGATGAAATCAAGCGCCTTGAAATCGATGCTTCCGAGATGCTTGATAAGATTTCCAAGGGCAACGAGGAGATTTCCCTCAAGGAAGAAAACATTGCCGAAATCGAAAAAACCATTGTTGCAAGTCACGATTCACAGGATAAAAAGCAGAGCGAACTTACAGACAGTATTAACCTTCGCGATTCATTGAATGAAAAACAGAAGGGCTTCTTTAATACTCGCGAGGAAATGTCCGAGAAAATTACTCAGTTAGATAAGGAAATATATCGACTCAATACTCAGAAGGAGAGATTGGAAGAATCCATAGAAGCGCAGATTGGCTATATGTGGAGCGAATACGAGATAACCTTATCTGATGCGGCAAGCCTTCGTGATGAGACCATGACAGATTTAAATGCCATGAAACGTCAGATAGCTCAGGTTAAGGATGCCATAAAAAAGTTGGGTGACGTTAATGTCAATGCGATTGAAGACTATCGAAATCTGATGGAGCGTTATACTTTCTTAAAGACTCAGCATGAGGATTTAGTGGAGGCAAAGAAGACGCTGGAAGGCATTATTGCCGAGCTTGACGAGGCAATGCGCAAGCAGTTTATGGAAAGCTTCAAAGATATAAATCAGGAGTTCGATAAAGTATTTAAGGAGCTTTTCGGTGGTGGTACCGGTTCTTTGGAGCTTATCGAGGAAGAAGATATTCTCGAGGCAGGTATACGTATCATTGCTCAGCCGCCCGGAAAGAAACTTCAGAACATGATGCAGTTATCGGGTGGTGAAAAAGCGCTTACCGCAATTGCATTGTTGTTTGCAATTCAGAATTTAAAGCCTTCACCGTTCTGCTTGTTGGACGAAATTGAGGCAGCACTTGACGAAAGCAATGTAGATCGCTTTGCCAAGTATTTACATAAGCTTACAAAGCATACCCAGTTTATAGTAATTACCCATCGTCGCGGCACCATGGAGCGTGCCGACAGACTTTACGGTATCACTATGCAGGAGAAGGGTGTTTCGGCACTTGTAAGCGTTAACTTGATTGATAAGGATTTAGATGATTAATGGAAGGTAAAACCTCTTTTTTTGCAAAATTAAAACAAGGTCTTTCAAAGTCAAGAGGCGGATTCGTATCGGGGCTTGAACGCCTTTTCCGCGGTGCCTCCAAGATAGATGATGATTTTTACGAGGAACTTGAGGAAGTGCTCATAATGGGCGATGTCGGTGTTAAGACAACGCAGTTCATTATTGATTGCTTAAAAAAGTACGAAAAAGAAAATCATATCAAGGAACCCAACGAACTCAAAGATTATATGATTCAATCCATTAAGGAATTAATCGAAGTTCCGGGGAATGCGTATGATTTTGAAAATCAGAAGACAGTCATTATGGTGGTCGGCGTGAATGGTGTCGGTAAGACAACTACCGTCGGAAAACTCGCCGGCCGCATGAAGGAATCACACAAAAAGGTTCTTGTTGCCGCCGCAGATACATTCAGAGCGGCTGCCAACGAACAGTTGACAGAGTGGTCTAAGCGGGCCGGTGTCGATATTGTATCTTCAACAGAGGGTACAGATCCGGCAAGCGTTGTCTTTGATGCCTGCAGCGCAGCCAAGGCAAGGGACGTTGACATTCTTTTGTGTGACACCGCCGGAAGACTCCATAACAAAAAGAACCTTATGGAAGAGCTTCGCAAAATGAATAAGATTGTCGACAGAGAATATCCGGATGCAATACGTGAAACCTGGGTGGTGCTTGATGCAACTACAGGTCAAAATGCCGTTAACCAGGCTCGTGAATTCAACGAGGTGGCAAATTTGAACGGTATAGTACTTACTAAAATGGACGGTACGGCCAAAGGTGGCATTTTGCTTGCAATTATTAATGAGTTACGTATTCCGGTTAAATATATCGGCGTCGGCGAAGGAATTGACGATTTACAGAAATTTAACCCCGACGAATTTATTGAAGCTTTATTTAATACAAAAGAATAAATGTATTTAGGGGAATAACTTTAAGGAAGTGGAGAAAATGGAAGAACTATCATTACTTAAGTTTGAGGAAGCCTCTGAAAAGGTTAAAGAGGTAACGCTCGACACAAAGCTTGTCTTCAGCGATTATTTCAGTAAGCAGACAGGCAACAAGGTTTACTTAAAGCCTGAAAATATGCAGTTTACAGGCGCCTACAAGGTTCGCGGTGCATACTACAAGATGAGTACTCTTACCGATGAAGAGCGCAGTCGCGGTATTATTACCGCTTCAGCCGGCAACCATGCACAGGGCGTTGCGTATGCCGCAAAGTGTTACGGAGTGAAGGCTACCATCGTAATGCCTACGACAACTCCGCTTATCAAAGTTAACCGCACAAAGAGCTATGGCGCCGAGGTTGTTTTGCATGGGGATGTTTACGATGAAGCTTGCGCCAAAGCTTACGAGCTTGCCGACATAAACGGTTATACTTTTATTCATCCCTTTGATGATTTGGGTGTTGCGACCGGACAGGGCACGATTGCCATGGAAATTTTCAAGGAACTTCCTTTAGTTGACTACATTTTGGTGCCTATCGGCGGCGGCGGTCTTGCAACAGGCGTTTCCGCTCTTGCCAAAATGCTTAATCCCAAGATTAAAGTTATCGGTGTTGAGCCGGAGGGCGCAGCCTGCTTAAAGGAATCCTTAAAGCAAAAGAAGGTAACGACATTGCCGACGGTTAATACTATTGCCGATGGTACTGCAGTTAAAACCCCGGGTTCAAAACTGTTTCCTTATCTTCAGAAAAACCTTGATGATATTATCACTGTTCCCGATGAGGATTTGGTAGTTGCATTCCTTGATATGGTTGAAAATCACAAAATGATTGTCGAAAACTCCGGCTTACTTACTGTCGCAGCTTTAAAACAGTTAAATGTAACCGGTAAAAAGGTTGTATCAATAATGTCGGGCGGAAACATGGATGTTATCACAATGTCCAGTGTCGTTCAGCAAGGTTTAATCCTTCGCGACCGCATATTTACTGTTTCCGTTCTTTTGCCCGATAAGCCCGGTGAACTTTCAAAGGTTTCCGATACAATTGCCAAGAAATCCGGCAATGTAATTAAACTTGAGCACAACCAGTTCGTATCCATTAACCGAAATGCCGCCGTAGAACTTCGCATCACTCTTGAAGCCTTCGGTACCGAACATAAACAGGAAATTATCAAAGAACTTGAGGTTAAAGGCTACAGACCTAAACTTGTCGGAACATCAATTTAACATATTTTTATTCAGCAAAAAGCAGTAAAACCGCCACACATCACGTGCGACGGTTTTACTGCTTTTTATATTACAATGGGGCGTTTTTCGGACAGAATAGTTGCAACAGAAATGTTGCAACTATTCTGTTAATTTCTTCAAGTTTGAAATCTCAAATTCACATAAATTTGTATTGACAATTTTACGCGGGGGGGGGGTACACTTATCTGAGTACGTTTGTATATAGTTAATCTTGTGTTGGCTATAAAAATGGCATATTAGTAGTAAATGTTTTGTGTAAACTATTCTGTACATGTTTAAGTATTGTCAGTCAGGCTCTGGTTACGATAACAGCAAAAGAATTTAGTGGGGGAAAAAGTGGTATGGTTTTGATTTTTATTATTGTGGTTGTTGTTCTTGTTATTTGTTTTAAAAAGCAAAAAAAGAGCAAGACCTACAGAGAAGTTATTGAACAGGCAGATGCAGGGGATCCGAACGCAGAAAAATATTTGTCTGCATTAATTAATATTGGGAAACTTAACAATAGCAAGATTAACAAAATCCGAAAAGAAATCTATACGGCAAAAGCAGAATTGGGTGATTCGGATGCCATGATATGGCTCGCACTTTTAGCAAATGGTAGTAGTGAGGCCTATAAATGGTACAAAATGGCGGCAGATAAAAACAATACAAAGGCAATGTGTGCTATCGCACTTGGCTATACATTTAATCCGACTGATGATGCACCGTATAATCTGAAACTTGGTGTGAACGAAAAAATGGAAAACGAATGGCTTGAAAAGGCAGCAAAACTCGGATGTGTTGATGCTATGTGTACATTGGGCTTGAACTCGGTAATTCACCACAATATCGAAAAAGCAATAGAGTGGTACGCGCAGGCACTTGAATCTAAGGAGTTAACAGAGTGTCAATATGTAGAAATTTCAAGTCGTCTTGCTGACATTTATTCAAATCATAGTTATACAGAGCAATATAACATAGATAAAGCCATAGAGATATTAGAAAACGTTATATCTAAAAACTACGATGTTGAAGAAATGAATCAGCATGAATATATTGAAACACGAGATAAACTCGGAAGAGTTGCACAGTCTCTTGGATGGGCTTACAAGACAAAGTACAAGGATGACGCATCTTTTAACAGCAAGATTGGCAGAATGTGGGTTTATGCAATATGTCTTGATTCAGATTTGAGAGAGTATCTGGTTGACAGGATACATGAATTAGGATTCGGAATTTCAGATCAGGAATTTGACGCAATGCGCAATGCTGCAAACAGGCTGACATATTTGGGATAAAGGGGGGAAAACAAATGGCAAGATGTCCACATTTGGAGTATGACGACAGAGGACCATGTGATTCACAGGGAAATTATTACTGTGATATCTGTGGTAAAGGTTTATGCGATTCTGAAGTAAAGAATAAATGCAAAACAGATTATGGCAATCAATACGAGGATTGTCCTATTTATAAAAATAATTGAGCAAATGGGAGGGTCATAACATGAAAAAAGTATATGTAAAGAGAACCTGGAAATTAATTGATTCAGTGGCAACTCCGGTCTATGCAATTGCAGGCATAGACAAAGAGGAATTCTTGTCGCACTTTTCAACTGATGGAAGCGAATGGGCGAAAATACTTAAGCTTGATAGGGGAATTGAATGGTCGGCATTGATGCAGTATGGCAAGGAAATCAAAAACGGCAGACGCGTAAAAGTAAAAGTTGAAAATAATGTTACGAGTTTGTTTTTGGCAACATACTATGGTGACTGTACAGATGTGATTAATATCGATGATTACATTACGGCCGGCAAAGACATTACATTTTCTTTTACAGTTAAGCATGGATTAGCCATTAAGTAATTCGCTGTATCACGAGGAATGCAGGATGAATAAAGAAAAATGTATATCATACTTGTCGGACGTTATGGTCGCAGCACAGCGTTATCTTTTTTTTGATACATGTGTCAATTCTGTAATTGATGCATATGGGAAAAACTGCGGAACATTGGAGTATTATGAAAGAAATTATTCACCAGCCGTTCATAAGATTTCAAAAAAAGATGTTTTAGCTCTTATTTGGGATATCTTAAGAATATACACGATTCCTTTGGCAATTGTATTGTTCTTTGTAATAGGCGTAGCTGTTATCGGACCGGAATCAGTTGTTGATGTTATTCTTTACATTGTTGTGGTTGTTATTTTTCTTGGTCTTTTAGCGTTGATTTGGTTTAGAAGGATTAAACCGTTTATCAACGAAGTACAAGATGCCAAGAAAACTGTAGAAGCCAGAAATAATGAGGCTATGAGAACGGTTGAAACATTAAAGACACTTGTTCCGGCACAAGAGTCCAGACTTAAGTTTTACCAAAGAAACAGAGCGGACGCTAAAGAAACATTAGACAGACTGTATAATACAAACATTCTTTATCCGGCATATCGTAATTATGATGCTGTATATCATATATTGCAGTATCTTGCTTCGGGAAGATGCGATGAACTTTATGGTCCTAATGGAGCATACAATAAATATGAGCTTGAGAGAAGACTGGATAGAATTATTTGTTCTTTGAATGATATCAATGCATCAATCAATAATTTGGTTCCATATCTTTCTTCAATAGGTTCTTCCGTAAACTCAATTTCAAATACAATGATTAGTCAAAGTCAGACTTTGGCTAGTCTTTCATCGAAACTTGACAATATTTATGCCAATTTGGATAGTATCGACGAAGTAGCAAAATTGAGCAAAATTCAAAATGAACAGATTGCGCGTGCAGCAGATTATACAGCTTTTGCGGCACAGCAGAATCGCTTGGAAACCGGACATTTTAATTAAATAGGTGCAGTCAGACTTGTAAAAACTGCTTAAGTAAAGAATCAGCCGAATCGGCAATTGCCGGCATGACTGATTCTTTACTTTTTATCTTGGAAATATCTTATGCGCGAAAATATAATACTGAATTTTCGGTCTGTGGAGCCAATTGTTCGTAAGCGCAAAATAAATCAGCGGATAGGCAGCGCCTGAACCTATCGCCATAATGATAGATGACAGCATTTTACTACAATCCCTCTTGATAGATTGTAGCACGTGCGAACATTTTACTACAATCACGGAGGATCATTATG
>JAZLHV010000052.1:0-40859 GCA_045617045.1 Lachnospiraceae bacterium
GAGACGGCGACTGCGAAGCAGTCGGTTTGATGAATGCGTTTTGGGTGCGAGAATAATTCAAAGCGACTGCGAAGCAGTCGGTTTGATGAATGCGTTTTGGGTGCGAGAATAATCCAAAGCGACTGCTTTTCAGTCGGTTTGCTGAATTAATTCAAAGCGACTGAAACGGCTTTTATCCTCTGATTTTTCTTTTCTACAGGAGCACTTACCATGGCAGACAAAATTCTTAACAAATTAAAAGAACTATGGGCCAAAATAACCGACTGGTGGAATAATTTTGATTCCAAGCAAAAGACACGTATTGTAATTATCGGTGTAGCTATAGTTCTTGCCTTTGTAATTTTATATGCAGTACTTTCGAGCCCTAATTATACTTTGCTCAGAAACTGCGATTCGGTTAAGGAAGCTTCTGAAATTACAACTGTACTTGATGAAAATGATATTTCATACAAGGTTTCCGATGACGGTCTGGTAATTAAAGTCCCCAAGAAACTTGAGTCAACGGCCCGCTTAACCCTTGCGGGAAGCGGTATTGTTCCGCAAGGCTATACTCTTGAGGAAGCTTTGGCAAGCGGGTTTACCGTTACCGAGGCCGATAAGAGTAAACGTTACAAGCTTTACCTTGAAACCCGATTTGAGCGGGATGTGCTTACTATGTTTACCGCCATTAAGTCGGCTAAGGTTACTCTTTACATTCCCGAAAATGACGGAACACTTCTTTCTAAAGACGATCAGGCAGGTGCATGGGTTATATTGGCACTTGACGACAACGAAGAATTTACATCCGATAACGCGGCTTTTGTTGCCAAGGCAATTGCAACGGTTTTAGGGTGTAAGAACACCGATGAAATCGTTATTCTCGATACGGCTTCGAATCTTCTTTTCTCGGGAGACGACGAGACGAGCCCTTCCGCAACCGCAAATTCGCAAATTTCGGTTAAGAAGAACGCTGAAGAGGTTTTGAATGCAGGCGTTAAGAAAGTGCTTGCCGGTACGGGTTCTTTCGGCGATTTGAAAGTCACCTCGAACCTGATAATCGATTTTTCGACTACAGAGCGTACAACTCATGAATATACACCTGCGGACGGACAGTCACAGGGACTGTTATCCGAGGAATCATCATATACATCGGATTCAACCGGTGGTACAAGCGGAGCACCGGGTACCGATTCAAACGGTGAAACAACATATTACTATCAGGACAACAATTATTCTTCATCTACGATTGAAGAATTATATAAAAAATACGTTCCCAATGAGATGATTGAATACAAAAACATCCCTGCGGGATTGGTTACATACAATAAATCATCAATAGCCGTTTCAAGCGTTAACTACGTGGTTGTCAAAGAAGACGATGTCAAGGAACGCGGACTTTTGGATGGCATTACATGGGTCGAATACCAGGAGGCGAATTCTGAGCGACGTGCAGTTCCGATTACAGATGAGATGATTTCGCTGGTGTCCGATGCTTCGGGTATTCCTGAGGATAACATCACAATCGTTGCCTATGAAGAAAACCTTTTCGTGGATAGTGAAGGTCTGGGAATCGATATTTATGATGCAATTCAGATAGCATTGATAGTAATCATCCTTGTTCTCCTTGCGATAGTTGTTATCAAGAGTATGAGTCAGGAAAAGGCAGAAGAAGAACCCGAAGAGATTTCGGTTGAAACGCTTTTACAGTCCAATCCCGAGCCTGTACTTGATGATATCGGTGCCGAGGAAATATCTGAGACTCGCAAGATGATAGAAAAATTTGTGGATGAAAATCCCGAAGCTGTTGCAAACTTGCTGCGCAACTGGTTAAACGAGGATTGGAGCTAAAGATTAGGCCAAGGCTTAACAAGTGTACCTCAAATTGAGCTCCAAAATTTATAGAGCGGAACGGAGATTACAATGCCTAAACAGCAGGAAGAAAAAATTAACGGAATACAGAAGGCGGCAATTTTATTGATTGTTTTGGGCCCCGAGCGTTCCGCAAATATATTCAAGCACCTCAAGGACGAGGAAATTGAGGAACTTACACTGGAGATTGCCAATACGCGCAGCATTACGCCTCAGATAAAAGAAAGCGTTATTGATGAATTTTATCAGATATGCCTTGCACAGCAATATATTGCCGAAGGCGGTATCGGATATGCACGTGAACTTCTTGAAAAAGCACTCGGTTCAGACAAGGCGCTGGATGTTATCGGACGTCTTACAGCTTCGTTGCAGGTTAAACCTTTTGAATTTATACGTAAAACGGATGCAACTCAGTTATTGAACTTTATTCAGGATGAACATCCGCAGACTATCGCACTTATTTTGTCGTATTTATCGGCGCAACAGGCTGCCCTTATCGTATCCGCGTTATCACCGGATCGCCAGGCAGACGTTGCCAAACGTATAGCAACAATGGACCGCACAAGTCCCGATGTTATCAAGGAGGTCGAAAAGGTTTTGGAATCCAAGCTTTCGTCCTTAATCAACCAGGATTACACCATTATCGGTGGCGTAGATGCTGTTGTAGATATCTTAAATACGGTAGACCGTGGTACCGAAAAGCACATTATGGAGACTCTCGAAATCGAAGAGCCCGAGCTTGCCGACGAAATCCGCAAGAAGATGTTCGTATTCGAAGACGTTCTGCTGCTTGAAGATCGTGCGATTCAGAGAGTTTTGCGTGAGGTTGATAACAATGACCTTGCAATTGCGTTAAAGGGTGCCAACGAACAGGTGCAGTCCGCAATTTTCAACAACCTTTCAAAACGTCTTGCTGTTATGATCAAAGAAGATATGGATTTCATGGGCCCCGTACGTATGAAGGATGTAGAGGAAGCCCAGCAGAAGATTGTAAATATTATCAGAAAACTGGAGGACTCTGCAGAAATTGTTATTTCACGTGGCGGAGGAGACGAGATAGTTGTTTAAAAGCGTTTACAAAGGAAACTACATACAGGTATCCGATGAAAACACCCGCGTTATCGATACAAGCGAAATTGTTGCCAGACGTATTGCAAGTTTGGCGCCGCGCATAATAGGTGAGCCGGAGAATTTTGCCGGCGAAGGGCAAGCCGAAGAATATGAAAACGGCTACAGTGATGAAACTCTGGCAAAGCTTGTAAATGATGAGAATTCTTCTTTTGAGCAAGGATTGAATGCGCCTAAGATTAACACGGAAAGTGTTATGGCAGAATGTCAGGAACTTATTAATCAGGCCAATGAAGAAGCAGGCGACATCATTGAAAATGCCAAGGCCGAGGCCGAGGGCATTTTTGAAGAGGCCAAAAGAAGCGGTTACGAAGCCGGCTTTGC
Source organism: Lachnospiraceae bacterium (assembly GCA_045617045.1). GTDB lineage: Bacteria > Bacillota > Clostridia > Lachnospirales > Lachnospiraceae > UBA1258. The sequence goes on from JAZLHV010000052.1 coordinate 3,301, forward strand.
CGAAGCCGTTAAAAACCTTGAGGCAGAGTATAGGGCCAAACAACAGGCGCTGGCAGACCGGGAAACGGAACTTGAACAACAGTATAACGAGCTTCTTCTTAAGGCAGAGCCTAAGATGGCCGAAGCGGTTATTGCTGCCTTTGAGCATGTATTTGGGGCGTCCTTGTATGATAATCGGGATGTTATGTGTACGCTTATTAATCGTGCGCTTTTTGATGCGGATGATTCGGCAATGATTACCGTGCACGTCAGTTCGCAGGATTATGACATGATTGCCGAAAACAGGGAATCCTTTATACCTTCCGGCGAATTTGCCGTTGAGCCCGAAATACGTCGCCATGACGACTATGCTGCGGGAACGGTGAAAATTGAGACTGCCGGAGGCATTATTGATTGCAGCATCGACACGGAATTTCAGGAGCTGAAAAAGGCCATATTGCTTCTTGCCGGTGAGAGATAATCTATGGACTTAAACATTGATTTTGGTAAATACAATGAATTATATACACGTTCTTTTTACAAGTCACAGGGCAAGATCGCCAATGCTGTAGGCCTTACGATTGAAAGCTACGGCCCCGATTCACGCCTTGGTGATATTTGCACGATATACGAAAAGAACGGCATAAATCCGCTTGCAATGGCCGAGGTGGTAGGCTTTAAGGACGGAAAGACCCTTCTTATGCCCTACGAACACGTTGAAGGTGTAGGTATCGGATGTATAGTTGAAAATGAAAAACATCCGTTAGAAGTTTTTGTAAGCGAAGATTTATTGGGACATTGTCTGGATGGTCTCGGTCGTGACATGGACGGTTGCGAAATTCCGGGTGTACCGTATCCTATTGAAAATAATCCGCCCGATCCCATGAAACGTAAAATTATTGACAGTGTGTTGCCACTTGGAGTTAAGGCGGTAGACGGACTGCTTACAATCGGTAAGGGGCAGCGTGTGGGTATTTTTGCCGGCTCCGGGGTCGGGAAATCGACACTTTTAGGCATGTTTGCCCGCAACACCAAGGCAGATATAAACGTTATTGCGCTAATAGGCGAGCGTGGTCGTGAGGTGCGCGAATTTGTGGAGCGTGACTTGGGTCCGGAAGGCATGAAACGTTCGGTTTTGGTTATTGCAACAAGCGACAGACCGGCACTCGAACGCACAAAGGCTGCCAAGACGGCGACTGCGATTGCGGAATATTTCAGAGACCGTGGCAAAGATGTGTTGCTTATGATGGACTCGCTTACGCGTTTCTCAATGGCACAGCGCGAAATCGGTCTGGCAAGCGGTGAACCACCTGTTTCGAGAGGTTATCCGCCGAGTGTTTACGCCGAGATGCCGAAACTTTTGGAACGTGCCGGGTGCAGTGATAACGGTTCAATTACAGGACTTTACACCGTATTGGTTGACGGCGATGACTTTAATGAACCCATTACGGATACTGCCCGCAGTATCCTTGACGGTCATATAGTGCTTAACCGCAAGCTTGCGCAAAAGAACCATTATCCGGCAATTGATGTTTTGCAATCGATTTCACGATGTATGTCACAGATTGCCCAAAAAGAGCATAAAGCCGCTTCGGGACAGATAAAGAATCTTATGGCAACTTACGCCGATGCGGAAGACCTTATCAACATCGGAGCTTACAAATCGGGCAGCAATCCCGATATAGACGAGGCTATTGAAAAAAATAAGCCGATTAAGGAATTTCTTTTGCAATCCACCGATGAAAAAATATCGTTTGATGAAACGGTGGGGCATATGTATTCAATACTAAGTTAAATTGTACAAAGGGTTTTTAAATGGCTAAGTTTGCATTCAGGCTTCAGGGAGTACTTAATTTAAAAACAAGGCTTGAGGATCAGCAACGCAATGTTTTTGCTCAGGCAAGGAAAGCTCTTAATGACGAGGAAGCCAAACTCTCAAACCTGTATGACCGGCTGGAATTTTATGAGTCTTCCGGTCGCACTATGCGTGAAAACGTTCTTTCTTTGCAGGATATAAAAGATAATCAGAACGCAATCTCAACAGTTAAGGACTATATCGTTGAGCAGAAAGAAAATGTAAGGCTTGCCGAGGAAAGGCTTGAAGCGGAACGGGTTAAGCTTGTGGAGCTTATGAAAGAGCGTAAAACCTACGAGCGTTTGCGTGAAAAAGCCTTTGATGAATATCTCGAAAGCGAAAAGCATACGGAAGGTGTTGTAAATGACGAGCACAACAGTTTTGTGTACGGGGCTAAAACCAGTTAACGGATTCAGCCGAAAACATAACGGAGACAGTAATGGCAAATAATAATGATGCAGCGGTTGCTGACAACAGAAAAAAGCAACTTAAAGAAGAAAAGAAGCGCTTAAAGCAGGAAGAAAAGAAACAAAGACAGGACATAAAGAAGCGCGCCCGCGAAATTGCCAAGCGGGAGTCGGAAATTGACGAACAGGAAGATTCAGGCGGCGTTTCGAGTGTTTTTGTGACTTTTGTAATCGTGCTTGTGTGGCTGGTGATTTTGTGCATCCTTATTAAAATGGATGTCGGGGGATTCGGCTCGGAAATTCTTACTCCGTTACTTAAGGATGTTCCCGTAGTTAATAAGATTTTACCGGCGACAAGCGAGCCGGGCTACGATGATGCCGGCAACTACGGTGGATACTCAAGTCTTAAAGAGGCTGTAGATTACATTAAGGTTTTGGAACTTGAACTTGAGCACGAACAGAATGTTAATGCAAGCTATCAAACCGATTTAACCGAAGCACATGCGGAAATCGATCGCCTGCAGGAATTCGAGAAAATGCAGGTAGAGTTCCAACGCATTAAGGAACAGTTTTACGAGGAAATAATATACGCCGATAACGGTCCGGGGGCCGAAGAATATCGCAAATACTATGAGAGTATGGACCCTACAACCGCAGAGGCTTTATATAAACAGGTTGTAAGACAGCTTGAAGAGGCTGCGGAAATGAAAGACTACGCAGCTGCATATTCGTCCATGAAGCCCAAGGAAGCAGCAGCAATTTTTGAATCAATGATTGACAGCGGCAAGTCAACTCTTGTTGCACGTATCCTTGATATCCTGGACTCAGACACAAGGGGAAAAATACTTGGAGTTATGGACGAAGCGAAAGCTGCACAAATTACTGTAATTATGAATCCGGAGGGTTAAGTATTTCGGTAACCGTCCGATATATATTTTGTGGGGAGGCAGGGTAATCATCAGATTATCCGCTTTCGCGTCCCGCAATAAACGCACATTGACAACTGAAGAGAGGAGGAACAAATGACAAGTACACCTGTTATGGGTTCAAAATTCCCCGATTTTATGGGAAATGTGAACTCGACAAACAACTCAAAGGGTACCGCATCGTTAGATTTTCAAAGCTTTATGAATCGTGAAAGCAATGGCCTGAATGATTTTGGCAGACAGAACGAAACATTCGCAGCCAAGGCTAAAACGGACAATTCACAATTTGAAAATCTTAAGAACGATACTCAAAGACCTGTTGAAAGAAATCAGGACACTGTACAAAAGACAGATTCTAAGGAAAACGTTTCCGATGATAACCGCGACGAAACGGTATCGGAGGTTAAGGATTATGTTAAGAAGGTTGCCGACAAGATATCTGATGAGTTTGATGTTACAAAAGAAGATATCGAAAAGGCACTCGAAGGCTTGGGACTTAATTTCCTGGCGTTGCTTGACAACTCGAAGATGCCGGCAATAGTTGCTGAACTTACCGGTTTATCGGATACGATTTCAATCGCCATGAATCAAAATCTTTATGAAAGCCTTACAGCCGTTTCACAAGTCGCACAAGATGCTTTTGACAAGACGGCAAATCTTTTAAACATCTCCGGCGAAGAGCTTACGGATGCTTTACAAGCACTTGAATTGATGCCCGAAAGCTTACGCAACCTGACTGAATCCGTTGACACGGCAAAGTTTGGAGAAAGTTTAGACCGGGCGCTCAATAGTGATTTGCTTAAAAAGTCCGAAAATCCGATTGATGCTTCATATGATTTACAAGCAGAGGCAACACAGGAAAAAGAAGCTTCTTTTGACAGAAAGATTTCAATCAGGTCTGAAAAACAGACAATCAACAACTTCCGCTTCAATTTTAACGACAAGGCTATGGAAGCCGATGTCACATCGCTTGAAACGGTAGAAACGGATTTGGAAAAATCCGACAATCCTTTGTACAGTAAAGTACCGGATTTGAAAAAATCCAACGATCCTGCGTACGGTAAAGCACCGGGAGCAGAGCTTATTGACTTTGCCAATAATCTTTTGAATAAGGTTACCGAGGCTTTAAATGAGACCACGGAGCAGGTAAGCTACACAACCTTTGATGCAGCGAATGTATTAGACCAGATTACGGAATCAATTAAGGTTAACTTAACCGATGAGAATTCCGAGGTCAATCTTAGGCTTCACCCCGAAACACTCGGAAATGTATCCGTTAAGGTTTCGGCAAATCACGAAGGCGTTCTTACAGCACAGTTTACGGCGCAAAATGAGAGCGTTAAGGCTATCATAGAGAGCCAGGCAATCGTGCTTAAGGAAACTTTGGAAGCTAAAGGCGTTACAGTCGAAGCAGTAGAGGTACTGGTTCAGAGTCACGAATTCGAACGTAACATGAACGATCAGTCAAGAGATAATTCCAATGAAACTTCCAGAAAGCGCAGCGTAAGAAGAATCAATCTTGATAACCTCGTAAACGATGTTGCATCCGATGAAGATGACACAATAATCAGAGAAATGATGGAACAGAACGGTAACACAATAGATTATACCGTTTAGAAAGGGAAACAGCATGGCAGATAATATTTCCGCAGTAGTTAAGGATGGTGTCCTTCAGACATCTACAGCATCCTCACTTTCACTTTCGACAGAAACAGCCAAGAATACATCCGAGCTTGATAAGGATGCTTTCTTACAGCTTCTGGTTGCACAGATGAAATATCAGGATCCGTTAGAGCCTACAGAAAACACCGAATATATTTCACAGCTTGCTACTTTCTCACAACTCGAAGAAATGCAGAACATGACTGCAAGTTCAACCTTACAGCGTGCAAGCAGTCTCGTGGGGGAATCGGTAATCTTGAAGGTTACAAACAAATCAACGGGTGGAACCGAATATATCACAGGTCAGGTTGATTACGTTGTTTACGAGAACAATAAAGCTTTCTTATCGGTTAACGATTCGCTTTATTCAATCGACGATCTGTATGAAGTAATCGATCCTACTTACCAGGAAGCATACGATTTGGCCAAGAAGTTTGTTTCGACACTTTCGGGCTTCCCCAAGGTTGAGTATCTTACAAACGATTATATTTCGGCTGTTGAAACGTTACGTACCGTTTACGACAACATGAATTCTTACCAGAAATCATTTATTTCGCCGGATGCACTCGAAATACTTGCATCCTACGAAAAGAAGGCAGCAGAGCTTAAACTAGCAAATTCATAATCTGAAAGAGGTAGGGGAAATGGATATTAAAAACAACAATTTCCTTTCTATCGAGCAAATTCAGGACCAATACCTGAATCAGTCAAAACAGGTTACACGACCAAAGAGTGAATTATCCTTTAAAGATATTCTTGAAGCAAGGCAGAAAGAAGACGACCGTAATCTTAAACTTAAGTTTTCAAAGCACGCGGTCAACCGGCTTTCGGAGAGAGAGATTACTTTATCGGATGAACAGGTAGGACGCCTGAACGAGGCAGCACGAAAAGCCTCAGAGAAAGGAATCACAGAATCACTCGTACTTATGGATTCACTTGCTTTTATAGTAAATGTTCCAAACAGTACGGTAGTTACAGCATTGGACCAGCGCACAGCCGGTGAAAATGTATTTACGAACATCGATGGAGCAGTATTAATTTAGCCGGACCTTACGGAGGCTAAGACTTCTGACTGACAGATGAAGTCATACTACTCAAAAACCTTAGGAGGTCAATCACTATGATGAGATCAATGTATTCTGGTGTTTCGGGTCTTAAGACTCACCAGACAAAAATGGACGTTATCGGTAATAATATCGCAAACGTTAATACAGTTGCGTACAAGTCAAGTTCCATCACCTTCAGTGAACTTATGTATCAGACAACTCAGAAATCCAGCGGACCTAACGCATTAACCGGTACCGGCGGCACAAACGCACGCCAGATTGGTCTTGGTGTTCAGTCAGCTGCCATCAATACCGCAATCACCACACAGGGTGCTACACAGACTACAGGTAACCCTTTTGATTTGTGTATTACCGGTGATTCGTTCTTTATCGTTTCGGACGGTTCCAAAAATTATTTCACACGTTCCGGTGCTTTCAACGTAGACTCCGTCGGTAACCTTGTAATGACCAGTAACGGTTACAATGTTATGGGTTGGGGCGTCGACGAAGAAACACTTACAATAAAACAGGATACGGTTGCTCCTTTGCGTATCATGAGCGCCGATAACATGACATACCCTCCGGAAGCTACCACAAAGGGTTATGTATCGGGTATTCTCGATAAGAACGATACCGATGCGGCTACCGAAGCAGGTAAGACCGTAAGCTTAAGTTTTTACGATAACTTAGGATATGCCTATACGGCTAAATTTACGATTCACGCTACAAACGCAGACGGTGAATATTATGTTCAGCTTGATGACGTGCTTGATTCCAACGCAGTTTCGATTACCGAGAAATATCCCGGCTCCAAACTCTCGGATATAGTCAACATAGCTGAAAATCCCATCAACGCCGATATCAGCATTGATAAGAACCTTGTTTCGACCGCTACAATTACGGCCAGAGTTGTTACGTATGCGGATGCTGCAACAGGCACGAATCCTTCGTTCAGTTTTGCGTCCATGTCCGGAAACGGAATTACAACCGTAACAGATGCTTCTGACAATATTTTAACTCAGTCATATGATATGACCGATGCTACAATGTCTGATGCCAACAAGACCGCAGTAAAGAATCTTTTGATGAATGCCTACGGTATTTCCGAAGAAGATTTTGCAGGGATTAACAGCTTTACCATTGATGCTGTATCCGGCGTGCTTACAATTACATCCAAGAACGTTGTCGCTGCTTCGTTAAAATACAGTACGGATGACGGTTCGTTTAAATCCATTGACGGTTCCAAGTCAATAACTCTTCAGTTTAACGAAACAATTGATACCGGCACGGAAGTTCTTTCGTTAAAGCAGTTTGACGATATCGATCTTGACTGGTCGGCAACAAACATGTTCAATAACTCCGGTACATCTACAATCGGTGCCAAAAACGGTGATAAGTCAGGTGTCGGTACAGGTCGTAAATTAGGTAACATGAGCGGTATTACCATCCAGACAAACGGTATGATTTATGCATCTTATGACAATGGTATGACACGTCTTATGGGCCAGATTGCAGTCGGTGAGTTTTCAAATGCCGCAGGTCTTGAAAAAGCGGGTGAAAACCTTTATGAAGCATCGCTTAACTCCGGTGAATTTGACGGAATCGGTGTTGATATCACAGGATCCGGCGGATACATGACAACAGGCGTTTTGGAAATGAGTAATGTGGATCTTTCGTCCGAGTTTACGGAAATGATTACCACACAGCGTGGTTTCCAGGCAAACAGCCGTATCATTACAGTATCCGATACAATGCTTGAGGAGCTTGTTAACTTAAAGAGATAATTAATTGAACACATAGGCCTTAGGGGAACTTTTGAAAGTTCCCCTATTGTGCTTTTTTAATTTGCGTGAAATTCAAGCCGTTTATACTATGGGCATATACTGTGCTTAAAAACGCATAAGGCGATGACGATACACATAAACATGTACGAAATGCAGGTATTTTATGATTGATGTTACTAAGCTTAACGGCTCAAAGATAACAATAAATGAAGACTATATAGAGACGGTTGAAGAGACTCCCGATACCGTCATTACGATGTCTACCGGACGTAAATTTATTGTAAAAGAAAGTAGACAAGAGATAATAAATTTAGTAAAATTGTTTAGAAAGGGAATTAATGCTGATTCGTAATCAGAGGGGTAACTGTTAATGGATATTGCTTCAATTCTAGGCCTTGTTATTTGCTTTGGCCTTATCGTATTTGGTATAGTTTCTACCGAGACGGGACTGGATTTCGGCGCTGTCGGACACTTCATTGATATGAACTCTGTTTATATCACTATCGGTGGTTCCGTAAGCTGTATGCTGGCATCTTGTCAGCTCAAGGAATTTGCCAATAATTTAAAGAGCTTCGGTCTCTTCTTTAAAACCCCCAAATTTGAAACAGGCACCATTATTTCCAAGATTATCGATCTTTCCAACGTTGCACGTAAGGAAGGCTTGCTTTCTCTTGAAGAAGCGGCAAGCGGTCTTGACGATGACTTTATGAAGAAAGGCATTCTTCTTATTGTCGACGGTACGGATCCCGAACTTGTACGAGGCATAATGGAAACCGAGCTTGCCAGCCTTGAAGGACGTCACAACAAAGTAATCAGTTTCTTTGAACAGTTTGCTGCGATGGGTCCTGCCTGGGGTATGATCGGTACCCTTATCGGTCTGGTTAACATGTTGTACAACATGGAAGATTCATCGACAATCGGTCCTGCTATGGCAGTCGCATTGTTAACAACTCTGTACGGCTCGATGATTGCTAACTGGCTGTGCCTTCCCGCAACCTTCAAGCTCAAGAAGAACAATGCTTCCGAAGTTATGATTAAAGAAATTATGATAGAAGGTCTGTTATCCATACAGGCCGGCGAAAATCCTCGTGTAATTGAGGAAAAGCTTAAGTCATTCTTATCACCTGCTGACAGAAAGAACACTTCTCAGGAAGGCGTGGGAGAGGAGTAAAATGGCACGAAAAAAGGTCGAGGCGGACGGTGGCCCCGGACAGCCCTGGCTTAATACCTTTGCAGACTTAATGAATCTGTTGCTTTGTTTCTTCGTATTGCTGTTCGCTTCATCTTCTGTAGACGAAAACAAATTCGATGAAATTGCCGCATCATTTAACCAGACATTCAGCATTTTCAGCGCGGGCAGTACAGCAATCGGCGACGGAGTTTTGATCTCAAACGGCGTAAGCCAGCTTAATGAACTTGACAAATACATAAACAGCACCGGTGCAATGGCCGATAACGATGCCAATGCCGATGAACTTGATGACATACAGAAAAACATTGAAAACATCGAGAACCTGAAGCTTTCAAAGAGCGAGGAACTTGCTGAGCAGATAGAGGAAGCTCTTTCCGAAAATGAAATCGGTGATAAGGTGGATGTTGACTTTAACAGCCAGTATGTAAAACTGACACTTAAAGGGTCAATTCTTTTTCCTTCGGGTTCGGCAACTCTTTCCGAAAGCATAAAGCCTACGCTTCGTAAAATCGGTATGATTTTGGAACGTTACGCCAAGTATGAAATCGAGATAGAAGGTCATACCGATAACATACCTCAAAGCGGCACCAACAAGAAGTATTCCAACAACGACGAATTGAGTTCGGGACGTGCGCTTGCGGTATTTTATTTCCTGGTTGATAACACATCACTCGATCCGAGTCTTATAAGGCATACGGGACGTGGCGAATATATGCCGATTGATGATAATTCAACAAGTGAAGGCCGTGATCGTAACCGACGCGTTGAAATAAAGATTTACCACGAATTGAGTAATTATTAAATAAACGGAGACTATAGATAATAATGAAAAAGAACCTTGTTTCGATACTTATTCTTGCGTTGCTTGTAGTTAATGTAGTCCTTACGGCGATTATGATGTTTTCCGTAACCGGCTCGGCCAAGAAGACAAGCGCACTTGTTACAAGTATTGCGGAAGTTTTGAATATTGAACTTGCACCTTTGGGCGAAACTCCCGAAGAACCGCCCGTTAAGATTGCAGATGTGGTTCCGTATGACATCAAAGAGTCGCTTACGATTCCGCTTAAGCGTTCCGTAAATCCGGATGGCACAACGGAAGATAAGACACATTATTTTCTTGTCAGTGTTTCTTTTTATATGAATTCAAAACACGAAGATTACGAAACATATAACCCCACGGTTGCCAATAATGAGAGCTTGTTTAAGAGCACAATCATTGAGGTTATCAGTAATCACACGCTTGAGGAAATACAGGCAGATCCAGAAGCAATCCGTAACGAGATACTGTTAAAGATTCAAAAGATGTATGAGTCGACATTTATTTATAAAGTCGCATTCAGTAATGTCATGTATCAGTAATTAAATACATCGACAAAGGAGGTGAACTTCGTGGGCGAGGTATTATCTCAAAATGAGATAGACAGCTTGCTTGCAGCCTTAAGTACCGGTGAACTGGATGTCGACGAAATGCAGGATAAAGGCGAAAAACAAGTCAAAAACTACGACTTTAAGCGTCCTGCGAAGTTTTCAAAAGAACATTTACGTACACTGGAAATTATCTATGAACACTACGGAAGATTGTTGTCAACGACTCTTCCCGTGTACTTAAGAAAGAATATACAGGTAAGCGTTGCAAGTTCTGAAACAGTTACGTTTTCGGAATTTACAAATGCACTTTCAAATCCGGTTATATTGGGGATTATAAACTTTCAACCGTTAGGTGGTTCTATAATACTTGATTTGGCAGCTAATCTGGGCTTTGCAATGATAGACAGAATGCTTGGCGGTAAAGGTCTTCCGCTCGAGAAAAACCGCGAATTTTCAGAAATCGAGCGTACCATTATTGAAAAGCTTTTGATTATATCGATTCAATTGATGCGTGAACCGTGGAAGAACGTTTTGGATATAAATCCGATGCTTGAACGTATTGAGACTAATCCGCAGTTCGCTCAGGTTATCGCACCCAATGAAATGATTGCCATTGTTACACTTAACATGAAAATCGGCGATGTTGAAGGTTTCATGAATATGTGTCTTCCGTATTTCACACTTGAAACCATCATGGATAAGCTCAATACAAAGTATTGGTACTCGACGATGCAGGATAACGACGAGGACGATTACGAGATGTATATAGAGTCCCTCATTAAGAGAGTGGATATACCTCTTAAAGTTCTTATGGGACAAAGCACCATATCTGTCAATGATTTCGTGAACCTTCAGGTCGGAGATATAATACGACTTGATAAGAGCGTTGATTCGGAACTGGATGTTTACGTTGGCAACATCCATAAGTTCAAAGCTGTTCCCGGAACAGAAAAAGACAAATATGCTGCACAGGTTACACAGATTATCAGGGAGGAGGAATAATACATGGACGGAATGTTATCGCAGGATGAAATAAATGCCCTTTTAAGCGGCATGGATCCCGCAGATTTATCGTCAGGCGCTCCCGAAGCTGACAGCAAGCCGGATGCTCCGGAACCGTTTACTTCAGGTTCACCGGCATCGGATAACTTTTCTTTGACAGATGTTGAAAAAGATGCTGTTGGTGAAGTGGCCAATATCAGTATGGGCTCTTCGGCAACAACCCTTTATTCACTTGTAAATCGAAAAGTTAACATTACAACACCTGTTGTTTCGCTTGTTACTTGGCAGAGCGTTATTGAAGACTACGAAAAGCCATGTGTATTCATTCAGATTCACTATACGGCCGGCCTTGACGGGTCAAACATATTAGTGCTTCGTGAACACGATGTTAAAGTAATCACAGACCTTATGATGGGTGGTGACGGTACCAACACAGACGGCGAACTCGGAGAGTTGCATTTAAGTGCAATTTCGGAGGCAATGAACCAGATGATGGGCGCTTCCGCAACTTCGCTTTCTACGATGCTTGGTACGATGATAGATATCAGTCCCCCGGATGCAAGTCTTTTGGATTTGACCGAGTTCCAGAATGGTGAGGATATATCACCTTTCCTGGGTGGTACATTCGTAAAGATTTCATTCTCGATGCAGATTGATGATTTGGTTGATTCAACCATCATGCAGTTGTATCCGGTAGAGTTTGCCAAGAAGATTGTTAAAACATTTATGGATCAGTCGGCACCTTCAGAGCCGACACCGGCACCGGCACCGGCTCCCACACCGGCACCGCAGCCTCAACAGCAGCAGATGCAGCAGCCTGCACCGCAACCGGCACCACAGATGAACATGAATCAGGGCATGCCTCAGACGGATATGAGCCAAATGTATCAGGGACAGATGGGAATGCCTCAAATGGGGATGAACCCGATGTACATGAATCCGATGTATATGCCCCAGATGGGAATGCCTCAGATGCAACCTATGAATGTCCAACCGGCTCAGTTCCAGAGCTTCGGCGGTGATTATTCGCAGGCACAGGGAAGTGAAAACATAGGGCTGATTATGGATGTTCCGTTAAACGTAACGGTAGAGCTTGGCAGGACCAGCAAGTCTATATCAGAAATATTAAACTTCGCACCGGGTACAATTATTGAACTTGACAAGATTGCAGGTGAGCCTATAGATGTTTTGGTAAACGGCAAACTGGTAGCCAAGGGCGAGGTAGTTGTACTCGAAGAAAGTTTCGCAGTACGAGTAACGGAAATTATTAAATAGTAATCAACCAATAGGAGAGAAATAAAACTATGGCAAAAAACATTTTAATTTGTGACGACGCTGCTTTCATGAGAATGATGATTAAAGACATCCTCACCAAGAATGGTTATGCGATTGCAGGTGAAGCCGAAAACGGACTTAAGGCTATCGAAAAATACAACGAAACAAAGCCCGATTTAGTGCTTATGGACATAACAATGCCTGAAATGGACGGTATTCAGGCATTGAAGAAGATTAAAGAAAACGATCCCGGTGCAATGGTTATTATGTGCTCGGCCATGGGTCAGCAGGCAATGGTTATCGAATCCATCCAGTCAGGTGCCAAGGACTTTATTGTTAAGCCCTTCCAGGCAGACCGTGTTCTTGAAGCAGTGAAGAAGGTTGTTGGCTAATGCATGCCATCTTAGCAACCGATTCTTTGGGACAGCTTATAACAGTCTTTTTAATCTTTGTGTTTGTGTTGCTGATTACGGCGTTTACCACAAAGTGGATAGTTAACTATCAAAAAGACAAGTCCATCGGTGAGAATATCACCGTTGTTGAAGTTAAAAAGATTGCACCCAACAAGCTCATCGAAATCGTTAAGATTGGAAATGATTATTTTGCTCTTGCACTTGGCAAGGATGAAATTTCGGTTATTTCCAAACTTGAAGACGACTCTTTGAATTTTCAGACAGGTGCAACGGAGAAGTTATCTTTTAAGGAATTCTTCCAAAAAGCCAGGGACGACGGGGACAACAACAATTAATGAAACGTATAATTAAGCCAATATGCCTACTGTTAATGGTGGGCATATTGTTTATGGGGTTAAAGATTGATTCCTACGCATCAAGTGGCATGCAAAATCATGCGGATTCCCACTTGGCAGGCGAAAAAGAATCATCTACCACGGTTAGAGACCCGGGAGAGGCTGATACTCCCGAGGATTTAAAGCAACTGAATATTTCAAATGATTTGACAATTACTTACAGTAACGGTAACGGTGAGCTTTCAGGGTCATTAAGAATTCTTTTGACACTGACATTGATAGCACTTGCTCCGTTACTTCTTATCATGCTTACTTCGTTTACGCGAATTGTAATCGTGTTGCATTTTACGAGGTCGGCTCTTAATACATCGACGGCTCCGCCTAATAACGTCATAATCGGCCTGGCGCTTATTTTGACGTTCTTTATTATGAATTCAACATTAACAACCGTATATGAGGAAGCAATTAAGCCGTTTGATGCCGGTGAAATTACTCAGGAGGAAGCATTGAAAACAGGTATGCAACCTTTCAGAGAGTTCATGTACGGACAGACACAGACAAAAGATGTTCGCCTGTTTATGGAAATTGCGGATATAGAGTGGGATGAGGAACTTGATTCGATTCCGACATACATTCTTGTTCCAAGCTTTGTAATCAGCGAATTAAGAACTGCGTTTATTATCGGTTTTATAATATATATACCGTTTATCGTTATAGATATGATTATTGCGGCAATACTTATGAGTATGGGTATGATGATGCTGCCGCCTACCACGATTTCCATGCCGTTTAAAATTTTGCTTTTTGTGCTTGCGGACGGTTGGAATCTTATTATCGGATCGCTTATTAAGTCGTTTTAGCGATGCATAAGCGGTAAAGGGGTTACTATTTAAAGGAGGTTATGGGGATGACAATTGATGACGTTGTGAATATTTCAAATCAGGCGCTCTATCTGATTATTGAACTTTCGGTTCCGATTCTGTTAATTTCCCTTGTGGTTGGTCTTATTATCAGTATTTTGCAGACTATCACCTCCATTCAGGAACAGACACTTACTTTTGTGCCTAAATTTATATGCATTTTTCTGGCGCTTATGCTCTTGGGATATTGGATGCTTTCAACATTGAAAGATTATATGATTGCTCTTTGGGGTAATTTTGCTCAGTACATCAGGTAGGGGGTGTCTTAATGATAGACTTAACCTTTACCTTTAAGGAGCTTGAATTTTTTCTGATGGTGTTGGTGAGAATTACATGTTTCGTGTTTGCAGCCCCCTTTTTCAGCACCAAAAACGTTCCGAATCGTGTAAAAATCGGACTTGGCGTTATGATAGCATTTATCGTTTATCAAACGCTTACACCGGTTGAGCTTGGATATAATACGGTTTTCGGTTATGCGATTATTGTGTTGAAAGAAGCAGCCACGGGGCTCCTTATCGGGTTTAGCGCATCGATATGCACATCAATATTAAATTTTGCGGGACAGCTTGTGGATATGGAAACAGGCTTGTCAATGGTTACACTTTTTGATCCGCAAAGCAATGAAAGCGTTACTATAACCGGCGCTTATTACCAATATGTTGTTACGCTTTTGCTGCTTGTAAGCGGAATGTATCAGTTTGTGTTACGGGCTGTGTGCGACAGTTTTGTGCTTATTCCGGTAAACGGGGCGGTGTTTAAATCGGAAAGCCTTCTTGTCGGAATGGTGGCATTCATGGGAGATTATCTTTCAATCGGATTTCGCCTGTGTCTGCCGGTTTTTGTGGCAGCACTTTTGCTTAATGCCGTACTTGGTATTCTTGCAAAGGTTTCACCTCAGTTAAATATGTTTGCGGTAGGTATTCAGTTAAAAATCGTGCTTGGTCTGGCAGTGTTATTTTTAACGGTTGGCCTTCTTCCGTCGGTATCGACCGTAATTTTATCTAAAATGAAAGAAATGGTTAATGTTTTTGTGGGAGCCCTTTCATGACAGAGCTTACACTTAAGTTTAATCTACAGTTCTTCGCCGAAGGACCGGGCGGAGAGAAAACCGAGCCTGCTACCGAGAAAAAGAAGCAGGATGCCAGAAAAGAAGGCCAGGTAGCCAAAAGTAAGGAAATAGAAAGTGCTTTCAGCCTGATGGCGCTTTTTGTGCTACTGAAAGTATGGGCCGGGACACTTGGCGGTAATTTGATGAATTTTTTCAGATTAACATACGATGACATACCTCTGTATATCAAAAATAACGATGGTTATGTAAATATCGCAAGTATCCTAAGTCTTTTTGTGGAAGTATTACTTGAAATAATTATTTTGATGGCACCGGTTTTGATTGTGTCGTATCTGGTTTCTTTTGCGTGCGACGTGGCACAGGTTAAATGGGCACCGACCGCAAAGCCTTTAATGCCAAAGCTTAGCAAGATAAATCCGCTTTCCGGATTTAAGCGTATTTTTTCAAAAAATTCGCTTATCGAGCTTTTGAAATCTATCTTAAAAATATTGATAATTTCAGTTGTGGCGTATTCATACATCAAAAAGAATCTTAACGGATTTTTTACACTGTACGATATGACTTTGACATCCGGAATTTCTTTTGCCGGAAACGTGGTTGTGGATTTGGGCATCAGAATTTCGGCAGCATATCTTATAATAGCCTTTGCAGATTATGCATATCAGCGCTGGAAATACAATGATGATCTGAAGATGACCAAACAGGAAGTTAAAGAAGAATACAAACAATCCGAAGGTGACCCTCAGGTTAAGGGTAAAATCAGACAACGTATGCGTGAGGTGTCACAGAGACGTATGATGCAGCAATTGCCGAAAGCGGATGTCGTTATTACGAACCCTACGCATTTTGCAGTCGCAATTATGTACGATGCCGAAAAGTACGATGCTCCGATAGTTATCGCCAAAGGCGCTGATTACCTGGCACAGCGTATCAAGGAAGTGGCCAGGGATAATGAAATTGAAATAGTTGAGAATAAACCTCTTGCAAGAACGCTTTACGCAAATGTCGAGGTCGGCGAAATGATTCCGCAGGAACTTTTCCAGGCAGTCGCCGAAGTACTTGCTTTTGTGTACAAGCTTAAAGGTAAAATATAACGTGAAAGGAGAGCATGATGCAGGGTCTTAAGAAAGCCGATTTGGGCGTAGCATTATATATTCTTGCGGCAATCGTGATGATGATTATACCCATTCCGTCTATTCTTTTGGATATTATGCTTGCCTTCAATCTCTCTGTAGCTTTTTTGATTTTGTTTGTGTGTATGTTTTCAAAAGAAGTGCTGGAAATGTCGTATTTTCCTACAATTCTTTTGTTTACCACAATATTCAGAATTTCACTTAACGTGTCATCCACCAAGCTGATTCTTTCCGACGGTGACCCCGGTAACGTTGTACGTACTTTCGGTTCCTTCGTGGGCGGCGACAATATTATCGTAGGCGTAATAGTATTTATTATTCTGGTGCTCATTCAGTTTATTGTTATCAATAAAGGTTCCGAACGAGTTGCAGAAGTAACCGCAAGATTCACATTGGATGCCATGCCCGGTAAACAGATGGCTATTGATGCCGACTTAAATACCGGCGCGATATCCGATTCAGAGGCTAAGTTAAGACGTGAAAAGATACAGCAGGAAGCATCTTTTTTCGGTTCTATGGATGGTGCCGTTAAATATGTAAAAGGTGATGCCGTAGCAGGTCTTATCATTACGGTCATTAATATTGTGGGCGGTATTGCAATGGAAATGTCGCGCGGCGGTGATTTCAATTCAGCACTTTCGACATACACCATTCTCACCATCGGTGACGGTCTTGTGAGCCAGATTCCCTCGCTTTTGATATCTCTTTCAACAGGTATTCTTGTTACGAAGGGGTCGGGAAGCGCAGACTTTGGTAATAAGCTTGTAGGGCAGCTTTTCGGCATCCCGAAGACTTTGTATATAGTAGGCGCGGTTATCGCATTCTTAGGAATTGCCACGCCGTTGACCACAATTATTTTTGTGATGTTCGGAGCGGTATTTATTATATGCGGTCGTGTTATTCAAGGTTCGCTTGAAACATCACAGATTGTCGAAGAAACCGAAACCGAAGAGGTCGAAGCGCAGGAAATCCGGCAACCCGAGAATGTTACAAGCCTTCTTTCGGTTGACCCGATTGAACTTGAATTCGGTTACGGTATCATTCCGCTTGCCAATGTAAGCCAAGGCGGCGATCTTTTGGACCGTGTTGTAATGATTCGTCGTCAGATAGCAATCGAACTCGGTACCGTTGTACCTATTATTCGTTTGCGAGACAACATTCAGCTTAACCCTAATCAGTACATTATTAAAATAAAAGGCATTCAGGTCAGCGAGGGTGAAATTCTTTTTGACCATTATATGGCCATGAATCCGGGATATGTCGAGGAAGAGATTACCGGTATTCCCACATTCGAGCCTTCTTTCCATCTGCCGGCTGTGTGGATTACCGAGTCACAGCGTGAGCGTGCCGAAAGCTTGGGCTATACGGTTGTAGATCCGCCGAGTATTATCGCCACGCATCTTACGGAGATTATCAGGCAGCATCTTTCAGAACTTCTTACACGTCAGGATGTTCAGAAGCTTATTGAAAATCTCAAGGAGTCAAATCCTTCGGTTGTCGAGGAACTTTATCCCAAGTTGCTGGGGCTTGGCGAAATTCAGAAGATTTTGCAGAATCTGTTAAAAGAAGGTATTTCAATAAGAGACCTTCTTACGGTGTTTGAAACCCTTGCCGATTATTCGGCTACGACACGAGACACGGATATACTTACCGAATATGTGCGTCAGAGCCTTAAGCGTTCTATTTCAAGCAAGTATTTTCCGCAGAACGAAACGGTCAGTGTTGTTACGCTTGACCCCAAGCTTGAGCAGGCTATTATGGCAAGCGTAAAGCAGACAGAGCAGGGTGCATATTTAACGTTGGATCCCGATAAAACAAAATCAATTATCGATTCGACAGGCAAGGAACTTAAGAAACTTGAGAACCTTGGCAAAAATGAAATTATTATTACTTCTCCGATTGTCCGTATGTACTACAAACGTCTTATTGAAGACTATTACAAGGACGCCATTGTTGTGTCGTACAATGAAATTGAATCTAATGTTGAGCTTCAATCGGTAGGAATGGTGACAGATAAATGATTATCAAGAAATTTCAGGCAAAAACAGAAAACGAAGCGGCTGAAATGGCCAGGAAGGAACTTGGACAGGGCGTGGTTATTCTTAATACACGCAGTGTAAAACGCAAAGGTCTTTTTTCCTTTTTTAAGCCGCAGCTTGTCGAAATTACAGCTGCAATAGAGGAAGATAACGGCCGCAACGACGTACCTGTTTCGCGTACGGACGCACGGAGTATTACGGAAGCTTTGGGTAAAATTGCACCGATTGTGGAACGTGCCGAGAGTGAGAGAGAAAACAAGCCTTTTTCGGACGGTGAACGTGCAGGTAAAGACAATGCTTTGGAAGAAAAACTCAATAATCTGACGAACCTTATTGAGGAAAAATTCCAAAAGCCGGAAACCGAAAAAGAACCCGAGCCTGCGCATAAAGATGAAGACGACGGCGAACTTAAGAAGTTCTTTGAACTGCTTCTTAAGACGATGGTTGACAATGAGGTTAACCCTGAGTACGCATCATCGATTATTGATGAGACCGCAAAAATCACAAAGGCCGGAACTCCTTTTGATGTGGCTTTGGCAGGAATATATCAGAAGATGATTCTGAAGTTCGGAAAAGCGTCTACTATTACGCCTTCCGATAACGGTCCCAAGGTTATTTTCTTTGTGGGCCCCACAGGCGTGGGCAAAACAACAACAATTGCGAAGATAGCATCCAAGTTCAGCGTCGAAAAGAAGAAAAAAATTGCACTTCTTACGGCCGATACTTACAGAATAGCAGCGGCCGAACAGCTTAGAACATATGCAAATATTTTGGAAGTTCCTTTCAGAATAATATATACGGTAGAGGAAATGGAGTCTGCATTAAATGATTTTAATTCTTTCGATTATGTTTTTGTAGACACCGCAGGCCATTCACATCAGAATACCGAGCAAAAGAACATGATGGGAACTTTTATACATTCCGTAGACGGAATCGTCGAGAAGGAAGTTTACCTTGTGGTCAGCGCTACCACCAAATACAGGGATTTAAGGTCAATTGCGGATGCGTATTCCGAGATTACCGAGTACAAGCTTATTTTTACAAAGCTTGACGAAACAACCGCATTTGGTAATCTGTTGAATTTGAAATTATATACGGGAGCAGATTTGTCGTACATTACGTGCGGCCAGAATGTTCCCGATGATATCGAGGACTTTAACGCGCAACGCACGGTTAAAAATCTGTTAGGAGGCAAAAACTAATGGATCAGGCAGAGCAGTTAAGAAATATAATTAAAGCAAATAATGCCACGCCCCGGCCGGTTGCCCGTGTAATTACGGTTACAAGCGGTAAAGGCGGTGTAGGTAAGTCAAATACTTCAATTAATCTTGCAATTCAGTTTAGAAAGATGGGTCAGAGGGTTATCATTCTTGATGCGGATTTCGGACTTGCAAATATTGAAGTAATGTTTGGGGCAGTTCCCAAGCATAATCTTGCCGATTTGATTTATCAGGGTAAAAGCATACGTGATATAATTACATGGGGGCCCATGGACGTAGGCTTTATATCGGGCGGTTCGGGTATCGCCAGTATGTCAAACCTTAATCGTGAGCATCTTACTTATATTATTCAGAATCTGGCAGAACTTGACGCTATTACGGATATTATTATCGTAGATACAGGCGCGGGGATATCGGATGCAGTTTTGGAATTTTTGGTGGCAAGCGGTGAAATATTGGTGGTTACAACTCCTGAGCCTACATCTATTACCGATTCGTATTCGTTATTAAAGGCGTTATCACGACATCAAAGATTTTCACCGGACAATTCGCAGGTGAAGGTTTTGGCCAATAAGGTTGAAAATCAGGCCGAGGGTCAGGCACTGTACAATAAATTAAATGCCGTAGTTACAAGGTATTTAAAAATTCCTGTAAACTATCTTGGCGCAATACCGGAAGATCCGCTTCTTTCAAAAGCGGTAATGCAACAGACTCCGGTGTCAATACAAAGTCCCAATGCCAAGTCCGCACTTGCATATGCTGACATAGCGCGAACTTTAATGAACAGTGAAAATACCAAAGCTGTTAAAAAGCGTGGTATGGCAGCATTCTTTTCACATATTGTAGTCAGCAAGAAAGCTAAAGAATCAAACAATAATTAGCGGAGGATTTCCTTATGTTATCAAAACTTGTAAATGCAGGTGACAGAGTTGAACTTCAGTCGGTAGATCATCTGTTTAATAAGGATGAGACCGAGAAAACAAAAGTTTACAACACTCGTGTATATGATGTTTTGTCGGATGACAGGCTTGAAATAATAATGCCGATGGAAAAGTCTAAACTTATCCTGCTTCCGATAGACGGTGAATATGATTTGTGCTTTTATACAAATCAGGGTCTGTATCAGTGTTACGCCCGCATTTATGACAGATATAAAAGCAATAATGTATATGTGCTTGCACTCGAACTTACAAGTAATCTTCGCAAACATCAGCGCCGTGAGTATTATCGTTTCAGCTGCGTAATGGATATGAGAGCGAGAGAACTTAAGACCGATGAAATAAATTCGCTTAAATCGGATCGACCTATAATTGTTCCGGGACTTCCTTTAAGGCGCAGCATTATATGTGATATAAGCGGTGGTGGTATGAGGTTTATAACAGATGTTGTTTACCCCGAGGAAAGCTTTATATTCAGCACATTTTCACTTGTACTTGACGGCAAAGCCAAAGATTACGATGTGGTTTGCAAAATACTGACCGTCAAAGACGTTACAAATCGTCCCGGTGAATATGAACATCGTGCTCAATATGTAAATCTTGACAGAGATTCCAGAGAAGAGATTATTAAATTTATTTTTGAAGAAGAAAGAAGATTGAGAAGAAATAAAAGAAGTTAATTGTCGCACAATTAACCGATAATTAATTACAATTAATTGAATTGGAGCAAAAAAATGAAAAATATTTTGGTAGTTGATGACTCTGCACTCATGAGAAGTGTCATCTGTGATATAATCAACAAGGATTCAAGATTCCATGTAATGGATCGTGCCACAAACGGTCTTGAAGCATTAGACCTTCTTTCAAGAAAGACTTACGATGCGGTCATCCTAGACGTGAATATGCCCAAGATGACCGGTCTGGAACTTTTGAAAGAACTGCGCGACAGGAAAATATCCGCAAGAGTCATCATGGCGAGCACCGACACCAAAGAAGGTGCTAAAACCACCATTGAGGCGTTGAGCCTCGGTGCAATCGATTTCCTTCACAAACCTGAAGTTGCAGCAGATTGTAAGGACGGAGTTTTCAATGTAAGGCTTATTGAAATTCTTTCAACAGTTTGCGATGCAAAAGCCTCTGACTTTTCGGAGGATGAAGCTCACAGGGAGGCAACGGACGAAACCATTAAGAAGCTTGCAGAGCTTGCAAGGAAAGCTTCAAAGAATCGTCCGGGTGAACAAATCGTTGCAATCGCAAGCTCCACAGGAGGTCCGAGAGCGTTACAGGACGTTATTCCAAGACTCCCCAAGGACTTAAATGCACCTGTAGTAATTGTACAACATATGCCGAAGGGTTTCACACAGTCACTTGCCGAAAGACTTTCATCACTCGGTGAAATTGAGGTAACCGAAGCAGTAGACGGCGAAACACTTAAAAAGGGACATGTTTACATCTCACGTGGTGGTTCACATTTAAATATTGACACGGTAGCAGGCAAGTACATCGTTCGCTATAGCGATGAACCTTCCAGGGAAGGCGTTAAGCCTTGCGCAAACTATATGTTTGAATCTTTAGCTACATGTAATGCGGAAAGAGTTATCTGCGTGGTTTTGACCGGAATGGGTCAGGACGGCACCATCGGCATCGGGAATCTTAAAAAATCCAAGAAAACATATGTAATCGCACAGGACGAAGACTCCTCGACCGTTTATGGGATGCCCAAAGCAGTGTTTAACGCTGGCCACACCGATGAAGTAGTACCCCTTAATCAGGTCGCACAGGAGATCATAATGAACGTGGGGGTAAGTTAAGATGGATGTAAGCCAGTATCTTGAGATTTTCCTTGATGAGACAAAAGAACACCTTCAGAACCTGAATACTCAGATTTTGGAACTCGAGCAGGATTCTGAAAACATGGACACTATTAATGAAATATTCCGTGCTGCCCATTCCCTTAAAGGCATGGCAGGTACCATGGGATATAAGCGCATGCAGAACCTCACACACGATATGGAGAACGTGTTCTCTGAGGTACGCACGGGCAACCTTAAAGTTCAGCCGAATATGATTGATATTCTTTTCCAGTGCCTTGATGCACTTGAAGGATACCTTTCAAATATTCAGGAGAATTCCGATGAAGGCACTAACGACAATGAGCCGTTAATTAAAGCCTTAAATGAATTCTTACAGCCGGGTGGGGCTGCTGACAAGAAAGAAGCACCCAAGGCTGAGGCTCCCAAAGAAGAGGCAAAGGCTGAAGCACCTAAGGCGGATGAAGGCTCCAAGGAAAAATGGCAGGATATTAAGCTTACAGATACAGAGAAAGGCTTATATGATGCAGCTAAAGAAGGCGGACAGTTCTTCTACGGAATGACCGTTTACGTTCAGGAAAGTTGCGTATTAAAGGCAGCAAGAGCCTTCCTGGTATTCAAGGCATTGGAAGAGCATGGTGAAATTGTTCTTGCAAAACCGTCAACTCAGGATATAGAAGATGAAAAATTTGAAAATGATTTCAGTGTTATAGTTGTATCGTCCGATTCTTATGATGAAGTATCGGCAGCCGCTAAAAATGTTTCCGAAATCGAAGCGGTTTACGGTCGTATGTTGACCGATGAGGACTTCGCCAAGGTTGGCACCGAAGAGGGAGAAGACGCTCCCGCAGAGGAAGCACCGAAGGCTGAAGCACCTAAGGCAGAAACAAAACCGGCAACGACAACACAGGCACCTGCAGAAGCTAATAAAGCAGGTGACAAGAAGCCGGCAAACAAGCCGGTTGTTAACAGAACTGTTCGTGTGGATATTGAGAAGCTTGACGTATTGATGAACCTCGTAAGTGAGTTGATTATCGCCAAGAACTCGTTGGTTTCTTCGTCGACGGCTGAAGAGTCTTCGAGAAACAACACGGCATTTACCGAGCAGATTGAGTATCTCGAAGGTATTACCACTCAGCTGCATGAGTCGGTTATGAAGGTTCGAATGGTTCCTATTGAGAGCGTTGTCAGCAAGTTCCCTCGTATGATTCGAGACATGCAGAAAACGCTTGACAAGAAGATGGAACTTCACATGACCGGTGAAGATACAGAACTTGACCGTACAGTAGTTGATGAAATCGGCGATCCTTTGATGCATTTATTAAGAAATGCAGCCGATCACGGCCTTGAGAGCAACGAAGTTCGTAAGGAACGCGGGAAGCCTGAAGTCGGCAACATTTACCTTGATGCTTATCAGGATGGTAATAACGTTATCATTGAGGTACGTGATGATGGTAACGGTATTGATACAGAGAAGATTAAAGCCAAGGCAATTTCGCGCGGTACAATTACTCCCGAACAGGCAGAGAACATGTCCAGCAAGGAAATCATCGATTTGCTGTTCCTTCCTTCTTTCTCTACCAAGGAACAGGTTTCCGAAATTTCCGGACGTGGCGTAGGCCTTGACGTAGTTAAGTCCAAGATTGAAGCGTTAAGCGGCGAAGTTGAAGTTAAAACAAAGCTTGGCGAAGGTTCTACATGGATTGTAAGACTTCCGTTAACCCTTGCAATTATTCAGTCTCTTATGGTTGTTGTGGGTAATGAAAAGTATGCTATTTCACTTGCATCAATCCAGACAATAGAAGATATTCCCGCTGCAGACATTAAGTTTGTAGAGGCAAAAGAGGTTATCCAGTTACGTGGATCCGTTATTCCCATTATACGCTTAAGCAAGGTTTTGGGCGTTGAATCCACAAAGTCTCCTGACGACAATCTTATGGTTGTAATCGTTAAGAAGGGCGACAAGCTTGCAGGCTTAGTTGTTGATGAATTAATAGGCCAGCAGGAAATCGTTATCAAGTCACTTGGCAAATATATCAGTAAGTGCAAGTTTATAAGCGGCGCTACGATATTAGGCGATGGCGAAGTAGCACTTATCCTTGATGCCAATGCACTCATTTAGTTAGGAGGGGATAAAAATGGACGAATTAAGAATCGGTTCTGAAGGCGATACAACCCAGTACATCATTATTCATATTGATAATGAGGATTACGGTATCAATATCGCAAATGTAGATAATATTGTGCGTATGACACACATTACACGTGTTCCTCAGGTGGCGCCTTACTTAAAGGGTGTCATCAATTTAAGAGGTATCGTTGTACCGGTTATGAGTCTCAGATTGAAAATGGGACTTGCCGAAGATGAGATTACCAAAAAAACGCGTATAATTATTTTAAAATTGGAGCAGCACGGAACCATTGGTATTATTGTTGACGAAGTCAGAGAAGTAATAACTCTCGAAGGCGAACAGACAGAAAAGGTATCAACGGATGCATCTTCAGAACATGCAAACTTTGTACAGTGTGTCGGTAAATACGACGGCGGCTTAATTTCTATTCTCGATTTGAATGCGGTAGCTATGGAGAAAGAATAGACAGGAGTATCCTATGGGTGATATTAATCTTGAAACGATGTCCGAACAGTACTTTGACGTACTTAAGGAACTTGGGAACATCGGAGCGGGCAACGCCACAACGGCGCTTGCCCAGCTCCTTCAATGTAAGGTCGACATGAAGGTACCGCAGGTGAAGCTTCTTGATTTTAACGAGCTTGGAGATATGATGGGCGGTGCCGAACAGATTATGGCCGGCATTTATTTGTGCGTAGAGGGTGATATTACCGGCTCAATTATGTTTTTGACCGAGAAAGATACCGCAAGACATTTAGTATCCAAACTTATGGGAATGGAGCTTGGTGAAGACCTTGGCGAGATGGAACAGTCTGCGCTCAAGGAAATCGGCAACATTATTACCGGAGCTTACTTAAATTCCCTGTCAACGCTTACAAATCTGTGCATATATCCGTCAGTTCCTGATTTACGAATTGACATGGCAGGTGCTATTTTAAGCGTTCCGGCAATTGAATTCGGTACACTCGGAGACAAGATACTGCTTATTCAGACTCAGTTTACTGACGATGTTGAATTAAACGGTTACTTTATTTTACTGCCGGATCTTGAATCATATGCTAAAATATTAGGAACATTGGGAATTCAAATTTAACTTCGGCAGGGGTTTATCAATGAGTGAATTAATTAAAGTCGGTATGGCCGATTTGAAAATCTGTATCAGTCCCAACAGTATCACTACTTTGGGACTTGGTTCGTGCGTAGGGGTTGCCATTAGGGATACCACCCGTAAGATCGGCGGCCTTGCGCATGTAATGTTACCGGACTCGACGGCTATAGCTAATAATACCAATATATATAAATTTGCGGATACAGGAATTGCCGAACTTGTGCGTCTGATGGAAAAAGAAGGCGCTAAACGCAGCTGTATGGTCGCCAAAATTGCCGGTGGAGCCCAGATGTTTGCATTTCAGAATAAGTCCGATCTGGTGCGTGTGGGTGAGCGAAATGTTGAGGCCAGCAAAAAGAAACTTAAGCAATTGGGAATACCGATTGTAGCTGAGGATACAGGTGACAGCTATGGTCGTACGGTTATTTTTTATCCTGAAACAGGCAATTATGTAATTAAGGCAGTTGGAAAGGAAGAAAAGATTATCTGATGAAAAGAAAGATGCTTCCTGCCATCATTACACTTGCTGCGGATGCAGTTACAGCGATATTGTCGCGGGTTAAAGGCTTTAAGCTTTCTTCGATGCTTATAGCCTTACTTGCTGTTACTATTGTTTTTTACTTTTTTGGAACGATAATACGCCGGGTACTCGATTCTTATGATGTGGAGAATCAGAAGAAGGTTTCCGAGGAAGGCGAGGTTATCGAAAAAGAAAACGTCGAAGAAATGGAAGACGTTGACGGGGAGTCCGAAGAGATTCCCGAATAAACCGTCATGGTAAGTTCAGGGGAATAAGATGATGGATGATGCGGGTAGAAAAAAACTTTGGGAAGAATATACGGTAAAAAAGTCAGCTGATTTACGTGAGCAGCTGATTTTGGAGTATGCTCCGTTAGTTAAGCTTGTAGCGGGGCGTTTAAGCATGTATTTAGGCTACAATGTAGAGTACGACGATCTTGTAAGTTACGGTATATTTGGGCTTATAGATGCTATTGACAAATTTGATCTTGCCCTGGAAGTTAAGTTTGAAACTTATGCGAGTCTTCGTATAAGAGGTTCTATTTTGGACCAGATACGTAAGATGGATTGGATCCCGAGAACGGTGCGTCAGCGCCAGCGCCAGATTGACGCGGCTGTTCGCGAGATTGAGACCGAGACCGGTCATCCGGCTTCTGATGAGGAACTTGCCGTTAAACTTGGCATTTCGGGTGACGAGCTTAGTGACTGGCAGTCGCAGATGAAAGTTACGAATGTTGTTTCATTAAACGAGTTTATGGAGTCGGGAAGTGAGATTCCCAATGAAAAGAATCTTGCCTCACGTTTCGAAGAACCCGAAGAAGTTGTCGAAAAGGCGGAGCTTAAGGAAATGCTTAAGGAATCGCTTGATATTCTGACGGAAAAAGAACGTAAAGTCATTCTTCTTTATTACTATGAAGAGTGTACGCTTAAAGAAATCAGTTATGTTTTGGATGTTTCGGAATCACGAGTTTCACAGCTTCACACGCGTGCATTAACTAAAATGCGTGATAAACTCGGAAAATATATGGGGATACTTATAAATCAATAGGTTGGGCGCAGGGGGTATGCATGAACGCTTATTTTCAAATAGTTCCCGAAAACGGTAAATGTGCGATTAAGCTGTTTCCACCGACTAACGGCGGAAGCCCTATTAATCGTGAAGAAATTCTTGAGTATTTATCCATTAAGAACTTATCTTATGATGTTAAGGCGCTTGGCAGTGCAATAGCAGATCTTAACGAAATTACCACAATTCCTACAACAGATTCTTTTGTGCGCGCAGACGGTGAATATGTAAGAGTCATTGTGTCGCCCGACAACATGACGGTTACTGTCAGAATGATACCTCCGTTTGAAGGCGGAAGTGCAATGGATAAAACAGAATTTATGCGTGAATTTTCTTCGCGTGGAATTTCATTTGGCTTTGACGAGCCTGTAATCGGTGCATTTCTGAAAACCAGAGTTTATTGCACCGATGTCGTGGTGGCAAAGGGTCTCAAACCTGTTCAGGGTACAAATGCTTCTATAGAATATTTCTTTAATACAGATCCGAAAGTTCGGCCCACACAGAACGAAGACGGCACAGTGGATTTCTTTAACTTAAATACCATTAATCATTGCTTAAAAGGAGATTTGCTTGCAAGGCTTACCCCTGCGGTAAAGGGTACTCCGGGTAAAAACGTTAAAGGTGAAATTGTAAAGGCCTATGACGTTAAGTCGTTAATGCTTAAGTACGGTCATAATATCGCTGTCAATGAAGATAAGACAGAGCTTCGCTCAGAGGTAAACGGACATGTTTCGCTTGTTGAGGGAAAAGTATTCGTATCTGATGTTTTTGAAGTTGAGAATGTAGACAATTCAATCGGTAATATAGATTATGACGGAAGCGTAACCGTAAACGGCAACGTCTGCGAAAACTTTTCCATTAAGGCAAAAGGTTCAATTGTTGTCAAAGGTGTTGTTGAAGGTGCATATCTTGAGTCCGGTGAAAATATTATCATTGCCCGGGGCATGAACGGTATGCATAAGGGAACGCTTAAGGCAAAAGGAAATGTTATCAGCAAATTTCTTGAAAATGCTACGGTTAATGCTGATGGATATGTTGAATCGGAATCCATTTTGCATAGCGCGGTTACATCGGGATCCGATATAAAGGTAGTCGGCAGGAAAGGCTTTATTTCCGGCGGAAGATGTACGGCTACAAATTCCATAGAAGTTAAGAACTTAGGATCTTCAATGGGTGCCGATACTGTTGTAGAGGTTGGAATGGATGTTACCGCCAAACAGGATATTCAGAGATATTCCAAAGAGATTGCCGATATTAATAAGCAACTTGCAACTATTAAGCCGGTTTTAGACGGCGCAAAGCAAAAACTTCAAAACGGCATTAAGATGACTACCGATCAGTTGTTGCAGATACAGAAGCTTGCGACACTGCATAAAGAACAAAGTGCCAGACTTGAGCTTTGCATGGAAGAACTTTCCAAGCTTCAGGACAACGGTGATGAGGAAACCAGAGGACAGGTTGTTGTAACAGGCGATGTTTTCCCCGGCACCAAGATATGCATTGGGGATGTGTCAATGGTAGTTAAGTCATCCATGAAATATTGTCGCTTTGTAAAAGAAGGCGGAGAGGTTAAGATGGTCGCTATATATTAGTTTGTGTTTGACGGACTGAATATAGGCGTTTGTGTTGCTTTTTTTCCTCGGAGGTATTAGTGTGAAAAATAGATTTTTCACACCGCACTGTTTGTGTCCCCCACAAGGGGTGCACCGTATAGTGCACTCCGGGTTTCACAAGTGAAATGGAGATTAATATATGGGTATTGGTCCACTTGAGTTGTCGGGCGGTATATCCCGTACACAGGATTTTGCCAACATGCGTTTACAGGAAGATATGAAGGCGGCTCTCAGTCAGTCAAATATCACGCAAAATGTTGCCAAAAAGGCTGAACAGCAGTCAACTACCGTTAAGCGTGCCGACGATGTTAACAATGAACTTAAAAAATTTGACGCACGTGAAAAGGGTTCCAACGAGTATCACGGTGACGGTGGAAGCGGCAAAAAGAAAAATAAAGACAATTTATCGGCTAAAGACGGAAATGTTATTCCAAAGGGTCAGGCAATGACCTTTGATATCAGAATTTGACAGGTGTATTTATGCAGACAACAGAGATTATATTGTTGGTAATCGGAAGCTTATTCTTTTTGGTAAGCTTCTTTTTACCTGAAAAGGGACACAAAAAGGAAGAACGTATTACAGAGGCGGAGATAAAAGCACTCATTGATAAAGAAATGGAACAGGCAAAGGTGCGCATCGATGATATTGTAGATGAAACCGTTAACTACTCAATCGAAAAGACCGAGCGCGCCTTGGAGAGGCTTTCCAATGAAAAAATCATGGCTGTCGATGAGTATTCCGAAACCGTGCTAAAGAAGATTAACGATAATCATCAGGAAGCGGTTTTCCTGTATGACATGCTTAACGAAAAAGACGAAAAGCTTAAAACCACTACAGAAGAGATTAAGAGCGGAATTGAGTCCTTGAATATGCGTGAGCAGGCGGCTAAGGAAACCGAAGCTCGTCTTTTGGAAGAAAAGGAGCGCTTAAAGAAGGCTGAAGAAGAAAAGCGTGCTGCAGAAGAAAGGCGTCTTGCAGAGCTTGAAAAAGCAAGGGAAGAAGCGCTCGTGCAGGAAGCCGTAAAGCGTAAGCAGGCAGAGAATGCCAGAATTGCATTCGAAAAAGAGCAGGCCAAAAAGGAAGCTTTGGAGCGGGAAAATTCAGAAAAGAAAGCTTCAGAAAAAGATGCTTCGGAAAAGGCAGGCGATATTCCGGATGAGATATTCGAGCCATTATCGCTTGAAAAACTGAAAATAGAAGATGGTCAGGCTGTTACGGTTTCGAAGCCCAAGTCGAAATCTTCCCGTAACAATAAGAAAGAAGCCGATAACAAACTTGTTATCGTGGGAAACGATAGCGAAGACGATATAGACCTTCACTTAAATAAAGACTATGATGGTCGCAAAAATTCTAACGAAATAATTCGTCGTATGCACGAAGAGGGCAAGTCAAATATGACAATCGCACGTGAACTCGGACTTGGAGTCGGCGAGGTAAAGCTTGTAATTGATTTGTTTTCCAACAAAAGTAAGTAGTCACTGACAGGATGCATAAACTTTAAGTGACGATGGGAGAGTTTATGAATATTAAATCATATTTCCGCGGAGTCGGAGCGGGAATGATTTTTACAGCTATTATAATGGGAATTGCGGCGCCGAAGCAAAATGCGGGCAGCGATGTCGTTTTTGAAAAGAATACGCTTACATCGGTAGCATCTGCTACAAAAACACCTACCGAAGCACCTACAAAAACACCTACAAAAACGCCTACCGAAACACCTACCGAAACACCTACTCAGAAACCCGAAAAAGAACCGACGACTACACCTACGAAAGAGCCTACAAGTGCACCTACAAGTGCACCCACAAGTGAACCTACAAGTGAACCGACAGCTGAGCCTGAGGGCCAGCCGATTGATACAACGCCCGCAGGGCCGGGAATCGGGGAAAACGGCGAAATTACACCTCCGCCAATCAATCCGCTTCCGGAAGACGATCCCGGATACGCAAAAGAAGCTGAATATGTCGAGATTAAAGTAGTAAGGGGCGACAGTTCAGTGAGCGTTGCAAGGCGTATGTATGAAGCGGGGCTTATTGAATCTGCTGTAGAATTTGATTCTTTTTTGTGCAAAAACGGTTATGACAGATATGTATGCACGGGCACGCATCAGATACCGTACGGGCTTTCTTTTGAAGAAATGGCCGCTATCTTAATGAAACGTAAATAATTCGGAAAGCGAAAATTGATTTTTTCGCTTTCTTTTTTATAAAAGTTGTTGCAAGCAGAAGGTGTGTGTGGTATCATTTATCCGCTGTGACTAAAAGGCACGTGTATTTTGCATGCGATAAGCCTGCTTTCCCCGTCGGTGCTTCTTAACGCGGAGGTTGACGGATTAAAGGAAATACACGGATGATTAAACCAAAATGGAGGATTTTAAAATGAGCGTTATTTCAATGAAACAGTTACTTGAAGCAGGTGTTCACTTTGGACACCAGACCAGAAGATGGAACCCTAAGATGGCTCCCTACATCTTCACCGAGAGAAACGGTATCCACATTATCGATCTTCAGAAGTCCGTTGGTAAGGTTGACGAAGCTTACAACGCAATTTCCGATATCGTTGCACAGGGTGGTACCATTCTTTTTGTAGGTACAAAGAAGCAGGCTCAGGATGCAGTTAAGACTGAGGCAGAGCGTTGCGGTATGTACTATGTAAACGAGAGATGGCTTGGCGGTATGCTTACCAACTTCAAGACCATCCAGTCCCGTATTGCACGTTTAAAGGCTATTGAGACAATGTCTCAGGATGGCACATTTGATGTTCTTCCCAAGAAGGAAGTTATCAATCTTAAGAAAGAGTGGGATAAGCTCGAGAAGAACCTTGGCGGTATCAAGGAGATGAAGAGAATCCCCGACGCTATCTTTGTAGTAGATCCCAAGAAGGAGCATATCTGTGTTCAGGAAGCTCATGCACTTGGCATTACATTACTTGGTATCGGCGACACAAACTGCGATCCTGAAGAACTTGACTATATCATCCCCGGCAATGATGATGCTATCAGAGCCGTAAAGCTTATCGTTTCCAAGATGGCTGATGCTGTTATCGAGGCTAACCAGGGTGAATCCTTAGAAGCTTCGGATGCTAACGCAGATGCTGAAGTAGAAGCTACAGACATTGAAGAAGTTGCAGAAGCTTAATTAATCTTATTTTAAGGAGAATATAATCATGGCAGATATTACCGCAAGCATGGTAAAAGAGTTACGAGAAATGACCGGTGCCGGCATGATGGATTGCAAGAAGGCACTTAATGAGACAAATGGTAATATGGACGAGGCAGTTGAGTTCTTAAGAAAGAGCGGCGCTGCAAAGGCTGAAAAGAAGGCCAGCCGTATCGCTGCAGAAGGCATTTGCCGCGTAGCATTGGACGGCAACAAGAAGGCTGTTGTTGTTGAGGTTAACTCCGAGACAGACTTCGTTGCAAAGAATGAGACATTCCAGACTTATGTACAGTCAGTTGCAAATCAGGCACTTGCTTCAAAGGGTGTATGTCCTGATTGCTTAATGGATGAGCCTTGGATTGAAGATTCTTCCAAGACATTCAAGGAAGCATTAATTGAGAAGACCGCTACAATCGGTGAGAAGCTTTCCGTTAGAAGATTTGAGAAGGCTGAAGGTGACTGTGTTGTTTCCTACATTCACGGTGGCGGACGTATCGGTGTTTTAGTTGTTGGTAATGGTGCCGGCGACTCTGATGCAGTTAAGGAAGCTTTAACAAACGTTGCAATGCAGGTTGCAGCTTTGGCTCCTAAGTTCATTTCCCAGAAGGATGTTGATCAGGACTTCCTTGCTAAGGAAAAAGAAATCATTTTAGCTCAGATTGAGAACGATCCCAAGGAAGCAAGCAAGCCCGACAAGGTTAAAGAGGGTATGGTTATGGGACGTATCAACAAAGAGATGAAGGAGTTCTGCTTACTCGATCAGGTATACGTTAAGGCTGAAGATGGCAAACAGTCAGTTGCCAACTACTTAGCATCTGTAGATAAGAATCTCGTTGTTGCCAAGTTCGTGCGTTTCGAAGTTGGTGAAGGCATGGAGAAGAAGGTTGACGACTTCGCTGCCGAGGTTGCTGCTCAGGCTGGTATGTAATTTTTAAAAGCTAAAGGACGGTTGCTTGCAACCGTCCTTTTTTGTGCGATAAGGCGTCAAAAGGGTAGGAATCATTCTGCTTGATTGTGCGTTGGAGAAAATCGGGAGGCAGAGTATGAAGAAATATTTAGGCATTATATCAGTGATATGTGCCGGTATTTTGTGGGGAATTATCAGTATTTTTGTAAGGATTCTTTCAGCAAAGGGCCTTGACTCATTAAACATTGCATTCACAAGGACGGGGTTGGCGGCTTTGATGATGCTGGTATTTATCCTGATTAAAGATTTGAAATTGCTTAAAGTTAAGGTAAAAGACTTATGGATGTTCGCAGGCTCCGGTATTTTGAGCTTAACTTTTTTCTCGTTTTGCTATTTCACAAATATTGTCGAAAGCGGTGCGGCCGTTTCGGTGGTGCTTCTTTACACTTCGCCCGTATTTGTGGTACTTATGAGTGCTTTTGCATTTAAAGAAAAGATTACGTTAAAGAAGGCTGTGTGCCTTGTAATCACACTGTTAGGTTGTGTGTTTGTAACAGGTCTCATCGGCTCCGGTGCTACGCTTGGCACACGCGGAATCCTTTTGGGGCTCGGATCCGGAATATTCTATGCATTATACTCGATTTTTGGCACAGTTGCATCCAAGAAATATTCTTCGTACACAATTACATTTTATACGCTTGCTTTTTCATCACTCGGCTTTATGCTCTTTACAAATCCCGTACAGTCGTTTTCGCTTGTTACGGCAGATATGCTTCCGGCGTTGTTGGGCGAAGCTTTACTTAACACGGTATTGCCGTACATATTCTACACATACGGTTTATCCCGCATGGAAGCAGGTAAGGCCGCAGTTTTGGTAACCGTTGAGCCTTTGGTAGGTTGTTTGCTTGGAATTTTTGCATGGCATGAGCCCGCAACTTTCTTAAAAGTCGTTGGAATTTTATTGATTTTTTCATCCATAATCCTGCTCAATTTGCCGGAAAGAAGTGTACAGCATGACTAAAGAAGAATTTTTGGCGTCCAAGGATTTCTTAAAGTTGGGTCAGGCTGTTAATCACGAAAACTGGCAAGTGGCACTCATGACGGTAACCCGCATGCAAAAAAACGCATCAGAAGCTTGTCCGAATCTTTTTGACCGTAAACTTTCAAATATTCGTCAATGCATTTTGCATCGTCAGAAAGCACAGGCGCTTGATGTTCTTTCGCTTATTGTGGCAGTTAGGGCAAAAGAACTTTCGCTAAAGTGAATATTTTCCGTAAAAGAAGGCCGGCATTCGACCTTCTTTTTTGCGTAAATCGAGTTATAGAAATTTAATAATTAGCGTACGTATTTTATAGAATGGTCACAATTTCACCGCAAAAAGGATGCTATAATAGTATTTGCTGTGAAGATTACGAATATATTACAGCAAAGTTTTTTTAAGGTGGTTAACGTATGAAACAGTGGTTACAAAGAATAGGTTACAAGTTTTCACAGTGGATGATAGGGCGATACGGTACGGATGAAATGTCGCGGACACTTTCATGGGTCGGTATCGGTTTTTTGCTGCTTTCCTGCATCCCGGTGCTCAGAATATTATACATTCCGGCGTGGGCTCTCATTATTTGGGCGTATTTCAGGTGCTTTTCCAAGAATATTGTAAAAAGAAGTCGTGAACGCGATAAGTATATGAAACTGACCGGAAAGGTACGCAGTAAGCTTAATGTTTATAAGCGTATGTGGAAGGACAGAAAGACACACAGGTATTTTAAGTGCCCTAAATGCGGCACTATGATAAGGGTTCCCAAGGGCAAGGGAAAGATTGCGATTACATGCACAAAGTGCAGAAACGAAATTATTAAGACAACCTGATACGGAGATATGAATGGTCAGTGATCCTTACAAGGTACTTGGCATCAGCGAGGGTGCAAGTGCCGATGAAATAAAAAGTGCATACAGGAAAATGGCAAAAAAGTATCATCCGGACCTGCATCCGAATGACAGCGAGGCTGCTGTCAAAATGAATGAGGTCAATGAAGCTTACGATATGCTTACTCATCCCGAAAAATATGCAAAAAGAAGGGCAGAGGAGCAGTATAGACGTCAGTCGCAGGCCGGTTACACAAACTATGGCGGTTATGGTCGATATTACGGCGGAAATGGCGGCTACGGCGGCTATTCGGGTACAGGTTACGGACGTAACGCAAACGGTTCAAATGCGCAGGACAGCGCTGACAATCAGGACTACAACCGATACGGATATAATGGTGCGGGCGGATGGTACAGTAATTTTTACGGTTTCAATTTTGACGATATTTTTGGGTTCGGTAAGTATACAAATGCCGGCGAGAATATAAATCCCACGGTTGACAGCTCCGATTCAGAGCTGTTTAGAGCTGCTGTCAATGATATTAACGCGGGCAATTACAGGGAAGCTGTGAGAATTCTTATGAGCGTTTCGCATGCTGACAGAAACGCCAGATGGTATTATCTCAATGCGCTTGCTTATTACGGATGCGGTGATACTTCACAGGCAACGGATCTGATAATGAGGGCGGTTCAGTTAGCCCCCAATAATCAGACTTATCAGATGGTGCTGAGTAAGTTTCGGGCGGAAGGCCGTACGTATTACAGAGAAGCGACTACGGTTATGAATCCGTTCAGAAGAATCGGAAGATTTTTTTTGATTATTATTCTCATAAGATTTATTTTTAATATTTTCCAGATTTTACTTTGGGGAATAAGCGGTCCCCTTCCGGGAATGTGATGCATGGGAAAACATTATGTGAAAACATTATGTGAAAAATATTATGTGAAAACATTATGGGTGAATCAATATGGGTAAAACAATTGGTATAGATTTAGGAACTACAAACAGTTGTGTGTCGGTCGTAGAGGGCACTAAAGCGGTGATTATCCCCAATGAAATGGGAGGCCGCACAACGCCGAGTGTTGTTGCTTTTTCCAAGGACGGCGAAAGAATTATCGGAGATGCTGCAGTAAGACAGGCTGCGGTAAACAGTAAGCGCACGATATCGAGTGTAAAGCGCCATATGGGCTCAGATTGGACTATCGACATCGATGGTAAGGATTTTACACCCCAGGAAATCAGCGCCATGATTTTGCGGCGTTTACGCGAAAATGCGCAAGTTTATCTGGGGGAGCCCGTTACCGATGCGGTAATTACCGTTCCTGCGTATTTTAACGATATACAGCGTCAGGCGACCAAAGATGCAGGGCGTATTGCCGGGTTAAATGTAAAAAGAATAATTAACGAGCCTACAAGTGCTGCATTGGCATATGGTTTAAATAACGGCGCAGCCACAAAGATAATGGTATTTGACCTGGGGGGCGGAACCTTTGATGTCTCCGTAATTGAAATCGGAGAGGGTGTTATAGAAGTTTTGGCTACAAACGGTGATAACCATTTGGGCGGCGACGATTTTGACGATCGTTTGAAAGATTTTCTGGTAAAAGAAATAAGGCAAAATCACCGGGTGGATGTCACAAAGGATATTGCGGCAATGCAACGCCTGAAAGAGGCATGCGAACAGGCTAAAAAGGAACTGTCAGGTTCGGTAAGCACAACGATTAATCTGCCGTATCTTGTTATGGCAGGCTCGGAAATGCTTCACTTTGAGTATACGATTACGAGAGCTGAATTTGATGAGCTTACGCGCGATTTGGTAGACCGTACGGAAGGTCCCGTTAACAGAGCCTTGTCGGACGCGGGGCTTGCCCCCTCGGAGCTTTCAATGGTTCTTTTGGTAGGCGGGTCTACAAGAATCCCGGCAGTACAGGAAAAGGTACGTGAACTTACCGGAATCATCCCTTCAAAGAGCATCAATCCCGATGAATGTGTGGCACAGGGCGCGGCAATTCAGGGCGATATTCTTTCAACCAATCAGATATCGCTCGCAGGAGAGGCAACCGGCATTCTTTTGCTGGATGTGACTCCGATGAGTCTGTCGATAGAGACCATCGGAGGTGTTGCAACGCGACTGGTTGAGCGAAATTCAACTCTTCCCGTACATTATTCGCAGGTGTTTTCAACAGCGGCACCGTTTCAAAGGGATGTTGAAATACATGTTTTGCAGGGCGAGCGTCCTATGGCAAGGGACAATAAAACCATCGGAAAGTTCAGACTTTCGGGAATAAGGCGTGCACCGGCGGGAGTACCGCAGATTGAGGTAACTTTTGATATTGATACAAACGGTATTTTAAAGGTTTCGGCCAAAGATTTGGATACGTGTAAGGAACAGTCTATAGTGATTACCGCCAACGACAGAATGTCGGATGCGGAAATCGATGCCGCAATTCGCGATGCGGAGCGCTATGCCGACGAGGACCGTATGCGTAAAGAAGCAATCGAAACGGTAAATAAGGCTGAACGTACACTGGCAAGAGCTGAGCAGGCTATTGCATCCGTCGGCAAGGAAATAGAGAAAGAAGAGAAGAAAAAAATTAAAGAAAGTTGCAATGAGCTTCGCAAGGCTCTTGCGAAAAACAAGCCGGAGAAACTTACTGAATCACAGCTTAAAGAAATAAAAACATTAATGGACCGTCTTGAAACGGACAGTGCAAATGCATGCTGGAGTGCGCGACAGCAGTAGTTTACCACAGGGGACAGGTTATAGTGGTCAACCATAGGGGACAGGTTATAGTGGTTGACCACTATAACCT
>JAZLHV010000053.1:0-33398 GCA_045617045.1 Lachnospiraceae bacterium
TGGACAGATGAACAGTTTGAAGAGATAGCACCATGGAATGCCGAAATACAAAAATTGATAGGTAATAAATAGAGTAAAATGCTGGCACCTAGCAGATGCCGGAAAAAATATTCATATACGCGCTTTTATTTAGCGCTTACAGTAAATCAGAATGCACTTCTCTTTTTCAATAACTTTTCGGTTAATAGGACTAAGAAGACATCGATTATTAGCATATATATAAGGCAAGACAACGGACTAATATTTTCTGTGTCGGACATTGTTATAAACCCATAAAAAGGAAATACTTTCGTTGCTATAACAGTAATAAAGTTTCTCGGATCGTATTTTCCTATAATTGGAACAATATACCAATATGTTATAACAGCAACAATGGGAATAATTGCACTTTTAACTATAGTAGTTATGCTATAACTTATTTCGAAAATGAAGACAGAAAAGAATATAATTAGCGCAATACCGGCAATATAATTTGTTTCGATAGGAGTTTTACTTTCAATAGAAATAGAATTATTTAAGCATAAAATATCTGCATTTTTTTGCACGAACACACCGACTATCATAGTTGGAATAGTTGCTATTATTATAGCAGCAATAGCGCTTCCAATTCCCACTAATTGTTTTGAAAAATTAATGGAACCGGTACTTTCGCGAACGGAACGAACCCTAAACATTTTAGAGGAGAAATCGTATATTGCTAGTAAAGCACTCCATATGGTAAGTATTATTGGGAAAAAGAATAAGCAATCTTCCATACATTGGGTTAACACATAATTATGAGAACATGCTTTGTATTTTAACTCAATTTGTTCTTTATAGTATCTCACAGGATTGCTTACAAACAATACCCCGTTATTGTCCGTATTTGAATAGTAATCATTAAGAAGTTCCTGCTCCAAGTCTTCTTCGGTTTCGCAGAAAAACTCTACATTATAATTATAAAGATCGATTAAAGAAACCAGTTTTTTATAGTTAAGATACAAACTACAGCAAAAAACTATTGAGAAAGTAATTACCAGATAAACTAGCTTCTTGCTGAATAAAATATACTTCCATTCTTTATGCAAGGATTTCTTCACGATAAATTTCCCCCAGATCTTTTAATCCATATTCAAAATCTTTATATTGTTTAATCTCGGAATCTTTTATTATGAATAAGTCTTCGACGATATCATTATAAAAAGATAATTGATGGCCTGTCAGGATAACTAAAGTATCAGAAGCTATAGTTTTCAAATATTCCTTCGTCTTAATCAACGTTTCATAATCCAGCCCGTTTGATATTTCATCTAATATCAATACTTTAGGGTGTATTATTTGTGCTGCTATAAGTGCCAACAATTTCTTTTGCCCGTAGGAATAGGTTTTTACTTTTCTGCGCAATAAGGACTTACTCATATACATCTCGGCATGTTTTGTTATTTCAACGTTGCTGAGCTTTTCCTCGCAAAGCAAGAACAGGTTTTTAAGTCCGCTTAATCGTGTATAGAAAGGGGTGTCATCCCAAACAACAAAGATGTCAGTTGCGGTATTATTTTCTATAACTCCATCATAATCTTCAAGATGGCATATGCATTTAATTGTAGTTGTTTTTCCGGAACCGTTAGGACCCATTAAGAAGGAAATCCGTCCATCGGGAAAAGAAACCTCATCTGCTTTAATAACTAATTTTTTTCCATAATACTTTTTATAGTTTTGAAAAGAAATCATAAAAACTCCTTTATAAGATGAATGTGTCATATAGAGAAATAGGAAAGAAAATACTTTACATTAAAAGGTCATCCAAAGGCATTATTTCGTAATAATCTGAATACTTAAAAAATAGTCACCTGGGATATGTTTTAGAACTTTGGTGCCAAAAGAACCGTCTTCATGGAACATCTGAGCAAGACCACCGTTGAGTCATTGTCAGTGAAATTAGCAAATCTTGATTTCAGGCTTGAAATCACGAACCGCTTTAATGAATCCATCCTTATCCTTAGGTGATACATAGATAAGATTGCGTCTGTTGTCCTTCATAAAAGCGATTTCAATTCTGTCAAGAGAAGTGCCAGACGAAGCAACGGCATTGACAACCTTCTTCATGGAAACAATAGACGAAATTGCAACAACAGATGTTGTCATTCCCAGGCAAACCTTAATCTCTCCGTTTTCAACATAAATGCAGTTGCGAATCATAATCCAAGCAATGATGATGGTAATCAAAGCGAATACAACAAGCATAGCACCGAATGCAACGGAGTCCCCTGCAGAGCCGAGCAAAATAAGCATTCCAGCACCGAGAGTCACAACCAATACAAGTGTGAACCACATTACAAATCCATTTTTACCTCTAAATTTCATAATTCTTCCCCCTTCTATTTTAGTGCCATTCTAAGCGCGATGATTACCTCAACAAGAAGTAACGCCCATACTGTCTATAGAAATGTTAGCAGTTTACGCAAAAAAAAAATATAGAATTATAGTTCATATCTGATTCAACAAAGGACTGAAAAATCAATACTGTAAAGATCGATGTAAGGGTTAATCTATAAAAGGGAAAATATAATAGTAACAGCCCGGACATTGTTCCGGGCTGTTACTACTTACTCATCTTAAGTTTTTCACAGATTTCTTTCTGCTTCTCATCAACGGCTTCGTGAGGCTGCCACAACATCTTCTGACCGTCGTTTACGAAACGGGGAATTACGTGAAGGTGGTAGTGGGGAACGCTCTGCCCTGCAGCTTCTTTGTTGTTCTGAATCACGTTTACGCCATCACATCCAAGAACCTGTGTCTGGCGGGTTGCAATCTTTTTGGCAAGCTTCATTGCCTTGCCCAAGGTATCCTCATCTATTTCAAAAATGTCCTGATAATGCTCCTTAGGAAGTATAAGTGCGTGACCGGGATTTGCGGGAGATGCATCTAAGATAACATTAAATGTGTCATCTTCATAAATACTGTTTGTGGGAAACACGCCATTGGCAAGTTTGCAGAAAATGCAATCGTCTTTCATAGTAGTAAATCTCCTTATACACTTTTATAATCTACGCAAATACAAATAACGAATCAAGTAATCTTAAGGCTTTAAAATCGCCCTTCATCTTAACTTCACCGGCCATAAACGCTCTTTGGAAAGTCATGTTACCTTTTGTGATGTTCGCCAATTTTTCCTTGGTAAGCGATAGCTCAACATCAACTTTGTCGGCTTCTTTGTAAACGC
Source organism: Lachnospiraceae bacterium (assembly GCA_045617045.1). Classification (GTDB taxonomy): domain Bacteria; phylum Bacillota; class Clostridia; order Lachnospirales; family Lachnospiraceae; genus UBA1258. The sequence continues at coordinate 3,203 of JAZLHV010000053.1, forward strand.
ATTTACATTCGGGACCCTCTACTTCTATAAAAAGCGGTTGCTTCTTGCCGTCTATCCTGAAAAGATACGATACGTCCGTACCCGGTTCCGCATGAAAAGCCTGCTCAAATTCTGCGATAAACTCCTGCGTATCATCGGACTCTCCGACGCCAAGCATATCTCTGAACATACTTGCAAGCTCGGAAATGTCTTCTTTTTGCTGCTGCACATATGCATCATCTGCGGCATACTTCGACAGCTGCTCTGTCTCCTGCGGCGTTAGGTCTATATTTTTAGACATATTGACCTTTTGCTTGACTGCCTGATTGCTGGCAGGCAGCGAACCAATCTTCTGATTAATGGTACGATACATATTCTCGGCCTTTTTCTCGATCAACCGGGTATATTCATCGTTATTCTCCAATATGGAAACATCCTCAATGTAACCGCAAATACCGCTACACGGACGGCCGCCGAGAATCTCCCATGCCGTGGACAGATTAAGCTTACCCTCTCGCTCGCCGTAGGTAGTTGCCATTACGATGGGGCACATATATATTTTACTGATTTTTTCCTTATCGCCATAGAGCCAACATGCATCCAAAAATGTCTGCATGTATCCGCCGATACCATACCACTCAATTGTGGTGGCAAGTATAACTCCGTCAGCGTTCTTCAAAGTCTGCGGCAAGGTTGTAATCGTATTCTTAAGTTCATGGAGATTAAAGCGTTCCACTGTAACGTGAAGCTCCTCCAAAACAGTCTGCATTTTATTGATTACAAAAAGTGTGGGATCGTCGATTAAACCACGTCCGCCATAGTAAATATTAATTTTCATTGTTAGTCCCCTGTGTAGTTTTACCATCCGTTACCAGACAGAAAATAACGCCGATTATAAAGCCCGCTATAACACCGCCGAGATGTGCCCAGTTTGCAACGTTTTGAGCGGTAAAGCCGTCGCATACAGTCAATATTATCACCAAAAGAACACGCCTTAACTGAAGTGTGCGCCCCTTTACCCGCTTGAAAATCACAAGTGCCAAAAGTGCACCCAGCACCCCGAATACAGCACCGCTGGCACCGATTACCGCAATATATTCACCGCTTATGTACTCGCTTAAAAACGTAAGCAAACTTCCCCATATACCGGACAGAAAATATATTACCAGGTACATTACCGGCTTGACTTCTTTTTCAACAATGACACCAAGCACATATAACAGCAACATATTACTGAATATATGCGTGGCATTGGCATGCAAAAACATCGAAGTAATCAGCCTGTACCACTCGCCGTTTTCGCTTACAAGCTTAAGCCCTACGGCACCTTTATTATACAGCAATTGCCCCGTGAAAGTACACACCGTAAAGACTATGATATTAACAATCACAAGGGAAAAAGAAACCCATGGGCAACTTGCGCAGAAATCCTTGAAACGTTCCTTAAACGGCTTCACGGGCTTTATGTCTGCTGCCTTAAGCACACTTTCGCGAATGCTCTCTATTTCCGCATCAGTTACAGTCTGCTCCAACACATTCCGCAAGCCATAATAATCCTCGACGGATGATTCGCAAATAATCGGCTGTTCCACAGCCTCATCGTAAAGCCACACAAACTGATTGTCACTGCACAATTGACGCGCAATGGCAAACGCCTCCGGATAATCGGGAGCCTCGCTGTTAACAAGCAGCAACGTCAAAAAGTGTGTCTTCAGACCCATCTTGGCTTTATTCTCTGTAGTCAGTGTCTTGAGACGATTTATGAATTCACTGTCATAATTCAAAGCATCCACGCAAAGTATTACGTTCATGCTCGACTGTGTCAGTGAAGTGTACGCATACGCTTTAATAACGTCCCTCTCACCGACTGCCTGGCCGGAATACCCACTTCGACCTATTTTGATTACCAGTGCATCTGTCATAGAAATCTTGTTAAACCTCTGTCAGTTGATAATAATATTTTACCAACTGAGGCGTTCTTTTTCAATTGCGTATGAAAAAAACGTTCGACCGCGGAAGCATCACATCCGGAATTGTCCGTACACAAAGCTTGCCTGTCAAACGTTTAGTTACAGTAAATTCATGTCGGAAGCATCTGTCCGTAAAGTTCGAAACATATCATAAATATACCCGCTAAGCCGATCAGCGCTACTATAATTTCGCGAAAAGAAGGGATATACCGCTTATTCTTGGGCGGCGCATAATCCACGCGCATATACTCCTCGTTTGCCTCGGATTCTGTCATGGCGTCGTCTTGTTCATCTGTACATTCAGGTATTTCATTTATCCCTGCGATAAGAGTTTCATATAATGTTGCAAACCGCGGGTTTGAAAATTCTATCATATCGTAAAGTCCGTATACCGATGATACCAGCGCAGTATCCGATTCATCCAACCGCCCCATCAGAAACTGAAGCAGTGATTTAAGATTTTCCCTTCCGCAGGAAACCTCCTCGGTGATAGGTACACACACAAATTCATAGACTCCCGTGCGTACGTTTCTGAAAATCATCTCCGGCTTTAGAACAACATTCCCCTCCTCAAGAAGGTACTTTGACAACTCAATCGTAACAAGCAAGATAGCCTTAAAAAGGTTGCATATATCTCCTCTTGAAACAATCTGTGTTGAAAAATAATTCAGTACACTTTCCTTTTCGGATATATCAAGGTAATACTGTCGCTGGCCGTTGATATTACGTATCTGAAGCGGCAAGGTTCCCTCTATACTGTTTGAAAGAAGCATTTTTTGACGATAGTCTTCACTTGCCTCAATCTCATCCCCGGACAATACCATATATGTTCGGTTAAGCTCATATTGCATTTCACTGGTCATTATTTTCCCACACTCCCTCTATTGTTTCTGTCAAATCGTTTGCTAAGTAAATCACATCCATAGGATTAAGAAGCTTCTTCCTGCATGATGCGCATACCTGTTTATTTAATCCCTTCACTATCGGAAGTACCCATTCTCCCCGCAGCGACACGCAAAGATTCAATCCCTGCAATGAAACCGTCAGCTCAATATTTCGCACAGAAAGATACGGGTGCTCCTCCTTCACGGTTTTATATGCATTATATGCGGCCCTCTCGACACTATCGCGGTGCGAATACTCTGCCGAGACCGCAAGCTCCGCTATATAGGCAACGTCCTGTACCATAAGAGCTCTGTCGTAAGCATAAATCACAAGATAAAACAAGATTATCGTAATTACCAAAATGATTGGCATCAGCAGCGAAGCTTCCACGGTAAGTGAGCCTTTCAGGTTACGTTTTCTCATAAGCATACAGACGCCACCGTCGCCGCCGCTATAAATGGCACGAACGGAATCTCCGCCTTATGAGATACCTTTTGAAAAACGTATAAAGCCAGCGAAAAAACCGCGGCGGAAATACTTGCAAACGCTAACGCGACAATCGTAGTTTTGATGCCGCTCATAATTCCCACAAAAAGTATTACGCACACGTCCGCATATCCTATCTGCTCACGTGTCAAATAGGCCACTGCAAATACCGCTAATCCCGGCAGCATTCCCATGAAAACTTCCGTAATCACGCTTTTTTCAACAACAAGTCGCATAAACAACGCCACCGCTACGGCCGCTGCCAGTAATCTTTGCGACAGTCGGCGGCTGCAAATATCCATCATGGCAAATACTCCCAAAAAGCCCAGCAATATTATTCTGCTAAATGTTTGTGCATCCATACCTAATATCCATTTTTGCAATAGTAACATAAACGTCTGTCCTCGACTTCCCTTAGCGGGACTTTATATAAGTCTATTTTTAATTCCCCGCATGCCGCAGTTGAATGATATCGGTTACCTGTAGGTGTGTAGTAAACATACTCGCCGGATTTCTTGGCGTTGCATTTGCTGCATGGATAGTATTTGGAACCATCCGCACTTCGTTTATCATCGATTTCACTTCTAAACGCTTTTGCGATTGTCGTCTTTAACCCCTGACAGTTTTCCGATGTATGATACACTTCTGAATTTTTGGTAACAAAAACATATTCCTGTGCCTCATCCTTGCAAATCTCGTATCCCGTAAATGATTTAGAATAGTACGCATTGGACAGCAGAACACCCTTCACTCCCGGAATAGATATATACAACGGCACATAATATGCAGCCCGCAGCGAAATCTCCCGATTAAGGTCGTTTGATTTGAAAGCAACGGACAGTCCCTGTATTTTGGAACCGACATCGGTTTTATCAATCCTCGATTTCACCATTGCGGTACTATATACCGTTCCGCCAAGCTTAACAATAATTTCCGCGCTTTCAAGCCCCGTAAGCTCCAACCCTTCGCAATATACATATGAAAGATCGGTAATCTCCCCGCCGACTTCGTTTAAAACCATTCCGACTTCGCAATGAATACGAAACAGGTCAATAAGCCATATCACCGCTACTATAAAAGTAATAAACACAGGCAACACCAAAAGCGCTTCGACCGTTGCCGAACCTTCATTATTCAATTTCAAAAAGAGTGGGCAAGCGATATTCTTCTTACGAAAGTTTCTTCTTTTGTAATGCTTGTATGGGGTGATTCGGGAGAGATTTTCTATTTTTGTTATTAGTTTTTCGAAGAAGAACATCGCTCGCCCACTCTTTTTATTCAAAATAGTATTTACCGATTACTTCATAATCATATCCATAAGCGCTTACTATCTGCGCTTTGAACTCAATTGCATCAAAGCACATATCAAGCCTGAAGTTACTGTTTCCGGTAGTAATGCGCTGGTTTAACTCCACCACGTTCATAAAACGTTTTGTGAGCTTTTCGGCATTGACCGTGTACATAAATATTCTTAAATAGTCACGATACGAAAGACCGTTTTCGCTTTCCCCCGAAGTGTCTTTATGTGAAAACAGCGTATCCAATGAAGTACTCCATTCCGACGGTTCCTTTACAAGTGCAATCTTTGCACCCCCCAGCAAAGCTTTAACATCACTTACACTTTCAAGGTAACTCCACACGGCCTTTATCAATATTTGTATAGGCTCGGATAACTCCGGTGACAGCAATAAAGCAGATATTATATTTGCGATCGTCTCTATGGACGACGCTTTCTTTTCATCACCGGAAATCGTTCTATAGTTTGCAATTTCCCTTATCAGCAATATTCTGTTTACACAAGCTTCCAGGTTATCGCAATCCCTTTCGTGCCCCGCTATCAAATATTCTGTTTCATAGGAAAGGCCGGTACCCTCTATCGCATCAACATAATTGGCGCACTTTACGGCAAAATATTCACGCAAAAACAACAGGTTCTCGGCCGTTGAAGTATCGCTGTCAGGTATATTTCCGATGTTGATGTCGCGCCCGCTTACGAGATGGCTTTCGTCTATTTCCGATGTCGAAATCGCGTTGATATCAGGACATACAATCCGTAGTGTGCTTAAAAACCCTACTTCTCCTTCGGACGTAATCATCTGCGACGCTTCGTTAATCCAATCCGCCAACTCGGGCTTTTGACCCTGTATACCAATATCACTTATTGAATTATCAACATCTGTCTGCAACGTATTCTCGTCAAAAGAATAGCTGTCAAAATTTGTAACTATCTCAACAAGATTGCTTACATAGCCTATTTTGAAGCGGTCTTCCATATATTTCACTGCCTGTCTGCGAAGCACAGCACCGCAATTGTCCGTGGCAAATCTAATCCCGGTAGTATCCGCGCCAATGCAGGCCAGTTTCAAAAGATCCTTCCCACCCAGAATTTTAAAATTTTCCTCGTCAAAATTACGATTGACGCACCTTACAAAATGTTCCTCGCATAACAGCAAAGACTGCATACCGTATCCATATCCCGGGTCTACCAAAAGCAATCCGTAGCGTTCAAACAATTCCCGGTCATACTCAGCAAATACAGACTTTGCGGCAATATTCACGGCTTCCTTGGACTTCATCCGCAGGGCATTCTCCCTTGTCGCATATAGCATCACTATTATCAGTGAGAGCATCAGCGCCATCGTTATTGAAAAGAAAACCGTAACATAGCCCTTGCTCAAAACGTGTCAATCTGATCGGTTATCTTTCCGATCAAATCGGTAACAATATCTGTTATCTCATCTTTAAATATGACGACCAAAGCAACCAGCACCACGATTATCAGAATTATCTCTATGGTCCCCATGCCGTCTTCTTCTTTCAGAAAATCCTTCACTCTCTTAAACATCATAATATCCTTTCTACATGGACCTGAATGCCGGAACCATGATTATAATCATTACATCGATAAGTATCAGCATCATCGGAACCAGCAGTTTGGTACCGGCCTGTTCACCGGCCTTTATGGCTCGTTCCTTGCGCGCCCCAAAAGCTTGATCCGATTCTGTTTTCAAAAGCTCGCCAAGCTTCGAACTCCCCTTTTTGAGATTTTGTGACAAAAGTGCCGTAAAGCGAACTATGTCGGGTACCTTTGTTCTTTCACCGAAATCCGTATAGACACTATTTTCCGAAATACCCATTCCGAATTCGTTTACGGATATACGCATTTCATCGTATAGCGGATTATCTTCTCCCTTTGAGTCTGCCTCATCGGATATCCGCACAAATATGTTGCGAATTGTCATCCCCGACGACAAATACATCATCATTTTTTGTAGAAGAATGGGGTATTCCGACAAAATTTTCTTTTTCCTCTCTTCTTCGGTTTTCAGGTAATCTTTGATATCTGCCGCGTAGAACAATCCCGCAACGACTAACCCCGCTATAAGCATCATCGGATTTTTCTTTGTGCCCGGTATCTCGTATGAAAGATTTTCACCGTCTATCTCCCCGGGAAGTATTACATTATCGCAAGCTGTATCGTTTCGCGCCGATATGGATGTTTCAATTTTGTTTTTGAGAATTCTGCGACGCACCTCAAGACCGGGGCTGACATGCACATCGATGCAGAAATCATAAGTAAAATCACCGCATGTCAGAACCGCCTTGAGCTTTGTATCAAAACCTTTTGGGTAAAGAATTTCCCCGTCGTCGCCTATATACTCCGTATTAATATCCGATAACGTAATCCGAAACGGATACCCCTCCAGCTTGGCCGGAAACACCAAATCTTCCGTAACATTCTGAAAAGATTCGTTATGTCCCAAAATTATTGTCATAAGCTCCGCTTGTGCTTTACCCGAAAGCATTTGAAGTTCCCTCTCGGAATACGCCTTAGGCTCTACTTCAACCAGAATGTCATTAACCCGCATTTCACCCGTTACCGCACTGAGAGAATATTCTATTGTTTCCCCTCCGGCCTGTTCTCTTGCCAAATAGTAATCTTTAAGATATTCTGCCGGCTCGTCTGAAGTCATAAACAAAAGCACTCCGAGAATTACCGCAATTATCATAAGAATCCAAGTTTTCCTTTCGGGCTTTTTAAGTTTCATACATTTATCCTCATAACCTTCTCACCAATAATCACTGCAGCAACGTATATTAACAGACACACACTCATAAACACTCTGCCGCTTATCCCACTGTAGAGGCAGTCAAAATATCCCGGGGAAGTAATGTTCAGATACGCCAGTATAAAGAAAGGAACTATCTCCATGATTCTTAATTCAAATATTTTTTCAGAAGCAATCAATTCGATTTGCTTGTCGATACAAATCTTTTCCTTTACCCTGTCTGCCGTATCCGTCATTACCCCCATGATATTTCCACCGTTACGTTTCGCACATTTACACACGTCCGAGAACATCAATATGTCCTCTATATTGCTGCGCTTACCCAAATCCGAAATCAAATCCTCAAGCGTTATATTTATTGCCAACCCTTTGCGGATTCTCAGTATTTCCGCTGCCATAAGACTTTTTTCACCATAGAAAAGCTTCAAATCTTTATACGCTTCCAAAAAAGCATTTTCCACAGAGTACCCGGCCTTCAAATTTACACTTACACTGCACAAAGTTTCGGCAAATTCTTCAGCCAATTTCTTTTTGCGCTTACGCATCAGAATACATTTATATTTTTTGAAAAAGACCGGTAAACCCGGCAGCAAAAAGAGAAACACATAAACCGATTTATAGAAAAAATAGGATACCACCGCCGATATAAATATATAAATTGCCAAGCCCCTCAACAGTTCCGGCAATGATAAAGAATATTTTCCATACTCCATTAAATAACAGCCTCCGAAACCTCGGATACAGCATCAAGCTTATCCGTATGCACCAGAGCACCCGTCCGTTTCAAGTACCCGTCTTTGTACTCATACAACGAATTCAAAGTTATTTCCGTTCCCTCAAAATCATTCACTTCTGCGATTTTTAAAACTTTTCTTGACTTATCACGCAGTCTGCCAAGATGCACCAGTATATCAATACCGCCCGCTATCTGACTGCGAATTGCATAAAGCGGCATCTCCATACCCATCATCACCATTGTTTCGAGCCTTGCAATCATGTCTTTGGGGGAGTTTGCATGGCCGGTCGACAAGGATCCGTCGTGCCCGGTATTCATTGCCTGCAGCATATCCAATGCCTCGGCCCCGCGCACCTCACCGACAATAATGCGGTCCGGTCTCATTCTGAGAGCTGTCCTTATCAAGTCTCGGATTGTAACCGGTACACATTCTTCGGAATTTTTGCTGCGTGTTTCCAGCCTCACCAGATTATCTGCGTTTAAAAGTTTAAGCTCGGCGCTGTCCTCTATCGTGATTATGCGCTCGTCCTGTGGGATATATTGTGAAAGGGCATTCAGGAAAGTAGTCTTTCCCGACCCGGTTCCACCTGAAATAAAAATATTGTACTTGGCTTCAACAAGCCTCTTTAAAAACCTTGCAGCCTCTTCGCTGATAGCACCGAGCTCTGTAAGCTTCTCCATTGTAATCGGATGCTCCGGAAACCTTCGAATCGTAACTATCGGACCGTTTATGGCAACCGGCGGAAGCACAATATTCACACGTTCCCCGGTCATTAATCTTGCGTCCTGAATCGGTGCGGCTTCGTTTACGGTTCGATTGCATCCCGCCACTATTTGCTGCACAATGTCTTCCAGCTTTTCCACGGATTCGAATTTGCGTGAAACCCTGCGAACACGCCCCTGTTCCTCCACAAATATATCGTTGCTGCCGTTAATCATAATTTCCGTAATATCATCATTCTCGAGATATTCCTGTAATATATCCAGTTTGCGAAGAGAATTGAAAACTTCCGTACGCAGCTTTAAAATTTCCCCGAACTTAAGCAGATTGCGATCTTCAAACTTAAGCATTTCGTCGTCTATTACCCTGTATGTCTGCGTCTCATCCAATTCCGTAGAAAAATCCATGGCATCTACCACCGCTTCGGTTATTTTCTTACGCAGATTTTCAAAAAAATCATCATTCGTACTGTTCAACAAACTCACCACTTTCCAATAATTTGCGAATATAATCCGCCAAATCCGTATACGGAAGCATTTCCATTTCCTCGGGTATATTGTTAAATTGAGGCAACTCTATATTCTCGGACTTTAACAGTACCTGAGCGTACGCTCCGCTTTGCAAGAGATCCTTGTACTGCATAAGCTTCGCTGTTGCCAGCCTTTCCTTGTCGATAATTGTGTAAACCTTACTGCATCGATTAAGAACACGCGGAAGATTTGACACTTGTTCTGTTAAATCAAGAATCAGGTATTCGTAGTCCGTCTGCTCTTCGATACTCTTTATGAGCCTTAGCCATCTGTCACTGTCGATATCCGCATACTTAAGATAAGATTTGGCAGGAGGTATATAGTCAAGCTTTCCGATATGTTCAACAAGACTTTCCGTCCGATATTTAAACCCGTCCGCCTGACATTCCGAAAAATAAACCAGATCCAAAAGGTCATTTTTGGTGTTGCGCTTGCACATATAGTCAAACCCCGAAAACGGCTCAAAATTCATGTAAAGCGTCCTGTACTTTTTGGCCAGTATCTGCCCGAGCGTAATCGAAAAAGTAGTCTGGAAACATCGTTTAACGGGACTGTATATTCCAATGACGTTGAGCCCTTTATGGATGCATTCTCTGTGCGGTTTGTTTTCCTCGGCACACATTCGCATAATCTGTTGCATTAGTCTGTCTGCGCATGTATATTTGCATACCGTCCCCGGTATATCCGATTTATTCTCCGATAACATGACTATGCTTCCGATATTTTCTTTGTGAAGTTCATCGCACATCAAATAATCACTTATCAACAGTATGGATACATATTCTGTGTTCACATACTCAATAAGCAGTGTGCTGTCGGTAAAAAGAATGACTTCGTAAACATCCTCATACTTTAAATGGACATATTCAAAAAGTTTTCGCGCGTATGCCTTATCACTGTCGCATATCACCAGTATTTCTTTTTTCACACTGCCTCCGCACCGATCTTAACCGCATATACATAGCACAAATTGCAACTGCCGTAAGATTCCGGATAATAAATGTATTTGAAAATTAACTTTTCGGGAGTATCGGGCGGGAATATAAATCACGGTGAGGTTTATGCACTTGCGTTTAATCCCCGTATTCCCTGCAAAAAGGCTAAGCGTCACCCGCCCGAATTCCCCCTTTTGATAAAGGATAAAGAAGGAGCAAAATAAAATAATTGTGTAACAAAATGCAAATGTCTGTCACTGCGTTTGTTGCGTTTAGGGATTCTTTAAACGAAATTCCTTGGACAACCAACAGAATAACAAGAAGGATATTCGATAGTTTATGAGGCGAACATCCCGCGAAACCGTTCTAAGAGTACTGCCGCTTCAACGGCATATCAAACAGTTTCATAACCGACACCAATTACGGTGCGCTCATAAGTTGTAATTGTGATTATATTGATGCGTTTTTCTTTTGTAAATAGCTTTTAATGCAAAAAATCATTTTTGTAAAATGTGTCGAAAAGGGCACACAAAAAGCCCTCCGAAAATCTCGAAGGGCTTGATATTACTGGATTTTTACTTGTCAAATGGCATATTCAAAGCCTTGCTTTCTACCTATGTTTATGAAATGCGGCTACACCAGATATCCTCGCGACGAATCTGCCGCCGTAAGGTCCTCTGCCATACTGTTTTTGTTGTAGGTAAAGCCGGTGTACACCTTTTCGGCATTCTCCATAACGCTTCCGGAAGTATCCCGCTTGGCAAGCTCACGATATGCTTCGTTCAGCTTGTTGAATATCCCCAGAACATGATAAAGCGGGTCTTTAGCGTAGTCCAGATATGCGTGTGTAAGCTCACCGTTCGCATACAGATACAGATGCAGCAAGTTTCTGCCAAGCTCGGTGGACGTATTGAGCGAGTTCATAAGCTCATTGACGGTTGCCCGCACATGGTTAAGTTCCTCGCGAAACTTGGGAAGATTGCTTTCATCAAGTGCCGCAATTGCGTCGTTAATGTAGACAGTCGCGATATCATAAAGAATAACTATCATCTCTGTTTTATTGGCACGTGTTACCCTTAATGTAAAATCTTTAATCTTATCGCCGGTCATTTATGCCTCCTTACTGCAATAACTGCAATACACTTGAAGGTCTCTCGTTAGCCTGTGCAAGCATGCTCGTGGATGCCTGTACCAAAACCTGATTCTTGGATAATTCCGTCATTTCCTCGGCCATATCCGTATCCATGATTCTGGAATAAGCAGCGGTCATGTTCTCATTGGATATGTCGAGCGTGCTGACCGTATGCTCAAGACGATTCTGGTAAGCACCTAAACGGCTGCGCGAAAAACTTACATACGCAAGACTTTCGCTGATGCGGTCCATAAATTCAAGAGCCTTCTCCTGCGTAGAGCAATTAACCTTTGTGAGCCCCAAAGTCTTTGTGTTAACAGCGGCTATTCTGACCGCAAGCTCCTGGTCTTCGTTGGTGCCGGTCTGAAGATTCATGGTACCAAGACCGGTAATGTCAAGATTTACCTGAGCATTCGTGAGGTCTCCCACAACCTGGAACTGCATTTCAAAACCGTTTGCCGCGAGAATGGTAACGTTATCTTCACGGATTTCATAAGTATAATTTTCGGGGAATCCTTCTTTAAGCTTAATATCAAAAGAACTCTTGTCGATATTGCCGTCGGCATCCAATACTGCCGTAATTGACTCTATGCCATAATTTCCCGAACGTACGTCATCACTGTAGGTGGCTACTTTTAAATTGGCATTGTCCGTATAACCCTTTACGTCGAAGTTTCCGTTCAAAAGAACTTCTCCGTTATACATAGTGGTTTCGGAAATGCGGTTGATTTCTGTCTTAAGCTGGTTGATTTCGGCGTCAATCATTTCACGCTCGGGATCTTCCATAGTGCCGTTTGCGGCTTTAACGGCAAGTTCACTCATACGCTGGATCATGTCATGAACTTCCTGAAGGGCACCCTCCGCAATTTCAATTACCGAGATACCGTCGTTAGAGTTCTGTGTTGCCGTATCTATGCTGCGCAGCTGTGCCTTCATTCTTTTGGCCATTGCAAGACCCGAAGCATTATCCTTGGCGTGATTTATTTTTAATCCCGATGACAATTTCTCAAGAGAAGAAGAAAGTGCGTTATCATTTCTGTTTAATGCATTGTTGGCAATCATTGCGGAAACGTTGTAGTTGATTCTCATAGATTAAATTCCTTTCATTGCATCAATGAATTTCATGCTGGCATCGTACAAATCTGCTGCCGAAACGGTTGAAACATTATCTCTAAGCGGTATAGATGATACTTTTGCGTACGGATCGGATTTGGCCGAATGCACTACATTTACGCCGTCACCTAATTTATCGGCAACTTTCTTTAAATCTGTAATACTATCTTTGTAAGAACATGCAATATATCCGAAAATTTTGCCTTCCGAAACCGTTAAACGCGCACTCACGCGGCCTAAATATTCATCGTCAAGCACTATTACTGCGTTAGGTTCCTCGGCTAAGTTATGCACAAGCTTAAGGCTTACGGTAGTGAGTTTTCCACCGATTTCAACCGGAACCTCATAGCTTTCGCTGTCTGCAAAAGAACGGGCTACGTTCATCTCGAGGTGAAGTCTTTGAAGTTCACGCACATCGATGTATCTTTCCTGCTCAAGAGCCGACTCGTAAAGTGCATGAGCGCATTCGCCGGTAACGTCCTTATAGGCATCAACCGCGGGCTCTGTGTCTGTCATTTCCCCGGTAACCGCAAGCGTCTTTTCTTTAAGAGACTCGCCTCCCTTTTCAAATGCTTTCGAAAAAGCACGTCCTCTGTGGCGCTTAAGTCCCAAAACCGCCTGAAGATTTTCGGGTGTAACCTTCGCTCCGGCATTCACAATTTCACGAACCGCTTCATCGGGAGCGTCAAGCAATGTTTTCATCTCCGTGAACTTTTCATTTATCCATTCGGTTTCCAATATATCGTTTTCGGAAGAGGAAACGAGATTTTCGTATTTTTCGCCGACAGATACGTCTAAACCTCTGTTTTTTGCTGTTTTCACGGCAGTTTTCAAATTTTCAAAAGAAAGATCCATTCCGGCGTTTACCAGACTTCCGACAGCAGCGTCATCCGTAACTTCAAGCTGATGGAACAGCCGGTATACGTCTATGAACTGCTTACGCTCTTCCTTGGTGATATCATTGCTCTTTTCAAGCTTATACAAAAACTTGGCGTACTGCTCAATCTTTTCTTCTTCGGTGTTTTCTTTTTCATCAAGATACTCGTTAAGTTCATTGATGGACATTTTAATGGGTGAAGAACCTTTACGTATAAGCTTTAACGTATCCGCAGGGGTAATTCTGTTAAGAACTTTGGCAAGTTTTCCGTCGGCGTCCTTAACTTTGTCGATATTTTCAGAGTTTATGGGCATGCTGTTATATCCGAGTATTCTGACTGCACGGCGATTGGAGTCGGTTGCTTCAAGACCGATTTCGCCAAGAATGTCATCTACATTTCTGAAGGCCTTCTTTATGGAATCGCCAAAATCCTTGCGGACTGTTGTCCCGACCTTTTCGTATTCGCCCAAAACTTCGTCAAAGCTTTTCTTTACGGACTCACCTTCTTTTGCAATCTCTGAAAGCGAAATACGGTCCATTACGGGAAGTACCCTTCCAATAACGGCTGCCGGCATGGACTTAACATTATTGATGACCGTTTCCGTCTCAACAATCGCCTTCGCCTCGACAAATTCGGGCTTTGTTTCAAGCTCTTTTAACTTTTCCACATACGCTTCCATATCTGCCGTATCAATATGATAACCGCTTTCAAGAAGCAAAAGATTGGCCTCGGCCGTCATCTTAAGATAAGTTTCGCCAAGTACTCTCGCTGCCTTTACCGAATCGTTGCCGAGAACATCGCTGATTTCGCGGGTCACTCTTATTGCCTGCTCGAAGATATTCTCCGTAGCGGTAACATCCGCGTTTTGGGGAAGTTTGCCCTCTGAAAGTGCTATTGCAACGATGTGGGCGAAATTTTCATCGGAAACAGGAAGTTTAATAGTGTTTAACGCATCAAGTCTTTGGATATTTTCACTGTTTACGCACAAAGTGTTTTTCACAAGCCACTTACCGGCGTCAAGGTTTTCGGCCGTAATCGGAATATCCAATTCCTTAAGCAGACCGGATACTTCACCTTCAAGCATAGCATCCGTCATTTCGTCGCCCTTTTTGGCAAGATATCCGTATGCCTCTATTGTGAAATAGCCCGATCCCTGCTGTTTGGTCTCATAAGTTGCACTGTGCTTTGCCAGATACATGTTATCGATGGTTGTACGCTTTCCGCTTTGCAGAAAGAATTTGCGCATACCATCCGTCATTTCCGTCACATCTTTGATTTCTTCGTAGGCGGCTTTGATTTCCGATGCAATCTCTTTATCAACACTGATATCATATTCACCGGCTTTAACTGCAAGCGCTTCGAAATAAGGTTCTTTTCCAAGACTTTCAACCGCACGACTATCTAAAGGCATCGCCCCGGATGCTAAATCTTTGGCATCAATATTCTGACCGGTAATATCCTTAATGGCTTCGCGCGAAATGTCATCTGTAAAGCCTTCTATCTGTTTACCGGACTTTGCCACGGCAACTTTTATGTGGTCCAAGACGGTAACCATATCACCTGCTTCGATGCTCGCGGGACGGTCACCGTTTTTAAGCATTTTTCCAAAATCTTTTGAAGACATGGAGTGAGACATTACCGTGAGATAATCTTTGTTGAGCGAAACATCCATTGCATTTGCGTAGTTTTTAAACTCGTCAACGGACATCTTGCTTCCTTCGTATGTATTTGAATCATCTGTTGATTTTGTGATTGGGATAATGCCCTGCAACTTTGTCACTTCACGCGTTGAGGCATAAGAATATGCTGCATTGGCTTTTTCTATCTGCGCACTGTTTGAGTTATCAAAAGAAATCTTCACCGGTTATTCTCCATATGCATTTTCATGAAAAAAAATAAAAGGTAAGCGTAGACTGCTCACCTTTTATTTCGGTTAATTACTTAATATTCTTTAGGCAAACTCAAATACTAATGCCGTATACGGCGGTAAATCAACAGTTATCGAATAATCCTTGTAATCACATAAATCTGCAACAGCTTCATAGCTTGCGGCAATAGGATTACCGTTACCGCCAAAGCAGGTTTCGTCACTGTTAAGAATAACCTTGTAGGTACCCTTCTTGGGAACTCCGAACTTGTAACCTTCCCATTTCATGGGTGTAAAGTTCATCACAAAAAGAAGACTTTTCGGATTATCCTCGGTGCGACGTAAGAATACGTACGTGCTGTGGTCTTTATCATCGGCCTTAATCCACTCAAAACCTTTCCAGCTGTTGTCATCGGTATACATGCAAGGATACTCACGATAGATATTCAAAAGTTTTCCCACGTAGTCCTTCAATCCGCTGTTTAAAGGATTTGAAAGCATGTACCAGTCAAGTTCACGTTCCTCATTCCATTCACGCTCCTGACCGAAATCCTGTCCCATAAAAAGAAGCTTCTTGCCGCTGTGACCAAACATAAATGTATAGCCTATACGTAAATTAGCATACTTATCAACTTTGTAACCGGGCATTTTCTCGACCATAGCACACTTAAGATGAACGACCTCGTCGTGTGAAAGGGGCAAAATATAGTTTTCATACTCGTTGTAACTCATTGCAAACGTCATGTTGTAATGATTGTCACGACGATATATGGGATCTAACTTCATGTATTCACAAAAATCATGCATCCATCCCATGTTCCATTTATAGGAAAATCCGAGACCGTTTTCCTCAACATCACCTGTTACCTTGGGCCATGCGGTCGATTCTTCGGCAATGGTCATAAATCCGGGATAGTTTTTATGAATAATCGAATTTAAATGTTTAAAAAACTCTATTGCTTCAAGGTTCTTGTTGCCACCATACTTATTGGCTACCCATTGACCGTCTTTCTTGCCATAATCAAGGTAAAGCATGGATGCAACCGCATCGACACGTATTCCGTCTATGTGGAATTTACGAATCCAATAGAAAACGTTGGCAATCAGGAAGTTTTTAATTTCATTCTTGCCATAATTGAATATTTTGGTGCCCCACTCGGGATGCTCGCCAAGTCTCGGATCCGGATGCTCAAAAACCGCACCGCCGTCAAAATCGGCAAGACCGTGTGCGTCCTTGGCAAAATGCGCCGGAACCCAGTCAAGAATAACACCTATGCCGTTCTCATGCAGGGCATTTACAAGATACATAAAGTCCTTGGGCGTTCCGTATCTGGATGTAGGCGCATAGTAGCCTGTAACCTGATATCCCCATGAACCGTCAAAAGGATGCTCAGCAATTCCCATAAGCTCAACATGGGTATAGCGCATATCCTTGCAATACTCAACTATTCTGTCTGCAAACTCTCTATATGAATAATATGCGCCATCCTCACGGCCGGGGTGCTTCATAAACGAGCCGACATGACATTCATAAATTGCTAACGGCTCTTTGAAAACATTTTTCTTTTCACGCTCTGAAAGCCACTTTTCATCGTGCCACTCAAAGCCCTCCAGATTAAAAACTTTTGAAGCCGTTCCCGGACGCTTCTCTGCAAAAGAAGCAAAGGGATCTGCCTTGTAAATCGTTGCACCGTTTTGGCCTTTGATAAAATACTTGTACTGGCAATATTCACACACGCCTTCAACAAACGTTGCCCATATTCCGCCCGGACCGAGTTTTGTGAGCGGAGTATTCCACTCCTGCCAGTTATTAAAGTCACCTACTACGTAAACCTCTAAAGCGTTTGGGGCGTAAACTGCAAAATACACGCCTTCTTTTCCGTCTATATTACACAGGTGCGCACCAAGCTTATCGTATATCTCGTAATGCGTCCCCTGCGCAAACAGATATGCATCTGTTTCTGTTATTCTGATTGAATCCATATATTACTCAAAATCCTTTTCACGAAGTATTATCATATCGTTCTCGTCGTAACGTTTCCCGACAAGAGTCTTAAACAAATGACCGACATTTTTACGTGAAGCATTCGCTATGGCAGCATCTACAAGTTCTTTAACCTCAGTCGTAAGAACATTATGTGAATTGGTCTGACGCTCTGAAATACGTGTGTGCAATGCCAACGTACCCATCTCGTCTATTGTATATTCCTTGGCGTATGCATAAGCCTTGGCATACGTAACAAGACTGTCATTATCCAGCGTCTCAATATCCGTGTGAACGGTAAAGCTTTCAAGCATGTCGCTGTTATCAATTTCGAACTTTCGAAGCATTCTGCGCTTAGTGGTAAATACCACAAAAAGAAGCTTATCCTTAGCATTAAGAACACGTCTGATAACTGCAAGTGTCTCTCTTCGAAGTTCGTGTGCATCAATAATAATGAGAGCGCCGCCGTAAAGTTTGTTGAGCATCGATTCGGGATCCTTGGCATTTAATGAACTTGCCTTAATCTTAGCTACCTTGCCCGATACCTGATTACGTGAGGACAACTCCGAAATATAGGAAATACCCAACTCAACCGCGCTGTCGGTATCTTCGGCACTGATAATCACGTTACCTGTATTGGCCTTAACGGAAATTTCCTTAAGTGCTTCCAAAATCTGAGTACGCCCGCTTTCAGTCTGTATGAATGGCTCAAAGCGGTCAACCTGATCGTCATTAAAAGGTCTCAAAGCTTCATTTCGCGTGCGAATGTATTCCTCTACCATAGCCGGCGTATCCGTATTTGGAATACTGCCTGTCTGGAAGGCTTCTTCGGTTACCTGTGAAGCCTTTGCAGTATTGTAAACGGCCTTTTTAGAGAACACAGGCTTAACATCTTCTTTAGGCTCTGCCTCGGGTTCAGGCTCTTTTATAACCTCGTCCTCCCCGCTGTCAACAATAACCTCTCTGTCTTCCCTGTCACGCTCTTCGCCTGCCTCGGCAAACATCATGAAGTAATCCAAGTTATCAATTTGCGGAATGCTCTCGGTGTTATCCTCTGCATAGGGCTCGGGACCGTTCTCGGTTATCTGAGGCTCAATCTCAATTTCTTTTTCAAGGAAGGGTGTTCTGTCAAAAGAAAGTTCTTCCTCGGTAGGCTCTTCTTCCGACTCTTCAATAGGTTCATCGATAACTTCTTCCGTAATTTCTGAAGATTTTTCTTCGGACTCTTTTGCATCTGCCACAAAAATTTCTTTTATGTCCGTAGACACCGAAACTTCTTCGGGCTCTGCTGCATCTAAGCCAAACGGCTTAAATCTGTAAGGGGCAACTTCTATCTTTTCCTGAGAATCGTCATCATCAAATTTCTCGTCAACAACCGGTTCTTCAACAACCTGTTCTTCAACAACCTGCTCTTCAGCAACCTGTTCTTCAACAATCAGCTCACCGCCATCGATTTCGTAGAACACTTCGGTTTCACCGTCATAAATAACGTTTTCACCTGTGACAATCGCGTCATCAATCTCATCGGCATCCGCTACGCCGGTAGCGGATTCATCTGTAATCGCATCGGCAGTTTCATCGGATGTCTCATCAACAATGCTGATGGCAAGACCGGGTTCTTCTTTGGAAAGTGCAACCCGCTCCTGCTCGGTAAGCTCAACACTTAAAGAACTGTTAATGGAATCTTCAAGCTGCTCTAAAAGGCCAACCTTTGATGTTTCGTCAAAATCTTTTAATATGCTGCCGGTCTGCTGCAATACACGACGCTCAACATTTTCACGCCATTTCTTTTCGCTCTCGAGCTTCATCTTTTCCCACTCGGCCAAAACATCGTCGATACTTATCTGACCGGTGATCTGTTTATCAACCATTTCCTGTTCGGGTACAACAAGACTTATCTGTCCGTCGCCTTCCATGGAAACCATATCATCATAATTGGGAAAAACAATCATAGGATTTGAAGCGCTCTTCGGAAGAACCTTATGCATATCATCGAATGATGTTTTCTGTGCTTCTTTATTAAGATTACTCTTGGGAATAATTACCATTGTTCCGCGTGATTCCTGAATCTTGGGCTGCGCGGGTTCTTTATCCGTAACCGGTGCGGACTCTTCTAATGTCGGTGCCGGAGACGCAGTTACATCATCAAATCCGATTTCCCGGATGTCGCCGTTATCTTTCGGGACATTTTCCGCCTGCTTGCCTGCAACCGCTGACATATCAAACGGAACAACCGGCTCTGCCACATCAATCGGAGTTTCATGTGAGGGCTCAAAGGGTTCCTGTGCCAAAGATTCACTTACATGAATTACCTCAGATACTTCGCCGGGTGTAAACATTTGAGTATCACCCATGGAAGGTTCCTTGGGGGATACCGAAACAGGCTCGTAAACTGCCGTATGCTCAACAGCACGCTCCTCCTTTAACGCGGCACGGGCTTTTGTATCGTCAAACAAAACTTCCTTAAGGTTATTTGCAAGTTCTTTCTGTAAATCTATGGTGTTATACTTGCTGACATCTATATCCTTTACCAAAACGTCAGCATCATCGGGCCCCACAAGACGCTTGTACAGTAAATCCTGCTCACCCGATAAAGGTTCGTGGGTTGCCTTAAGCTCAAGGGCCTTAATGACATATTTGCCCTCGCCGAAATAGAGTGCAATCTGATTACACTCATCTACACACTTTTCGCCAAAGCCTAACATGTGATACAGAAAAGCGAGCTCATACATCCACTTTTCCTTCATCTCACATTCCTGAAGTTCCTCTAATACCTGAACACGTTCCTCCATGCTGACACCTTGAGCGGTGTAAATCTTATACTTCAAAATAAAGCGTCCGACATCCTTGGGAGCAACCTGCATGTATTCTTTGCAAAATTCAACTGCGCTTAACATATCGCCAAGTTTAATTGAAAGTTCACACAAAGAATAAAGAATCATTCTTCCGCCGGGGTTACGTTCATAAGCAAGCATCAAAACAGCGCGGCTGTCCTCATACCGCTTACAGGCTTTGTATAAATCGCTGACAGTGCACAACATCATGCTGTTTTTAACATTCTTCCAGTCAATGGTATCTGCAATTTCAACGGCTTCTTTGTACTTTTGCTGGGAAATCAGATTTTTAATCTCATCTGCCCGCATTTTGTATTCAAATTTATCCACGATAAATCACCCTCGCATTATTAATAGAGACAGTATCCCTATCCTATAAAATTTTAGCACACCATATAGTCATTGTCAAAAGAATAGGGTACTAAATATTGTGAAAAAAACGCTTATGTTCTTTGGTAAAATCGTCTTTCGTCCCCGGTTTTATCTTTGCAAAAAAACGCAAAAAGGAGCTCTTAAATATGCCCTTGCACAAACACATGTTAATAAGAAAAAATTTTTTAAAAAAAGTAGTTGCAAATTCAAATTCATTGTGTTATATTCTTTCTTGCGTTGTGAATACAGATGCGCCTTTAGCTCAGTTGGTAGAGCACCTGACTCTTAATCAGGGTGTCCAGGGTTCGAGTCCCTGAAGGCGCACTTTAGTCGTAAGCTTAGCTTCGTGCAGGTTTACGGCTTTTTTGTTTTTATGCCTTTTTGCTTAACAGTTTTCGGTTTTTCTGCTAAAATTACAGCGTTTAGAAATCCGCAAAGGAATTTAGCCATGATATTTGATTCGCATGCACACTACGATGATGATGCCTTTAACGATGACCGTGACTCTTTGCTTTCCTCTATGCAGGAAGGAGGTGTCGGTAACATTGTATTATGTGCTTCATCGTGGGACTCTCTTCAAAAAATCAGTGATATTTGCAATAAGTATTCTTTCTGCCACGCTGCATACGGCATTCACCCCGAAAACGGAGCCGAGCTTACATACGTACGACGCGAACAGTTAGAAGCCTTTATCGAATCGCACAAACCTGTTGCCATCGGTGAAATCGGCCTTGACTATTACTGGGACGAACCCTCCCGCGATATTCAGCGCACCATTTTTGAATACCAGTTAGGGCTTGCCCGCAAATTCAATCTTCCCGTAATTATTCACGCCCGCGAGGCAAGTGAGGAAACCTTTGAATTCATAAAAAAATACGGTCCCGATCGAAAAGGCGTTATTCATTGTTTTTCAGGCTCCCTCGAAATGGCTGAAAACTATGTTAAGATGGGGTATTACATCGGTATCGGCGGAGTTGTAACATTTAAAAACGGCCGAAAGCTTAAAGAAATTGCTGCGTCCGTTCCGTTATCCTCAATCCTTATCGAAACGGACTGCCCTTACCTTGCACCCGTCCCGTTCAGAGGTGAGCGTAATTCAAGCCTTCTTTTACCATACGTAGTCAAGGAAATCGCTGAGCTTCGCGGCATCAGCGAGGCAGAAGTTTACAACGCTACCGAGGAAAATGCTAAACAACTGTTTAATATTAAGTAGGAGACCCTATGGCTTATCTTGGAATATACTCAAACACCAAGGCCGTTTTAGAAAAATACGGCTTTAATTTTCAAAAAAAATTCGGGCAGAATTTCTTAATAGACACCCATATACTTGAGGGCATCATAGAAGGCGCCGGCATCACAAAGGATGACTGCGTGCTCGAAATCGGTCCCGGCATTGGCACCATGACACAGTATTTATGTGAAAGCGCACGCTTTGTGGTAGCCGTTGAAATAGATAAAAACCTGATACCTATTCTTAACGATACCCTTTCCGAATACGACAACAAGGTTATCATCAACGAAGACGTTTTAAAGGTCGACATTAACGCCCTTGCCGAAAAGTATAATAACGGCAGACCCATAAAGGTAGTTGCAAATCTTCCGTATTACATCACAACCCCAATTATTATGGGCCTTTTCGAGAGTCACGTTCCCCTCGAAAGCATCACCGTCATGGTGCAAAAGGAAGTTGCCGACCGCATGCAGGAAGGTCCCGGCTCTAAAGATTATGGAGCACTTTCCCTGGCAGTTCAATACTACGCCGTTCCCAAGGTATTAATGAACGTTTCGGCAAACTGCTTTATACCTCGTCCGAATGTGGACAGTGCAGTTATACGCTTAACCAGCCACACCACAAATCCTGTAAGCGTTAAAGACGAAGCTTTCATGTTTGCAATCATCCGCGCATCCTTCAACCAACGACGCAAGACTTTGGTAAATGGTCTTTCAAACGCCGGCCTTAATGGTGTGTCAAAAGAAAGCATCTTATACACCCTTGAAGCAATGGGTAAACCTGCTACCATTCGAGGCGAAGCACTGACACTTGAAGAGTTTGCAAAGCTTTCCGATTTGCTTAAATAATCCGTAAATACAAGAAACCCGGCACCTTAAAAAGTGCCGGGTTTCTTTACCCCTATGTATCCATTTCTGAATCGTTATTCGATTACATGAATCCAACCCTTGGGAGCCTCAATGCGACCCATCTGAATTCCTGTAAGTGTATCGTAAAGCTTCTTGGTGACAGGGCCCATTTCCTGCATACCTGAGGGAATGCATATTTCCTTGCCATGATCTACAATCTTGCCAACGGGTGAAATAACTGCTGCCGTTCCGCACAGACCGCACTCTGCCATATCTTTAACTTCGTCGAAGTAAACTTCTCTTTCCTCGGCTTCAAGACCTAAATATTCTTTTGCCACATACATAAGTGAACGACGTGTGATTGAAGGAAGAATGCTGTTAGACTTGGGGGTTACAACCTTTCCGTCCTTGGTGACAAAAATAAAGTTTGCACCGCCGGTTTCCTCAACCTTGGTACGTGTAGCAGCATCTAAGTACATATTCTCGTCAAAACCCTCGCGGTGAGCATCTGAAATTGCATAAAGGCTCATTGCATAGTTAAGACCTGCTTTGATGTGACCTGTTCCGTTCGGAGCCGCACGGTCGTAATCGCACACACGAATGGTAATCGGCTTGGCACCGCCTTTAAAGTACGGGCCTACAGGTGTACAGAACATTCTGAACTGATATTCCTGAGCCGGCTTTACACCGATAACCGGTGATGAACCGAACATGTAAGGTCTTATATATAATGTTGCGCCCGAACCATACGGAGGAACATATGCTGCATTCGCCTTAACAGTTTCATGAACAGCCTCAACAAAACGCTCCTTGGGGAAAACCGGCATCTCAAGACGCTTACAGCTGTTTTCCATACGCTCGGCATTTAAGTCGGGACGGAAACACACTATGTGTCCATCTTCGGTAGTATATGCTTTTAACCCTTCAAAACAAGTCTGCGCGTACTGTAATACGCCGGCACACTCACTGATTACAACCTTATCGTCCGATGTAAGGCAACCGGCATCCCAGGCACCGTCTTTGTAATTTGCTACAAATCTCTTTGCGGTAGGCATATAGCCAAATCCCAAATTACCCCAGTCGATATTTGCTTTTTCCATATTGAAAAAAACTCCTTTCGTCTCAGTTCTTTAGCAAGTTAAATTCTTAAAGCATATTATTAACCCTTTTTTTTGAAATGTCAATGAATGAGATTAGAATTGAAAGAAATATTTTTACATGTTATTCTCATTTTATGAATAAAACCACACTAACATTTACCGGTGATATCGGTTTTGACAAGTACATGGACGGAAAGTGGGCCGACAACAACCTTATATCCCCCGAAGTCTTAGAATACCTTAAGGATACAGACCACTTGATTGTTAACGTCGAGGGTCCTCTTTCGATGCAAAAAAAGGTAACCAAACCCAACGGGGTTTCGAGCCTTACCCATTCCATGAATCCCGAAGTAGCCGGTTTTCTTGACAAAATCGGTGCCGATATCTGGAACATTAACAACAACCACATAATGGACGCAGGGACCGAAGGACTTACTGATACTTTAAAGCTTGCCAACGAGCACGATGCCTGTACCATCGGTGCAGGGCTAGACATTGACGCTGCTTCGAAGCCTTTAATACTGCCCGAAGCCGGTGGCATAGGTTTACTGTCCGTCGGCTACGCGCGTGCCTGTCGCAAGGCAACCAAAAGTTCCTGCGGGTGCTTAAATTTCAGTGATATGGATATTATCAGGGCGCGCATAGAAGATATCAAAAAATCATGCCGTTGGTGTATTGTTGTAGCTCACGATGGTGAAGAATTCACCGCTCTGCCCTCGCCATATACCCGCGACAGATTCATGCAATACCTTGATTGGGGTGCCGACATAATAATTGCCCACCACCCTCATGTACCCATGAACTATGAAACCATCGGCCGGAAAGTAATCTTTTATTCACTCGGAAATTTCATATTTGATACAGATTATCAGCGTTCGCAATTCAATACGGAAAAAGGACTGCTAATAAAGCTTAGGCTTACCGAAGATTCATTTTCTTTTGAGCCGTTCGGAATATATATTAACCGTTCAAAAGAATGCATAGAGGCAGGCCCGATTCCGGCTGTATTCGAAAATGTAGGTTCCGATGACTATGAACTTTTAAAACCGCTTGCGGCAAAGCTTCTTATTGAAAATACCAAACGACAATTGCGCTACCTTAAACCCACCGAATTCGAAAAAGCAACCGATGAGGACTGGCTCAGCAATTTCTATGAACCTATGCGCAGCGGTCGTGTCCCCGAGAAATTACTCGATTTTCAAATTGTTTATCCGCTGTCACTTAAAGTCAACGAAAATACCTGGCAAAAATCCGCTCTTGAAAGCATTAAGCAATACATTCTTGAGCAACTTTAATTTGATTGATATATATACACGCAAAATGCAACTTATAAACTGACAGTTACAAGGAGGATAAATGTTAGTATTTGAAACATTGACTGAAGCTGTTGCCGAGGCATCGACTGCCTGCCTTTCATGGAAATGTCCGGGTGACGGAAATGAATATTCGCTCTATGACATGACAATCATCGGGCAGATTGTGGATAATGAGTGTCCTCTTGCGGATGACAGTATGTTTTATGTAGTGTTCCCGGACGGTGAAATCGGGATGTTGTGCACGGCAGATAAGCTTGTGGACAGATTATATATGCCTCTTTCGGATAAAGCTTCGCTTGAGCGTGCCGTACGCTACGACAGTCAGGAGCTTGAAGCTCGACGATGCGAAATACTCGAAGCCCGGAAAATACATAAGAGCAGTAAAGAAAATAATACCGGTGCGGGAAAGATTCATTTCTGCACGAATTGCGGGGCCAAGCTCCTTGCGGGCTCAAATTTCTGCTGTGAATGCGGCATGAAGGTGGGTGGTTGATTATGGGAAATGTAAATTCGATTAAAAAACCTTCAAAAAGTCCCGTAAAAGGAATTATCGGTGCACTATTTGCGGCCGTTGGGCGTATGCTTCGAAACGTCGTGTGCGGTGTTTTTAATCCTCGAAAATGGCTTTTGATTATTTTTATAACCGGTCTTTCGACGCTTCTTAACTGGCTGATTGCGTCGGGGGAAATGGCGGATTTATGGGTAAATCCCGTTGTTTCCAAGACCGTTCCGATTATTTCGTATATTCTTTTTGCCGGGGGCGGTATATCCGTACAACTTTCGGAGCTTATCGGCGGTCTGTTTGGAAAAACCGTCTGCGCCGCGTTTTTGGCAGCTCTTTTAAGCGGTAAGCTTAAGGGAACCGGTAAAGGCATAAAGCTCTTTGCCGGAAGCCTTATCGGTAAATACGCACGGCCCATGCGTGCTATATGCGGAATAGGACTTTCGTTCCTGGTATTTTCCCTGATAGCGGGGGATACGGGTGTAGCAGGCACCATGGTAGGTTTGTCGGGTACAGTAATGATTCTTAAAGCCTTGGGAGGTGCACCCGGAGTTTTAAGAAGCCTTTCCGCATCATTTAATTCATATAAAAAAGATTCGATAAGGCATGCCGACATTACCGGCATGAATGCCTTTATGGCCGGCGCCGCCGGTGGATTTGCCCTTGTATGCCTCTTAAACTTAAAATATGAGTCAAAGCCTTTATTGATTGCCGGACTTGTAATGTTCGGTGCAGGCTTTATTTTAAAATCATTTTCCAAAAAGAACGCTGCAACCGCAGCTGTTTTGGTACTTATCTTAATTGAAACTTCTGTTCCTGTCTTTGCCGGTGGATCTGTCCGTAAGATTAGCAATCCTCCCACCTATCAAGGCTCGGGATTACTGCGTTTTAACTACCGCGAGATGAACGGTGAACTTACCCTCGTGCAGGGGGGTGGCAATGTAATCGCTACACGCGAAAGCTGCGTGGAAGATTTGTCTGACGGATATTATCTTTATGAGCGCTACAGGGGAAGCTTAAATCCCGGGCAGAACGTATACCTTTCTTTTGCCTCGGAATTTCCCGACAAGGGAAGCAAAAGCATCTACAGTCACGTTTATATGTACCGTGACGGGGATTATATCGGCGAAACTTTGGATAGCGATTATGCAGAAATTTCCTCGTACGGTGAAGGCAAGTATTCCTATGCCGGAAGCGATTCACATCCCTGGATTGACATAGGCTACGACTATTCCGGCATTGGAAATGTGGACGGATTATGGCTCAACTTCCTGTTCACTAACGGCGATGACATGTATGAAGTCGACATCTTCCTGGGAAATGTTCCCGATGAAGAGCTCGAAGAGTGTTTTGACTACGATTATCAGGATGTCGAAGAGGTTTATGAAACCGAAAACGGAGAGTACGAGCTTGGTGAAATAGAAAATACGGAATCCGATTTTACCCAGGATATACCGCTTGAGGTAAGGGATGAAGATACAACAAAAGACCCTCTTCCCGAAATTCCGCCAACCGTTAATATTGATGAATTCATTAACGGAAGTTACCCCGAAGGCTTTTTTGACCTCACTCCCGAGGAAGTTCTTGTACTAAGTGCCGTACTCGGAATCATTACCGCCGGTATCGGTGCCGGTGCAGTTACGACTCTCGGTGCAGGCAAACCCGGCAAAACGTCTCAGTCAAGTGCAAACGGAGAGCCTTCAGAAGGCGATTCCTACACATTAAAAGACCCTGCCACAGGTGCTGAAACGCTTTACAATTACGACCCTTCTACAGGCGAATGGATAAGCGCCGACGGGCGAAGCGTCTTAAACATGGACGATGTTGACCGTTGGAAATCCGACCGCCAACAGGACCGCTTGGCAGCCGACGATGCAATGGCGGTACTTAATGACCGCTCAGACTCGCGCAGCAAGCAGGCCGATGCCGAGGCACGACGTCTCAAAGAAGAATACAAGAAGATAGCAGAAGAATCAAAAATAGAAAAAACCGCCGTCAGAAACGGCATGTACACCACCTCCGAAGATGAGCTTCGCTCAAGGCTTGAAACGCGTCAGGAACAAAACCTTAGATTACAGGCCAATGCCGAAACGGCTCTTAAGCACAAGGAAAACCTCGTGAAAGCCGCCGAAATAACAGTGACAGCCGCAGACATGGGCGTAGAGGCTCTCGGAAAAGTTACCGGGCCAATCGGTGAACATGTAGTTAAGAATGCATATTATGCCGGCAAAAACCTCGCCTCCAACATTTCCGATGCGTGCGTAAACAAAAAGGACATGGGCTCGGCAGTCCGGAAAGCTTTAGGTGAAACAATAGTTGATATTACCCAGAATGAGATGGGTTCCAAGAGCATCGGATATCAATTCGCCGCCAACAGCGCAGGTGACGCCTACAAAAAAATGCTTGATGCCGTGGACAATGGCGAAGATCCCGTAAAGGCTGCCGCCGCCGGATTTATAAGCGGTTCTGCCAAGACCGGCGTGGGCGCCGCATTTGATAAATATGTCGATGCCACCAAGGGTGCAACTTCTGTTTATGCTAAACACCTCAAATACAATGTAAAGGTGCTTTCAGGTCTTCGGACCAATTACGAACAAGGTATTATCACCAAAAAGGTATATGAGGGTGCTGCAACAGCAGTACGTAACTCAACAGCCACACTTGGCCGCGCCATTAAAATCACGTCCGGTTCAGCACATTTCGTGACCGACAAAGTTACTGAAGCTGCAATCGATTCAATGGTTAAATAGACCAACGGTTCAAGGTCAAGCAGTTGGGAAAAATTTGGAAAAATCTAAAAAAATAAAACCGCTGTAACACCCATAAACTGGGGTTACAGCGGTTTTTATCAACACATTTTGTCCTATAAGTCACTTTCGCTTTTTTCAGCCCCATTTTCACACCCTTTTGCCTTTTTCAAAAATCTCTTCCATATGCTAATTTATCAAAAAGGGACCGCAAAAAATCATAATACATCTTATGTATTTCTGTACATCCTTCTTTGTGCTTCATAAGCTTCCTTTAAATAAGAATCATTATTCATTAGTTCATCAAAGCTTCCCTGATTTATTATTCTTCCTTTTTCCATTCGGATTATTTTCCCGGCTTTACTGCAAAAACCCAACCTATGGGTAACGATAATTAATATTTTATCCTTTGCTTGTTCGTGGATTAATTTCAAAATATCTTCTTCATGAAGGGCATCCATTGCGCTGGTAGGTTCGTCTAAAATCCATATATCTCTTTTTTGATTTAGTAGCAATCTGGCAACTAATATACGTTGCCATTCGCCTTTCGAAAAAGAAATATCACGTCCTACAATGCTATCTATTCCCTTTTCCGTATTTGCTATTTTGTCCCATATTCCCACGCTTTTTAATGTTTTCTCAATAAGTTCCTGCGATTCTACTGTGAACAAGCTTTCTTTTACTGAAATAGCAAACTGCGGAAAATTTTGGCTAACATATGCTGTTTGATTTATTAATCCCTGCATTCCGGAATAATGTTTGTCATTTACATAAATATCACCGACGGTTGGAACTCTCATTCCGGACAATATACTTAACAAAGAAGTCTTTCCTGCTCCATTATCACCTAATAGCAGAACAGAATCCCCCTTCTTTAAATGTAACGTTACATCATTGACTGCACATGTTTCTTTGTAATAAAGGGAAACATTCTTTAATTCAATGCTATTTATTTCATCTATAGTTTCTTCATTTTCACCCTCTACTCTTTCCTCATCAAAGTAAAGATATTGTTTTGCATAGTATATCGCTTCCGCATCCCACGTAACTGTACTGAATAATTTTGCCAATTCAGTATATAGAAGTACGGAACCGACAATAAGAATAGCCATTGTACTTTCTGAAAGAATTCCCTTATCCCATTGAAAAAGCAAAATAAATAACGACGTCAATGCTCCTGCAACCAAAAACAAACCATTTATTACCTTGTATTTCAAAACACTATTCTGTATTTTTGAAAAAGCCGTTGCAAATCTTTCGTCATATTTTTTTGCTCTTTCGGTAATGTAATCCACATGATTTCCTGTAATAATTTCGATATGATTGTCTTCTTCATTAAAAATGTCAAAATAGTATTTCTTGCCACTCCTATATCCCGATAATGACATTCTGGCCTTTTCTTGCTTTTTCTCCAAAAAAACTGTCATACTTTGAGAAAGAAGTATACATACCAAAGAAATCATCAAATATGCTATACCCGCCCTTGAAGCCAAAAGCAGATATAATACTATGTTAAGAAACATTTCAATATATGTGCTAAAATCCATAGCTATTGTTGTTATTGACAATGTTCCTTCCTCAAGAAGGTCTCTTATCATTTTTTGATAATCATTGTCATATATTTTCTCAACCGGCATCTGGCCACACTTTATGACAATTCTGTTATAAACAACTTCTTCTATTTCCGTCTGAGGACGGAGAAGGACGGTTCGCGACGGAATCTGTCGTTAGTTAAGTGACTTCATCGTCGGGATTAGTATAAGCGTCCGTACATCTGCATACGACAGGCTCCGTAGAACTCCGTCCAAATGCTTTTGGATGCTTAAAAATCGGTCCGTCAGGCTCCGTCTGAATCCAAGTCCGTGTTGTCAACGCTGTAGCAACACTCCTTTTAAGGGTCCTAAGACGTAACGTCCCAATCCGTCTAATAAAGCAAAAATGACATCTTTGTTACTTCTAA
>JAZLHV010000054.1:0-3987 GCA_045617045.1 Lachnospiraceae bacterium
TGTATATCCGGAAGAAGGTGTGGCGTTCAGCGTAACCGTTGTCCCGCTTGCTGCTTCAGATACGCTTGCACTTGCAGTTCCGTTTCCGTCATTTGAAACTGTTATTCCGTATTTAGGTGCATCGAGCTTTGCTATATATCCGTTACCGCCTTCTGCTTTCCATTCGTCAAGATTAGTTATAGGAGTGTTCCCGGAAGCATCTTCAAAATACGCATGACAGGCATCTGTACTATCCTTGCATTCGTAATAATCTTGCCAGCCTGAAGCTGTTTCAGTTGCAGCCTGACCGTCAACTTTTACCAAATTGTGGTTGTGAGAAGTAGCTTTGACCGCAAGTTCCAGATGATTCGTATTGGACTTTACCTCATACGCATCGTTATCGGGAGTGAAAAAACTTGTATCAGTTGATGCGCCATTCGTGGTGATCTGAACGGGGGTACCTTCTTCCGGTGCAGTCTGTGTCGTCAAGCCAATCTGCATGTCGGAAGACGAATTGCCAAACGTTACTGTCTTATCAGACCCCAGATGTAAATTGTTAGCTGTGCCACCGCTAAGTACACCACCTGAAATCGTGCCACCCTTAACATTCCCAATAATTTTTGCCGAACCGCCAAGTGTAACACTGCCATCAGAGCAATATACACCTCCTCCACGAGAAGATGCTGTATTCCCGCTGATTTCACCGCCGATCATATTAAAAGTACCTTCATTATATACCCCACCGCCGGAATCTCCTGCTGAGTTTTCGCATATCGTACCGCCGACCATATTAAAAGTACCATTATTATATACCCCACCGCCGGAATTTCTTGCTGAGTTTTCGCATATCGTACCGCCGGACATATTGAAAGTGCCTGTGTTAAATACGCCGCCACCGCCAATAACAGTAGGGGAATAGTTATGGTTTTCACATATTGTACCGCCTGACATATAGAAAACACCATGATTTTCAACACAGGCACGATCAGAATCTGCGATTGGTTTAATAGTGCCCCCTGACATGTTAAAAATGCCGTCATTCTTCCCATTCTCCCCACGCATCACCTGAACACGGTTAACGCAACCGCTAGATTGGCAGTCACAAAGGTTAAGTATTGCACCTGATGAAATATATATACTTACGTAAGAACTTCCGCCTACGCTATGACCATTCAGACAAAGATTGATAGTTACATTTTCACCAATAGTCCACGAACCTGACAGGGTAATATTATCTGTAAGGTAATAACTTCCCGATCCAGATGGCATGGTATCATGATTTTCGCCACCATCCAAAGGGGTAAAGGTTATTGTTTCGCCCTCAGCATTAGTATGAGTGTGCGGCTCATCTGCATACGCAGTCATCGGTTGAAACATAACCGTGCACAGCAAGCTTGCAACAAGAAGCAACGCTGTAACAATAGATTTTAATTTAATTTCTTTTTTCATTCTTCCTCCCATAAAGGCAGTTTTTCGGCTTATCACCAAACCACCCCAAGTACGTTAATACACGTATTCTCTATAGTTTATGATACTATAATGTATATACAGATGAAAATATATTTTTTCCATTTTTCCATGAAAAATATGCACATTTTGAATGATAAAAATTGGAGAAATAAAGCTTTCCCCATCATTTTGGGGACAGTTTTGGGGACAACCCGAGGATAGAGTGCTTTCCTCCTTGATTTTACTGGTTTTTTCGGGTATGTCCGACTTCGATCCCCGTTTTGCGAGCGCGACAGCACGTGACAATAGAAAAGTGTCAGCATTGTTGATATTTTTTGTAAACAAATGGATAGAGACTGATGGTAAGATTCTTGGAATCACCTGCAATACAGGATGGAAACATAGCAGTTGCAACGCCAAAACTTGTTTGTCCATCTTGAACAAACAAGTTTTACACGGCATAATATGCCTAAAGGAGAGATATTGGTCATGATAAGTATTGGATGTGATTATAGTATTGCCCGGGACATTGGATTTTTAATGGAGGCAGAACAAAGATATCTCGTACTACCTTATTCGAAATACTGAAAGGCAGCAAGCCCGGGAATGAAGTATATGAGAAAATATATTCTTACGCTTATAAGAAGAATTACCGAATTAATTCTGTAAAAATAAATAAGGAGTTCGTGTATGAGTAGTTTATTTGAGAGTGAAAAGAAAACTTATAAAGTTGACTATCGTGGACAAATGAATCTGTTTGACGGAGCAAAAGAGCATTATGTAGAAGGGACTGCGGTTGAAATTTCATATAGTCTTATAGCAACCGATACAAATTACAGCTTTTATGTGGATGGTCAGAAAGTGTGTGCCGAGTGGGATAGTAAAAATGGATATATCATTCGATATACTATGCCGGCTCATGATATCGAAGTATATTGTGTCGAGAAAAATTTAATGGA
Source organism: Lachnospiraceae bacterium (assembly GCA_045617045.1). Classification (GTDB taxonomy): domain Bacteria; phylum Bacillota; class Clostridia; order Lachnospirales; family Lachnospiraceae; genus UBA1258. The sequence continues at coordinate 2,388 of JAZLHV010000054.1, forward strand.
AAAATGAAGATTAGAAGCGGCAGGTCAGTTTCAAACTCATTATCCTCCAGTGTCAGTTCTGTGTGCTCCAAAACTTTGATAACGCTGCCGACACCGGTATAATCATCGATTTTACCGTTAAGCGTATGGCCATTCAAGTCAAGAATGATTTTTCCACCAACACTAAGCGATGAGTCACCCGTTACGGCACTAATATCATCCAAAAGCGTGATTGTACGCTTTTGAGATGCTTCATCGTCAGATACCTCAAAAAGCCCGGCAACTGTTCCATGGGCACCTCCATAACCGTTCATAGCAGTATCAAGCTTGCCCCAATCGGATAATGCTCCCCCGGCCTTAGCCTCAACCGGCATCATAACAAGCGCCATGATAGTCGCCAAAAAAATACTCAAAATTCTTTTTTCATTTATGCCTCCAAAAAATCTATCTGTAATCTGTAGTCGCTACATAAACATATTCTTTATTAGTGATACAACAATGCAGTCAATAATAAAACTGCTTCGGGCTCATTTTGTTTATTTAATATGTGTTTTGTTTATAAGGTTTTGCTTATAAGTACAGCAACGTTTTCTTATCGTGTCGTTCGTGATATACTGAATGTATATACGCTGTATCGCAAAGCAACGGAGGTATCTATGAAGTATTCATTGAAGAACGATAAGTTACAGGTAACAATTGATTCCCTTGGTGCAGAGATAAAGTCGGTGGTCAATGTTGCAACAGGACTTGAATATATGTGGCAGGCCGACCCTTTATATTGGGCACGCACTTCACCGGTTCTTTTTCCTTTTGTGGGATCGTTAGTTGACGGTCACTACTATTTTGAGGGGCATGAATACTCTATGGGATCTCACGGATTTGCCCGAGACAATGAATTTGAGATGCTATCCTGCGAGGATAATCAAATTTGGTTTGAATTAAAGGATACTCCTACGCTTTATGCCAACTATCCTTTTCACTTTTCACTTAAAATCGGCTACCGGCTCGCAGAAACTACACTTAACGTTATGTGGGAAGTGTACAATCCCGGGCAGGACCGTGACGACAAAAATCTTTACTTTTCAATCGGTGCGCATCCTGCGTTTAACTGCCCGGTTAATGGCGAAAGCGGCAAAGCAGGTTACAGGCTTTCTTTTGACTCAAACGGCCCCCTTGCCCACCACGGAAACCTTCACGGCACATGCACACGCGAAAATTTATCGTTAGAGCTTAATAGTGGTAAAGCAGTAATTTCCGATGACTTTTTTGACCGTTCAACATACATGTTCGAAAACAGGCAGTTAAGCCGCATTGCCCTCGAAACCCCTTCCGGCAAGCCGTACGTGACGGTAAACTTTGACACACCCATAGTTGCTGTCTGGTCACCTGTCAAAAAGAATGCCCCGTTTATATGTATTGAGCCCTGGTACGGCCGCGCCGACTACGACGACTTCAAGGGCGACTTAACCGAGCGTGAGTACACTAACGTATTGGGGCATGAATGTCTGTTCAATGCTTCATACACTATCACATTCGAATAAATCCGGAAGCGAGGAGTGTAAGGAGTGTCCCTTGTCCTATCTATTTGGGGACGCTTCTTTTGTCTCGAGACAAAAGAAGC
>JAZLHV010000055.1:0-35949 GCA_045617045.1 Lachnospiraceae bacterium
ACCGCGAAAGCTATTCAAAGCACTCATCGCTTTGAAAAATGTTTCGCTTGTGACTTCCTCGGCTATATGTTCATCGCCGGATAGACGCAAGATATATCGAAAGACATCTTTAAAATATGCCTGATATATGCTTTCAAAATCAGTCACTTAACCACCCCCTTTCCTATAAGACTTCGCTAATCGGAAAATCTTACAAAGTTTTTTTGAAAAACGGCAGTCCCGTTAAGGACTGCCGCAAGGTAGCAATACGGTATTGAGAAATCGAACTCAAATTTCTTATTTCATAAACATATCAAATTTAGATTTCGTCCAATCAATGATGTCTGAAAAAGGTACTCCTTGACTTGTCAAATAGAATTCCGAGTTTATTTGAACATACTCCTTATGGACAGAAACAACTATCTCTTCACAGTCTTTTACCCTATCCGAAGGATTAAAGGTTATGCGGTACATCCAGTCTGCTTCTTCATCTGCGGGTTCCATCATTGATTCCATCAGATCCAAATCTGCAAATGTATGTAATGAAGCAATTTCTCCGTCAACATACATACTATTTCCGCCCGGCAGCTCTAACTTAGCAATCGGACTTTCCTTAATCTTGTCGAGGACTGACTTTTCGGTAGTCGAAGAGCAGGCCGTCAATGATGCAATCATAAAAATGGTAATCATTACAGCTATCACTTTCTTCATTTCACGCCTCCACATTAATCTAAAATTTATTTTGCTTCTTTAAGCAAATCTTCTGCACTCACGCCGAAAAGTTTGGCTAAAGCCATCAGGTTTGTAGTGCTCGGGTCAGAAGCACCGCTTTCCCACTTTGATACTGCTTGTCTACTTACTCCGAGTGTCTCTGCCACAAACTCCTGAGTCATTTTGCAATCTGTTCGATGCTGCTTTAAAACCTCTCCGAGCGATTTGGCATTTTCTTGCTTTTCTTTTCTGACTGGTTCAGATTTAATATACTTTTTTAGCACTTTTATAACCAGAACTACAAGATACGCAAATAAAGCAAGCAGAGTAACAAAAATAATCAAAGCAATTACAGTATTAAATGCATACATTTTCATTTTTTCGCATCCTCCTTATATTTGCCTTCATCATAATAATATTACTTCAGTTGCACCACCAACTATTGCGCAACTTTTCGGTTGCGAAGTGTATTTGCACAACAAATTCCGATTCATTACTGTTATGTAAATCAGCTTCATTATAGCATTTAAGGCACATTTCATAAAGATAAATCTAGCCACCATGCAAGACATACCTGTATATCAATGCTAACAGCGGTGCACGCTCATCCTACTATGATAAAGATAATTGCCGGGCATTCAGGAGCCATGTCACTTACCGAAGGTTTATACACACCTGGACATAGAAGTATTAGTAGCAGAAATCAATAAAATATAGTGAGATTTTTGTTCCCTACGTGCGTCCTACCTGTCCCTAACGGTCCAATTTTTTCCACTTTTCAGTACTTCTCACTACTATTCCATATAAAAGCAAACCCCCGGAAATGATTTCCGAGGTTTGTAAGTTCTTTGCCACGAGGCACCTCCATTCCGCTTCGCTCCATGTCGGTCGCGGCTGTCGATGATACTACGCGTTGCACTCTTTGAGAACTGCGCGAGCGTTAAGAAAAAGGTCCGGTGGACCTTTTTTAGCGAGACGCCTTCAAGCTATGCTTGAAGAGACCTCAGGAACTGAGGTCTTTGGAACAAAAAAATCCCTCCACTTGTGTGGAGGGATACTTTTGTTCCAATTATCTCTTTGAGAACTGAGGTGCACGGCGTGCAGCCTTTAAACCGTACTTCTTTCTTTCCTTCATACGAGGATCTCTTGTTAAGAAACCGGCCTTCTTTAATACAGGTCTGAAATCTGCATCAACTGTAAGAAGTGCACGAGCGATACCATGACGGATAGCGCCTGCCTGGCCTGTGAAACCGCCACCCTTTACGGTGATGTTTGCATCGTACTTCTCAAGTGTCTCTGTTGCAGCGAAAGGCTGACGAACGATAACTTTCAAAGTATCAAGACCAAAATACTCATCAATGTCTCTCTTATTGATGGTGATCTGACCCTTACCGGGTGTTAAGAAAACACGAGCTACAGAAGATTTTCTTCTGCCTGTGCCGTAGAATTTATTTGCCTTAACAGCTTTAGCTTTAGCCATTGTTATTATCTCCTTTCGATTCCTCTTAGAATGTTAATACTTCGGGCTTCTGAGCTTCATGCTTGTGCTCAGGTCCAGCGTATACGAAAAGCTTCTTGCCCATCTCGCGTCCAAGAGGTCCCTTGGGAAGCATTCCCTTAACAGCGATTTCGATAACAGATTCAGGCTTTGTAGCAAGCTTCTCTTTAAGAGTCATCTCGCGAGAACCGCCTACATAATCTGAATGTGTGAAGTATACCTTATTCTCTAACTTCTTACCTGTAACTGCAATCTTCTCAGCATTTACAACGATTACATAATCGCCTGTATCAATAAAAGGAGTGAAGATAGCTTTGTTCTTACCTCTTAAAACCTTAGCAACTTCGCTTGCTAAACGGCCGAGGGTCTTATCTGTAGCGTCAACTACATACCATTTTCTCTCGATGGTAGCAGGACTAGCCATAAATGTTTTCATCTAAAAATCCTCCATATTAATCAAATCGTGAACTATATATACGCAATTTATGTCTTTACCGGGGCAGTGGCTGGACATAAACACATAGATATTCCAATATCACACGCCTATACAGTATACAATTGCAAAAAGCATGTGTCAAGGCTTTTTTTGCGCTATTTTGCGGTTTTTGACAAGGTCTTGCGAAACGTTTTTGCAACACACTCACCCAACAATTCAATGCTATGTTACTCCAAAAATTTGAAGCTTTTAAGCATCAGCCCTGCTGCCGGAAGTGTGGGGCCTGTAAGACTTCTGTCGCATGCATTCAACATTTCCTTAACATCTCCGGGGGTTCTTACACCAAGCCCTACCCACAAAAGCGTTCCGGAAATAATGCGTACCATATTATATAAAAATCCGTTTCCGGTAACGTCAATAAGCACCTTATCGCCCTCGCGATCTACCGTAATATCACAAACATTGCGAACAGTCGTCTCAACCTGCGTTGCCGCACACGAAAATGCTTTAAAGTCATGCTCCCCTACCAGAAAAGCCGCCGCTTCTTTCATTGCCTCGATATCCAGATCTCTCGACTCGAAAAAAGAATATCTGCGCTCTGTAGGCGGCCAGAATTTACCATTCCATATCGTATATTCGTATGTCTTCTCGGTAAGTCTGTGCCGAGGGTGAAAATCTTTTGCAACCTCTTTAGACCATACAATTTCAACGTCTGCGGAAAGATTTCTTTTAACAGCCATGCATATCTTATCAGCGGGAATCGTTGTCTCAACATCGAAAACCGCCATGTTGCTGAGTGCATGAACGCCGGCATCCGTGCGGCTTGCGCCAATCACTTCTATTGTCTGCCCAAAAAGACTGCTAAGCGCTTTATTTAATTCACCTTCAACGGTCCTTACGTTAGGCTGTAACTGCCACCCGCAAAAATCGGTCCCGTCGTATGCTACGCATATCAACACACGCATGCTTTTCACCTATATATTATCATCTACGTAAAAGAAGGCGCTAACACCTTCGCAACTATAATCATTGCAAGATAAACAAATATTATCAAATACGCGACTCCGTCCGATTTGCCGTAAATAAGCGGTTTCATTTTAGTGCGACCCTCGCCGCCTCTGTAACAGCGTGCTTCCATAGCCATGGCCAAATCGTTGGCCCGTCTGAACGCAGACACAAATAACGGCACCAATAACGGCACTAAACTCTTAATACGCCTGAAGATGTTGCCACTCTCAAAATCTGCACCGCGTGCCATCTGTGCTTTCATGATCTTATCGGTTTCTTCCATAAGTATAGGAATAAAACGAAGGGCAATCGACATCATCATGGCAATTTCGTGTACCGGTACTTTTATCACCTTAAGAAATTCCAGCGCCCTTTCCAAGCCATCCGTAAGGTTGTTGGGGGTAGTGGTAAGCGTCATCAGTGAAGCGCCGACAATCAGGAAAATCAGTCTCACAGCCATTGTAAACGCAATGATTATTCCTTGCTTTGTGACAGTAATTTTCCAAAATGTAAATACCGGGTCACCGGTTGTCAAAAACAGATTCAGGACAACCGAAAACAGCAGCAAAACGATAATTGTTTTAAGGCCTCTTACCATAAAAGAAAACGGTACTTTGGAAAGCTTTATTACAGCAAAAAGAAAAGCTGCCGCAATGATATATCCTATGTAATTATTTGTAATAAAGAGTGAAACCAAAAATACTAACGTACCGAACAGTTTCACTCTGGGGTCAAGCTTATGCAATACCGACTCAGCCGGGTAATACTGACCCAAAGTAATATCTCTTAGCATACCACTCCATTTCACTGGTGAAATTCTAAGCTCACTATTTCTTTAACGGCGTCCTCTACCGTAATTACGTCCGTTGATACATCAAATCCCGCTTTTTTCAAAGCGTACATTGTTTCTGTAATTTCAGGCACTCCCAAACCGATTTCTTTTAGCTCGCCATAATGCCTGAATACATTCATGGGGGTATCATCATACTTAACACGCCCTTTGTCCATTACAATAAGCCTGTCGGTGAAACGTGCCACATCTTCCATACTATGCGAAACAAGTATAATCGTTACACCGGTTTCGCGGCGGATCGTTGTAAGTTTATTAAGCAATTCATCACGTCCCTTAGGGTCAAGACCGGCTGTTGGCTCATCCAAAATTAACACCTCAGGCTTCATGGCAAGCACACCTGCTATCGCAACTCTGCGCTTCTGCCCTCCTGATAAGTCAAAAGGAGACTGATAAAAGTATTCATCTTCTATTCCAACCATTTTGAGAGCTTCATAGGCACGCAGCTGTGTTTCTTTCTGTGAAAGTCCCAAATTCTTGGGGCCGAAGCATACGTCTGTAAATACATCGGATTCAAAAAGCTGATGCTCGGGATATTGAAAAACAAGTCCGACTTTGCCGCGTAATGCCCGCAAATCGTAGTCTTCATCGAAAATGTCCGCTCCGTTATAGTAAACACTTCCGGCCGAAGGCTTCAACAAGCCGTTAAGATGCTGCACAAGTGTAGATTTGCCGGAACCTGTGTGCCCTATAAGACCGATAAATTCACCATCTTCAATTTTAATGTTTACATCGTCAAGTGCCATCTGTTCCATCGCCGTTCCCGGGTTATAACAGTGGCATAAATGATTAACAATTATCGACATGTCTTCAGTGCCCTAATCAGTTCATCGTTTGTTAAAATTCCATCCGGTATATTCAATCCGTTCTTTTTAAGTAAATGTCCGCACATTGTAACCTGCGGAACATCAAGGCCCAGAGCCTTCAATTCATCAACACGTGAAAAGATCTCTCGCGGAGTCCCTGCCATTGCTATCGAGCCTTTATCCATCACTATAACCTTATCGGCATTAATTATCTCGTCCATATAATGAGTAATAAGAATCACTGTAATCTTTTCAACATCGTTAAGTGCTCTGATTGCCCTGATAACCTCGCGGCGTCCCATCGGATCGAGCATCGCCGTAGGTTCATCGAGCACTATGCACTTTGGATGCATTGCCAAAACACCGGCTATTGATACTCTCTGCTTTTGACCTCCCGAAAGTCTGTTGGGCGATTTATCTTTATACTCATACATTCCGACCGCTTTAAGGCTCTCCTCTACGCGCTCCCAAATTTCAGCGGTGGGAACACCCATGTTTTCCGGTCCGAATCCGACATCTTCCTCTACAACCTGACCTATAATCTGATTATCCGGGTTTTGGAACACCATCCCGACACTTTCCCTTATATCCCATAAGTTTTTCTCATCGCAGGTGTCCTTGCCATCCACGAAAATAGTGCCTTCCGTAGGGTACAAAATTGCATTAAGATGTTTAGCCAATGTTGACTTTCCGGAGCCGTTATGCCCCAAAACAGCCAAAAATTCGCCCTTATTTACCTTAAATGAGACATCGTTGACCGCAGTTGTAATGCCTTCAACATTTCCGTCCTCATCGCGCCTTATATATTCAAATGTCAAATGATCTGTCTTAACTAACTCCATATAAAGCCTATACCTTCGACCGTACCGGCGTGTCTTATGAAAAAGCCACGCAATTTTCCTTTACATTAAAAAGCATTGATTGATTCAGTCCAAATGATTATACTTAAAATATCACCAAAAAACAAGGAAATCACTATGATCGCTAAAATAAAAGCTTTCTTTAAGGCGCTTGGAGCTTATCTTTCTCCTTACAAAAAAAATATAATCATTCCTCTTCTTAAAATTCTGGCAATTATTATTGTTTGCGCTATTATCGCCCGTTACATGTCCGGACATGAAACCTTAGCTGAATTTGCCGCCAAAAAAACAGCGCCTTAGCTCTACATATAAAAATAAGTTCGAAAACTTCCCTACAAAGCAAAAAACCCCGTGCCATCGGCACGGGGTTAATTTGTAATAATTAAACGAGCTCAAGTAAAACTTCCATAGCTGCATCGCCCTTACGCTGACCGATCTTAACGATACGGGTATAACCGCCGTTATGATTGGAGGTAGCATACTTGTTAGCGATTTCGTCAAATAACTTGTTGGTCTCATTTGTGTAAAGAACCTTGAGCATCTGACGACGTGCATGAAGTCGCGAAGGCATATCCTTCTTGATTTCCTTTTCAACTGAATCGAAAACGGTAACCTTCTTGCCATCAACTACTTCTTTAACGCGCTTGCCGTCTTTATCTTTCTTAGCAACCTTAGCGGTTACTTTAACAACTTCGAAGTTGTCCTTTTCCTTAATTGCTAATGCAATTAAACCCTCAGCGATTTTCTGAACTTCTTTAGCCTTAGCCTCTGTAGTAACAATCTTGCCATTAGCGATTAAAGCTGTAACCTGGCTTCTAAGTAAAGCCTTTCTCTGAGATGATGTTCTGCTTAATTTTCTGTACTTTGCCATTTTAATTTCCTTTCGTGCGTGCTCTTACGGTCTTACCGCACAATAAACACTGATGATTATAATAATTCGTCAGAGGAGTTTAACTGTAAACCTAACTCCTTTAATTTAGCCAATACCTCTTCGAGTGACTTACGACCAAGGTTACGAACCTTCATCATGTCATCGGGTGTCTTGTTAACAAGCTCACCAACGGTATTGATGCCTGCTCTCTTTAAGCAGTTATAAGAACGTACGGATAACTCAAGTTCATCGATACTCATATCATCTACAGCACGACTCTTGTAGTTGTCTTCCTTACTGGTGATAACGTCCGTCTTCTGACCTGCCTCGGAAAGATTCACAAAGAGACTCAAATGCTCTGATAATACCTTTGCTGCAAGGCTTACAGCCTCTTCGGGAGCAAGAGTACCATTTGTAAATACATCAAGCGTAAGCTTATCAAAATCAGTTACCTGACCTACACGTGTGTTATTAACGGTCATATTAACACGCTCAACAGGTGTGTAGATAGAATCGATAGCAATTACGCCGATAGGAAGATCGTCATTCTTGTTCTTATCTGCGCTGACATATCCACGTCCCTTAGTAATTGTAAGTTCCATATAGAACTTAGCGTCCTTGCCGCCGCAAAGTGTTGCGATTACAAGATCGGGATTCAAAATTTCAATGTCAGAATCTGTCTGAATGTCTGATGCCTTAACTACGCCTTCGCCGGTAAAGTCGATGTATGCAGTCTTAGGCTCGAAGGAATCGCTGTTGTTCTTGATAGCAAGCTTCTTTACATTAAGAATAATCTCTGTAACGTCTTCTTTTACACCGGGAATTGATGAAAACTCATGCAATACGCCTTCAATTTTAATCTGGCTTACTGCAGCGCCGGGTAAAGAAGAAAGCATTATTCTACGTAATGAATTACCAAGGGTAATACCATAGCCTCTCTCAAGGGGCTCAGCAACAAACTTGCCATACTTCTTATCTTCTGACACTTCAACAACTTTAATATCAGGTCTTTCAAATTCAAACACAGTAAATACCCTCCTTTGAGATTAAGTGAAAATACATTATTTGGAGTATAACTCGACGATAAGCATTTCGTTTACAGGAACGTCGATTATTTCACGAGAAGGAAGATTCTTGATGGTGCCCTTGAAAGCATCCTGATCAACATCAATCCATTCGGGAACGAGTCTGCCGCCTGTTACCTCAAGGATGTCTTTATAACGCTGTAATTCCTTAGCCTTGTCGCTTAAGGTAATAACATCGCCTGCTTTGATTAAATAAGAAGGAATGTTGATGCACTTGCCGTTTACTAATACATGCTTGTGGTCAACAACCTGTCTTGCTTCCTTACGTGTACGAGCGAAGCCCATACGGAAAACAACGTTATCCAATCTGGACTCAAGCATAACCATAAGGTTTTCACCGGTCATACCTTTCATGCGCTCAGCCTTCTCATAGTAGTTACGGAAAGGCTTCTCAAGTACGCCGTAGATGAATTTTGCTTTCTGCTTCTCACGAAGCTGAATACCATACTCAGACATCTTCTTGCCTGCGCGAGCCGATGTTCTGTTGGACTTCTTATCATATCCTAAAAATACAGGATCAAGATCAAGAGATCTGCATCTCTTTAACACGGGAGTTCTGTTAATTGCCATTGTTTTTATCCTTTCGAAAATATTGTTTACAGCAGCATACTATGCTGTCTTCTTCCAACAATTAATAAGTGTCTTATACCAAAATAAGACTACACGCGACGACGCTTGGGAGGTCTGCATCCGTTATGAGGTACAGGAGTTACATCCTTAATAGAAACAACTTCCAAACCTGCAGCAGCTAATGCACGAATTGCAGCTTCACGGCCTGAGCCGGGACCCTTTACAAATACGTCAACATACTTTAAACCGTGTATGAGCGCAGCCTTTGTAGCTGTCTCTGCGGCTGTCTGTGCAGCATAGGGAGTAGATTTCTTTGAACCTCTAAATCCAAGACCACCGGCACTTGCCCATGATAAAGCATTACCTTCAGCATCTGTTAATGTAACGATAGTGTTATTGAAAGATGCCTGAATATGTGCCTGTCCGCGTTCAACGTTTTTCTTGACACGTTTCTTTGTTACTTTCTTTGCAACTTTTGCCATTTTAAACTAACCTACTTTCTCCAAATATACTGTGATTACTTCTTCTTATTTGCAACTGTACGCTTAGGACCCTTACGAGTACGAGCGTTTGTCTTTGTCTTCTGTCCGCGAACGGGAAGACCTTTACGATGACGGATACCTCTGTAGCATCCGATTTCCTGTAAAGTCTTGATGTTCAAAGCAACTTCACGGCGAAGGTCACCTTCTACCATATAGTTAGCTTCAATAACTTCACCAATTCTCTTTACTTCATCGTCAGTTAAATCTCTAACACGAGTGTCAGGGTTAACCTTTGCTGCACTTAAAATCTCGTTTGATCTTGCACGGCCAATGCCATAGATATAAGTCAAACCGATCTCAATGCGTTTTTCTCTAGGTAAGTCAATACCTGCGATACGAGCCATTTACATTTCCTCCAAATTCTCGCGTGCTCAACGCGTGTGTGCATGCTAAGCATGCTGTAACTAATTGAATGAGGTGCAATGTGCACCCGACCGGGACGGCTCCCGATTTTTCCGACAAGGTACGAGTCCTCCGTAATTGCGGACTCTTGCGGTTTCAAAAGTATTCGTAGGCTCAAACTACGTATATACTTAAATCCTTAATAGGATCAACCCTGTCTCTGTTTGTGCTTAGGGTTCTCACAGATAATTCTGATTTTGCCCTTACGCTTAATAACTTTGCACTTTTCGCAAATAGGTTTTACTGAAGATCTTACTTTCATAACGTCCTCCTTTCAGTTCTTCGGTAAGGCCTTCCTCAAAAAAGGCCGAATATCATTGTATCACAACGGTTTCCCGATTGCAATCATAAAATAATGTTTATTTTTAAGCTTTCTAATCGCTCAAAAATATGTCACTGATTATTTATCTCTCCAAATAATACGTCCTTTTGTAAGATCGTAGGGAGATAACTCAAGTGTTACCTTATCCCCGGGAAGAATTCGTATAAAATTCTGGCGAAGCTTACCGCTTATGTGAGCAAGTACCTTATGACCATTTTCAAGCTCTACCTGAAACATTGTGTTAGGGAGCTTTTCAACAACTGTTCCTTCAATTTCAATAACATCTGACTTAGACATTCATTTCCTCCTATAGCCACTTAAAGGCTGTGCTTTTAGGGGTGCAGGCTGTAATGCACCCTGTTACAGGCTTTAACTCGAGGCATGACAACCTTACTTACCACTAGTTAAACTTACTAAGTGTCAATATTTCAGGTTCATCCTCAGTAATAAGAATGGTGTTCTCATAATGAGCTGACAGACTTCCGTCTTCGGTAACAACCGTCCAGTCATCGTCAAGCCAGCAAACTTCCCAGCCGCCTGCATTAATCATAGGCTCAACGGCAAGTGTCATGCCCGGCTCTAAGCGAATTCCGTGACGTTTCTGTCTGAAGTTTGGAATTTGCGGTTCCTCGTGAAGGCTTGTACCGATTCCGTGACCTACAAGATCTCTAACTATTCCGTAGCCGTAAGGTGTTACATAATCATCAATTGCATTGGAAATATCGTGCAGATGATTACCGGCCTTAGCCATCTTAATACCTTCAAAGAAAGACTCGCGCGTTACATCAATAAGCTTCTGTGCATCAGCGGATATTCTTCCGACACCATATGTTCTGGCTGCATCCGAATGGTAACCTTTATAAATAAGACCGCAGTCAAGGCTTACGATATCGCCTTCCTTTAATATATGCTTCTTATTCGGGATTCCATGTACAACCTCATCGTTAACCGATACACAAATTGATGCGGGATAACCGTTATAGTGCAAAAAATTAGGGGTGCATCCGTAGCTTCTTATTAAGCGTTCACCTTCAATATCAATATCCTTCGTAGATATGCCCGGCTCAATAATCTTGGCAAGTGCATCGTGAACTTCACCGAGAATGTGGCAGGACTCTCTCATAAGCTCTATCTCACGTGGAGATTTAATTGTTACTGACATTTTCTTTCTCCAAAACATACAATGCGCCTTAATTAACCGAGAATATTTACAATGCTTGCAAATACGTCCTGCATTGAAACGGTTCCGTCAACTTCCTTTAATACGCCCTTAGCCTGATAAAAATCAATTAAAGGCTGTGTCTGTTTATGATATACATCGAGACGATTCTTTACTGTTTCAGGCTTATCGTCATCTCTCAAAATAAGCTTTGCACCACATTTGTCGCATATGCCCTCAACTTTTGTGGGAGCAAACTGTACATGATATGTAGCACCGCATGAAACACATGCACGACGGCCGCTCATACGATTGATAATATTTTCATCGGGAACATCAACATTGATTGCATAATCAACCTTGTCGTTTAACTCGGTCAAAGCTTTATCCAAAACTTCAGCCTGCGGAATTGTGCGGGGAAATCCATCAAGCACATAACCGTTTTTGCAATCTTCCTTGGCAACTCTGTCAAGAAGAATCTTTACTGTAAGTTCATCGGGAACTAAAAGACCCTGATCCATATATTTCTTGGCTTCCATACCAAGTTCAGTGCCGTTTTTAATGTTTGCACGGAAAATGTCACCGGTCGAAACATGGGGAAGGCCATACTTTTCACAAATCATTTCAGCTTGTGTACCTTTTCCGGCTCCGGGTGCACCTAACATAATAATCTTCATAATAATCTCCATTCCACTTGTGAAATCCGGAGCGCGCTATGCAGTGCACCCCTTGTGGGTGACACAAATAGTGCGGTGTGAAAAATCTATTTTTCACACTAATCTCCATTCCACAAATGTTATCTAATAGTATTTTTCTGATTAATAATGACTTTTATATATATACATAATTGCCGCTTAATACAACCGGGCAAAATATTTTCCTGATTAACGCACAAACGTCGGAGCGGGATAAACCCACTCCGAACCTTTTGTTGTGCTTTACTGATTTAAAAATCCCTTGTAATTTCTAACCTGCATCATGCTCTCAACCTGGTTAAGTGTCTCAATGATAACACTTACGATAATGATTAAGCTTGTGGCAAGGAATGTAACGGAAGCATTAAATACACCGTAGAAGATGTAAGGTAATACGCCGACAATCGTAAGGCCGATAGCACCAATAAAGATGATTGCATTTAAGATGTTGGTTAAGTAGTCACAAGTAGGCTTGCCGGGGCGAATGCCGGGGATGAAGCCGTTGGACTTTTTTAAGTTATCTGCAACTTCCATCGGATTAAAGGTAATCGATGTATAGAAGTATGCAAACAATACTACGAGAATACAGTAAACAAGCAAACCGATTGAATAAATAGGTGCTTCCTTCTGTACCCAGTTTTTGGAGTTTAAGCCCTTAAGGATTTCGTTCCAAACGCCTGTACCCTTGTATCCTGCCAAAGAGGAGATAATTCCGGGTGTCTGCATAATTGATGATGCAAAGATAATCGGAATAACGCCTGCTGTATTAATGCGGATCGGGATGTTGGAGGCTGTGCCGCCGCCAATCTTGGAGCCTGCGCTTCTGCGTGCATACTGTACGGGGATCTTGCGAAGACCTGCGTTAAGTAATACAACAAGTGCAATCATTAATACTAAGATAGCAATGATAATAACAACGGCAAGAATTTGGGAAGCAATTGGCTTTCCTACTATGAACGGTCTGAATACGTTGGTCATATCCTCAGGGATTCTTGCAACGATGTTAATTAAAAGGATAATGGAAATACCGTTTCCGATACCCTTCTCGGTAATGTTTTCACCAATCCACATAACAAATGCAGAACCTGCGGTTAATGCTACGATTGCGGTGATAACGTTAAGTGCATTGTACTGTTCAAGTAATCCTGAATTACCAAAAGAAATTGTCATTGCTGCAGACTCGATTAAAGCAAGTGCAACAGTCACGTAACGGGTAATGGAAGCAATTTTCTTGCGTCCCTCGCCGCCTTCTTTTTGCATCTCTTCAAGTGCGGGAATCGCAATTGTAAGAAGCTGCATGATAATTGAAGATGTAATGTAAGGTGTGATGTTTAATGCCAATAAAGACATATTTGTGAACGATCCACCGGTAAATGCATCGAGGAAGTTAAATGCATCACTTGTCTGCTGAGCAAACCATGTTGCAAAGTAACCGCGGTCAACACCGGGAACCGGCAATTGACAGCCGATTCGCACGATGACGATCATAAGTAATGTATAAAGTAACTTCTCTCTGATTTCTTTGATTTTTAAAGCGTCTCTAAATGTTTTCAGCATTAGATCACCTCTGCAGTTCCACCAAGCTTCTCAATCATCTCTTTAGCAGATTCGCTATAAGCGTTAACTTTAACATTGAGCTTTTTGGTAAGTTCTCCGTTGCCAAGAATCTTAACACCGTCTGCAGGGTTATTAATGATGCCCTGTGCCATAAGTGCTTCAACATCTACGGTTGCGCCGTTTTCAAACACTTCTAATGCACTAACATTAATAGCAATAATTTCCTTGTGATTTCTGTTTTTGAAACCTCTCTTGGGAAGACGTCTGTATAAAGGCATCTGACCACCTTCAAAACCGATTCTGGGCTGACCTGAACGAGCCTTCTGACCTTTGTGGCCCTTGCCTGCGGTCTTGCCGTTACCTGAACCGTGTCCGCGACCTCTTCTAAAATTATCACTGTGTTTAGAGCCTTCTGCGGGCTTTAAGTTAGATAATTCCATTGTGACACCTCCTTTTAAACTTCTTCTACTTTGACTAAATGTCTTACCTGCTGAATCATTCCACGTACAGCTTCGTTGTCAGGAAGTTCATTAGATGAATTTAACTTATGAAGGCCTAATGCTTCAACTGTAGCTCTGTGCTTCGGAATAGCTGCGATAGTAGATTTAACTAAAGTAACTTTGAGCTTCTTTACTTTCTTTGTTGCCATGATTACAGTCCCTCCTTATGCCATTACTTCGTCTACGGACTTGCCACGGTTTGCTGCAACTTCTTCAGGTGTCTTTAACTGTGAAAGACCTGCGATTGTAGCTAAAACAACATTCTGCTTGTTGTTTGAACCTAAAGACTTAGTACGGATATTCTTGATACCTGCAAGTTCACATACGTTACGAGCAGGACCACCGGCGATAACACCGGTACCTTCGGGTGCCTTCTTAAGTAAAACTGATGCAGAACCAAACTTACCTAAGAAATCATGGGAAATACTCTTGTTCTCGTCTAAAGCAACGCTAACAAGATTCTTCATTGCGTCCTCTTTACCTTTTCTGATAGCTTCCGGAATTTCAGCTGCTTTTCCAAGGCCGGCGCCAACGTGACCATTGCCGTCACCAACAACAACAAGAGCTGCGAAACGCATGTTACGTCCGCCCTTAACAACCTTGGTAACACGCTTGATGGAAACTACCTTCTCGCTAAACTCCATGTTAGTTGTATCTATCATAGTGCGTTTCATGTGATCTGTTCTCCTTCCTTAGAATTCCAAGCCAGCTTCTCTGGCTGCATCAGCTAATGCTGAAATTTTACCCTGATATATAAAACCGCCTCTGGCAAAAACTACTGTCTTGATACCTTTTTCAAGTGCGCGCTTTGCAATAACAGTGCCTAAGTATGCTGCTGCTTCGACGTCATTGGTCTTCTTTAACTCAGCCTTAACATCCTTCTCAACGGTAGATGCTGCAACTAAAGTCTTACCAACTGTATCATCGATAATTTGAGCATACATATGGTTGTTGCTACGGAATACTGCAAGACGAGGTCTTTCAGTTGTTCCGGCAAAACGGTTGCGGATTTTCATGTGCTTTTTAACACGATTTTCCTGTCTAGAATCTTTTGAAACCATTTTTACACTCTCCTTATCTGTTATTTCTTACCGGTCTTACCAACTTTACGTCTGATAACTTCATCGGCATACTTGATACCCTTGCCCTTGTAAGGTTCAGGTCTTCTCTTGTCTCTGATTTCAGCTGCAAACTGGCCAACTTTTTCTTTGTCGATGCCCTTAACGGTAATAACATTACCCTCAACTGCTGTCTCGACGCCTTCAGGATCTTCCATTTCAACCGGATGTGAATAACCTAAGGATAATGTTAACTTCTTGCCTGCCTTAGCAGCCTTGTAACCAACACCGTTAACCTCAAGCTTCTTCTCAAAACCATTTGTAACACCAACAACCATGTTGTTAATAAGTGTTCTGGTTAAGCCGTGAAGTGATTTCATCTGCTTTAAATCATTAGGTCTGGAAACTACGACTTCGGTACCCTCAACCTTAATTTCCATCTGCTTGGGTAATACTCTTTCAAGAGTACCCTTGGGACCTTTAACGGTCACTTTGTTATTTTCTGCAACATCCACAGTAACACCTGCGGGAATTGCGATTGGCATTCTACCTATACGTGACATGCCCGTACCTCCTATTTAATAAATTAGGTTAATGTGTATCTTCGGAGGTAGGAAAAGAAATTTTCCTACCACACAAATGCTAATACTTCGCCACCGATTGCAAGCTCACGAGCCTTCTTATCGGTAACAACTCCCTGGTTTGTGGAAATGATTGCAATACCAAGTCCACCAAGAACCTTAGGAAGATCTTCTTTGCTTGCATATACACGAAGACCGGGCTTGGAGATTCTCTGAATACCGGAGATAATCTTATCGTTCTTATCTGCACCATACTTTAAGGTGATGCGGATTGTCTTGAAGTTGCCGTCTTCTACGATATCAAACTTCTTGATGTAACCTTCATCTAAAAGAATCTGAGCAATAGCCAACTTCATCTTTGATGAGGGAACATCTACTGTATCATGTTTTGCAGTGTTAGCGTTACGAATTCTTGTAAGCATATCTGCAATGGGATCGTTAACTGCCATTTGATTGTCCTCCTTCCTAAACCTTACCAGCTTGCTTTCTTAACACCGGGGATTTCACCCTTGTATGCGAGTTCGCGGAAGCAAACTCTGCAAATACCATATTTTCTTAATACGGCATGGGGACGTCCGCAAATCTTGCAGCGGGTATAAGCTCTTGTAGAGAACTTAGGCTTTCTCTGCTGTTTAAGCTTCATTGCTGTTTTAGCCATGAGTTTTCCTCCTCCTATTTCATGTAAGGCATGCCGAAGAGTCTTAACAACTCGCGTGCCTCTTCATCTGTCTTTGCTGTTGTAACGAAGATAATGTCCATACCACGAACCTTATCAACCTTATCGTATTCGATTTCAGGGAAAATAATCTGCTCCTTGATACCAAGTGCATAGTTTCCACGTCCATCAAATCCGTTTGCACTTACACCTCTGAAGTCACGTACACGGGGAAGTGCAAGGTTAACCAGGCGGTCGCAGAAGTCATACATCTTCTCACCACGAAGTGTAGTCTTGCAGCCGATAGCCAGACCTTCACGAATTTTGAAGTTTGCAACAGACTTTTTAGCCTTTGTGACAACTGCCTTCTGACCGGTAATTTTCTCCATGTCAGCTACAGCAGACTCTAAAACCTTAGCGTTTTCCTTAGCTTCGCCAACACCCATATTAACTACGATCTTGTCGAGCTTCGGAACTTCCATAACGTTCTTGTAACCGAACTTGTCAGTCATTGCCTTGACAATTTCGTTCTTGTATAAATCTTTATATCTGCTCACGTAAATTGGCCTCCTTTAAGAATTAATCAATAACGTCGCCCGTTGCCTTAGCAAAACGGACCTTCTTGTCACCATCCATCTTGAAGCCAACTCTTGTTGTTTTGCCCTTGAATACGAGCATTACATTAGAGATATCAATTGCAGCTTCTTTCTGAACGATGCCGCCATTCTGATTAGCCTGGGAGGGCTTCATGTGCTTGGTAACCATGTTAACGCCTTCAACTACAACCTTGGCGTTCTTCTGGTCTACGGAAAGGACTTTGCCTTCCTTACCGTTGTCTTTACCTGCGATAACCTTAACGGTATCGCCTTTTTTAATCTTTAATGTTGCCATTTCGCTACCTCCTAGAGTACTTCGGGAGCTAAGGAAACAATCTTGGTAAACTGTTTCTCACGAAGCTCTCTTGCTACAGGTCCAAAGATACGGGTTCCCTTGGGTTCCTTGTCGTCCTTGATAATAACTGCAGCATTCTCGTCGAATCTGATGTAGGAGCCGTCTTTACCACGGCCGCCCTTAACGGTACGTACGACAACAGCCTTAACAACATCACCCTTCTTAACCATACCGCCGGGTGTTGCATCTTTAACGCTGGCTACGATAACGTCGCCGATGTTAGCATATCTTCTTGTAGAACCGCCCATAACACGGATGCAAAGCAATTCCTTAGCACCGGTATTATCAGCAACTACTAATCTGCTTTCCTGCTGAATCATGCTTATTCTCCTTCCAATTACTTAGCTTTTTCTACAATTTCAACAAGTCTCCATCTCTTATCCTTGGAAAGAGGTCTTGTCTCCATAACTTTTACTGTATCCCCTACATGACACTCATTGTTTTCATCATGAGCCTTTAACTTGTAGGTATCTTTAACAATCTTACCGTAAAGGGGATGCTTTACGTGATCTTCAACTGCAACGGTAATGGTCTTGTCCATCTTGTCGCTGACTACCTTACCGATTCGTGTTTTTCTAAGATTTCTTTCTTCCACGATTATTAGTCTCCTTTCTAATCATCCAAATGCCGAACTTAAGCTTCAGCCTTTGACTTTGCAGCCAATACGGTCTGAATTCTTGCAACGTTCTTTCTAACTTCTGTAATTCTTGCTGTGTTATCTAACTGGTTAGTAGCATTCTGGAATCTTAAGTTGAAAAGTTCCTTCTTAGCATCGGTTAATTCCTTTGCTAATTCTGCAGTTGTCTTTGCATTTAAGCTATCAACATACTTATTAGTTTTCATTAGATGCACCGCCTTCCAAGTCCGCTTTAGCAACGATCTTACATTTGACAGGAAGCTTGTGTGATGCCAGACGTAATGCTTCGCGAGCTGTCTCTTCAGGAACCCCTGCGATTTCAAACATTACACGTCCGGGCTTAACTACTGCTACCCAATACTCTACTGTTCCTTTACCGGAACCCATACGGGTTTCTGCCGGCTTTGCTGTGATGGGCTTATCAGGGAAAATCTTAATCCATACCTGACCACCACGTTTTACGTATCTTGTCATAGCGATACGGGCTGCCTCGATCTGGTTGGACTTAATCCAAGCAGGCTCTGTAGCAACAAGACCATATTCACCATTGGAAACGGTATTACCGCGCATCGCCTTACCAGCCATAGTTCCGCGGAACTGCTTACGATGCTTAACTCTCTTAGGCATTAACATAATTATTTGTCGCTCCCTTCCTTAGTATTCTTTGTAGGAAGGACCTCACCCTTGTAGATCCAAACCTTTACACCGAGCTTACCGTATGTGGTATCTGCCTCAGCAAAACCATAGTCGATATCTGCTCTTAATGTCTGAAGCGGAATGGTACCTTCGCTGTAGGACTCTGAACGGGCAATATCTGCACCGCCAACACGTCCGCTTACAGTTGACTTAATACCAAGTGCGCCGGCCTTCATGGTTCTGGACATGCAGGACTTCATAGCACGACGGAATGAAACACGGTTCTCGAGCTGCTGAGCAATATTCTCTGCAACAAGCTGTGCATCCTTATCGGGTCTCTTGATTTCCTTGATGTCAACAAGCACTTTCTTGCCGTTTGCTAACTTGGAAACTTCGTTCTTTGTAACTTCAATATCTGCGCCGCCCTTACCAATGATAACACCGGGCTTTGCTGTGAAGATGATAACCTTTACACGGTCAGAAGCACGCTCAATTTCAATCTTCGAGATGCCGGCACCGTAAAGTTTCTTCTTAAGGTATTTTCTAATGTTGTAATCTTCTACTAAGTAGTCAGCGAAATCGGATTCAGCATACCACTTTGAATCCCAATCCTTAATAACACCGACTCTTATGCCGTGAGGATTAACTTTCTGTCCCATTTTCGCTCCTCCTATCTTTCATCCAGCACGATTGTGATGTGGCTCATACGCTTCTCAATTCTGTAAGCGCGGCCCTGTGCACGGGGTCTAACTCTCTTCATTGTAGGTCCCTTGTTTGCAAAGCACTCTGCAACGTAGAGGTTGTCAACGTTCATGCCGTTGTTGTTCTCAGCGTTAGCGATTGCGGACTCTAACAACTTCTTAATGATGCTTGAACCATATCTGGGATTGTATGTAAGGATAGCAAGAGCTGTCTTTGCATCTTTACCTCTGATGGCGTCTAATACGAAACAAGCCTTCTGAACTGAAATTCTTGCGTAAGATAATTTTGCTGAAGGTCTTGTATCTTTCTGTGCGTTTCTTTCTCTCTTAATTTGAGATCTATGTCCTTTAGCCATAGATTTGTCCTCCTTTCAAAACCTCTTACTTTACTTTTGACTTCTTTTCGTCTTTACCGTGGCCTCTGAAAGTACGGGTTGCAACGAATTCGCCAAGTTTATGACCAACCATATCTTCTGTTACGTATACCGGAACATGCTTACGTCCATCGTGTACAGCAATCGTATGTCCTACAAATGAAGGGAAGATTGTTGAACGACGAGACCAGGTCTTGATAACCTGCTTCTGTCCGGATGCGTTCATTGCATCAACCTTCTTAAGAAGGCTTGCATCTGCGAAAGGTCCTTTTTTAATTGATCTAGCCATTTATCTATCCTCCTATTTAATAGCCTTACCGTTACGTCTTCTTACGATGAGCTTGTTGGAAGCCTTCTTAGCCTTACGTGTCTTAAGACCAAGTGCGGGCTTGCCCCAAGGAGTGCTCGGACCGGGACGACCGATACCACACTTACCTTCACCACCACCATGAGGATGGTCGTTGGGGTTCATAACAGAACCGCGAACTGTAGGACGGATACCCATATTACGTGTACGACCGGCTTTACCTACATTAACAAGGTTGTGATCGCCGTTGCCAACAACACCGATTGATGCGCGGCAGATAATCGGAACCATTCTCATTTCGCCTGAAGGAAGTCTTAATGTTGCATACTTGCCTTCTTTTGCAAGAACCTGAGCTCCGTTACCGGCTGAACGAACAAGCTGTCCGCCCTTACCGGGATATAACTCTACATTGTGAACCATAGTACCGATCGGAATCTCTGAAAGAGGTAAGCAGTTACCGATTCTTACTTCTGCTTCAGGACCGTTCATGACCTTCATGCCATCCTTTAAACCTTCAGGAGCAAGGATGTAAGCCTTTTCGCCGTCTGCATAGCAGATAAGAGCGATGTTGGCTGTTCTGTTGGGGTCATACTCGATGCCGATTACCTTTGCGGGTACGCCATCTTTTAAACGCTTAAAATCAATAATTCTGTATTTCTTCTTGCTGCCGCCACCGATGTGTCTGACAGTAATTTTACCCTGGTTATTACGACCTGCAGTCTTGGGAATGCTGACGCAAAGGCTCTTCTCGGGAGTATCCTTTGTGATTTCAGCGAAATCTGAATTGGTCATATTTCTTCTGGAGGGTGTATAGGGGTTATATGTCTTAATTCCCATAATTAAATCTCCTTTGACTTATTTGTTATCACGCTTATATGCGTATATTGTGAAGGCTCAAATTATAAACCGGCGTAGATTTCGATATCCTTGCTGTCGTCTGTCAACCAAACGATTGCCTTCTTTGTTGCTGCGGTCTTACCAACGGTAGCGCCACGTCTCTTTGACTTTCCGTCATAGTTAACAGTGTTAACGCGCTTAACCTTGGTGCCTGCAAACATCTTTTCTACAGCTTCCTTGATCTGAGACTTGTTAGCGTCTACATGTACCAGGAAAGTGTATTTCTTCTCGCCCATACCGGACATTGACTTCTCGGTTAATACAGGCTTAAGGATTACGTCATAGTACTGAATTGCTGCCATTATGCGTACACCTCCTCGATCTTCTTGGCTGCGTCCTTTGTAAGAACAATTGTGCCGCCCTTCATGATATCGTATACGTTAATCTCATTTACTAAAGTTGTGTCAACGTCTGCCATGTTTCTGGCGGAAAGAACAATATTTGCATCATTCTCAGCTAAAACAACGAGACCCTTCTCAACCTTTAAGTTATTCATTACATTTGCAAAGTTCTTTGTCTTAATCTCGTCAAATGCGAGCTTATCCACAACAATGAGCTTGTCAGCCTGTAAACGGCTTGTTAAAGCAGACTTTAATGCTGCTCTCTTTTCCTTCTTGTTAAGCTTGAAGGAATAATCACGCGGTACGGGTGCAAAAACAACACCACCGTGTGTCCACTGAGGAGCTCTGGTTGAACCCTGACGAGCATGTCCGGTTCCCTTCTGTCTCCAAGGTTTTCTTCCGCCACCGGAAACTTCAGAACGGGTCTTTGCCTTCTGTGTTCCCTGACGATTATTAGCAAGCTGCTGAACTACAGCCATGTGTACAAGATGTTCATTAACTTCTACACCGAAAACTGCATCGCTTAAGTCGATCTTTTCAACTTCCTTGCCTTCCATATTATAAACAGCTACTTTTGCCATCTTAATGGTCCTCCTTCCGATCTTTATTAAGCGTTAGCCTTAACGGTTTCTTTAATGGTAACTAAAGCCTTCTTGGGTCCGGGTACAGCGCCCTTAACAAGTAATAAGTTGTTTTCTGCATCAACTCTTACGATTTCAAGGTTCTGAACTGTTACCTTTACATGGCCCATGTGACCGGGCATTCCTTTACCCTTAAATACACGGCTGGGTGAAGAACATGCACCATTTGAACCCTGATGACGATGGAACTTTGAACCATGCTTCATAGGTCCTCTGTGCTGACCATATCTCTTAATAGCGCCCTGGAAACCTTTACCCTTGGAAATAGCGGTTGCATCAACCTTATCGCCTGCTGCAAAGATGTCTGCCTTGATTTCAGCGCCAAGTGTGTAATCAGAAACGTTTTCAAACTTAAACTCTCTTACGTATCTCTTAGCTGTTGTGCCGGCCTTATCGAAATGTCCTTTCTCAGCCTTGTTAACGCCATGAACGTGAACATATTCTTTCTTGCCGTTAGCGTCTTTGTTTGTTACTCTTTCTTTCTTCTCAGCAAAACCAACCTGAACTGCTTCGTAGCCATCGTTCTCAACGGTCTTAACCTGAGTAACTACGCAGGGGCCTGCCTGAAGTACTGTTACGGGAACTAAAGAACCGTCCTCGTTGAAGATTTGAGTCATTCCGACTTTTGTTGCTAAAATTGCTTTCTTCATTTTTCCTCCTTGTTTCTACAGCGGAATGCTAAGCATTCATTCTAGTGTAGAGGTTTGTTAGTTAGTTTGTTGCCTTTCGGCGAATTACTTCATCTTGATATCGATCTGAACACCTGCAGGCATCTCAACTTTCTGTAAAGCTTCGATTGTCTTGGGTGTAGGAGCAATAATGTCGATGAGTCTCTTGTGGGTTCTCTGTTCGAACTGTTCTCTGGAATCTTTGTACTTGTGAACAGCACGTAAGATGGTAACTACTTCCTTTTTAGTAGGAAGCGGAACCGGTCCACTTACCTGAGCACCGTTCTTTTTAACGGTCTCAATGATTTTCTTGGCAGATGCATCTACTAATACGTGATCATATGCCTTGAGTGTGATTCTCATTACTTGACTTGCCATAAAAAAAGTCTCCTCCTTTTCGTACTTTGGAATCTAAGTACGACAAGTGGCGACTGTACACTTTCCCGTGCGTGTCCTGATTTCTTATAAAGAAAGAAGAATACATAAGCATTCTCCCACTATCAAGAAACGAACTGCACGTCGTTTCTACCCTTTGGTAGACAGTTGCTTGGTACAGTGACTTGTCGTCAGTTTACATGACCTTCGCTCCACGGAAAACCTTCAATCGGTTATTAATTCCCGACAGAAGCAACCTCACGCTTCATCGCTATCATGTCACAGCAAGAAAAACTATACACCAAGCCCGCACAAAAAGCAACCCCTAAATTGTATAAATTTTAAAACAAATTAGAAAATATTAATTCTACGTATGTCACATACAAGATATGGTATAAAGCCCCTGAATGCTTGCATTCAAGGAGCTTTATAGCATGTCTTGGATGAGGAAATTCCTTGGAATTTCCTTTTTTTGCTTGCAAAAAATGACATACAATTTACACACGCGCTTTTTACTGCGCGCGCAAGCGTAAGCTTGACGCGCCCCCCAACACGAAGCAGGCTACGCCTGCGAGTGTGTCACTACTCTCGCACCCATCTACCGCTTGCCCCGCACGGCAGCACCAGCCCGTTCTCGGTGACCGGCAAGCCTATCTCGTCTGATATTACCCTTCCGCCATGTTTTTTTGCCACTGCCATATTTAACATATAGCTAAGCACAGCCGGCTGCAGCCCGGTTGTATAACTGTTAATAAGAACAAACAGTGCATCATCGCTCAATAATTGCTCGCACAACTCCACAAAAGGATATATGCTTTCCTCAATCTTCCAGATTTCACCCTTGGGGCCTCTGCCATAAGAAGGCGGGTCCATGATTATTGCATCATATTTATTGCCCCTTCGGATTTCCCTTTCCACAAACTTACCGCAGTCATCCACAAGCCATCTAATCTTTGCTTCTTCCAGTCCCGATGACATTGCATTTTCCCTTGCCCACTGTACCATGCCCTTAGAGGCATCTACATGAGTAACCTCGGCGCCGGCAAGAGCCGCTGCAATTGTAGCGCCTCCGGTATAGGCAAAAAGATTTAAAACTTTAATGGATTTTGACGGATTCTTTTCCTTTTCCGTTTTAATAAGATTTCCAAACCAGTCCCAATTCACTGCCTGTTCGGGGAACAGACCTGTATGTTTAAATGCAAAAGGCTTTAAATGAAACTTTGCCTTGCCATATTCAATCATCCATTCATTGGGAAGGTCAAAAAACTCCCACTCGCCACCGCCTTTCGAGCTTCTGTGATAATGGCCGTTTAATTTTTTCCAATTTTTGTTGGTCTTGTCAGTTTTCCATATTACCTGCGGATCGGGGCGCAAAAGAATGTACTTTCCCCATCTTTCAAGCTTTTCACCATCCGATGTATCCAAAACTTCGTAATCTTTCCAATTGTCAGCAATCCACATAAAATCTTTCCTTTTAAATAAACATTTCCGCGTGCCCGGTGCACATCCCTGCGGAGCATTCTTCTTTAGCGGAAATTCGAAAAACTTTCCTCTAAAGAACAAAAAAGGTCGGGTTTAACCCGACCCTTCAAATTTCAAATTACATCAAACCGCTGTACGCGCCGTAAATATCACTATATGAATATATTTTAGACAGCCAGCGCATTATAGCTGTACTAAAGAAATAGCCTGCAGCAATATAAAGAACAATAAGAATAGCTGCAACAATCAATGTAGCGATAGCCCAACGTTTCTTAGACTTATTGGTAGCAGAAGCCGCCCAAACAATAAGTAAAATGATATTAACACAGGGAATCAGACCTAACAAAATCGTACCAATCCACTGTCCGATTGTCATCGGCTTTTCAAGCTCAACAATCGGCTGTACCGGCTGCTGATACTGAGGCTGCTGATACTGAGGCTGCTGTCCTCCTGTAGGCTGTCCGTAATTATTAAACTCTTCCATAATAATATTCCCTCCAATGCATTCCTAGAATTAGGTTACCATACTTTCAATTTGTTCACAAGATGTTTATAATGTAATTATGAAGATTTTTTTAAGAAATTTTTTCAAAAGAATATGGTCAGACAGAAAGCCGCTTACCCTGTTTATGGTTATTGTATTTCTGTATTACCCGGTTACGCATCTGTTTCTAAACGCATCCTGTCCGCTTGTATATTTAACAGGCTTCCCCTGCCCTGCGTGCGGGCTTACAAGAGCTTCTCTTAAGCTTCTTTCGGGTGATTTTAAAGGAGCATTTATTGCCAACCCCTCCATATACATTATTCTTTTCATGCTTATATGGATGTTTGTTGCCCGATATATTTGCGGCAAAGAAGGCAAGCTTACTGCCTGGATTATGGTGGCCGGGATTCTCGGTTGTTTAATAATCTACATTCACGGAATGATACACTATTTTCCCAACAGATACCCCTATACATATATGTACGACAATCTGTTCTTCAAGTTGGCATTACGACACTAGTATTTTTCGACATTAAATGCATAAAGAATATTTTTGCAGACGCAAAAAGGTCCATGTCGTAACGACACGGACCTTTACTTTTAATAAGGTGGTTAAAATTACTTAAGAGTAACCTTAGCGCCGGCTTCTTCAAGCTGCTTCTTTAATGCTTCTGCATCTGCCTTGGAAGCGCCTTCCTTGATTACCTTGGGAGCAGACTCAACTAAAGCCTTAGATTCAGCAAGGCCAAGACCTGTGATTTCACGAACAGCCTTGATAACCTTAACCTTCTCTGCGCCAACTTCTGTTAATTCAACATCGAACTCGGTGTTCTCTTCTTCTGCAGCTGCTGCAGGGCCTGCTGCTGCAACTACAACGCCTGCTGCTGCGGATACACCGAACTCTTCTTCGCAAGCTTTTACTAAGTCGTTTAATTCTAATACTGTTAACTCTTTGATAGCATCAATGAGTTCCTGAGCTGTTAATTTAGCCATTTTAAAAATCCTCCGTTAAAAATAATTGTTAGTTGTTATAAACAAATATTGCCTATGCCTCAGCTGAAGCGCCGTCTTTCTCGGCGATCTGCTTAATAACACGAGCAAAGTTGGTAATAGGAGACTGCATACTTCCAAGTAATCTGGAAATAAGAGCATCTCTTGAAGGGATTGTAGCGATCTGTGCGATTCCGCTTGCGTCGTAAACATTACCTTCTACGACACCACCCTTAACTTCAAGCTTGGGAGCCTTCTTAGCGAAGTCTGCAATTACACGTGCGGGAGCTGTGGCATCGGACTTGCCGATAGCGATAGCTGTAGGTCCCTCTAAGTAAGGTGTAATCTGCTCGAAGTCTGTGCCTTTAACTGCGCTGGTAATGAAGGTGTTCTTGTATACTTTGTATACAACGCCTTCAGCACGCAATGCCTTACGAAGTTCAGTATCCTGAGCTACTGTAAGACCTCTGTAGTCTACAACAACTACGGAGTCAGCGTCCTTGATCTGCTCGGAGATCTCAGCAACAATTTTAGCCTTGGCATCTACGATTGCCTGATTGTGACTAGCCATATCTTAACCTCCTTATTGATATGCCGAAACAGGAAGTATATAAAAACCCTCTGCCAAAAAGACAGAGGGTCGTAAATAAACAATACTTACTGGTTCCTCGGTAGGCGGTTATCTTACGCAGGTAAATCCTGCACCTACTGTCTTCGGCCTTGTATAAATTAACACATATATAAATATATGTCAACTTTAAATTCAATTGATTTCTCAATTGTTTAATTCACTTCAAAGAATGAATTAGCTTAACTTAGCAACGCTCATGCGAACGCCGGGACCCATTGTTGTTGCAATGGTAGCTGACTTAATAAACTGACCCTTTAATGCAGCGGGCTTAGCCTTTAAGATAGCGTCCATAATAGCATTGTAGTTTTCTAAAAGCTTCTGCTCATCGAATGAAGCCTTACCAACCGGAACGTGGATGATGTTAGCCTTATCAAGACGGTACTCAATCTTACCTGCCTTAATATCGTTGATTGCCTTTGTAACATCCATTGTAACGGTACCTGCCTTAGGGTTAGGCATTAAGCCCTTAGGACCTAAAACTTTACCGAGACGACCAACAACGCCCATCATATCAGGTGTTGCAACGACAACGTCGAAATCTAACCAGCCTTCATTCTGAATCTTGGGAATAAGCTCATCGCCGCCAACGTAATCAGCGCCGGCTGCTGTAGCTTCGTCTAACTTAGTACCCTTAGCGAATACTAAAACCTTAACTGTCTTACCGGTTCCGTTAGGAAGAACAACGGCGCCACGAATCTGCTGTTCAGCATGACGACCATCACAACCGGTCTTTAAGTGTAATTCAACTGTTTCATCAAATTTTGCAGTAGCTGTCTTCTTTACTAATGCAATAGCATCCTGTGCCTCATAATACTGAGAACGATCAACGAGCTTAGCGGCTTCAACATACTTCTTACCATGTTTCATATCGATATCCTCCTAAGCCCTTACTGTTCTACTGTAACGCCCATACTTCTGCAAGTTCCGGCGATCATGCTCATAGCTGCCTCAATGCTTGCTGCATTAAGGTCCTTCATCTTAAGTTCAGCAATTTCCTGAAGTTTAGCCTTGGAAATTGTAGCAACTTTTGTTTTGTTAGGTACGCCTGAGCCAGACTTAATGTTGCAAGCTTTCTTAATAAGAACTGCTGCAGGGGGAGTCTGGGTGATGAAGCTGCAGCTTCTGTCTGCGTAAACAGTGATGATAACGGGGATAATTGTATCACCCATATCTGCTGTCTTAGCGTTAAACTGCTTGGTAAACTCTACGATGTTAACACCGTGCTGACCAAGAGCAGGACCAACCGGGGGAGCAGGTGTTGCTTTGCCGGCAGGAATCTGTAACTTAATGTATCCTGTAACTTTCTTTGCCATAATGGCACCTCCTAATAAATATGTGGTGCAGGCGCGTCATTTTTCAGGTGAATCCTGTGACGCTCCCACGTTAGTGAGTATATTAATTCCTTACGGAAAAAATATCAAAACTAATTCATTGCGCGAACTTCTGCAAAGCTAATCTCTACAGGAGTCTCACGGCCAAAGAGTTCAACGTTGATTGTAGCAGTCTGTTTGCTGTAATCCATACGTGTAACAACACCGACGGTATCTTTCCACACGCCTGCAACAACAGCGATCGTATCGCCCTCTTTGAAATCTACTGAAACGTTCTCCATGCGAATGCCTAAAGGCTTCATCTCAGCTTCGGTAAGCGGAACCGGTTTGGATCCGGGACCCACGAAACCGGTAACACCACGTGTATTACGAACAACATACCAGGTATCATCGTTCATTACCATCTTAACCAAAACATATCCGGGGAACATTTTCTTCTGAGAAGTCTTACGTGTACCATCCTTAACTTCAACAACATCCTGAAGAGGTACTCTGACTTCCAGAATCTCATTTTCAAGGTGACGGTTAGCGATTGTTTTTTCAAGGTTAACCTTTACCTTATTTTCATATCCGGAATAGGTATGAGCTACATACCAATTTGCATCTGCCATTAAACTGCCCTCACTTTACTGCGTGATAAAGTTAATTCCGTACTGAATAAGAAAATCAAAAACGGTAATTAAGATGCCCACAACAATGGCAATAACTGTAACAGCTACCGACTGCTTAAAAACGGACTCTTTTGAAGGCCATACAATCTTCTTAAACTCAACAGATACGGTTTTGAAAAATCCGGGCTTGCTTTCATTCTTATCTGAATTTCCCATAATAATCTCCTTTAACTGTTTGTTGAAAGATTATTTTGTCTCTTTATGTAATGTGTGTTTCTTGCAGAAACGACAATACTTCTTTGTTTCCATACGATCGGGATGGTTCTTCTTTTCCTTGGTAGTATTGTAGTTACGCTGCTTGCACTCTGTACATGCTAATGTAATCTTAGTACGCATAAACTTGTCCTCCGCGTTAGTAAATTCAAAAAAATTGGAACATAAAAAAAGAGCCTTCTGCTCTCTGCCTGACTAATGTAGCATATAAAATGTCACTCGTCAAGCATCAAAAGCAATTTCTTCGGATATTTCTTTTCTGTAATTTTTAAATCGGGCACACAATATAATCCCCAGTAACAACAACGCACCCACAAGGCTTGCATACGCACCGTAACGCCAGTTGCTGAGCTCGTATTTGAACTCTATCTTATGAGCGCCTCCCGGAACCATTACTGCCATGAATCCGTAATCGGCCTTCACAATTTCACATTCTTTACCGTCCACATATGCCGTAAATCCGGTCTCGTAAGGCACTGAAAAGAAAAGAAGATTTTCCTTTTCCATTGTTACGGTTGCCGTAAAGCCTTTGTGGGATGTTTCGAACGTATCGCAACAGGTTTCGCGGCGCTCATTGCACAAATTTGAAAAAGCAAGTGCGCTTATCTGTGCCATGCCCGTAGGATCGCCGTGTTCAAGAATGCTGTCATATTTTGCCGCCACGTCGTCAGGCAAAATAATAAAACGCATTAAAGCCTTGTCTTTCCCCTGTGCCGACGCATCCGACTCAGTATATTCCGTTTCGGTCAGATACTCATCAAATGTAAAGCCCATCGGTACAAAATCCTGATTTTCGTAAAGTTCGTACCCCGCCTTGGAATAAGCCTGAGAATAATTCTTAAGTTCACTTACATCTTCGATGTGACCGATAATTTCAATCGGAGTTTCCCTGTCAATAATATAATACTTACAGGAAAGCAAAGTGCGTGCCCCGCACCGGGAAGTCCAAAGAGTGCTTGTAACCTTTCTGGGCTTTTCCTGCGAAGCATAAAAATCAAGCGTTGACGAAGGAATGGTACTTATGAAAGAAGTAACCGAGTGTGCGTCATCCCAAAGCATCGGATAATTGTAAAAATCTTCGTCGGTTTCCACTCTGAAAAAAGCATCTTCCGGGTTAAGCGGTGACTCACCCTTAAGCGCCTGCTCAATAAAGCTTGTGCGACGATTATTATCTACCAGCAGCCAACCGCTCGTAAGCATGGTACACGTTGTAAGCAGGCATGCGAGCACTACCCACATTCTGGTAAGCAAATCGCTTTTACCCGCAAGCTTATACAGATAAAGAAGCATTAAGCACACCATGACCGTGCTGAATATCAACTCGCAGATAAGCTGTTCGGGATTATGGAGCGCTCCCAAAATTGTCCACGTGCCTTCTTCTGTTTTGGCAGGAAGAACACTGCACACAATACAAACCGCCGTCGCAATACCGACAACGCGGGCGCCCTTCTTTAAGCATTCGATTGTAAGCACTCTGTCCTCGAGCATCGATGCCGTCAAAAGAGCCATTACAAGTATCGGCATGTAAAACCATCTTGCATAATACTCACTGTTAAGTGCCGAAAACAGCTGGTTAAGCATCGGAACTGCCGCGCACACGGCTGATATTACCAGCACACGTTTCTGCCAACACTTTTCCCTGTAATACAGAAAGAACGCTATCACTCCCGCAAGCGAAAACATCGGAATATACGCAGCAATTCCCGAAACTCTGCTGTAGCTTTGGTTAAACATCGAGTTAAGCCCCGAAAGATCCGGAAGCAGGAAAATGCTTTTCAAAATTGCAAGCGGCATTGTAGGCTCACTGTAAGCTACCAGATCGTTACCGTTCAAGGTCTCGGCAATTCTTGAATTTCCCATCGTGTAGTATATCGCCGGGACGATGTATATGCCTGCAAGCAAGACACCGGTAGCGCCCGCAAGCAGCGCTCTTAAAAATCGGCTCAGCTTGGCCCTTACGGTATCATCACTGCAAGCGTACTTAGCGATAAAGTAAACTCCCAGGAACACAACCTCACCCACGAAAAAGTAATAGTTCAGTATCACCATGAATGCCGTCATCAATGTAAAAAGAACAATGTACGCCCTTTTCACATATCCTTTGCCGTTTTCGCGCCCCTCCATCATAAGCTCAAAAAGTACCAGATACAGCGGAAAGAACGCCATTACATCATGAAAATGATTATACGCCAGCACCGCGCCCTGAAAACCCGAAAAAGAATAAAGCAGTGCGCCCATAAATGCGCCGCCTTCCGTGCGAAGATGTCTTGACATATAAGCATAAGCCGTTGTTGCCATCACAGCATACTTAAGCGCCGAAAGCCATGGCATCAGGTATGGGATAAGCTCGGTTTTAAACAGACAACTGAGCCAAAAGAACGGGCTGCCCGTCAAATAAAACGCATAGCATCCCAAAAAGCTTCCGCCCAAATCCGTAGACCAGTCGTAAAGCCACTTACCCTCGCGAACAGCGCTTTGAACATGCATATAGAACGGAATCTGCTGAACGTTAAAATCGCCGTAGTAAACCCATATGCCGTCGGAGTTGATAATACTTGGAATAATTGAAACCCCGAATATCAAAAAAGCTATTAAAAATATTTCAAAATAATTGTAAATCGTCTTAAAAGTTCTTTTCATAAGTTCCCTTTTACATTGCAAAGCGTTTTTGCACTATAGGAAATTCAAAAAAACTTCCTATGAAACAATAAAATCTCCCCTCAATTATATAGAGGGGAGACCTTTAAATCAATTCAATTATTAAACATTAGCAATAACCGCTGAACATCATGCCCGTATAAGCACTTGTAACATACGGTGTTGCAAAATTATGTCCCGGATTCTTGTAGGCTGCAATGGTGCGATCCGTATAATTCATAGGATTAATTGAAACCTCATTGGTCTTGCGAAGCATCGAACCTGTAAAGCGCTTTATACCCTCAAGATTCTCCTCGAAATTATCTTCAGACATTGCATCTATCAGCTTGCTGCGGTCAACCTGCAAGTGACCGTCATCCTTAATTTCCAGGCCAACACGCTCCAACGCCTCTGTATGAACCATTGCAAGGCTCTGCATTTCATTAACAAGTCTGCGTGACTTGGGGTGTTCCGGTGCAAAGCTGCCTGCGGCATCCACAAATTCGTTATAACCGTCAACAAGCGCGGTAACATTTGAAATCATTGACTCATAGTCGGCCTGAAGGCTGATGTGAGTAGTATCTTCGGCATCTGCGCTTTCCCGCAAAAGATGAATTTCATAAAGCTTTTGCACAGTAAATTCATTACCCTGAGCTTCACGCTCAACACCGTTTATCATAAAGTGTGCATTAGCGGATTCCTGAGTGGTATTGTCTAGTCCGAAATATGCAACGGACCCCTTCGTGCGACTTGTATTGTTGTCAGAAATGCCAAACAAGCGACCACCATTAAATCCCCTGCCTGTATTGTCAGATGTAATGACAAGGGCTGAAGTGCCGCCTTTATAATCTACGTTTGCTTTCAAGCCGATATTTGCATTTGAAATCAAGCGCGATAGTTTTTCCTGAACCGTTTTGTTGGTGTCATCAGGGTTAACGTTATACTGGAACTCATAGTTGAGTCCGTTAACGGCAACGTCGAAAGAATACGTATCGGGCTTAAGTGCAATACTGTCGCTTATCAAATACCTGCCTGTATTAACCTGTTGCTTGGCAAGCGACGTAACTGCAAGGTCAAAAGAAGGAACTCCCTCGCCGGACAAATCATCACCGATATATGAAACCTCAGCAATTGATTCATTGGACGAGAACGCCGCCTTTTTAGCCAAAAGCTTATCATCATCAAGGCCACCTAAAGATGCAATCGTATTGCGGAACGCACGCGCATTTTCCTTAATACCGATAGCATAAGCCTTTGTAGCCTGCGATTTATCCACGATATAAAGAGGAGCGTCCTTATTAATATTTACAATGGAATTATAGACGCCACGCAACTCACTCTTTTTATGAGTGTCAAACTTAGAATCTGACTTGGGCGCATACGTCGTAAGATAATAATTATAGATATTATTGATTGCAGAATGATTGACTGCCATAAGCTCCTCCTTTCTTCCGTGATAGGGTTGTAAATTCCATTTACTCGCCGGGCATGTACACTGTGGGGTTTGAGCAGAGTCTGCCCACTAACCCACTTTTTTGTTTACATGATATCACATTGTCAAGGAGGTTGCAATAGTTTTATAAATAGTTGCAAAAGTTCTATTTTGCGGACAATTTACGGGCAAGTTCAAGTGCTTCCTTTATGGACTTGTCCATGTCGTAATACTTGTATCGCCCAAGGCGACCGCCAAAAATTACCTTTGGATCTTTCTTTGCAAGTTCCGCATATCCTTCATAAAGAGCATTGTTTTTGGCGTCATTAATCGCATAATATGGTTCAGCGCCTTCTATCCACTCTGCCGGATATTCACGCGTAATTATAGTTCCGTGGCACTTGTTAAATGCAAAATGTTTATGCTCCATAATACGCGTATATGGCACTTTGCGCTCAGTATAGTTTATAACCGCATTGCCCTGATAATCATCAATATCCGGAAGATACTCTGTTGCAAACTTTAATGTTCTGTACTCAAGATGTCCCAAGCTATAGTTAAAATACTCATCTATGGGACCCGTATAAAGAATCTTTTCCCATGATATGCCTTCTTTTGCAGCAGCATTAACAAGCTTGGCATACGGCGTGTTAAGGCGGACTTCGATACCGTCCAACAGTTTTTCAACTATTTCGGTAAAGCCGTTTACCGGAATACCCTGAAACGGATCGTTATAGTAATTGTTATCATATGTAAAGCGCACCGGAAGGCGCTTAATAATCGAAGCGGGCAAATCTTTGCAATCGCGCCCCCACTGCTTCTCGGTATAGCCCTTTACAAGCTTTGTGTAAACATCAACCCCCACGAGTGAAAGAGCCTGTTCCTCCAGATTGGCAGGTTGTGCAATGTTCAAAGCTTCAATCTGCTCCGCAATAATTTTACGTGCTTCAATAGGCTCCGTTACACCCCACATCTGCTCGAAGGTATTCATGTTAAAGGGCAGGTTGTAACGCTCGCCCTCATAGCAGGCAATAGGGCTGTTGATAAATCCGTTGAATTCCGTAATGTTATTCACATATTCCCAGATTTCGGGATCTGATGTGTGGAAAATATGCGGTCCGTAGACATGCACATCAATACCGTGTTCACGCCTGGTATATACGTTTCCGGCAAGGTGGTCGCGCTTATCTATAACAAGGCATTTATAGCCCTTTTCAGTCATTTCATGTGCAAATACGCTGCCAAAAAGGCCGGCGCCGACTACAAGATAATCATATTTCATGTTTAGTGCCTTTCTTAAATCGTTTTCTAACAAATACCGCGAACATTAAAATACCGAAAATTGCGCCCAAAGAATCTATCACCACATCGCTCCATGTACCGTACCTTCCGGGCACGAAATACTGGTGCACTTCATCGGTAGCCGCATACAAGGCGCAGTAAATTTCGGCAAACAGCACCGAAAGTTTCGGATGTCTGTTATAAAAAAGCAAGCCATTCTTAAGCGCATGCACAGCGCATGCCCCCAGCAGCGCGTATTCGGTAAAGTGCGCACATTTACGGATAATAAGGTGCAACGATTCGACAGCCTTATCCGTAAATCCCTTATGTGTAATTTCCTCGGCAAACCGCATCAAGGCCTTCAGGAAAACGCCGCTGGTACGTGACGACTCATCGCCTTGCATCGCCGAAAACGCATAAATAATTATCATCATTACTACCGCCGGCAAAAATGCAAGCATTCTTTTGGCAAATTCTGTTTTACCGGGTTTGCGATTCATGAAAAAATTCTCCCCCAAAACATAATCAGGCGCAGGCCATGTAAAGCCTGCGCCCTTATTATTTTATTACCAAATCAATCCTGTTGTCAAACAAGCGATTACTGAAGGAGTGATAATACACCCTGGTTAGACTGGTTAGCCTGCGCAAGCATTGCCTGACCTGCCTGAGCAAGAATATTGTTATTGGAATATCTAACCATCTCAGTAGCCATATCGGTATCACGGATAGCAGATTCAGCACTTGTGGTATTTTCAACTACGTTGTCGAGGTTGTTGATGGTATGCTCAAGTCTGTTCTGTGCAGCACCGAGTGCGGAACGCTGTGTTGAAATCTTCTGAATAGCTTCCTTAACTGTTTCGATTGCACGTAATGCGTTTGTATCATCAGCGCCGTCAACTCTTAATGTATCAATGCCAAGGCCTACTGCGGTAAGAGCCTGGATGTTAACTTCGATCTGGTTGTTTGATGTAGCGTCGGCACCTACATGAAGCTTTAATGTCAATGCTCCGTTGTATACCGTGCCTGCCTGACCTGTTGCAGGAGAAGTAGCTGCTAAAAGGTCACCGACTGCGGGAGTAGCCTCTGCGCCGGCCTCTGTATATACCTTGGGGCGATCTGCTGCATCTTTAAGTGTTGCTGTAATGTTACCACTTGCATCAACAGAAGTATTGAAATAATTTGTTAATGCGTTCTCGGGGATTCTGTTCCCGTCAGCATCGTAATACTGCTTGCCGGCTGCATACTTTAATGTAGCTGCCTTGTCAACGAACTGATCACCCTTTAATAAGTATGTTTCGTTGAACTTTGTGGTCTCGGATACACGTCCGATTTCCTCGATTAACTGATCGACTTCTTTCTCGATGTAACTACGGTCATCTGTTGAATTGGTACCGTTAGCTGCCTTAACTGCAAGTTCGTTCATACGTTGTAACATGTCCTGAACTTCATTCAGTGCACCTTCAGCTGTCTGTACTGCTGAAATGCCGTCCTGCGCATTTGAAGAAGCCTGTGTTAAGCCGCGAATCTGCTTACGCATCTTTTCACTGATTGACAAGCCTGCTGCATCATCTGCTGCACGATTGATCTTATAACCGGATGATAACTTCTCAGTTGAATCAGCCTGACTCTTTACTGTAATGTTTAACATACGGTTTGAGTTCATTGCGGTTAAGTTGTGTTGTACTATCATAGTTTTCCTCCCTAAAAGTAAAACCGGCATCCCTGCCCGGCGGCATCCCTGCCGAGTTAATGTGTTCTTTTTCCCTTTGGCTTATCGCCTTACACTTACTATATCGGACAGTATAAAGAAAACTTAACCCATTTATTAAAAAAAATTTCAGCGCATCAAAACAGCCCCTCTGTTACGAGGGGCCGTCCGGTAGAAATCAATCAAATTATCTTAATAAGCTAAGTACGCCCTGGTTAGACTGGTTAGCCTGTGCAAGCATTGCCTGGCCTGCCTGAGCAAGAATGTTGTTATTGGAGTACTTAACCATTTCTTTAGCCATATCTGTATCACGGATAGCCGATTCAGCAGATGTGGTATTCTCAACTACGTTATCAAGGTTGTTGATAGTGTGGTCAAGTCTGTTCTGGGCTGCACCAAGTGCAGATCTCTGTGTA
>JAZLHV010000056.1:0-28936 GCA_045617045.1 Lachnospiraceae bacterium
AGAGGGATTACTTCCTCCTGATGAACCATTAGCTTCTTGATCAAATTTACTAAATCTATAACCTCAAACAAGTTGTCTAATTTAGACAGCTTATTTAAGTGCGCCCATCTACGGCTTTCCTCTACTTTCTTTCACACTATTGTTCCTCCTTAAATGCTTCCAAATAATCTTCAATAACATCGAGATTTACAAGTACCATCCTCTTGATTTTGTAGACGGCACCGGCATCCTTTGCCAGCTGTTGAAAAGTGTGTAACCCCATGGAATAAAGTTCTGCACCTTCCTCGTATCTGACGAATTTCTTTCTCTGCTTCTTAAGTTCTTCCAACTTGTCTGTTTTGTTTCTTGTGTACATTTTTCGTGATTCCTCCCTTCGGTTCATTTCCTCTTCCCCAAGCTTATCGATATAGGCGTCGAGGATATCAAGATTTACAAGCGCATGGCGTTTTACCTTGATATTTGCATCTGCTTCTTTGGCCAGATTTACGAATGAATAGTACCTGAGCCCATACATCGTTGCTCCTTCTTCATAGGAACAAAGTGTTCTGCGTTTTTTGCCCAGATACGGATCCAAATCCGGCACTCCAACTGCTTGTTTCTTTGGCATTCTTACCTCCTGTGTTTTTGATGCAAAGATGCTCAAAAGGACCTTGAAAGGAATAAAAAAAAGACACCTTGTTTACGGCAGTTTTTGCCATTAACAAAGTGTCATTTATTCCGGATAGTGGAATATCTCTGATTGCTCTTCCAAAATCGCTATTTTATCTTGCTTTATTAAGACGCATTAAAATCCGTCAGGCTCCATAGAGCAATTTTACGTCTTTTTTGTGGTCACCGTCTGAATCCATCAGAATCCATCTTTCTACACAGAGACTCATCACAGTCCAAACACGTCCATTTATTCTCTTTTCAACGTTATTCATCGAATGGTTAATCAAAATACTTCCACATTCGCATAGCACAAATACAACCAAACTCAGAATAAGCGCATTTTTGCTTTCCCGGGTTTGTGTTGTAATCAATTCAACGCCAAAAAAAACACCAAACAACGATGCTATATTTCTGATTACCTCTATCAGGCAAAGTAATAAATAACAGATGTATTCTTTTTTTGCAAAATGCAATACTTTCTTAATCGTACTAAAAAAATGTTTCATTTTCTTTTTTCCCTAAACATCTCTGCTTGAGAAGCATACATCTTATAATAAAGGCCATGCTTGCTCATCAATATGTCATGCGTACCTTCTTCTACTATTTTGCCGTTCTCCATTACAAGGATTCTTTTTGCTAATGATGCAAAGCCTATTCTATGAGTAATCAAAAGCAACGCTCTTTCTGATGACAATCTGTATAGGAATTCAAAATAGTCTATCTCACTTTGAGGATCAAAAGAAGCTGTCGGTTCATCTAAAACCAATATTTCCGACTCTTTTAATAAAGTTCTAAAGAGAGCTGTTTTTTGCTGTTCTCCTCCACTGAGTGCAACACCATCACTATAAACATGTTCCCCTATTTTTGTTTCAAGTCCGTCTCTAAATGTATTACTAAATTCCAATATTCTCTTATTTAACTCTTTATCTTTAACAATTATCCCACTATCTTCGGAAGAAAACACCAAATTATTCCGTATGGTATCTTCAAAAAGAACATAGTTTTGAAAACAACAGCCAAAACAATTCCAATAAGAAAATATATTAATATTATCTAAAGGAATATCATTGACATAAATGCGTCCGCTTGTTGGCTTATTTATTCCGAGTAATAATTTCACCAGCGTCGTTTTTCCGGAACCATTTTCACCAATAATACTTACGCTATCCTTAATCTTCCACTCAAATGACAGATTATCAATCACTTGCTTTCCTTCGGAATACGCAAAAGAAACATTTTCAAATCTTATTTTTTCTATTTTTTCGATATTATTCTGACCCTTTTCATATTGTCCATATTCGCTTTTATCAACTGAGGAAACATCAATAATATCTTTTGCTTCTTTGTAGTCAAATACCGCCTTGCATAGTGGGTTTATTGCGCCTATTATTCCGGCAATACAAGTCATAGCAACTACAGCATTGCCCAATTCAGCATTCCCGTTATCTGAAACGCAATACAAAGCAACAGAAAGTGAGCTAAGCAACACCACTCTTACCAGGGGAAATGCTATTTCATTAACTCTGCGAAGTTTATAACGTTTTTTTAATCCGCTATTGAACGCTCTTATTGATTTTTCAGCAAAAGCATTCCCTTGGTTATACATTTTAATATCCGGGTAGGTTTCCGGATTAACCAGCACATTTCTAAAGTATTCTGCTTCCCGATCTTCGTCGATATTATTAAGATAATAGTCTACCTGTTTTTTCTCTAAAAGATACTTGGCGCAAAAGCTAAACAACAGTAATATAAAAATACCCAAACTATACTGTGGATAAATTATTGTAAACAAAATGCAATATGTTGCCGAGCTAACGACATTCTCAATTATTCTATAACGAGCCTCTATTGCTTTTTGAATATGATTTACTCCCTGTTTCTTCATATGCATTTTTTCATAATAATCGTCCAAATAGTAACAATTATTTATTGTCATAGCAAAAAGAACCAGTAAATCGCTCTTTCTTTTCGGTGCAACTTGTAAAATGATTTTGTTTACGCCACTATAAAAAAGCAAATCCATACATGGTTTTATGATAAAAAGAAGTAATAACAATTATCACCAATAACATTCTTTTACTGCCCACTGCATTGGAATCAAAAATGGAATATTCCAATAATACAAGGATACAATTAGTAAATGCTATTATTATGCATAACATTATTAAGAAAATTCTTTTACTTTGCATGTTGAAGAACCTCACACATCAAACAATCCTTATTCTCAGTACTACTCTTTTTTAAAACCGCCTCTCGCCCGCAACTAATATAGCGAAACCATTCTTCGAGTTTTATAACACCCCACATATACCTAAAAGTTAACCCAACCTGCGTTGTATTATCCGCACAAGCAATATATAAACGGGTTAATTCATGGATAAATTCTGCATTGTCAATTATAGCAGGTGTATCTTCCACTTGTGTAAATAGCAAAATATAATCTCGGCACACTTCCTCATTTACAACAAACGGTATTTCTTCCAAACCCAATAACATTCTCAAGTCATTCGAAAAATAGGCAATTCCATTCTTAAAATAGTAATAGATACATCGATTTAAATAGAAACACTTTTCTTCAGCGGTTTTTCCATAATAGCATTCACCTCCTCTCCTTCACCACACGAAATATTACAAACCCACCAATAGCACCGCCTAAACAAAAAAGGTTTTTTAAAACTATATCGTAATCTTTTCCATGCAATGGCATCAGCCGTAAAATTTCTCGGTAATCAATGTTTTTTAGTATGTATCACTGTCAAGTGATACATACTACTTGTATATGTAGTATACAAGTAGTATTTTATGTTAACTTGTATGGGTGATGTTTTTTACATTGCCTTTTTTCTAATTATTACAATTAAAGCGCCACGGAATACATTCCGCGGCGCTTTTTAATTACGCTATTTTAACATATCAGCTATGCATTATTCAGCGTTCTTCTTGCTTAATACTTTGTTCGTGATAATACCGAGAATCAATGCACACGCAACTTCAGTAATTGTAATAGCGCCGAAGCTTACTGCAAATCCACCGATACCTGCAATTAATATTACCGATACGGTGAAAAGATTTGTGTTGTCGTTTAAGTCAACTGCCTGAATCATCTTAAGACCGGAAACTGCGATGAAACCATAAAGTGCCACGCAAACACCGCCCATTACACAAGCAGGAATAGTTGCCAGGAATGTTACAAAAGGTGCCACGAATGAAGCAACGATTGCCAAAATTGCAGTTGCAAGAATTGTAACGATTGAAGCGTTACCTGATATAGCTACACAGCCAACGGATTCACCGTAAGTTGTATTGGGGCAGCCGCCGAAGAATGCACCTACCATGGAGCCTACACCGTCACCAAGAAGAGTTCTGTCAAGACCGGGATCTTCCAAAAGGTCGTGCTCGATAATGGATGAAAGGTTCTTGTGGTCTGCAATGTGCTCAGCGAATACTACAAATGCAACAGGGGCATATGCTACAGCGATTGAACCGATGTAACCGCCTGTAAGATCGCCAACACCCTTAAATGCATTTACAAATGTAAATTCCGGAATCCACTGCATTGCTGCGAACTTAGAGAAGTCTACAATTATGAGTGCTTCGTTACCGGTTGACTTACCGATTAATGTAAAGATGGTTGCTACAACGTAACCTGCACAAATACCTACAATGAAGGGAATCATCTTTAAGAACTTCTTGCCGAATACCGAGCAAAGCATTGTTACAAATAATGTTACAAGTCCGCAGATGATGCAAACGTATTTGTTACATGTGGGTGCCGATGCACCTGTTAAATCACCGATAGCATTGCCGGCAAGTGAAAGTCCGATAATAGCAACGGTAGGTCCGATAACAACAGCGGGCATAAGCTTGTTAATCCAGTTAACTCCGCAAAATTTAACTACTATAGCAAGTACTACATATACAAAACCTGCAAATAATGCACCGAGAATTAAGCCTGTATAGCCAAGAAGAACATTTGCGGCTGCTGATGAAAAAGCAGCACCCATAGAACCAAGAAATGCAAAAGAAGAACCTAAAAATACAGGGCTCTTAAATTTAGTGAAAAGAAGATAAACGAGTGTACCGACACCTGCACCGAACAGTGCTGCGGATGTTGACATTCCGTTACCGATAATTGCGGGAACCGCAATTGTTGCTGCCAAAATCGCAAGTAACTGCTGTAAAGCAAACACGATTACCCGGCCGAATTTGGGCTTGTCACTGACATCATAAATCATTTTCATTTTGTTTCTCCTCCATATTTTGTACTCTCCGGTACTGTTTAAATATTAAAACGGGACATGCCCGGATTAACCAAATAATTCAACGCTTTTCTTGTCTTCAAACGGAGGCATCGTAACTTCTATGCGCTCTGACTTGGATGTTGGAACATTCTTACCTACGTAATCACCTCTTATAGGCAATTCTCTGTGACCTCTGTCTACCAATACCGCAAGCTGAATGGCCGATGCCCGGCCATGTTTTAAAACCGCTTCCATCGCAGCCCTTGCCGTTCTTCCCGTAAAAAGAACATCGTCTACCAGAATAACGGTTTTGCCCTCTATTTCAAACGGAATCTGCGATTCGTGAATTTCGGGTTCTTTGCTGTTTCGCTCAAGATCGTCTCGGTAATATGTAATATCTATAACTCCGATTGGAACCTCGACACCCTCAATTTCCCTGATGTTTGCGGCAATCTCCCCGGCAAGCGGAACACCGCGACGCTTAACACCGATAATACATAAATCTTTGCATCCGCCGTTTTTCTCAAGTATCTCGTGCGCTATTCTTTTCAAAGCCCTTCCGATAGCGGCTTCGTCCATTATAGTTGCTTTATAAACTGCCATCTGAAATCCCCTTTTGCTTTAAAAAGCAAAAACGCCATGCACTTTAAGCGCATGGCGATGTAAACATAGGGTGAACCCATTTTGGGCACAAATCGATATGTAGTACCTTGCCGGACTCTCTGTTCCGCGCTTAAAGGAATCTTTACTGTAGACAGTATTGCACACATATCATGTTTTGTAAAGGCAAAA
Source organism: Lachnospiraceae bacterium (assembly GCA_045617045.1). Classification (GTDB taxonomy): domain Bacteria; phylum Bacillota; class Clostridia; order Lachnospirales; family Lachnospiraceae; genus UBA1258. The sequence goes on from JAZLHV010000056.1 coordinate 5,685, forward strand.
GCAAGTGTTATTTTATATTTTCCCGAAATCACCGATTCTCGTGCGACGCCACAACTGCCAAGCCAGATGAATCCTGTTTGTAAGCATCTTTTTAAATCCGTAATGATGGAAACAATCCGACTCGTTGCTGCCGTGACGACGGTATTTAATGAGACTGTCAAGGATAAAACAGGTGCGGCTTCCGCACATCTCGGCAAGCAATCCAATCCACTGATCATGCATCTCAATATCTGAGGGAACGGGTATTATCAATGAAACCATTCTGGCATCAAAAGCCATGCAGCAACCCATAAAGGTATTGCGCATAAAATTCTTAATAAAACCCCTTCCTGAACCCTTGTATTCAAAAAACGACGGCATCGTCACCGTACCTGCTTCGTCAATAAGCGTACAGTCGTGTACTACCACCAAAGCCTTTGTTTTTTCAAATGCTTCAAGTACTTTGTCGACCTTTCCTTCAGCCCATATATCATCCTGGTCGCACAGAAAGATGTATTTGCCCGTACATGCCGATATTGCATTCTGAAAGTTTGGCTTAACGCCTTTGCAAGGGCCGTCAATCAATTTAATCCTTTCATCGTTAAACGATGCAACGATTTCACGGGTATCATCCTTGGAACAATCATCGCTGATAATAAGCTCGTCACCGGGCTGCAAATTTATAAGAATCGTCTCTATTTGTTCTTTTATGTACTTTTCGCCATTATAGGCAGCCATCGCCACCGATACTTTATAATCTCTTTCCATAGGCTATTTGAAAAATGTTCCCATAATGCCCCGTCCAAGCGAAGCTCCTATATTTCCACCCAGTTTCTTGCCAAACTTTCCGCCTACAGAGCCGATGCTTTTGCCAATCTCTCTGCCGATTGTACTGCCGGTTGTTTTGGCAACATTCTTTACGGCGTTTGTCTTTGCCTGAGCTTTCTTTTTCTCGGCAAGCTCGCGCTGCTTTAACTGTGTCATGGTAAGCTTTTCTTCTTCTTTGGCTGCAGTTTCCTGTTCCTTTTCTTCCTCGATCTCAAGATTGCGGCGCTCCAGAAATTCATAAGCCGAATCATTGTCCACAGACTCTGCGTATTTGGTATAAAGAAGGCTGTTATTTATTACACCGTTTCTGACAGTTGCATCAAGTGTCCCCAGCATACTCTCCGGAGGGCAGATTTTAACCTGCTTAACAATTGTCGGAACGCCTTCTTCATCGAGCACCGACACAATAGCCTTACCGGTGCCAAGCTCCTGTATAACCGTGTATGTGTCAAACTCGGGATTTGCACGGAAAGCCATCGCTGCCGCTTTAACTGCTTTTTGCTCCATGGGAGTATATGCATGAAGCGCATGCTCTACCTTATTGCCAAGCTGGGCAATAATTCCGTCGGGAATATCGCGCGGATTCTGTGTCACAAAGTAAATGCCCACACCTTTAGAGCGAATAAGCTTTACCACCTGCTCGATTTTATCAAGAAGTACCTTGGGAGCACCGTCAAACAAAAGATGTGCTTCATCGAAAAAGAATACCATCTTGGGCTTTTCCATATCGCCGACTTCGGGAAGTGTTTCAAACAGTTCAGACATTGTCCACAGCAAAAACATTGCATACATCTTGGGATGAAGAATCAGTTTCTGAACATCCAGAATCTGAATCATACCTTTTCCGTTACAGTCCGTGCACATCCAATCGGCTATATTTAATGCAGGCTCGCCGAAAAATTTGTCGGCTCCCTCGGTTTCCATTGCAACAATACCGCGAATAATCGCATTTAAGCTTACCTGCGCGATATTTCCGTACATAGCACTGTACTCGGGAGCTTTCCCGCCTACGTACTGAATCATCGCTTTTAAGTCTTTGGTATCTGTAAGAATTAACCCCTCGTCATCCGCAATCTTGAATATAATTGTCAAAATATCGCTTTGTAATTCATTTAAACCCATTATCTGCGACAAAAGAAGCGGCCCCATTTCGCTTACCGTAGTGCGAAGCGGTATTCCCTGTTCACCATACACATCCCAGAAATTCACGGGAAATTTCTTAAATTCAAATCCGTCTTCCTTAAGCCCCATAGACTCGACGCGACTGTTGACGTTTTCGCTTTCCGTTCCGGCAACGCACATTGTGGCAAGGTCGCCCTTTACGTCAGCAAAAAACACGGGAACCCCGAGGTCACTAAAGGATTCAGCCATAACTCTTAACGTTACGGTCTTTCCGGTACCTGTCGCACCGCATACCATTCCGTGGCGATTAGCCATTTTAGGATATATAAATATGTCTTCGCCATTTGATTTTCCGAGTAAAATTTTACCTTCTTTAACCATATATTTTCTCCCCATCCATTTAATCAATACAGACCCTCAGGCGGTCACGCCTGCTATGATAATGTCGTAGCTTCGTTTTCGAATTCTTTAAGCCTGATTTCATAGGCTTTACGGGCTTCGGCCTCGTACTTTAGCTTAAAGCCGTTAAGACCTATAAGCTTCAGAATGTACGCCGTATAATCCGGATTCAGCAAAAGAATGGGCCCCAGCAGATATGTTGCCATAAAATTATGGTCCTTAATCCCTTCAAAGCCTTCACCGGGCGCAATACCGTCACCTCTTGTAACCTTCACAAAAGGATGTATCGATGAGTCACCATAGCTATGCGAAAACTGCGACTTATTGCCGACAATCTTCATACCTTCAAACTCGCCCAAAAACAGTGAATTATACCGCGCAAACATTTTTCTTTTTGCGGTCAGATTGTAAAGATTAAGTGCATGAATTACCGTACCGTCTTCGCAATCGATTTCTTTTTCAAAAATCTCAACAGCATTTCCCGTAACCAGGAAAATTACATTCGATGCAATCAATTCACGCAGTCTTTCGGTATAAGGCTTAAGCCTTGCAATTACAAGCTCCTGCGCATGCTCGGTCATCGGCCCTATATAAATGACATCGGGAGTGTTCTTTTTAAAATAAGGCTCAACGTTAAGCTCATCCTCTATAATCTCTGCATCGGCACCGTTTTCACATATGCAATCGGCAAGATATTTAACGTTAAAAGGATCCCCGTACAAATTTGAGATCTCAGGATATAAATACTCAATAATAACTTTACGCACGGTTGCCCACCTCCTTTAAAATATCATCGCGGGCATCCATTGCCATTTTTATCTTATAAACCTGATGAAGTATAAATACCTTGTCGGTTCCGTCAAGTTTTAAAAGCTTCCAGGCTTCCCTTTCATTGTCGGTAGTAAATATCTTATCATTGGGAACACCTGCCAAAAGAAGGCGTAACCGATAATCTTCACAGCGCCGGCCTCCCACAACAATCCTTACTATATCCGGTCTGTTAAGCTTTTCAAAATCCGCATCATAAGCCCACGTAATATTTTCGGACGTAGTCATATGTGTAAGATCGTCATCGGGATAAAGAAGGATTTCCTTAACGCCGGGCTCGCCCTGCGCATAGTCAAATACACACGAGCAGGCGATGGGATTATGACCTTTGGCAAGGTGGGTGATAACTTCAAGACCTTTAACCTTTTTATCGGAATAGCGGGACTCAACTATCTCGCTGGCCATAAAACCTTCGCGAATATGGTCTGCGGAAATCCCAAGCTCCGAAAGCACGGAAATTACCGTAACCTCATTGTAAATGTTAAACACACTGTTACTGATAAGCTCAAATTCTTCAATGGAGCCCTTAATGCTCATGGATAAAGTATTCTTTTCAAAATCCACGATTCCCAAATAGTCGGGCGTCGGTGAAGAATAGTCACCGTTAGGGCAGTAAACCTTGCCTATATGATGGTAACGCGAATATTCGTATCTTAAACGCGCACTGCACTTAGGGCATATTCTGCAGTCATTGATGATATTTTCCGGAGCCGCTTTGTCGCTCGGAAGCTTTCCGAGTGAAAAATAAACTCTGTCGTTTCCCTCTGCAAGTCTCGATGAAATCGGATCGTCGGCATTCAAAATCATCTTCGTGCCAGAGGGAACTGCCGAATTGATGATGCTTGCGATATATTCCGGATGTGCATTTCTGGTAATCGAATCTCTGAAGAGATTGGTGCACACAATATAATCGGGCTTAATCGGAGGGTAGATTTTCTTGGAGCTGCGCTCGTCAACCTCTAAAATGCCTATGGTTTTCCTGCTTTTGCCTGCAAGATTCGAATACTTCATAAGCGCGGTCGCTATACCGGAATTGGTGTTGGAACCGGCGCGATTGTCCATAACCTTATAACCCTCACGGGTCAAAATATCTATCAAAAGATTGCAGACGGTAGTCTTGCCGTTAGTGCCGGTTACGGCAATCACCGTATCGGGGCGGCCGATTTTCGTTAAATAATCAGGGCAAACTCTTATCGCAAGATCCCCCGGATAGCACGAAGCATTCATGCCGAGTGTTCTTTGAACTCTGTATGCTAATTTTCCTACTAAATGACCCGCCAAAAAACGGATACTTTTCTTTGCCATAAACGTTTCACACCAATCTGTTTTGATAATTATTTTTCGCCCAAAGCCGCTTTGAAAATAGGTAAAACGCCTTCGTTACTGTCGCGATGCGGGGGAAGACCGTAAATATCATGGCCCGGAAATTCATTGGCCTCAATAAAAACAAGATCGTTTTCGCGTACGCATACATCCCAACCTATATATCCAACCTTGGGAATCTCGCGTGCGGCCTTTTCGCAAAACTCAACAATTTCAGGCCATCTCGGAATAGAGATTCCCAAAATCGGTTCACCCGTAAGCGGGTGATTTTCGTATAACTCGCCGCTTTTTTTCAACGCTTTAAATTTAATGATACCATCGTTAATGTCTATCGGAGCGGCCAGGCCTTCATGGTTGAAATTATCTACATTGTAGTGTTTGTTGCCTATTCTTAAAAAAGCAATAACAACTTTTGCATTCAAAGTCACAACCCGCAAAGTATTGATGGAATCCGGGTGAATCTTGGCAAGCTCTTTACACTGAACTACACGTTCCTCCAAAAGAAGCTGACCATTTGCAAGAAGCTTTCCGAACACCTCCGATAAATCCCTATCGGAAACATTTACGACTTCCACGCCCTGCCCGCATGCAAGACCGACGGGCTTGGCAATAAATTCGGAATGCTTACCTGCAAACTCTTTAAAATCATCAAAGTTATCCGGTGTAAGCTTTAACCAGTCTCGTCCCAAATATGCGCTAAAACGTTCATTAAAGCGTGCTTTGTCGTGAAGAACCCTCATCTCTTCGGGATCGTTATATTTTTTAATCAGGGAATTATTGATACCTCTTGTGATAACGGTTGCACGCTGCTTTTCAGTCATCGTGTACATTTCAAACAAATCGTAATCTACATAGCCTGCCTGAAATTTAATACCGCAATGTACCATATCAAAGAATATAAAGAGTTTATTTTTACCCGTTTTGCCATGAACCTTGTCTACCATCTTAAAGAAATTGCCAAAGTTCATGCGGGATATTCTTTTGATCAAATATTTAACCTTACCCATAATCAAATCACCTCTATGATAATATAGCCCTAAATGCCCTTCTTTACAAGATTTCGCACATGCCAAATACCCCACAAACGCTACAGGATATCATTATTTGGGGACCTCTTATTAAGGCGCAAAGCATTCAATACCACAAAAAGCGAGCTTACCGACATGCACGCTACGGATATACCGGGTGCAAGTTTTAAGCCAAACGGTACATATAAAGCACCCGCGGCAATCGGAATTGCAATGACGTTATAAACAAAGGCCCAAAACAAATTCTGACGTATGGTTTTCATTACGCGTTTGCTGAGTGAAAAAATGTAGCAGGCATCTTTCACGGAATTTCTCATAAGTATAAAATCCGATGAATCAATTGCTATATCTGTGCCACTTCCGAGCGAAATTCCCGTATCGGCTACCGTCAATGCCGCGGCATCGTTTACACCGTCACCTATCATCGCCACAATCTCGCCTTCACCTTTAAGCTTCTCAACTATGGCATGCTTGTCGGCAGGCAAAACTTCACTGAATACATTTTCTATACCAAGCTCTCCGGCAATCTTTTGTGCCGTAACAGCATTATCGCCGGTAATCATTGCTACCTTAAGCCCCGATTCTTTCATGCAGGCTACGGCCTCTTTGCTTGATGCTTTAACCGAGTCGGAAATTGCCATTATCCCGCGAAGCGTTTTGTCGGCAATCCAGATTACGGTTTTTCCGCAACCTTTAAGCTCTTCAGCCTTTTCTTTAAGCGCCGATACATCTATACCGCGATCAACCATCAGCTCTTCGTTGCCGGCGCACCATGTACGCACGCCGATAATCGCACTGATGCCTCCTTTAATGGTTTTGGCGCCAAAAGCACGCTCTTCCATAAGTTCAAAAGCAGTGAAAAACTTTAACGCATGCATCCTGATTGCTTTGGCATACGGATGAGTTGAAACCGTTTCAAGCACTGCTGCCTTGAATATAAAATCCTTCTCGTCTGTATCATCCGTCACATACACATCCGTTACTGACAGATTCCCCTCTGTAAGCGTTCCCGTTTTATCCAATAAAACATATGTTGTATTTCGAGCCGTTTCCAGACACGAAGCTTCCCGGGTAAGTATCCCGTTGGCTGCCGCATTACCGGTACCGGCCATTATTGCGGTCGGTGTTGCCAATCCCAAAGCACACGGACAGGATATCACCATGACACTTACAGCCATGTTAAGCGAAAAAGCAATACCATAGCCCATAAATATCCATGCCAAAAATGTTATCATACTGATGGTAAGTATAATCGGCACGAAAATTGCGCTGACTCTATCGACCCTTCGCTGTATCGGTGCTTTACCGGCACCGGCGTTTTTTACAATTTCTATCATCTGTGAAAGTGTAGTATCGGTTCCGACTTTCTGAGCTTTTACCTTCACAAATCCGTCCAGACATAAACTGCCGGCGACCACCTGCATTCCCTCGCCCAAATCTTTCAGCACACTTTCACCGGTCAACATAGATGTGTCAAAAGAAGCCGTTCCGAAAATAACAGTCCCGTCAACCGGAACCCGATCACCCATGCGCACCAATACCGTATCACCGATTTCAATGTCCGATACCTTAACAACAACCTCGGCGTTTTCTTTTTCAACGTATGCCTCGCCGGGTGAAAGACTTATGAGATTTTTAACTGCAATCATTGTACGTGCCTTGGTTGCGGACTCTAACGCCTTACCCAATGTAATCAAGGTCACTACCATTGCCGACGCTTCAAAAAAATACATGCATTCCGGTGCATTACCCATCGATGATGCGTAGCGCATGTTAAACCAATCCGTAAAAAGAAACCTTTTTGAAATAACAATATTGGCTGTAACCCGATATATGCTGTAGATATATGTTAACGACGAGCTTACAGCCACCAAGGTATCCATTCCGTAAGTTTTCGATTTGAAACCTTTGAAGCTTCTTACAAAATATTCTTTGTTGATAATAAGTATCGCTATTGCCAATATCATCTGAATATACGGTGAAAGATTCATCGGATGTGCCCACGAAAACATTCCGGCCAGATTCAGATAAATAAGCGGTACCAGTAAAGCGCACGAAACAACAAAGTTTTTAAGAACAATATTTGAAAGAAGCCTTTCCCTTAACGAAGCTTTCTTTTTACCTACACTTAAACTGTCCGAATCAGGAGTATCGCCGACTAAACTTGCTCCGTAGCCGGCTTTTTTTACCGCATCAATAACGGTATCGGGCGTCACCAGGGTTTCGTCATACAAAACCGTCATTGAATTATCTATTAAATTTACGCTTACATTGGCAACTCCGTTTATTGCCGCGACCGCTTTTTCGACTGCTGACTGGCAGGCACTGCAGCCCATCCCGGTCACACTGAAGAATTGTTTCATATGCTATGATTACCTCAAAGTGTAAAGCAGAGTTCTCTTTACTTCTATATTGAATTATTATAACATTTGCTAAGAGGTTTTCACACAGCACTTTTTGTCAGCAAGCTTAATGTAATCATTTGGAGGCAAAGAATGACAAATTATACCAAAAATGTAATCGTTACCCTCAAAAAAGGCGAAGGTCGTACTTTGAAATCCGGCGGAGCATGGGTATACGACAACGAAATCGATACAATCGTCGGAACATTTAAAAACGGCGAGATCATAAGAGTACATGATTTCGACGGCTTCTTTATGGGTGTCGGCTTTATTAATCAAAATTCCAAGATTCGCGTAAGAATGCTTTCTCGCAGAACCGAAGAAATTACAGATGAGTTTCTTTATAGAAGAGTTAAAAATGCTTGGGAATACAGAAAATCCGTCATGCCCGAAAGGGACCTTAACTGCTGCCGCATTATTTTCGGCGAGGCAGACTGGTTACCGGGACTTACCGTAGATAAATACGACGATGTTTTGGTGGTTGAATCACTCGCACTCGGTATGGACTTATTAAAGCCGGTTGTTGTTGATGCGCTCAAGGAAATTCTTGCAGCCGACGGCTATAACATTCGCGGTGTTTACGAACGCTCCGATGCACCCGTACGCAAGAAAGAAGGCATGGAACCATTCAAAGGTTTCATAGGCGATGCGTTTGACACAAACGTTGAAATCGTGGAAAATGGTATTCACTATATGGTCGACGTTGTAAACGGCCAGAAAACCGGGTTCTTTTTGGACCAGAAATATAACCGTCTTGCCATGCAACGTATATGCCGCGGCAAGAAAGTTCTCGACTGCTTTACTCACATGGGAACTTTCGCACTTAACGCAGGTATCGCCGGCGCAGCCGACGTGACAGGCCTGGATATTTCTGAATTTGCCGTTATGCAGGCTACCGAAAATGCCAAGCGCAACAACCTTTCCGAAACGGTTAAGTTCCGCGCCGCCGACGTTTTGGATGAACTTCCCAAACTCTACGAAGCCGGCGAACGCTACGATGTTGTAATCTTAGACCCTCCTGCCTTCACAAAATCCCGCGAGGCTACCAAAAACGCCATCAAAGGGTACCGCGAAATCAACATGAAAGGTCTTAAACTTATAAACGACGGCGGTTACCTTGCCACCTGCTCGTGCTCACACTTTATGACCCAGGAATTATTTACCGAAGTAATCGGACAGGCCGCCAAAGCCGTCCACAAACGCCTCCGTCAGGTAGAGTTTCGCACTCAGGCCTGCGACCACCCCATACTGTGGGCCGCCGACGAATCATACTATTTGAAGTTTTATATCTTTCAGGTTTGCAATGAGCAGTGATCCTATAAACAAAAACAGACCCGTGTATGCTTGCATACATACGGGCCGGTTCTTGTTTATAGGACTAGTGCGAAGCACGTGACCGAGCTGAAACATAGTGAAAGCGAGGTCGCACTGCGAACAGCTAAAGCGGGGTCGCACTGCGAAGCACACTTGACCATTTTTCCGGTAATGTAATATGATTTACTACGTATAAAGAATGGAGATTCCCATGAAAAAACACATCATTATATTAACAATGTTATCACTTGCAACATTATTTGCAGCTTGCGGTGGCAACACTAATGTTTCCGCCACAAACAAAACCGGTTCCGAAAGTCCTGCCGCGGTTTCAAACACTTTGGTAACCGCAGACCCTACGATAATCCCCACTCAGGCTGCGCCCGACACCACGGAAAACTCCGCCAAAAGCGAGTATGATGAATATGGGTATATAAAGAAAATCAGCAAAGCCTGCGATGAAAACGGTATATACTCACTCATAATCAATTTTAACAACACAATTCCCGCCAATGCAGAAATGAAATTTTTGTTTTACAACGATGAGACAGGTATTGAAACCGTAGTATGTACCTATCAGGCAATGTACGAGCGAAATGCAGATGGTATCTATGAAACTAAATGCTTATACAACGGCGATATCGATGTAAATTACCACAACAAAACGGAACTCAAAATTCCCGTAACCTTCAGCGCAACCGTTAGAGCGAAAAGAGCAGAAATATATTTAGTTGAAAACGGTAACGAAATTAAACTTACGGATGTTACAAAAGAATAAGTCAAAAAACCCGATTGAAATACTCAATCGGGTTTTCTTTACCTTAAATTCCGTTTTCTTTAAATGCTTTTACAATGTCGAGCCTTATTTTTGAACAGGTTTTAAAGTTATCCTCAACCGAATCGGACCATACCGGAACCTTAAGGGAAACGGTTTTTTCGCCGACGCGACTGACCGTCACTATCGACTTATCGGTATTTACCGCTCCGTCGGCATTGTCAACAACCTGCTTTATAAGAGACATTGCCAGCTCAAGATCCACGTTTTTGTCAACCGGAATGTCAATGATGTTTCCGTATTTGTCGTCGTAATTATAGTTCATTACAACCGCAGAGTCTACAACAGAGTTGGGTATTATTATCGTCTGACCATCGTATGTACCTATTACGGTATGTCTGATAGTAATGTCTGTCACCTTACCGTCGGCAAGTACATTTGCATTATTTAAAATCTTAACCTTGTCGCCTATGTCGTAAGGCTTGGAAAAAGAAAGGAAAATTCCGCTAAATACATTCCCCAAAGCCCTCTGTGCCGCAAACGTTGCGATTGCCAGCAAAAGAGCCGAACTTTTCAGAATCGTTGACGAAATTCCGGCAGTTTCCTCAAACAGCGACAAACAATAAAACACACATATTGCTATAAACACCACATTCAGGAGACTGCTGATAAACTCAAACTGAATTCCGGTTTTCTTCCTGCTTATTTTACGATACAAAAATTTCAAAATAAGAATGCACAAAATGCACATTACGACGGCTATACCCATCTTAATTAAATTTTCTGCCATATAAATCTCCGTTTCGCGTGTGGTCAGGATTTGCCGTATGTCGGCTACAGTAAATTTTATCATAAAGAAAACAAAAAATCATTTTCGTTATATACAATTAAAAGCTTACAATCGTTTATACAATCCTATTAATCATCAAACCACAAGAAATTGTGGTTTTTTTAAAATACTATAAACATTTACACAAATTAGCCGATAAGTAATTATGTGAGCGGAAGGATCTGCTTATTAACTGTCACGGATGATTGGTTGTTAAGATTAATTAGGGGAAAATTATGGTATCATCTTTGACAGCTGCAAATGCCTATGGCATCGATGCGGGAAACTTTTCGACGTACACTGTAAGCGCTTCTTCTGTTTTACCGATTGAAAAAGAATCTGTTAACACAAATTCATTTGATAACGAACCCAGTGCCGAATTGATATTATCCAACCAGCTTATCAATCAGGTAAAGAGTTTAAGCCACAAAGCTCTTTCAATTCAGTCAAACTCCACCGCAGACTCTGACCCCGGTAAAGTCAGCGCACTCGTCACACAGTGCTCCGCCCTTGTTAACAAGGCTGCCGGCGATGATATCTCACGTGGTGAAAAGACATACATCCAGGCAGAGCTTAATTACCTAAAGCAAAGAATTAATTTTGTAGATATAGCTGTTTAAAAAAGGGGCTGTTTTTTACAGCCCCTTTTCGTATCAGAATATTCTTTCTATTATCCCCTTGTTATGGCGATATATAAAAACTATAATCATATTACGTAGTTAGGAGGAAAGCGACAATGAATAATAAAAAGAAGGTCAACAGTAAGTATATGTATATATATATGTATGTATGCTTTTGCATATTTGCCGTAATGCAATTCACAAAAGTTGGAATATATTTTGACGATTACGCTTATTTTTCGTTAAACTATTGGGTCCCGACGCCTCATATCGGTGATGAGTATTCTCTTTCAGAATTATTCCGCTTCTTACGAGAGCACTATTCCGTAACAAGCGGACGAGTAATCTATTTCGGCATAATGTTGCTTCTATATCGCTTTGTTGGATTTATGGGCGTTAAAGTATGCGCAGCCCTAATCCTCACCGCAATTTTGTTCTGTCTTAATCAAATAATTCTTTCCGACAAAACCCTTACCCCTTCGAAACGCTTTTTGACAGCTGCTTTTATATGCATCTCTTACGGCTGCGTCACTATAAATTATCACAGACATTGCACTTATTGGATGACTGCGTTTTATTTGTATTACCTTCCGATTCTTTTCATTGCTTTATTTGTGCTTTTATTTAAAAAGTTTGAGAAAAAACAGAAACGCTTATATGCAGCAATACTGATAATTTTAGCATTTTTATCCGCTGCTTCTTTTGAAACATGGTCTGTTGCTGTAACAGGAACGCTAATCCTTCTGTTTGGATATAGGTGCTGCAAAAAGAAAAGTCTCGCAAAACATGAATTAATGTTTTCACTCGGCGGAATATGCGGTTCCGTATTTTTATTTTCTTCACCCGGAATATGGCATAGAGCTCAAAGCGCTGTAGATGTTGAATTGTCAATCGCCAGTCGCATAAAGCAAAGTATTGCTTCGGTTTTTCTGTTTATGTTCGATGCAGAGCAAAGACTCTACTTAGTTGCCATATTTGTTGCAGCTTTATGTACCGCCATATATTTGTACAAAAACAAACATTGTATCAGATACATAGTATATGCAACCATTCTTTCCGTTTGTGCATTTACGGAAATAATTGAACCTTCGATGTTAATAACCTTAATCGCCTTTAAATGGCAGGGATTACTGATGTGTTTAATGATATTTGCGGTTTTGTTTTTATCGTTTTTTGAGTATTTCATTTTCAAAAAATATCTCTATATGGGATTGTTTATGATGATTGCACTATTCTCTGTGTTTGCACTGGCTGTTGTGCCAAGTTTTCCTGAAAGAGTAATTGTGCCATTTATGATATGCTCTTTTGTGGTTATTGCAGAAGGAATATTACTTCTCTTCGATTTTGCTATCTCCTCAAAGGGATATATTTTTAAATGCCTGACCGTTCTGGCATGCTTAGTATTTTGCCTATGTTGCATTGCCAATACTTTAAAAATCTATAACGGTTATAAGGAAAACAGCGTAATCAACGATTACAATGAACAGGCTTTTCATGAAGCACAAACAGAAGCATCCACCGGTCGCGGTGTAAATGCCATTAATCTCAAAAAGTATGATGAAGCTAACGAAATCTATGCTTCAACAACGTACTATTCAAGAAATGAAGACTATTTAAGAGAAATGATTTTAAACTATTATGGTTTAGATAAGGATATAATGCTTAACTACGAATAGAATACGGCTATCCCGATTCTATTCGTGCGGGCTGCGCTTTTATTTACTGTATTTCGTATTCCCTTATCTCGCAATTGTGCGGCTTGGGGCGCCATTTTATGCCGCTCTTGCGCCCTTCCAGGCAACCGCAAAGCGCACGTATAATTCCTCCGTGGCACACCACCAGAACATTTTCGTAATCTTTACCCCTTAAGTCGTTCAGAAACGAAGTGCTTCTTGCTACCATCGAGTCAATGCTTTCAACGGACTTCGGAGCTTTAAATACTTCGGGAAGCAGCCAAAAGGAAGTCATCTTCAAACCCAGAAGATAATACTTTCTAAGCTCATATTTTCCGAAGCTTATCTCTATAATCCTATCGTCAACCAATACATCCTTTTCAGGAACATTTCCGATTATTGATGCTGTTTTTTGGGCACGCTTTAACGGACTTGAATAGACCGCATCAAAGTGAATATTCTCAACTGTTTTGCGCGCGTGCTCTGCTTGTAAAATACCGGTTTCGTTTAACGGTTCGTCTATGCGTCCCTGCATTCTTTTGCATTTGTTAAGTTCTGTCTGCCCATGGCGTGTAAGGTAAATTATCATGATGGTTATGTACTCGCAATCATTCAGCGTTTGTTTATTCATTATAACACGCCTGCTTTGTTAATTGAAATATAGCCTGCATTAATGTATTATAGATAAATAGTTTTTAACTTGGGAGGTTACAAAATGGTAGATTATACAGAAGGTTCAGGAAAGCAGTATCACACAAACGTGGGTCCCGGAGATGTCGGCGAATATGTTATCTTGCCGGGCGATCCCAAGAGATGTGCCAAGATTGCCGAGCATTTCGATAATGCGGTTTTGATTGCCGATTCACGTGAATATGTTACTTACACAGGCTATCTTGACGGAGTTAAAGTTTCCGTTACATCAACAGGTATCGGTGGTCCGAGTGCTTCAATCGCTATTGACGAGTTAAGCAAGATTGGTGCCAAGACATTTATAAGAATCGGTACTTGCGGCGGCATGCAGGAAGATGTTGAGGGCGGTGACGTTGTAATCGCTACAGGTGCTGTCCGCATGGAAGGCACCAGCCGCGAGTTTGCCCCTATCGAGTACCCCGCTGTTCCTGATTTTACAGTTACAACAGCACTTTCAAATGCAGCTAAAAAGCTTAATGTTAAGCACCACCTCGGTGTCGTTCAGTGCAAAGATTCATTCTTTGGCCAGCACGAGCCCGAAATCATGCCCGTTTCTTATGAGCTTGAGAATAAGTGGCAGGCTTGGTTGCGCATGGGATGTCTTGCATCTGAGATGGAGTCCGCAGCGCTCTTTATTGCAGGCTCTTTCTTAAAGGTTCGCGTAGGCTCCTGCTTCCTGGTTGTTGCCAATCAGGAACGTGCCAAAAAGGGGCTTTCCAACAAGCAGGCTCACGATACAGAATGCGCCATCAAGGTTGCCGTTGAAGCAATGCGTGAGCTCATTAAACAAGATAAAGAACAAAACTAACTTGAGCATCTTTCGTTCTTTTAAACCGCGAAGCCGAAAACTTCGCGGTTTTTATATTTTCCATACAACTTCTTATATTGTCGGTTATTCAACTCATCCATGTCTATGCTATAATTTAACCGAAAATAAAAGCTTTCACAAAGGACACCTTCATGAAAAACATACATCTGTTTCAAGAAGTATCCGGCAGTATATTGCTTGCCGCAACACTTCTTTTGACCGGATGCAGTGGCAATGTATCGCAGGATGTTCCCGGAAAGGAGGATATCGTGGAATCAGGTAATGAAACAGAAACAATAGAATTGCCGGTCGAGGAGCCCACTTTTAAAGCGTCCTCAATTAAACGTGTATCCGTCCACGATCCTTCAATTATTAAATGCGAAGAATCCGGCAAATATTACGTCTTCGGCACACATCTTTCAACCGCTGTTTCCGATGATCTTATCAATTGGACGTCTTTAAGCAAAGACTACGAAAAAGTCAATGACAATCCCATTTACGGAAAGCTTGTTGACAACTTTGCGGATTCCTTTAAATGGGCAGGCTACAACGACGGTGACTGCTTCCCTAACGGCTATGCTGTCTGGGCTCCCGACGTTTACTACAGCAAAGATTACCTATGGGACGATGGCTCTGTGGGCGGTTACTTAATGTACTACAGCGCTTCTTCTACATGGAGACGTTCCTGCATCGGTCTTGCAGTTTCCAAAACTATCGAAGGTCCCTATACAGGTATCGACACAATCGTTTACTCGGGTATCACAAAAACCGGCGTTGTTGACGGTAAAGGCTCTCGTAACACCGCATGGGATAACGATTACCTTAACTTTAATGAATTGCTGGCACTCGGCGCTGCGGGCGGCGGCATTGATGAGATTAACGAAAAGTGGTTTCGCGCAAAAGGTGCCGAATACAACACCGACTATGCTCCAAACTGTATCGACCCTTGCATAGTCGATGGTAAGGATGGCAAAGTATATCTGGTATACGGCTCCTGGTCGGGCGGTTTGTTTATTCTTGAAATCGATCCCACTACCGGCTTGGCAAAGTACCCGGGTGTTGACGGAACTGATGCCGAATCCGGAAATTATATCGACAGATACTACGGTGTCCACATCGCAGGTGGCAATCATCAGTCCGGTGAAGGCTGCTTTATACTTTACGATGCCGAGACCGATTACTATTTCATGTACGAAACCTATGGTGGACTTACCGCTAACGGCGGTTATAATATGCGTCTCTTCCGTTCACGCAACATTTACGGTCCCTATGAAGATGCAATGGGCAAGAATTCCGCCAAAAACGGTACTGCCAACTACATGTACGGCATAAAGCTTATCGGTAACTACCAGTTCAACAACCAACGCGGATACATGTCTGCCGGGCACAACAGTGTTCTTTTTGACAACGGCAATCACTATATCATTTATCACCAGCGCTTCAACGAAGGTACCGAATATCATGAAGTCCGTGTTCACCAGCAATTTTTCAACGAAGATGACTGGCTGGTAACCGCAGTCTATGAAAACCACAACGAGCAACCCGCTCTTTACAGTAAAGACGCTGTCATCGGCGACTACGAATACGTAAACTTCGGTACGCGCAATTCCAAAGAAATTGCGGCTTCGCAAACTATCACCCTTAATGAAGATGGCTCTGTTTCGGGAATTGACGGTGCTACCTGGGCTATGTCAGATGCTGACCGCGGTTACAATTACGTAACCATCACTGTTAACGATGACATTTACAAGGGAATCTTCTTCAGACAGACCAACGATAACGGAGAACGCGTTATGACATTCACCTGCATAGGCAACAACAATGCAAGTATATGGGGCACAAAATAATATAACCTTCTTTTCTTTATAACATTAAAAGCTGTCGACCCATTTAATGGTCGGCAGCTTTTAACATTTCAAAATATTTCCGGTCACATTCGTCAAATGTTCCGTCTTTTTCGAAGCGTTCCTCATACTCTGTAAATATACTTTCAAGAATATCCCGGTATGGTTTCCAATCACTTATCATTTCGTCGATGCCGTACATTTGACGACAGTTAAAATCGGGTGAGCTTTTTAAATCTCTCCCGCCACGCGGTCTTTTTTCAAAAGAAAGACTGCAGCCTGACGGTGTAAGCGCAATACATTCACCGAGTGCATCAACTCCCACAAATGTATAACACTTATGGCGCATTCTTAAATAATACAGCAAACCTTCGCAGGTCTGTGTCCTGTCAATGGCATACATGCAGGTTGATACGGTCAAAAACTCTACCCATTCGGCCCTGCTGCCTTTAAGTATGCGTGAATCCAAATCGTCGGGCGAAAGAACACATCCGTGTTCCCTGCAGCAACGGCCTTTACACAACGCACATTCTTTTCCCGGTTGATAACCTGTCATAAACCCCTACACTCTTTTCCTAATATGTTTCATTATAACATAACCCCGTCTGAAAATCTCAGGCGGGGTTACACATAAGCAATATTCTATTAAAGCAATCAGTCATTTGTGTAGTTATCGAAATAACCCTGAATAAGAATAATCGGTGTACCCTTATCGCCGGAGCCTGATGTTAAGTCACACAAAGAACCGATCAAATCGGTAAGCTGTCTGGGAGTAGTACCCTGGGAAGCCATATTTCCCTTTAAGTTGCCATCTTTTGTCTTAATGCTTTCCGAAATAGCCTTCTTTAACTCCTCGCCGCTTAAATTAGCAAAGTCGTTATCTGCAAGATACTTAAGCTTTAACTCGTTGGGAGTACCTATCAAACCATCCGTAAAAGCAGGTGATACAACGGGATCGGCAAGTTCCCAAATCTTACCCTGGGGATCCTTAAATGCACCGTCACCGTAAACCATTACCTCAACGTGCTTGCCTGTCTTCTTTAAAATTTCTGCATGAATATCAAGCACTAACTGCTTGCACTCCTTGGGGAAGAGCTTAATCTTATCTTCGGTAGACTTGTTGGAGCCCAGCAAACCGTACTTTTCGTTGTAACCGCTGCCGTTAACCGAAGAAGTTAATATATCATCAAGACCGCACACAATCTTTGCACCGTTTTCCCTGAGAATTCTCTTGGTGCGCACGCGTGTGTGAATATCGCAGTTGATTACGCAGTCGGTATAATTCAAAATTGTCTTGGCCTGATTGGCAAAAACAACTTCAACCTCAGCGCCTTCACCGGTAATAATGTCCGAATAGTACTTTACATAGTCAACACCGGTAAACTCATGAACGTTCTCGCCGAACAATTCTCTGTATTTTTCAAGTGATAAAACGTCTGAATAAGGATTAACGCCTGCTGCATCAAGCTGGTCGTATGTAAGCAACGCATTGCCGACTTCGTCGCTGGGATAACTTAACATCAAAACAACCTTCTTGCAGCCTCTTGCAATACCTTTTAAGTTTATTGCAAAACGGTTACGGGAAAGAATAGGGAAAATAACACCGACGGTCTCGCCACCAAGCTTAGCCTTAACATCTGCGGCAATATCATCTACAGTAGCGTAGTTACCCTGTGCACGGGCAACTATAGACTCGGTAAGCGCGATTACATCGCGATTTCTAAGCTCAAAGCCTTCGCTCTCGGCTGCCAGTAATACGCTCTCAACAGTGATGTCAACAAGATTGTCGCCCTCTCTGATGATAGGTCCTCTGATACCTCTTGAAACTGTTCCAACTCTTCTTTCCATATAATCTCCATTCTGCGTTTTCACGCACAAACATATTTTACATATGAATTATAACTGATTGTGTAGAAAAGTGAAGATATAAATTGATATTATTTTATTATATCTGCTATAAGCAATTCTTATCTGCAAATGAGAACATATCTTTTTTCTGTAAAAGGCATATAATAATAACGATAAAAATCAACAGAGGTAATTTTTCATGAATGAAACAATACATCGCACCCATTTCAGGGGCAAAATCAACGCTTCTTTCACAATTGAAAATGTTAAGGAAGCTCTCAAAAACGACACACAAATAATTGTTAAGGAACATGATTCTTTCCTTGAGTGCAAAAAAGGACTCATGACTTTGGGACTCTTTAACTACAAGGATATGCTTTTTTTGTACATAGAATCCGCTGATTGCGTATTTGATCCGCTTAAACTGTTCCCTTCGCTTTCCAAAATGCTTTATTTGTGGCCGCTTGAAAAGGGCAACGTGGAATGGGCTCTGATGTACAACGTATTTTACTTCGCAATCCCCGAAGGCGTTGATGACTGGACCCGCAAAACTCCTATCGAGCACCGCGCAGGGCGAATTGCCTTCTTGAAGCCCGATACTATGATGGACTACGTATACACTCACACGGCGCTTGTAAAAGAAGGTGCTCTCATGGGCGAAAAATTCCAGTCGATTGCGCTTCACGAAAACATTCTATTTTCATATCTTGAACTTCCAAGGTTACGGGAAATAAATGTAAAGCGTGACCCTTCGCTAACCTCCGAAGCCATTAAAGAATGGAAAGAAATGAATCCCGCAGCGCACTTTAACCGCATTGACCCTAATGACGACTTTTTATTTATAGATACATTATTTGATATTGGATAAAAATGACTGAAGGTTCTATTCGTAAAAAAATATTGCTTTTTGCCTTCCCTGTATTTGTGGGGCAGATGTTGCAGCAATTATATAATGTGGTCGATTCAATTGTAGTCGGCAATGTCCTGGGCAAAGAAGCTTTGGCAGCCGTCAGTTCCTCGGGAAGCCTGATTTTCCTGATAGTCGGTTTCATAAACGGACTTTTTACAGGTTCAGGCGTTATAATCGGAAACCGGTACGGTGCCAAGGACTATAAATCCGTTAAGGTGGCTGTTCACACTTCCGTAGCGTTCGGTTTGCTTATGGGTGTGTTCATGACTGTGTTTGGCATATTCGTTACTCCGCTTTTACTGAAACTTATGGGAACACCCGAAGATGTAATGGCCAACTCGGTGCTTTACTTTAAAATCTACTTCTGCGGTGGCCTTGCAAACGTAATGTACAATACCTGTTGCGGTATTTTCCAGGCAATGGGTGACAGCAAACGTCCTCTTTACTACCTGATAACGAGCGCAATTGTAAATACTGTACTGGACATTCTTTTTGTGAAATATCTCGACATGGGGGTCGGTGGTGCCGCCTTTGCAACCGTAATTGCCCAGTTCGTAAGTGCGACCTTGGCTTTTTGCAAGTTAACCCGTGTCAATGACGTCCACAAGGTAACCGTTTCCGAAATAAAAATTGACCGGCCGACGCTTAAGCAGGAGCTTAAACTCGGTATTCCGACCGGTATACAAAACTCGGTTATCGCAATTGCCAATGTAATAGTACAGTCCAATATAAATGCTTTCGGCTCAGACGCCATGGCCGGCTGCGGCAGTTACTTTAAGCTTGAAGGTTTCGCCTTCCTGCCCATCAACAGTTTCTGCATGGCACTTACCACATTTACAAGCCAGAACCTCGGCGCCGTTAAGTATGACCGTGCCAAACACGGTGCCCGCTTCGGTATTGTTTCGGGAGTATTGTTATCAGAGCTTATCGGAATAATATTTTATATATTTGCCCCTTCTTTTCTAAAACTGTTTTCCGACAACCCGACGGTGCTGTCCTACGGAGTACTTCAAGCCCGAACCGAAACCTTATTCTATTGTTTGCTGGCGCTTAGCCATTGCATGGCCTCAGTTTTAAGAGGGGCGGGGCGCACGAAAATACCCATGTTTGTGATGCTCGCGTGCTGGTGTGTAATACGTATCACCTACATATCCATCACGGTCTCGTACATTCCCAACATTCGGGTAGTCTTTTGGGCATATCCGCTAACGTGGTCATTAAGCTCTATTATTTTTATAATCTATTACATCAAGGTAAATATATTCCGGCAAAAAGAAAACACTTGCGAAATAAACCCCAAATGCTGTTAATACAGACATTTGGGGTTTTTGCAAAGTGTTTATCAATTCAGCGTATTTACGATTCCCACAAAGAGCGGTTGATTACGGTAATTGCGAATTACAAATACGAAAGGCCTGTCAACTACAAAGTCTACAACCGATTCTTCCATAATAGCCGTGTTCTTCATGGTAATGACGGTATATGCCGCTGCCTCGCAACCATCTTCATCAATCTTAACACGTGTCCCGTGTAAAATATCCGAAACCGCAATGTCATCGGTGTCTTTGGTAAGATTGCCAAAATCCGATGTTGTGCAACTGAATACATCCGTAATACCCATTTCAATCAGGTAATTAATTATATCAACCTGATAATCTACATCAAACTTCGGAATACTTAAATTAATCTTCGCTGAGGTTTTCTTAATACTATCAGCCTCGGCCGAAGAAGTTTTGGAAAGAATGAATGCCATTGCCTCTTCATTTTCCAACAAATCTTCAGGTGATACGCCTCTGCCCGGAAGTATAAATGACATGGTAAAGTTATCATTCATGCGCTTCTCAACAGCTGTAAAATCACTGCCTGTAAACAGCGTATCGTGACCGGTCTGATTCATGAAGGTTACGGTCTGATCGCCCGATGCCGCATGGAAAATATCCGATGTGTTCAATCTTTCATTGAAGCTATCCATCCAGCTGTCTTTAAAATAAACTGTTGTTGCAAGCGCGGCAAGCGTATCTGTGTCAAATCCGATTCCGGAAATCTGTTCGTTTAACATGTTGCCGGTATTTTCGTTAAGCCAGTTTTGGAAAAGAATATTATATTCCTTGGAGCCCATGGCACCCGAAAACGAACTTGCATAATAATAATCTTTAAGCTTATTTAAGCTTTCGTTTATGTAAGAATACCTATTGCTAAGCCATACCGATGCTCCCAATTTACAGGTTGCGATTCCGTCATCCATATAGTTGTTTTCCCATAAAGCGACTGCGTTCTTTTCAAGCTTATCGATAGACTCTTCGTTAAGAACATCCAAAATCTGCTGCCTGGAATTACCATCAGTAACCTCAGCAAGCATTCCAAGCGCAAAGTACACATTTATGGGCGATACAATCTTATTATCGCTATCTGCCTTGCCCAGAACGCTCTTTACAATTTTCGATGAAAAGCTGTTGCTGTCGGTGGCAATCATCGATTCACTTTTACGTAACTTACTGATGGATTCACTCCATACTTCTTTTTCTTTTTTGTAGGATTCGTAATCATCAAAATTCTCAGCGGGAGCTTTGGCCATTTGCGGTGCTGTCGGGGCCAAAAGCAAAGAATTGCTCTCCTGAAGTGATGATGTAATACTTGCTTTTTCTTCCATAACTTCACTCATATATCCGACTTCGTCAACTGCTCCGTTCGAATAATCTTCAGATATTGTATTTGCAGCTTCATCGGCTGCTATTTGATGTTTCGTCATACCCGGAAGCAAATAAATCGACAATCCTATCACAAACAAAGCTGCTATAGATGTACATATTCTTATCACACGTTTTCCGGCTCCGGTAAATTTGTGCGAATCGGCTTCAATAATATATTCGTCTTTAACATTAGTAACCGCATTATAGAGGTCTTCACTTTTCATACTACAATGTCCTCCTTATCAAGCGTATTTTTCAGGCTCTTTCTAAGGGAAAAGAATTTCTGTGCCATATTGTTCTGATTAGTGCCACACTCAAAAGCAAGTCTCTTTACAGACACACCGTGAAAATATCTTTTTACAAAAAGAACCCGGTCCGTTTCCGATAATCCCGAAAGCCATTCATTGATTACGCGGCTTAATTCTTTCATATCAAGTTCACTTTCAACTGTCTTCTCGGCAGGCAGACATTCTTCAAGTTCCGAAAGCATCAACTCTACACCCGCATACCTTTTTTGAGCATGGTTTGCGCGATATTTCGTAATAGCTATATCTCTTGAAATTCTCCCCAAAAAAGCTTTTAAACACTCCGGAATAACCGGTGGAATTCTGTTCCACGCAGTCAAAAATGTATCATTCACGCATTCTTCGGCATCTTCTTCGAGTGTCAGTACATTCTTGGCAATGTATTTGCAATACGTACCATATTTCTTATCGCTCTCAGAAATAGCCTGTTCATTACGCGCAAGATACAATTCAACAATCTGATTGTCTTCCATAGCGAAGTCCTCCTATGGATTATTATAAGGCCTTTGATAATCAAGCCGCAAATGAAATAGTAATATTAGTCGGGCAAAATTTTTTGTAAACTTTTTATCTCAGATTTTAAGCCCCCGGCAAAAGGTGGTGCTACTAAGGGATTTTTAGAGAATATTTGTAAATGACGTTTTCAAGCGGTGTGAAACAAAGAAATCTAAAATCGGAGGTAGCACTATGGCAGCTAAGAATTGCAGAAACATGAAGGTTTATGAGCAGAGCGGATATCATTACAAGTCCACACCGGCTATTATGCTGAAAGGACTGTGGCTTAAAGAATTTGGTTTCTCGGAGGGTACACAGATTCAGGTACAGTGTGAGGATGGCAAGCTGATAATCACAAAGGCTCAGGAGCCTATTGCAGAGTAAAATTTAATAGTAATAACAACTGTAGCCGATGGCGTAACGGAATGTTACCTCATCGGCTATTTGCTATTCACCCTTGAAGTATTTCTCGGTTTGTTTATCAAATTCTGATACATATTCCTGATCCTGACGCACACGGAAGATATCATATTCCTTTGCAG
>JAZLHV010000057.1:0-8387 GCA_045617045.1 Lachnospiraceae bacterium
GCGTTCCTCTGTTGTGTCATTTGGTGTATCTGGATATGTACCGGATTTATACAAATCAACACATAATAATTTGAATTCGTAACTATAACGCATAAAAATACCCTCCTTACTGGTTTGTCCAGTAAAGAGGGTACATATCAATGCTCTTCACACACCGTTTTTACTCATTTTATCGACCGTTTGCCGCATCAAACAGAGCGTGGATTTCTTCTTCGGTCAAAACATCCGTACCGTGAATATCGTGGTTAACCTGCTTGAGTATCGCATCAATATCACTGTCATTGGAAGCAGGAGCCGGCTCATTCGTATCCGAATATTGGGACATGATGCTTTCAACATCGACGGAACTTTTGTTTGATGTATCGATAGAATTGTTTTGCAGAAAGTTTTCGTAATCGTCGTTTGAAAGATTTGTTCGTTCTTCCGAATCATTTGCCCAGAAGGTTTTTCCGCTTTTTGCACTCTCGGCAGTGTCATCGGAAGCCTTCTTTTCGTCATCGGGATAACCGGATGCATTTTCATCAAAATCCTTTGCGGCCCAATCACAGTATTCGGGATAGGTTAACAATCCGAAACGATATTTATCTTTATAAGTTAATTTGGTCTGATACCATTTTATTATCGGACCTGTAGGTATCTTTTTGTATGCCATACATTACTCCTTAAAGCGGGACTGCTTGTATGCTATATGTAGATTATATTCTTTTGTGTTAATGAAACATTTGCATGTAATTAACAAATCAAAATTTTTGCGGTTAAGTTTTACGAGTTAATGAATTAAAGGTTGAAAACTTAAGGATTTGTGTCTATAATAAATCGGTATAATTTTACACTTTAAGGAGAATAATTATGGAAAAAACAATGGAAAAAATTGTAGCGCTTGCCAAGGCACGCGGTTTTGTATATCCGGGCTCCGAAATTTACGGCGGTCTCGCAAATACCTGGGATTACGGTAACCTCGGCGTGGAGCTTAAGAATAACGTAAAAAAAGCATGGTGGCAGAAATTTGTACAGGAAAATCCCTACAACGTAGGTGTTGACTGTGCCATCTTAATGAACCCTCAGACATGGGTTGCTTCGGGTCACTTAGGCGGTTTTGCAGATCCTTTGATGGATTGTAAAGAATGTCATGAGCGCTTGCGTGCCGACAAGCTTATCGAGGATTATTGTCAGGAGAAGGGGATTACATTGGATAAGCCCATTGATGCTTTTTCGCAGGCTGAGATGAAAGCTTTTGTAGAAGATAACAATATTCCCTGTCCTTCATGCGGCAAGCATAATTTTACAGATATCAGACAGTTTAACCTTATGTTTAAGACATTCCAGGGTGTTACCGAGGATGCCAAGAATACAGTTTACTTACGTCCCGAAACGGCTCAGGGTATTTTCGTAAACTTTAAAAATGTTCAGCGTACTTCCAGAAAGAAAGTTCCTTTCGGTATTGCACAGATCGGTAAGTCTTTCCGTAACGAAATTACACCCGGTAATTTCACTTTCCGTACACGTGAATTTGAACAGATGGAGCTTGAATTCTTCTGTAAGCCCGGTACTGATCTTGAGTGGTTCTCATACTGGAGAAACTTCTGCAAGCAGTGGCTTCTTTCCCTTGGCATGAAGGAAGAAGAGTTAAGACTCAGAGATCATTCTCCCGAGGAACTTTGCTTTTACTCCAAAGCAACCACAGACTTTGAATTCCTGTTCCCCTTCGGCTGGGGTGAGTTGTGGGGCGTTGCGGACAGAACCGACTACGACTTAACACAGCATCAGAACACATCCGGTCAGGACATGTCTTACTTTGATGATGAGACTAATGAAAAGTATATTCCCTACGTAGTTGAGCCTTCACTTGGCGCCGACCGTGTTGTACTTGCTTTCCTGTGCGCAGCATATGACGAGGAAAACCTTGGTACCGAAGAAGCTCCCGATATCCGTACAGTGTTAAGATTTCACCCCGCACTTGCACCGGTTAAGATTGGTGTTCTTCCCTTATCAAAGAAGCTTAACGAGGGTGCAGAGAAGGTTTACGGTAACCTTTGCAAGAAATATAATTGTGAATTTGATGACAGAGGTAACATTGGTAAGCGTTATCGTCGTCAGGATGAAATCGGTACTCCTTTCTGCGTAACTTATGACTTTGATTCAGAGACCGATAACTGCGTAACTGTTCGTTTCCGTGATTCCATGGAGCAGGTACGTGTTGCAATTGACGAACTTGATGCATTCTTTGCTGATAAATTTACTTTTTAAATATTAGGAGATAATTGTGAAAAAAATTTCTTCAGACGAATTACGTAAAGCTTGGATTAAATTCTATACAGATCGCGGACATGTGGATGTCGGCGCTGTTTCGCTTGTTTCCGACGGCTCAACGGGTGCAATGTTTAATGTTGCCGGTATGCAGCCTATTATGCCTTATTTACTTGGCAAAAAGCATCCTTGCGGCACAAGACTTTGCAATGTACAAGGATGTGTGCGTACGGTAGATATTGACGGAATCGGTGACAAGAGTCATTTAACATTTTTTGAAATGATGGGCTCATGGAGCCTTGGCGATTATTTCAAAGAGGAAAGATGCAAGTGGAGTTACGAAATACTCACACAGATTTTCGGATTTGACCGCGATCATATTGCAGCTACCGTTTTTGAAGGTGACGAAAATGCTCCCCGCGACGAAGAAGGTGCAAAGTTCAGAATTGCATCAGGCATTAAGCCCGAGAATATTTATTTCCTGCCTGCCGAAGATAACTGGTGGGGACTTGAGTTCGGTCCCTGCGGACCTGACTCTGAAATGTTCTTTATAAACGATGCTGTTAAACCTTGCGGTCCGGACTGTAAGCCCGGCTGTCATTGCGGCAGATTTACCGAGGTTGGTAATGATGTTTTTATGCAGTATGAGAAGCATCAGGACGGCACACTTACCCCCTTATCCAAGAAGAATGTCGATACCGGTTGGGGTCTTGAGCGTAATCTTGCATTTCTAAACGGAATTTCCGATGTTTATTTAACAGATTTGTTCCTGCCTGTTATTAATTACATTGAATCCGCTTCGGGCGTTAAGTACGAGTCTGATGAAGCTTTAACCAAGTCAATGCGTATTCTTTCTGACCACATACGTACTTCCGTAATGTTGATTGGTGATGCTGCAAAGCTTCGCCCTTCAAATGCCGGCGCAGGTTATGTATTAAGACGTTTAATTAGACGTGCGGTTCGCCATGGACGTAACTTAGGTCTTAAGAAAGATGATTTGTTAAAGATTGCAACGATCTTTATCGATGAAGTTTACAAGGACAGCTACAAAAATCTTACCGAGAACAGAGAGTTTGTATTGTCGGAACTTGGTAAAGAAATTGAAAGATTCGAAGCTACTCTGGAAAACGGCATGAAAGAGTACCTGAAGATTCTTAATGAAAAAAAAGAATCCGGTGCCCGTGAAATTGACGGTAAAGAAGCCTTTTACTTATATGACACATTTGGCTTCCCGCTTGAGCTTACCGTTGAAATGGCAGCCGAAGAAGGCTTGACCGTTTCGGAGGAAGGCTTTAAATCAGCGATGGCTGAGCAGAAGCAGAAAGCTCGCGAAAATTCAAACTTTACACAGAAGTCACAGGATGCCGATTTGTTTGCTGCACTTGGCAGTAAGGCTGCAAGTGAGTTTATAGGTTATGATACACTTTCATATACAGACGTTATTTTAGGCGTTGCCAACAATGAGGAAATGGTAGATGCATTAAATGCAGGTGATGAAGGTACAATCGTAGTTTCGAAAACACCTTTCTATGCTACCATGGGTGGTCAGAAGGGTGATACGGGTGTTATTACCGTAGGCACTGCCGTATTTGAGGTTTCTGATACCATTAAGCTTCCCGAAGGCCGTATCGGACATGTCGGAACTGTTTTGGCAGGTACCATCAAAACGGGTGATAAGGCTAATCTTTCGGTTGATGCTCAGAGAAGAGCCGCCACCTGCAGAAATCATTCCGCAACGCATTTATTGCAGGCTGCTTTGCAGGAGGTTCTCGGTGACCATGTTGAACAGCAGGGCTCATATCAGGACACAACCCGCACACGTTTCGACTTTAGCCATTCACAGGCTATGACGGCTCTTGAAATTGCAAGAGTAGAGGCTATTGTTAACGAAAAGATTATGGAAGCTTTGCCGGTTACAACAGATGTAATGTCAATCGATGAGGCTAAAAAGACAGGTGCGATGGCTTTATTCGGCGAAAAGTACGGCGAAAAAGTACGTGTTGTTTCAATGGGAGACTTCTCTAAGGAATTATGCGGCGGTACGCATGTGCGTAACACTCAGGAAATCAGCAATTTTAAGATTCTTTCCGAGTCCGGTGTGGCTGCGGGCGTTCGCCGTATTGAAGCAGTTACCGGTGTTAACGTTATTGAGTACTACAAAGATATTGAAAACATGCTCATGGAGGCATGTGCTATTGTTAAATCACAACCGTCAAACATTATCGAGCGTCTTTCATCGATGATGGGCGAGATTAAGTCACTTAACTCGGAACTTGAGTCATTAAAGGCAAAGGCTGCCAAGGATGCACTCGGTGATGTTATGGGAAATGTTAAAGAAGTTAAGGGCGTAAAGTTCATTGCTTCAAGCGTTTCAAATGTTGACATGAACGGATTAAGAGATTTAACCGATGAAATTGCCGCAAAGCTTGGCGGTGGAGTGGTTGTTTTGGCTTCAGATTTTGAGGGCAAGGTAAACCTTGTAGTTAAGGCTACGGATGATGCCATGGCAAAGGGTGCTCATGCAGGAAACCTCATCAAGGCAATTGCAGGTCTTGTAGGCGGTGGCGGCGGCGGACGTCCCAATATGGCACAAGCCGGCGGCAAGAATCCCGCAGGTATTTTAAAAGCTTTGGACGAGGCTTATAAAGCGTTGGAATCACAGATAAAATAAGAATTTAATAATTGCAACATTTCTGTTGACGATTTATAAGTTTTTTGATACACTACACTAGTGTTTAATCACGAATAACCCATAAAGTCTTGAACTAGGGACTGAAGGGAGGGAAGAAAATGTCAAACGTTATTGTAAAAGAAGGCGAATCATTAGACAGCGCATTACGTCGTATTAAGAGAAGCTGCGCCAAGGCCGGTATCCAGCAGGAAATCCGTAAGCGTGAGCATTACGAGAAGCCCAGCGTTAAGCGTAAAAAGAAGTCTGAGGCAGCTAGAAAGCGTAAATACATCTAAGAATTAACCAGAAGGTCTCTGACATATGTCAGGGACCTTTTATCACATTATAGGAAAGTTCTTCGAATTTTCTGTAAAGCAAAAACGCTTTGCGAGGATGCGAAGGATTCATGCCAATCAAGTTGATATTTGAAAATGCGGGTGTTGGAATATTATGGCATTGAAGATTATTTTGACGGTTATAGCGATACTGCTTTTGGTTTTTGTATGTGTGGCGGTTATCGATTCAAATCGCTTTGTGGTGCGAAAATATGATATTACCGCCGATACCGACAAAGATTATTATTTCGTGTTTTTAAGCGATCTTCATAACCGTTCTTTTGGCAATAAGAACGAAAAATTAATAAAGAAAATCAACAGCCTTGAATCCGATGCGGTTATACTCGGCGGAGATATGCTGACGGCCCATCCGGGATGTTCTTTTGAAACGGCAGTTTCGTTGGTTGAAAGTCTTGCGGAAAATCACAGGATAATATATGCCTACGGAAATCATGAATACAGGACTATGCTTTACCCTCAAAAATACGGTTCGATGTACGAAGATTACGTTAAGGCTATTGCTTCTAAAGGCGTCAGGCTGTTGTTTAATGAATATGAGGACGTTGGAAATATAAGATTTTACGGACTTGAAATTCCGAGGGAATATTATACAAGATTTAAACTTATTCCCATGAGTGAAAACGTTATTAAGGAAAGCGTCGGGGTGCCTTCGGATGAAAAGGTTAATGTTCTTTTGGCACATAATCCGGAGTATATGCCGGCATACACGGATTGGGGCGCAGATATAACACTGTCGGGGCACATGCACGGCGGCCTTGTAAGAATACCGGGAATCGGCGGAGTTGTATCGCCAAGATGTACGCTTTTCCCGCATTATGACGGTGGGCGCTTCAAACAGGGTGCCAACACAATGATTGTAAGCAGAGGGCTCGGGCTGCATACGATACCGATAAGGGTATTTAATCCCGGTGAAATTGTGTATATTCATATAAAAAAGCGTTGATTATTTTTGGATTACAAGGTACAATATCTAGTGACTTGATTTGAAAAGGAATACTAGATAATGGCAATATCCGTTAAACTTGAGGCTTTTGAAGGCCCGCTTGATTTATTATTACATTTAATAGAGAAAAACAAAGTCGATATATATGATATCCCGATTGTTGAAATCACCAATCAGTATCTTGATTATATCAAGGCTATGAAAGAAGCTGACATGAATGTTATGTCGGAATTTCTGGTTATGGCTGCAACGCTCGTGGATATAAAGTGCCGTATGCTTTTGCCCAAGGAAGTTAATGATGAAGGCGAGGAAGTCGATCCCCGTGCCGAGCTGGTTGAAAAGTTGCTTGAGTACAAGATGTACAAGTATATGTCTTATGAACTTAAGGATATGCAGCTTGAGGCAGGTTGTTCGCTTTGCAAGGCGGAAACTTTCCCCGAAGAGGTTAAAAACTTCCGTGAGCCCATCGATTATGAAGCTTTGGTGGGCGACATGAACTTAAATAAGCTTCACGAAATATTTGATTTTATGATGTCGCGCAAGGTCGATAAGATTGACCCTGTTCGCTCACATTTCGGTAACATTGAAAAAGAAGAAATCGATATGGAAGCCAAGTCTTTATATATCGAAAATTATGTGCTTACGCACAAGCATTTTTCGTTTAGGGAATTGCTGGAAAAACAGAACAGTAAAGCAGAGCTTATTGTTGCGTTTCTGGTTATTCTGGAGCTTATGAAAATAGGCCGTATTACTATTGTACAGACTAAACTTTTTGACGATATTACGATAACATCTAACGCAGCATAGGAGATATACATTGGATAAACAGGAGAAACTTGCAAGACTTGAAGCGATTCTTTTCGCTCTCGGCGATTCCTGCGAACTTTCAAGACTTTGCGAAGCCTTGGAAATTGAAAAAGACGAGGCAATCGCACTTCTTGACGAACTTAGAAAGCGATATGAAGATCCGGCTTCGGGACTTGAACTTTTGAAACTTGAAGATTCGTATCAGATTGCCACGAAACCTTCTACATATGATACTCTTATAAAAATTGCAAAAACTCCGAAGCGTATGTCTCTGTCGGAGTCGGTAATAGAGACACTTTCAATTATTGCATACAAGCAGCCTATTACCCGTGTTGAAATAGAGTCTATCCGTGGCGTTAACTGCGAATATGCCATTAACCGTTTAACCGAGTATAATCTTATTTGTGAGCTGGGCCGTAAAGACGTTCCGGGTCGCCCGATTCTTTTCGGAACAACCGAAGAATTTTTACGTTCCTTTGGAGTTAAGTCGATTAAGGATTTACCTGAAATCGACACCCTTCAGCTCGAGGAATTTAAAGCCGAGGCCGAAAAAGAAATTCAGCTTACACTTAAACTTTAATATAGTCTTAAGATTACCTGCAAAGTCCGCCGAGTCACTTCGGCGGATTTTTTTATTCCCCAATAGCAGGCATTTCTTTAGGCGCAATAGTCCGGCCGACGTATTTTGCACAGTCTTCCCCTGCCTGAAGGGATGCCCATCCCCCAATGCCGGGCTGTCCTTCAGGCGCAATAGTCCGGCGAACAACGCTCCCGCTCACTCCCTCGCGTAGCGGCTGGACGGCCACTCATTATACGACCGGCCAAGACTTTCGTGCGCCGTCCTGCTAGGCTCGTCCGCTCATTAGCATTCGCGCCTAAAACCTCGCCAAGCGCCGACGCTGCGGGAAGGTTCGCCTGACTTATTGCGACTGAAGGAATGCCCGGCATTTCGCCACACCCGAGCCGAAGAGTAATGCCTGAACCATTAATATCGCGGGTTTCGGTCTATAGAGCAAAGTACTTATGACAGACCCCGCAAAAGGACAATAATAAGGCAAAATTCGGTCAGTGGAGAGAGATTTGTCATATAGACCCCACAAAACAAAAAATCAAAGGATTTTGTCGGCCTGTATAAGCATATAGACCGTATAGACCCCACACAGCATAGGGCATAGAAAAATAATCGGTCTGGAAAATCAAAAATCTTGCATAGACCCCACACTGTAAATGTCAACATGAAAATGCCGTTTTTTTCCGAAATGAAAATGTAGGTTTCTACCGACCGGTTTTTTGCTCTTCCGCATCAAGCAATTCGTAATAATCCTTCGTTCTGTAGGATGGTCCTACAACCTTCACTACATGA
>JAZLHV010000058.1:0-7775 GCA_045617045.1 Lachnospiraceae bacterium
GTTATGGTGGTCAACCACCATAACCTGTCCCCTTTGGTCGACCACTATAACCTGTCCCCTGTGGCAAATGTTCAAAAGCAAAAAAACAATAGCAAAGAATGAACAAAAAACTCTTTACAAAACGAAAAAACAATGTAAAAATATAAACACGTATAAAGAAAGAACTATATTTTGAACAGGAAGACAGATATGGAGCTATCGAGGAAACAATTTGACGTTCTTGAGGTATTGGCTACGAGCCGTGAAACGTTTACACAGCGTGAAATGCAGGAGAAGACAGGAATGTCCCTGGGGGCGGTAAACAAAACATTTCAGGAATTAATTGAACTTAAGTACATAGAGGATGGGAAGATTACGGCGGCCGGTCTTGAAGCGTTAGAACCGTATCGTGCCAAAAAAGCTATATATATTGCGGCCGGATTTGGCACAAGACTGGTGCCGGTTACATTAAATACCCCCAAACCGTTAGTGCGTGTTAACGGCACAAGAATGATTGATACGTCAATTCAGGCTTGCCTGGATGCAGGTATCGATGAGATATACATTGTAAGAGGATATCTTTCGGAACAGTTCGACCAACTGCTGTACAAGTATCCGATGATTAAATTTATCGAAAATCCTTTATATAACGAGGCAAACAATATTTCATCGGCAATGGTTGCACGTTATCTGATGCAGAATGCATATGTGCTGGAAGCGGATCTTCTTGTTTCCAATCCGAAGATTATTCGTAAGTATAATTATCGGTCAAATGTTTTGGGAATATGGAAAGAACGTACAGATGACTGGTGTCTTGAGGTCGACAAAGATAACTGTGTTACCGAGGAAAAGGTTGGTGGCTTAAATTGTTACCAGATGGTCGGCATATATTATTTTAACTCTGCCGATGGGGCAAAATTGTCCGAGCACATCAAGGAAGCTTTTGCGGCTCCGGGCGGTAAGGAAAGATATTGGGAAACCGTTCCCAATCAGGCTTATAAAGGACAGTATAAAATCGAAGTGCGTCCCTGCAGTGACGAGGACATTGTTGAAATTGACACTTTCCGCGAACTGAAGGCAATTGACAAAACCTATGATGTGTAGGGGTGTAAGGAGAGAACATAATGGAAAAGAAAGAAACAAAACTTCAAAAACAATTATCTCCCGCGCATGTGTGGGCGATAGCTTTCGGTTGCATAATCGGTTGGGGATCGTTCATTAATCCGGGAAAGAAATTTTTGCCCAATTCCGGGGTGGCCGGTACGGCGATTGCAATGGTGCTGGGCGCTTTGGTAATGGTAATTATTGCGTTTTCTTATGCATATATGATACCTAAATACCCCATGGCCGGCGGAGAGTTTACATTCACCAAAAATTGTTTCGGAAAGACAACCGCTTATGTGTGCGGGTGGTTTCTGGTGGCGGCCTACTTAACAAATGTACCTATGAATTCAACCGCTATCGGCCTTATTGTGGATGGCCTTGACGGCAATGCAGACATATTGAAGTTCGGATTTCATTACCGCATAGCGGGATTTGATGTATGGCTCGGTGAAATGATTCTTGCAATGAGCATCCTTATTCTTTTCGGTATTTTTAATATATTGGGAGTTAAAAAAGCAGGGTTTATACAGACGGTGCTGGCGGTTTTGCTGGCAACATGTGCGTTTACACTTTGCATTGCCGCACTTGTTTCGTCAAAGGCCAAGGGCATTAATATGGAGCCTGTGTGGGGATTCAACAAAGCTGCCGCGATTGCAGCGGGCGGATACTCCGAAAACCTTAAAAATACAAACGTTGCAGCCGCAATATTGGCAACCTTTGCAATTGCGCCGTGGGCTTATGTAGGCTTTGACACTATTCCGCAGGCGGCTGAGGAGATTAAGTTTTCCTACAGGAAAGTTATGCTGATAATGATTGTTGCAATTGCTTTCGGATGCTTTGTTTATACCTCAAACAACACGGTTGCCGCAGCGGCGCTTGAAAACTGGCCGGAGCGGGTAATTGCCGGGGAATGGGTGTTACTGGTGGCTGCCGAAGAGCTTCTGGGAACATTCGGTAAAGTCTTAATCGGAGTAGGTGTGTCCTGTGCGGTTCTTTCGGGAATAATGGGATTTTACCTTGCCTCATCGAGACTTATGTATTCTATGAGCCGTGACGGATTTTTGCCAAAGTGGTTCGGCGATATTGACGCAAAGCATAATACCCCCAAAAACGCTATACTGTTTTGCATACTTATTTCCCTGTCAGGACCGATACTTGGACGTGAGGCTTTGGGATGGTTTGTGGATATGAGCGCAATCGGTGCGTCAATCGGGTACTTCTTTACCGCAGCATCGACATTGATTGTTATGCGTAAAGACGGAGACGGCAATCCTCTTTTAAAGGTAATGTCTGTGCTTGGCGTGATGTTTTCACTGATATTTATAGTGCTGCAGCTGATACCGATTCCGGGGCTTAGCGGAGTACATTTTGGCCGGGAAAGCTACTTAATGCTGGTAGTATGGATAGTACTCGGCATCCTGTTTTATATAAAGCAGCGCAAGTGCTTTAAGGACGCAGGGAACATATAGAGTACGTTTACAGAGTATACAAAGAAGCCTGTTTGTAATATAATTACGGACGCAGGCTTCTTTTTATGTGGGGGAATTCTGCATACGAATATTTTATCGCAGGAGTGTGCGAAATGCTTGATTTCCTTTATACAATATTTATTATGCCGGTCGAATGCATAGTCGAGTTCATATTCTATTTTATGAACAAGATTTTTATGGATAAGCCGGCAATTTCCATAATGTTTGTGAGCCTTGTAATTAACCTGTGTGTGCTTCCGTTATACAAAAGAGCTGACGATATGCAGGAACGTGAGCGCGAAAAGGTTAAGTCCATGGAGCGATGGAACAGGCACATAAAGAAAACCTTTAAAGGCGATGAACGGTATATGATGCAGACAACCTATTACCGCATCGAAAACTATAATCCGCTTTCGGCAATTAAAGGTTCGCTTTCTTTATTGTTTCAAATACCTTTCTTTATCGCTGCGTATCATTTCCTTTCAAATCTTAAACTCCTTGATGGGGTAAGCTTTTACCTGATCAGTGATTTGGGAGCGCAGGACGGCATTTTAAAGCTTGGAAATGTGGCAGTAAATGTCCTTCCGATATTAATGACGCTTATTAATATTGTTTCGGGTGCAATCTACACCAAAGGCTTTAAAGCCAAGGAAAAGCTTCAGCTTTACGCCATGGCGCTTTTGTTTTTGGTGATTCTTTACAGAAGTCCCGCAGGATTAGTGCTTTACTGGACCTGCAACAATTTGTTTTCCCTGCTTAAAAACGTGTTCTTTAAACTTGTAAAAAGAAAACGTGCGGTTATTAATGTATTGTCGGCAGCAACGGGAACCGGTCTGTTTGTGAAGCTTGTGCTTTCACACAGACTTACGGCGCGCAGACAGTTTTTGCTGTTGGGAATAATAATGGTGCTTTCGTATTTGCCGCTTTTTTTGTCAATTGCCGACAAATACAACCTTAAGCTCAAGAAGAATATAGAGAATTTCTTTGTGGTTAAAGAAGGCGAAATGAAGCAGGTAAAGGCACTGTTTTGGACGGGGGCGTTGTTTTGCACGGTGTTTTTGGGCCTTACGATACCTGCACAGCTTATCAGCACTTCGCCGGTGGAGTTTGGCAGCGTGGTGCACAATACGCCGTTAGCATTGGTGGTTAATGCACTTTCACTATACGCAGGCTTTATATTGGTGTGGGCAGGTATTTTTTACGGCATTTCAAAAGAATCCGGAAAGAAGATATTTGCGTACCTTTTATGGGTGGTAAGTATCTGCTCATTAATAAATTACTATCTGTTTTACGGTAAGTACGGCACAATGGACTATTTGTTAAAGTTTGTGGAACTGCCGATCTATAACGATTTGCAGAAGCTTATAAATTTAGGCGTGCTGGCGGTAACGGCAGCAGTGCTTATATGGATAGTAAATAAGCAACCGAAACTTTGTGTGAGAGTTCTTTCGGTATTAATACTTATGATGGTTGCTTTGGGCGGTGTTAATGTTGTAAAGACGCACACTGTACTTAAAAGTGAAGGCTACTATGAGGTTAAGAAGGATACAACAATAGTACCGACGGTACCGCTTAGCAAAAACGGCAAAAACGTACTTGTTTTTATGATGGACAGAGCCATTAACGAGTACATACCTTACATTTTCAAGGAAAGACCGGAGATTGCTGCACAGTTTGCCGATTTCGTGTATTATCCGAATACCATTTCTTTTGGCGGATGCACAAATTTTGCAGTTCCCGCGATATATGGCGGCTATGAATATACGCCCTATGAGATGAACAGGCGCGATACGGAAGCACTTGTGGATAAACACAACGAAGCGATATTGACGCTTCCGGTGCTGTACAGTGAAAACGGATATGAAGTAAGCGTAGTGGATCCGTCGTACGCCAACTACAAGGAGTATCCGGATGTTTCGATTTTCGACGGATACGAGAATATATCAGGCTATACTACCCGTGATAAGTATGCCGATTATGAATATCACAATGATGAAGAATTGGTTACACAAAAGAAGCATGTAGCAATATACAGCCTGTTCAGAGTGGCACCGGTTTTGCTGCAAAATTCGATTTATGATGAAGGAAACTATTTGGGAAAGCCCGTAAACAGTGAGGGGAGCGATGCGGTATTTTACTGCGCCGGAAGCTATGCAACCCTGGATTACCTTGATGAGTATATGTACGTAAAAGGCGGCAGCCGAAATACATTTACCGTGGTAAACAATAACCTCACGCATGAGCCTTCCTATTTGCAGATGCCGGACTATGATATAGGCCCGAATGTTTCGTATTATCCGTACAGTGCCGAAGCTTTGGCAGACTTTGTGGTGGAGGGAAGGTACCTTACCATGCCCGACTGGACGGCAGAGACGCACTACCAGGTTAATGTGGCTGCATATAAATTGCTGGGGGAATTTTTGGATTACCTCAAGGAAGAGGGAATCTATGACAACACAAGGATAATCATTGTGTCGGACCATGGCTGGCCCGTACTTCAGACCGAAAATGTTCTTATTGACGAGGAAACCGGACTTGAAACGTATAACCCTGTATTGCTGGTGAAGGACTTTGCGGGCTCGGATGCTTTGAATCAGGGAAATGTATGGTATATGGAAGAAGGCAATGTGAATGTATGTAACACCTTAATGACAAATGCGGATGTGCCAACCTTATGTGTGACAGGTACAATAGATAACCCCGTCAATCCGTTTACCGGCAGGGAAATAAATAATAATGCAAAGTACGAACAACCCCTAAAGATTACTACCTCACAGAATTCAAGCATATTAACAAATAACGGAAATGTATTTGATACAAGCGACCATCCGTGGATGGAGTTTTCGGGAAACGACATCAGGAACCTTAACAATTGGAATGTCCTGTATGAAAAGTGATTAGTATTTAGGCAGGAGAGAGCATGAGAACTTGTTTGTATATCGATCCCGGCACGGGAAGTATGCTTTTTACGATAATAATAGGTATTCTTTCAACAGCGGTTTTCTTTTTAAGATCACTGGCGGTTAAAGTGCGCTTTGCCGTAACGGGAGGGAAAAGTGAAGCACTGCAAAAGGATCGCGAAAAGCCGGATTACGTTATTTTTTGCGAATCAAAACGCTACTGGAATGTATTTAAACCGGTGTGTGAGGAATTTGAAAAAAGAAAAATTCCGGCAGAGTACTATACGGCAGCGGCCGACGATCCCGTGTTTGATGAAAAATATGAATACATAAAGCCGCAGTTTATAGGCGAGGGCAACAAAGCTTTTGCAAAGCTTAACCTTATGAAGGCAAAAATTGTGTTGGCAACTACGCCGGGGCTTGAGGTGCTGCAATGGAAACGCTCAAAGGACGTGGATTTTTATGTGCACATATATCATACCGTGGATGATGGTCTGTTTTACAGAATGTTTGGCGTTGATTTTTACGATGCCGTGCTGCTTACAGGCGCATTCCAGGAGCGATATATCCGTATGCTCGAGCAAATGCGACATCTTCCGGCCAAGGAGACTCCGGTTACGGGCAGTACATATATGGATTCCCTGATGGAAAGAGCGGCAAAACATACCGTGAAACCGTCGGAAAATAAACTGATACTTGTGGCCCCGTCATGGGGCGAAAGCTCGATACTTAACCGATTCGGCGAGAAAATTATCGAGGCTTTATTGAAAACCGGCTATGACATTGTAATAAGACCGCATCCGCAGATGGCAATTTCAGATCCCGAACTTTTGGCCGGGCTTAGGGCAAAATATCCGGATAGCAATCGTCTTAAGTGGAATTTTGATAATGATAACTTTGACATATTAAGCCGGGCCGATTTGATGATAACGGATTTTTCGGGCGTTATTTCGGACTACTGCTACATATTTGACAAACCTGTAATTGTGGCCGATACCTCTGTAGATACGGCACCATATGATGCGGCCTGGATAGACGAGCCGTTGTGGCGCTTTAAGGTACTGCCCAAACTCGGTCCCTCCCTTAACGAGGAACAGTTTGGAGACTTAAAGAAAACGATTGATGAGCTGACGGAAAGCGATGACTATCGCCAAAGCCGCAACGAAGTTAAAGCCGTGGCATGGAACTGTATCGGAGAAGCTGCAAAACTTACTGTTGATTATCTTGTAAAAAAGAATGCGGAATTGTCTGTATCGACCGGGGAAAATAACAATGAAGAAGATTAACGTAGCAATACTTGGCGCCGGGCATATTGCAGAGAGCATGAGCGCGGCACTTGCAGGCTTAAAGAGCGAATTAAATATGTATGCGGTTGCAAGCCGCAGTCTCGAGCGGGCGGAAGCTTTCAGGGAACGATTCGGATTTCAAAAAGCATACGGAACGTACGCAGAAATGGCTGCCGACGAAGCGATTGACCTTGTATATATTGCAACACCGCATTCAGAGCACTTTAACAACG
This sequence comes from Lachnospiraceae bacterium, assembly GCA_045617045.1. GTDB lineage: Bacteria > Bacillota > Clostridia > Lachnospirales > Lachnospiraceae > UBA1258. Next base: position 6,972 of record JAZLHV010000058.1, read on the forward strand.
CAAAACTGTGCCTTGAAGCCGGGCGCAATTGCCTGGTGGAAAAGGCATTTACGGCAAATGTGGCGCAGGCAAAGGAGCTTGTAAGACTGGCGCAGGCTAAAAATGTTTTTTTGGCCGAGGCAATGTGGACCCGCTACCAGCCGGGAATGAGCGCTATCAAGGGCTATATTGATGACGGCATGATTGGCACGGTCACGAATATCGAGGCGGACTTTGCCGTACCGATAAGCCATATCGACCGTTTAACCAATCCCGCGCTTGCAGGCGGCGCACTTTTGGACCTTGGCGTTTACAGTTTAAGCGTTCCGCTGATGCTTTACGGAAAAGACTTTGCCGACGTTTCGGCAGAGTGCAGCAAATACAAAACCGGTGTCGACGAAACCGACCGCATTACCCTGAAATATGCGGATGGCGTAACCGCTGTGTGCAAGGCTTCTTTTGTGCGCGACAACAGTAACTACGCCCGCATCACGGGCACTACGGGCTCGATAGAGTTTTACACCATTAACCGCCCCGAACACGTTAAAATCACCGACAATTCCGGTAAAGTCCTGCTTGAAAAGGACATTCCGGTAATGGTAAACGGCTACGAGTACGAGGTTTTGGCGGCAAAAGAAGCAATCCTTAACGGTCGCACCGAAGCCGAGGCAATGCCGCTTAGCGAATCCGTATATGTGATGGAGCTTATGGATAGCATAAGAGAGAAATTTGGCGTAAAGTATCCGTTTGAATGAATTTGGCACAGGGGACAGGTTATAGTGGTCGACGACAGGGGACAGGTTATGGTGGTCAACCACCATAACC